>SRJI02000011.1 GCA_005473895.2 Carideicomes alvinocaridis
CGGCCGGGGCGCGGCGCGCAGGAAGCGGCGGAGGCCCCGGCCCCCGCCCCCGGCGTGCCGACCCGCAAGGATGCCAGGCGCGAGGACCGCGACCAGGCGGACCGGCGCGACAGCTTCATCATCCACCGCTTCGAATCGATCATGTCCTGGGCCGAGAGCCTCAACCTCAACCGCATGGTCGATGACGACGACCAGGAGAACGCCGCCAAGGCCGCCGAGGACCAGGATCACATCGTCCTCAGCCGGAACATGAAGCGGGCGGCGACGCGGCTGCGGCTCTCGCTCGACCTCTCGCCGCAGGATGCCGAGCACGAGCGCCTCGCCGGACGCTTCACCTATCCCGAATGGAACCGTCGCAGCGGCGCGTACATGCCCGACCATGTTCGGGTGCTGGAGGCCGAGGCGCTGCCCCGCGCCGACTACACGCCCGATGCCCGCCTCGTCGCCCGGGTCCGGCGGCAATTCGCGCCTCTGCACCCGCGCCGGGTCGTGCTGCCGCGCCAGGTCGACGGCGAGGACCTCGACCTCGACGCGCTGGTGGCGTCGCGCACCGACATCGCCTGCGGCCGCGAGGGCAGCGACCGGGTGTGGCAGGCCGGGCGGCCGATGGCGCGCGACCTGTCGGTGGCGCTGCTGCTGGATTGCTCGCGCTCGACCGAGGCGGCGATCGGCGACAACTCGGTGATCGAGGTCACCCGAGAGGCGGTCTCGGCGCTGGCTTGCGGCATCGACACGGCCGGCGACCGGCTGGGCATCTGGGGGTTCTCCTCGCTGCGCCGCGACCGGGTCTTCCTGCACCGCGCCAAGACGTTTGAAGAGCCGATGGGCGCCTCCGTCACCGCCCGCATCGGCGGGCTGACCCCCGGGCACTACACCCGGCTGGGCGCCGCGATCCGCCATGTCTCGGCCCAGCTGGTCGAGGAGGGCGCCACCCGCCGCCTGCTGCTGGTGCTGACCGACGGCAAGCCCAATGACCTCGACCATTACGAGGGCCAGCACGGGATCGAGGACAGCCGCATGGCGGTGCGCGAGGCCCGCGCCCTGGGTCAGGCGGTGCACGGGGTGATCGCCGACCAGGACGGCCAGGACTGGTTCGCCCGCATCTTTGGCCGGGCCGGTTTCACCCTGCTGCCGAACCCCGCCCGGTTGTCCCGCGCCCTGCCCGAGATCTATCACACCCTCACCATGGAGAGCTGACATGAAACGCATCCTCGTCCTTCTCGCCACACTCCCGGCCCCGGCCCTTGCCGCCGGGTTCGAGCGGCCGATCCCGCAACCCCAGACCGAGAGCGCCGAGATCTGGTTTCTCGTGGCCTCGATCGCGCTGATCGCCTCGCTCGTCGCGGTACAGATGCTGGTGAGCCGGCGATGAGACCGGCACCACGGCTCCTTGCCGCGCTCTATCCCTTCGGGACGGGCGCCATGGGGGTGAACCTGTACTTCGCCTCGCTGATCGGGTCGTGGCTGGGCTGGCCGGTGCTCACGCCGTGGCAGGCGGCGGCCGGCGGGCTGGTGATCGGCCTGCCCGCCACCTGGGCCTTTGCCTGCCACATCACCCGGCTGATGCGGAAGGCCGAGGGCGAATGACCGGCTGGACGGAATACGCGCTTGCGCTCGTGCTGTTCATGGGGAGCCATTTCCTGCCGCGGCTCGGCGGGCTGCGCGAAGTCCTGATCGCGCGGCTCGGGCGGTCGGTCTATTTCTCCGCCTACGGGCTTCTGTCGCTGGCGCTGCTGGTCTGGGTGATCGTCGCCGCCGGCCGGGCGCCCTATCTCGAGCTCTGGCCGCAGCTGCCCTGGATGCGCTGGCTGCCCAACCTCGCCATGCCGCTGGCCGCGATTTTGGTCACCTGCGGGGCGGGATTGCCCAACCCCTTCACCCTCGGCGGGGGGCGGACCCGTTTCGACCCCGCCGCGCCGGGCTTCGCCGCGGTATCGCGGCATCCGCTGTTCCTGGCCCTGGCGCTCTGGGCCGGGACGCACCTGGTGGTGAACGGCGATCTCGCCCATGTCATCCTGTTCGGCAGCTTCGCCGGCATGGCGCTCGCCGCGATCCCCGCCTTCGACGCCCGCGCGCGGCGGAGCCTCGGGGCGGAGGCGCCTGCCTTCTTCGACGCCACCGCGATCTTCTCCCTCGCCCCCCTCGCCCGCCGCGACTGGCGCCGGGCCAACCTGCGCGGCGTCGGCCTGCGCGCCGGTCTCGGGCTAGGCCTGTGGTTCGCGGCGCTCCACCTCCATGCCCTCGTGATCGGCGTGTCGCCCTTCCCGGTCTGACGCGCGGGAAGGCGAGGGAAAAGTGGCCTGAACGCTCGCGTCGGGTCCAAGCCGATACGAGCCTCGGGTGCGCCCGTTCCTCCTACCTTCTATTCCCCCGAGAGCAACCGGACAGGTCGGCCGCCTCGAGCGACGCGACCATGGGACCAAGCCGACCCGCCGGCATGAAGGTGACGTCCAGCGCTGCGCAGGGAGTGGGTTGGCGTGACCATCTCAACCAGGGCTCCCGAAGCAACGCTCCGCGGCTCCCCATCGAAAGAAGCCCCGCCCCGACCATCCCCCACGAAAAACGGGCGACCGATCCTCATCGGCCGCCCGTCCCTCCAATCTACAGGGCCCCTCTACGGAAGGGCAGTCCGGCCCTCGTAGGCGGCGTTGTATTCCACCGGCGCCTGAACCTGTTCCATCAGGTCGTTGTTCCAGTCGCCCTCGACCACCACGTGGGCCGTCGCGCCGAGGTTAACCGCCTCGATCAGGTTGTGGTTCACGTAGGCATAGACCCCGGGCTGCCGGAACTCGTAGAGCGCCGCCCCGGCCGAGCCGCCGCGGATGAACCAGGTCTCCAGGTCGCGTTCCGGCGGGTTGCTGAACTTGCCCGTCTCCCAGACGAGGTCGCCGTGGCCGCCGATCAGGTGCGGACGGGTGTCGCGGTTGGCCTGGCTGTGCACGAAGAGCACCTTCTCGCCCTGCGCCGCGTGCAGCGCGTTGTCGCCGGTCAGCGACCCGACCTTGCCGTTGAACACGACGTGGCTGGGGATCAGCCCGTTCATCACCTCGAGCGTGTCGGGATAGCTTTCGCCCACATCCTCGAACCGCTTGTAGTCGCCGTTTTCGTCCTTCGGAATGTAGAAGTCGTTTTCGCCGATGTAGAACACCCGGTCATAGCGCACCGGCCGGCCCTCGTGGTCCTTCAGACCGTCCCGCGGCAGGACCATGATGGCGCCGGACATGCCGCTGACGACGTGCCAGGGGATCATGGGGCCGCCGGGGGCGCAGTGATAGACGAAGGTGCCCGCCCGCGTGGCCTTGAACCGCAGGACGGTCTTTTCGCCCGGGTTCACCAGCGTCAGCGACCCGCCGCCCAGCGCGCCGGTGGCCGCGTGGAAGTCGATATTGTGCTGCATCAGGTTCTCGGGCGAATTGTAGAGCGTCAGTTCCACGTAATCGCCTTCATGCACCACCATGAGCGGCCCGGGGATCGACCCGTTGAAGGTCATCGCCTGGAGATAGGCGCCGTCCTCGACCTCGACCTCCTTCTCGACGATCTGCATCTCGAACTCGACGATCCGCGGTTCGGCCGGGGCCTGCTGCTCGTGCTCGTGGACCATCGGCGGACGGACCAGGCGGCGCTTGATGCGCGTGAGGCTGGAGAGGTCCGCCGGCGGCGCCATCGAGGTGTCCATGATCTCTTCCGCCTCGGCGGCCTTGGCAAGAACGGGCAGCGCCGCAACGCCGGCGGCTCCCATCAACGCAGCTCTTCTCGTCAGCATGTCCTTTTCCTTTCCGGTATGAATGCTGTTTGAGAGAAGGATATGCGCCGCGGGGGTCTGCTACTTTGCGCTACTGCAAACAGCGGAGAGAATTGGCGTTCGGCCGCGCCGGATGGCCCCTGGAACACGCGACCTGCGCGACGCCTCCCCTCCACGCCCGAAAGCGTCCGGAGCGCGTCGCAGGATCCGGCGCGGGCGTCGCTCCCGTCTGTTCCGGCCGCAACCGGGCGCGCTACGGTCGGGCGGCAGACCCCAGGCATTCCGAAGAAGACCACCGATGACCCAAGACCCCCTGCTGCAGCCCTACCAGCTCAGGCACCTGACGCTGAAGAACCGGCTGATGATCTCCAGCCACGAGCCGGCCTATCCCGAAGACGGCATGCCCAAGGACCGTTACCGCGCCTACCACGTGGAGCGGGCGCGCGCGGGCGTCGGCCTGACCATGACCGCGGGCTCGGCCAGCGTGTCGCGCGACAGCCCGCCGGTCTTCAACAACATCCTCGCCTGGAAGGACGAGGTGACGGGCTGGATGAAGCAGCTGACGGACGAATGCCACGACCATGGCTGCGCGGTGATGATCCAGCTCACCCATCTCGGCCGCCGCACCCGCTGGGACAAGGGCGACTGGCTGCCCGTCATCTCGGCCGGGCACGAGCGCGAACCGGCGCACCGGGCCTTCCCGAAGATGGCCGAGGACTGGGACATCGCCCGCATCATCGAGGATTACGCGCTGGCCGCGGAACGGATGCAGGCGGCCGGGCTCGACGGGATCGAGCTGGAGGCCTACGGCCACCTGATGGAGCAGTTCGTCTCGCCGCTGACCAATGCACTGGACGGGCCCCATGGCCGCGACAGCCTCGACACCCGCATGCGCTTCATGATGGACACGCTGGCCGCGATCCGCGCCCGGGTCGGCCCCGATTTCATCGTCGGCGTGCGCTACGCAGGTGACGAATGCCAGGCGGGCGGCATCGACAAGGCGGAGGGGATGGCCATCTCGCGCCGGCTGAAGGATAGCGGGCTGGTCGATTTCCTCAACGTGGTGCGCGGCCATATCGACACCGATCCGGGGCTGACGGACCTGATCCCGGTGCAGGGGATGCGCTCGGCCCCGCATCTCGATTTCGCGGGCGAGATCCGGGCCGAGACGCAGTTCCCGACCTTCCACGCCGCCAAGATCCAGGACGTGGCCACCGCCCGCCATGCCATCGCCAGCGGCAAGCTGGACCTCGTGGGCATGACCCGCGCGCATATGGCCGACCCGCATATCGTTGCCAAGATCATGCGCGGCGAAGAGGATCGCATCCGCCCCTGCGTCGGCGCGAATTACTGCCTCGACCGCATCTACCAGGGCGGCATGGCGCTGTGCCTGCACAACCCCTCCACCGGCCGCGAGCTGGAGCAGCCGCACGAGATCGCCCCGGCCGCAACCCCCGGCCGCGTCGTGGTGATCGGCGCCGGCCCCGCCGGGCTGGAGGCCGCGCGGGTGGCCGCCGCACGGGGCCACGCGGTGACGGTTCACGAGGCGGCGGGCCATCCCGGCGGCCAGGTCCGGCTGACCGCCCGCAGCGAGCGGCGGCGCGAGATGATGCAGCTCATCGACTGGCGCGTGGCGGAATGCGAACGCGCGGGCGTGCGCTTCCACTTCAACAGCTTCGCGGGCGAGGAGGAGGCGCTGGCCGACACTCCCGACACGGTGATCATCGCCACCGGCGGCCTGCCCCATACCGAGGTGCTGGCCGAGGGTGACGGGCTGGTCGTCTCGGCCTGGGACATCCTGTCGGGCGATGCCGCGCCGGGGCAGAACGTGCTGATCTACGACGACGCGGGCGATTACCCGGCCCTGCAGGCGGCCGAGGCCATCGCCGCCACCGGCGCGCGGGTGGAGGTGGTGACCCGCGACCGTACCATCGTGCCCGAGGTCATGGCGATGTCGCTCACCCCCTCGCTGCGGCTGCTGCAGGCGCTGGACGTGACCTTCACCCCCACCTGGCGGCTGGACGCCGTGCGCCGGGACGGCAACGGGCTGCTGGCGACACTCGGCAGCGACTATGGCCAGGTGACCCGCGAGCGCCAGGTCGACCAGGTGGTGGTGAACCACGGCACGCTGCCGCTCGACGATCTCTATTTCGACCTGCGGCCCGGCTCGTCCAACCAGGGCGAGGTGGATTACGAGGCGATGATCGCGGGAGAGCCGCAGCAGGTTTCCCGCAATCCCGGCGGGCGCTACCGGCTCTACCGGATCGGCGACGCGGTGGCGGCGCGCAACACCCATGCCGCGATCTACGACGCGCTGCGGCTGGTGCGGACGCTCTGAGGGCTGGCCCGATGCGCGGCGGGGGCGGGACGCTGCTTGTCCCCGCGCACCTTGCCGAGACCACGCGTAGCGGGCCAGTAGATTCCGCTCCAATGGAGGGGGCGGCTCCGCCCTGCTTTCACGGGCCCGCAGCGTAGCCGGCGAATGGAATCGCGTCCTCGCCGGGAAAGCTTCGCCGTCAGTCGTGAGCCCCGGCTGATGGCGTCTACCGCCCTTCGGCTTCCGCACCCCCGCCTTCCCTCAAGCCGACCCGCGCGCGCCGTCACACCCCCGCCGCACCGCTCCCGCCGGCGGCGGCGCCATGCCGCCTGCCGCGCAGCCAGTTCAGGCCGAGGAGGACCAGCAGCACCGCCGCGCCTCCCGCCTCGATCACGTGATCAGGGTGGAAGACGGCGATGGTGGCCGGCACGGTCACGATGCGCGACACCCAGTCCATGGGCGCGAAGAGCCACCCCTCGATCGCCGCTGCGAAGGCGACCAGCGCCAGGATCGCGATCAGCCCGGTCCAGATCACCACCGGCAGGGGCCCGCCGAGGATCATCTCGGGATTGTAGACCATGAAGAGCGGGATCAGGTAGAGCCCCTTGGCGAACTTCCACGCCTGAAAGCTCGTCTCCATCGGCTTGGCATTGGCGATGGCCGCCCCGGCAAAGGCCGCCAGCGCCACGGGTGGCGTCACGTTGCTGTCCTGCGAATACCAGAACACCACAAGGTGCGCGATCAGCAGCGGGATGCCGAATTCCTGCGACAGGGCCGGCCCCACCAGCACGATCAGCACGATGTAGGAGGCAGTCACCGGCAGCCCCATCCCGAGGATCAGGCTGGCGATCAGCACCAGCACCAGCGCGGCGACGAGGTTGCCGTCCGACAGCGCCACCATCATGGACGAGAACTTGAGCCCCAGCCCGGTCAGCCCGACCACGCCGACGATGATGCCCGCGACCGCGCAGGCCATCGACACCGCGACCGCGTTGCGCGCCCCGAGCGACAGGGCCTGCACCAGCAGGGTCAGCCCGCTCCGGACCGCATCGGCCAGGCGCGCGCCGGTCAGCGGCTTGCCCCGGCGCGGGTCGAGCACGATCATCTCGACCCCGGCGCGCAGCACGGCCACCCCGATCACCGACAGGATCGCCCAGAACCCGACGCGCATGGGCGACAGGTTGTTGGCCAGCAGCCAGATCAGCAGGAAGAGCGGCAGGATGAACTGCCAGCCCGCGGCCAGCACCGCCTTCACCTTGGGCAGCTCGGCCTGGGGCATGCCCTTCATCCCTGCCTTCATGGCGACGATGTGGACATACAGGTATACCGTCCCGAGATAGAGGAAGGCGGGAAAGATCGAGATCAGGACGATGTCGATATAGGGGATGCGGGTATATTCCGAGATCAGGAAGGCCCCCGCCCCCATCAGCGGCGGCGTGATCTGCCCCCCGGTGGAGGCCGCGGCCTCGATCCCGCCGGCCTGGGCGGGGCGGTAGCCCAGCTTCTTCATCAGCGGAATGGTGAAGGCGCCGGTGGTCACCACGTTGGCCAGCGCCGAGCCCGAGATGGAGCCCATGCCGGCCGAGGCCAGCACCGCCGCCTTGGCGGGCCCGCCGGGCTTGCGCCCCGTGGCGGCATAGGCCAGGTCGATGAAGAAACGGCCCGCCCCGGTCACTTCGAGGAAGGCGCCGAACAGCACGAAGACGAAGATGTAGGTCGCGGCCACCCCCAGCGGCAGGCCGAAGATCCCCTCCTGCCCGAGGTAGAGCTGCCCCACCAGCCGGTCGAGGCTGTTGCCCCGGTGGGACAGGATGCCGGGCAGCCATTCGCCCAGCCACGGCAGCGCCCCGCGCGGGCCGGCAAAGGCATAGAGGATGGCGACGATGCCGATCAACGTCATCCCCAGGCCGATGGCCCGGCGGCTGGCCTCCAGCACCGTGACGGTGGTGAGGATCCCCATCCAGATGTCGGTCTCGCTCCAGAAGCCCGCGCGGGAAAAGATCGCGTCGAGGTTCCAGACGATGTAGCCGCCGCTGGCGATGGCTGCGACGAGAAAGGCCAGGTCGATGACCCAGCCCACCACGCCCCGCTTGCGCCGCGTGCCGAAGACCGGGAAGGCGAGAAAGGCCAGCACCATGATGAAGGCCAGGTGGATGGAGCGCTGGTAGAACAGGCCCAGCGGCTCGATCCCGGCGGCGTACATCTGGAACAGCGACAGCGCCACGCCGATCACGGTGATGGCGATCGCGACCGGTCGGAAATGCCCGTGGCCGCCCTCCGGCTCCTGGTCGGACGCGCCCGGCGTTCCGGGGTTCGGGGTCAGGTCCATCCGGTGTTCAATCCTCGTGTATCAGGTGAAGCACGACGCGTTCTCCCGCCACCATTTGCGACAGCTTGTAGAGGTCGTCGCCGATGCGCAGCCTGTGATCCGTAGAGGGGCGGCCGACGCGCAGCGGCAGGCGGTCGCCCGCGATGCGTTCATCCATGTGCTCGATCCAGTAGCCGCCGCCCTCGGCGGACCGGAGCGTGCCCCGGCCCAGAACCTCGCCCAGCCCGGCGGCAAAGTCGTGCAGGTAGCTTCGCACCAGGACCATGTGGCCGCCCGCGTTGACGAAGCAATCCGCCACGGCACCGCCGGTCACCGAATGGTTCCACGACAGGCACCACTCGGTCCCCTCTTCCGCTTCGTGTTCGACCAGCGGCGCCCCGTCCGGCCCTTCCACCCGCAGGGTGTCGGCCGCGGCGGCGCCGCCCGTCATGAGAAGTAGGGCGGCCAGGATCGGCCGCCCCGGGAAGGCTGGGCTCAAGGCTTCAGCTTGTCGGGCACCGTGTGACCCGCTTCCTCGTAGTAGCGCACCGCGCCCGGGTGGAACGGAATCGGCGTCGAGGACAGCGCGAAGTCCGGCGTCGTGTCGTTGGCCGCCGGGTGCACCGCGATCAGCTCGTCGACATGTTCGAACATGTTCTTGGTGATCTGGTAGGCGAGTTCCTCGTCCATCGCCGCGTTGACCACCAGCACGTTCGGAATGGAGATCGTCGGCACCGCTTCGGTGACGCCCTCATAGATGCCCTCGCGCAGGGTGTAGGGGGCAAAGACCGGCTCCGTCTCCACGGCCTTGGCGATCTCGTCCTCGGTCAGCGAGATGAGGCGGATGTCGCGGGTCGCGGCGAGGTTCATGATCGAGCTGGTCGGCGGGCCGACGCTCCAGAACCCGGCATCGATGTCGCCGTCGCGCAGGGCATCGGCGGTCTCGTTGAAGTTCAGCCGCTGCTCATCGATGTCGTCGTAGGTGATGCCGTTGGCGGTCAGCACCGCCTGTGCGTTCACCTCGGTGCCCGAGCCGGGCGCGCCGACCGAGACGCGCTTGCCCGACAGGTCGGCGAGGCTTTCGATGCCGCTGTCGGCCAGTGTGACGATCTGCACCGCGTTGGGATAGATCGAGGCGAGCGCGCGCGCCTCCTCGACCGGGCGGTCGGTGAAGGGATCGATCGTGCCGTTATAGGCGGCATAGACCGTATCGGCGAGCGCGATGGCCAGGTCGCTTTCCTGCCGCGCGATCAGTGCCATGTTCTCGACCGAGGCGCCGGTGACCTCCGCCGTGGCGCTGGCGCCCTCGACATGTTTGCCGATCAGTTCGGCCAGGCCGCCACCATAGGGATAGTAGGTGCCGCCGGTGCCGCCCGTCGCGATCGACAGATCCTGTGCGGATGCCGCCGTCCCGAGCGCGGCAAATGCCACGAGCGCGTACTTCAATGGTCGCATGTCTTTCCTCCCGTTTGCTGCCCCTCCCGCGAAAGCGCGGCGCGGAGCGGTACCGCGACAGGCTCGACCGAGGAGCGCGCGCCTGTCAACTCTTTGTAGAGCGCGCGCCGGAAGTGGACACCTTGCCGGCCCCCGGCCCGGGGTCGGGATCATGACGCCGTCAGTTCGAACCCAGGTCGAGGGCCGCCTGGTGGAGATCCAGCAATTCCAGCCTGGACAGGTCCGCTTCGCCGAGGTCGCTCGCGATTTCCCGCGTCATCTCGCTGGAGAAGTAACGCAGCGACCAGCCGTCAAAACGCCGCTGGTCGATTTCGGTGACGGCGAAGGGAAGGATGAAGGAGTGGCGGGCATCCTGCGTGATATCGCCGAAGATCTCGATCACGGCGTCCCGGGGGCCTTCGAGCGTCTGGAGGAAATGGACGCCGTCATGAAAGAGGAGCCCGGTGATATCGTTCATGTGGTTCCTCGCCTGGCTGCGGATGGTGAGATCGAGCAGGTCCGGCTGGATGAGGTCGGCGCAGGCGACGGAGAGGTAGGACAGTGTGAAAAGGGGCATCAGGTAGGGGGTATTTCCTCGATGGGGTGAGGTCCGGCGCAGGCGGCGCAGAGGCTGGCATGTGCCCTCTCCCGCCGGCGGGGAGGGGGCGAGGCGACGATCCGCGCCGGCTCCGCGGCGCGGATCGTGCCCTATCGCGCGTCAGGCAGCATCCTCTTCGGTCCGCACCACCGGCTCCAGCGGCAGCAGGATCCGGAACGTCGTGCCCTTGCCCAGTTCACTGGTGACCTCGATCTCCCCGAACATCAGCTCGACCTGCCGCTTGACGATCGCCAGCCCGAGGCCGGTGCCGCCATATTCGCGCGAGATGTCGGGCGCCGATTGCTCGAACTCGTCGAAGATCGCTGCCAGCCGGTCCGGCGCGATGCCGATGCCGTTATCCTGGACCGATATGGCGACCTCGCGCTCGCGGAAGGGCGCGGCAGAGAGGGTGACCCTGCCCTCGCGGGTGAACTTGACGGCGTTGCCGACCAGGTTGTCGAGGACCGACCCCAGCAGATGGGCATCGGTAAGGTAGTGATCCCCGGGCAGGCCGTAATCCAGCTCGAGCCGCGGCCCCTCGTCCCCCATCTTCTGGGCGTGGGTGTCGACAACGCTCTGCATGAGCTCGCGCAGGTCGCATTCTGCCTCGTTGACCTCGATCTGGCCCGCGTCGATCTTGGCCAGGTCGAGCGTGTCGTTGACCATGTCCAGAAGACGCGTGGAGGTCCGGTCGAGGACGGAGGCCAGGTTGGCGGGCTCGCCTTCCAGCGGGAAACTGCGGAGCAGCTTGCAGGCGCCGATGACCCCGGTGAGCGGGGTCCGCAACTCGTGGCTCATATGCGCGAGAAACCCCGCGCGCGCCTCGGCGACGCGCTTGAGTTCCCTGTTCGCGCGCTCCTGTTCGAGATGGAGCACCCGCATCCGGAGGAGCCCATCCACGCATTGACCGAGACGGGTGAGGATCTCCACTTCTTCCGCGCTCCAGTGCCGCGGTTCATCGTGCAGGCAGCACAGCGCCCCCACCGCCCGGGATCCGTTGTGAATCGGCACGCCGAGATAGCTGCGCAGGATATCGGATTGCGCCGTCGGATTCTCCTGAAGCAGCGGCTCGCTCCACGTATCGTCGAAGGCAATGGGCCGGTCCGCCCTCTGCACATGCTTGCAGACGGAGTTCTTGAGCGGCACCTGCCGACACTCGGCCGCGATATCGTCCATTCCGCAATGCGAGATGATGTATTGCCGGTCCTGGGCGGGGCGGATGATGGTCACCAATGCGCCCGACGCGCCGAGTGTCTGGCGTGCGAGGGCCGTGATGTTGTCCAGATCGGAATTGGCCGTCTCGTCCAGAAGGCCGAGCCGTTCCAGCGGATATACTTTTTCTTGCTTGCCCATTTGGTCTTCCGTGAGTGTCAAGCTCGGTGCCCGGGACCCGGTGCATCCCGCTTGACCTGCGTTTTTTGATGGAATCTCGTCAGCGCGGGAACTCGGCCCCGTCCCAAGGCGGTTTGCCGGCATGCTGCGCGGACTCGGCAGGGCGCCAGCCCTCGTCAGGCGTGGTCTGGTCCGCCCAAAACCCCGAAAGGCGGATGGCACGGGCCGAAGATGGCCGTGGATCGAGCCTCGATCTGGCAAGAAACCCGCGCGCGAAATCGGTGACCCCGAACGTCTCGATATACTCGAACAACAAAGCTTCCAGTTCGTATTCCCGTCGACTGGTCATGGTCCTGTCTCCCCAAACTGCCATGTGCGTCGGCTTGTCCGGTCATTTTTCGGAGGAAAGAAAATAACCGCGAAGTTATATCCGGTAAACGACAGGTTGGGGCGAAAATGCGGCGGAACGCACAAAAAGTGGGCATGAGGGGAAAATGCCGCGCGCCGGAACTCTATATGGGGGCCGAATTTCGGCTTATGTTTGCATGACTTACACGTAAACTCTCTTATAAGATGCAACTGACCCGGCTGGGTCGAAAGGTTGCTTGTCGAATCACGTTTTGGCCCCCGGTCCGTGTCGAAACCGTGGCCGCGGTGGCGATCCTCCGGAGCCGGCGCACCTTCCCGCCGGCCGGCGGCTTCATTATCCTGCGCGGCATGTGCAACCTCTATTCCCAGACCAAGGCGCAGGAGGCGATGCGGCGCCTCTTTGCCCCGCAGCCGCTGATCGACCGGCTCGGCAACCTGCCGCCGCAGCCGGAGATCTACCCCGACCAGGCCGCGCCGATCGTCCTGCGCGGGGACGAGGGGCTGGAGATGCGCATGGCCCGCTGGGGCCTGCCGAGCCCGCCCCAGTTCCACAGCCGCTCGGGCATCGACCGCGGCGTGACCAACGTGCGCAATACCGGCTCACCCCATTGGCGCCGCTGGCTGGGTCCGGCGCATCGCTGCCTCGTGCCGCTCACCGCCTTCGCCGAACCGCTGGGCAAGGGACGCGGCAATGCCTGGTTCGAACTTGCCGAGGACTGCCCGGCCTTTTTCGCCGGGCTCTGGGTGCCCCGCTGGACCTCGCTTCGCAAGCTGAAGGACGGGGAGACGACGGACGATCTTTATGCCTTCCTGACCACCGAGGCCAATGCCGAGGTCGGCGCGGTGCATCCCAAGGCGATGCCGGTGATCCTGACCGATCCGGCGGAATGGGGAACCTGGCTCAGCGCGCCCTGGCCCGAGGCGCAGGCCCTGCAACGCCCCTTGCCGGACGGTATGCTGGTCCGTCTTTAGCTTATGGCCCGGAAACGGAGGACGCCCTATCCCGGCTCTCCTCCAGCGCTGCCGAGACGCGAATGTGCCCCCTCGATCCCTGTCACGGACGGGTGGAGCAAAAGCTGGCCGATCGCCTTTATTGGGCAACTGCAATCATTTGCCTCCCGCCCCGCCCTTCCCCTGCCCCGCACAGCCGACGGTCGCCGCAGGGGGCCCGTCCCGACACCACTTCCCCAAGCGCGTTTAGGGCGTCGAAACTTCCTTGGCGGCAGGGCTCCGCTTTTCGTTCGGAACCGCTGGAACATCATGGGGCGGCGCAAATTGATGGGGGATGACGCAACGCCCGATCTCCCTCCCCGCGCTGGCAGCGGCCGGCTTTGCCGCCACCGCGATCAGCTTCGGCCCAGCCCGCATGGGCTTTGGCCTCTTCGTGCCGCGGTTCGAGGAGGCCTTCGGCCTGTCCAGTTCCACCGTGGGGCTGGTCTCCAGCCTCGGCTTCGCGGGCTTCTTCCTCGGGCTGCTGCTGGCGCAGGCCCTGCTCGACCGCGCCGGGCCGATGCTGCCGGTCCTCGCCGGGCTGAGCTTCGCCACCTTGGGCCTCGGGATGGTGGCGCTGGCCCCCGGCGTCGCGGTCCTGGCCGCGGGCGTGTTCCTCGCCGCGTCGAGCGCCGGCCTGTCGTGGAGCCCGTTCAACGACGCGGTGCACCGCAAGCTGCGCGACATCGACCGGCCCACCGCCCTGTCCGAGATCAGCACCGGCACCAGCGTGGGGATCGCGGTAACCGGGGCCGTGGCCCTGGCCATGGTGCTGAGCGGCTTCGACTGGCGGATCAGCTGGGGGGTCTTCGCCGGGGCGAGCCTGCTGGCGCTGGTCCTCAACTGGACCGCCCTGCGCCGGGTGGAGAAGGCCCCCGAGCGCAACCCCCGCGGCAGCTGGCGCAGGATGCTGACCATGTCCGCGGCGCCGCTCTTCGTGGTGGCCTTCATCTACGGGGTGACCTCGGCCGTCTACATCTCCTTCGGGGCGGAACGCTATGCGTCGGGCGGCGGCGTGCCCGCCCTGCCCGAGGGCACCGAGCCGGCATTTGTCTATATCCTTTACGGGCTGTTCGGCCTGACCGGCCTGGCCACCGGATGGCTGCGCAAGCGGATCGGGCTGCCGATGCTGGTCCGCGCCCTGATGCTGGCCGGCGGCGCCTCGCTCGCCCTGGCCGCGGCCGTCCCCGCGCACTGGGCCGGCCTGACCTCCTCGGCCGGGCTTCAGGGGATCAACGTGATGATGACCAGCGCGGTCCTGGCGCTCTGGTCCGAGCGGCTCTTCCCGGCCTTCCCCTCGCTGGGCTTCACCGCCGCCCTGCTGGCCACCGCCGCGGGCAGCGTTGCCGGCCCGGCGGCGGCGGGCTTCATGTCCGGGGCACTGGGCTCCGCGCCCATGTTCTGGGTGGTCGCGGCCCTGCCCGCGCTGGCGGCCGCCTGCCTGCCGGACCGCGTGATCTCGGACCAGCCGGCCCCGGGCGGCGCTCATCTGCGCGGCCAGGCAGCGACCTCGCCGGGCTGATCCGCATTCGACGCGTTTCTGTCGGGGCAGGAAGCGTCGGCGGAGGCCAGCGAAGCGTTCTCGGGGAACAGCCGGGGCGGTGCGACAAGGGCGGCACTCTGGCCGCCCTCGGCAGATTGACGCGCGGGTTCAGGCCAGCTTGTTGCGCCGACGGCGGGCAATGAAACCCAGCACCCCGAGTCCGCCGAACAGCAGCGGAAGCCCGGCCGGCAGAGGCACGGCCGAGGGCACCGACGGCTCGGAGGGGACGGACGCCAGCTGATCGCTCGAAAGCGAGAACGTGTAATCCGAGAAATCGAAGGCAAACGCCGAGGGGTTGCTGCCCGTGTCCCGAACACTCAGGGAGAACGGGAGCACCGTGTCCGCCCCCGCGACCGGACGCGGGGTCTGCCCGCTCACGTTGGTGAAGGTCAGCTCAGGCTTGGAGAAGGGGAAGGTGCCTGCGGCCGAGCTCCAGCCGCTGTCCACCACCGCGGTTGGATGCGCGAGGTCGATGTCGATGACCCAGGACGTCAGGGTGTCCCCCGCCTCCAGGACGTTTCCGAAATCGTAGCTGAAGGTGACATTGTACCCGCCCCAGTAGGAGCTGAGGGCAGAGACGGTCACATCGTCGGTGATGTCGATCACCGCGGCACCCGCCTGGGACGCGGTCAAGGGACCCGCCAGAAGTCCGGCGGCGATTGCGAGGGCTTTGAGACCCGGGGTCATGGTGGAACTCCAAAAAACTTACTGACGACAGTGACTTCAGCGATGCGGCATGTGGGAGCTACCGGGCGGGAAGTCAACGTTTTCGGCCTGTCCACGCCACTATGTATCGCCAAGAGAGACAGTACTCGGTCCAGTGCGGATTACCGGGGAACCGGCAACATTCGGCACGAGCGGCGGGTTCGTGTAGCGGATGGAGAGTCGTTCCCGTTGAAGGGCGTCGCCGCGAGTCGAGCCTCTGGCCTTCCCTGCCAGAGTCCCGCTCGCTCACTGTCACTCCCTTTCGTCAGACGGGAGACTTTGACCCTCAGCCAATCCTCTGGGGGAAGCCTCACGAAGTCGGCGGCGCTTTCTTTGGCACAGGTCGCACATTTTGCACCGCTGATCGCGCGGCGGCGCCAGGTGAGCTGTTTGTCGGCCGCGATCTTCGGCGTACAGCCCCTTCCGCCGAGCGCCCTTCGAAGTCTTCTTGACCAGAAGCCTGTCGCCCCCCGACGCCGCCCACTGTTTCAAAATTCGCACCAGTCGGCGCACTCTCCGGGTCATTGCGGATGGGCCGGGAACCAAGCCGGAGAATGGGCGTAAGATCCAGACCCAGGCCACTCCGGAGCGTCACATGCTCGCCCTCGCATCCCTGCTCATCGGCATCTCTGACGTCTCGGCTTTCTTCTACTGCTTCGACGTGGCGCCCCACACCTCGGATGTCGCTTGTATCATTTTTGCCATATCCGGGATCGCGGCTCTCGGCGTGTTCCTGATGGAGTTCCTTCGCCGGTTCCGATCTGATGAAAGCCGCAAGCCTCCCCGGAAACAGAAACCGCGCTAAATCCGCTGCAAGACAACGTCCCGCCCCCACTTTCGATCGAATGCCAACCGTCCAGATGCTCACCCTGACTTCCACACTCATCGGCCTCGCTGCCGTTTCCGGGCTGATCTACAGCTCCGGCCCGGGCCTTGCCGCCGCCGAGGCGGCTTCCAGCCTCTTTGGCATATCCGGGGTAATGGCGCTGAGCGTCCTGGTGCGGCAGTTCACGCGACGCTACGGCTGCGATGACAGCCAGGACCCATCCTGGAAATAGCAACGCCCGGCAGAGGTGTTATCCTCCCCGGGCGCATTTCGTGATTGTGTCATAACCGGCAACTCCGGTTCCCCTGAGCGAGGGGCCATTCTCCGTCTTGCCCAGATCGAAACCCACGCCTTGCCGCCGCAAAAGAAGAGGGTCTCCAAGGCGAACCCTGGAGACCCTCGCAATCTCAGCTCGGGACAGCCGCCTTAGAAGCGGAACGAGCCGCGGATTTGAATGGCGTCCCCGTCGACGTCGACAATGGTGCCGTCGACGTCGTCGAACTCGTTGCGGCTGTACTCGAGACCGACACTGAAGCGCTCGGTGATCGCGTAGTCTGCGCCGATCCCGTAGGTGTAGCCAGTTTCGGAAATGTCGGAACCGCTGTTATCCGAGAGGTTGGCAACGCCGAGGGTGACGTAGGGCATGAAGCGCCCCAGGTCGGCACCGACACGGCCCCGCAGACGAAGAAGGTCGGCGTTGTCACCTGCACCATCGGGCTCGAGCGAGTTGTAGTCGAGCTCGCCACCGACAACGTAGCTGCCCATGTCATACAGGTAGCCGGCATGGGCCCCATAGGCGGAGAAGTCCTCGGTCGTGCTCGCGCCACCGGCGGACGCTTCGAGGTCGCCCTGACCATACTGGAGGCCAGCGTAGAAACCGGTCCAGTTCGTGCCGGTTTCGGTGGGCTCCACGACGACCGGTGCGACCTGGGGTTCGACCGGGGTCGGAGCCAGGCTGCCCGCCTGGGCTGCAGAGGCGATGGAGAGGGCTGCGACAGAGGCGCTGAGAAGGTATTTCATTGGACTTTACTCTCGTGTGTTGAGAGTGCCCCCTAAGATGTTCTCCTACCAAGCAAAAGCCGCCCCAAACGCGAACGATGACAAGTGTGGCATAGGCAACACTGCTGGGCGGATGTTCGGCTCCATCCCGCTAAAAAGTCAGTCGCCCCGGCGTGGCATGCGCGTCGAATGCGGAGATGCGGGAGGCACCCGGCTGAAGCGCCGAGATGATGGCCTACCAGCGCAAGCGGGGCGTCTCGAAAGCGGCCCGAGAGCGCAGAAGCAGCATGGACCACCACGTGACTGAACGGGATGTGTGAAGGCGCCATTTCGGCCCCCTTACACCTCCAACCAAGACACCCAGAGAATTCGACGAAGCCAACCTGGTGCCCGCGGCCGGACTCGAACCGGCACGGCATATGCCTAGGGATTTTAAGTCCCCTGTGTCTACCATTCCACCACGCGGGCGCCGGCGGTGGCCCAGAGGTACGCCAGAGCGGCAGGCAGGTAAACCGCTCTCGGCCGGTCTAGCCCGCTTGGCCCGGCGCGGCGAGGCCCGTTTCCTTGACCGCCTGCATCGCGACATAGGTTGAGGTATTGGCGACATGCGGCAGGGTGGAGATGCGTTCCCCCATCACCCGCCGGTAACTGGCCATGTCGCGGGTCCGGACCTTGAGGAGGTAGTCGAAATTTCCGGCGATCATGTGCACCTGCTCGATCTCCGGGATCTTCGCCGCCGCGCGGTTGAAGGCGGCGAGCGCCGCCTCGCGGGTATCGCTCAGCCGCACTTCGACGAAGGCCACGTGATCCAGGCCGAGGCGGATCGGGTCGAGCATGGCGCGGTAGCCCCGGATCACCCCGCTTTCTTCCAGCCGCCGCATGCGGGCCTGGGTGGGCGATTTCGACAGGCCGATGCGTCGGGCAAGCTCGGCCACGCTCAGCCGGCCCTCGCTGGCCAGCGCCTCCAGAATCGCGCGGTCGAAACGGTCGAACCGCTCCGGACCATCCGCCCCGTCCGCCGCCACTGTTTCAGTCGTTTCGCCTGCCAACCCTGCCTCCTTCGGGAAGATCGCCGTCCTCGGCTGGGGTAGCATAGCCCAAACCTGCGGAGAGAACCATGACGCTAGATCCCGGCCCCCTCTACCAGTCGCTCGATACGGGCACCTATGCGCCCGAGCCGGAGCTGCTCCGGCAGCTCGTGGCCGCGGCCGGCCTCACGGAGCAACAGCGCGCCCGCATCGCCGCCCGTGGCGCCGAGCTCGTGCGGGCCATCCGCAACGACAGCCGGCCCGGGATGATGGAGGTCTTCCTGGCCGAATACGGGCTGTCGACCGACGAGGGCATCGCGCTGATGTGCCTGGCCGAGGCGCTGCTCCGCGTCCCGGATGCGGAGACCATCGACGCGCTGATCGAGGACAAGATCGCGGCCTCGGACTGGGGCAAGCATTCCGGGCACTCGACCTCGCCGCTGGTCAATGCCTCCACCTGGGCTTTGATGCTGACGGGCAAGGTGCTGCAGGACGAGCATCCCGGCCCCGTGGGTCACCTCCGGGCCGCCGTGCGCCGGCTGGGCGAGCCGGTGATCCGCACCGCCGTGGGCCGCGCCATGCGCGAGATGGGGCGGCAATTCGTGCTGGGCGAAACCATCGAGGCCGCCATGAAGCGCGCCGCCCGGCAGGAAGAGCGCGGCTACACCTATTCCTACGACATGCTGGGCGAGGCGGCGCGCACCGACGCCGATGCCAGGCGCTATTTCGACAGCTATTCCGATGCCATCGCCGCCATCGGCCGGGCCTGCACCTCGCGCGACATCCGCGACAATCCCGGCATCTCGGTCAAGCTCTCGGCTCTGCATGCCCGCTACGAGCTGGCGCATCGGGACCGGGTGATGGACGAGCTCGTGCCGCGCCTGCGCCGGCTCTGCCTCCAAGCGAAGGAGGCCGATATGGGCCTCAACATCGACGCGGAGGAGGCCGACCGCCTGACCCTGTCGCTGGAGGTGATCGGCGAGATGCTCCGCGATCCGGAGCTTGCCGGCTGGGACGGGTTCGGCGTGGTGGTGCAGGCCTACGGCAAGCGGGCCGGCGCGGCGCTGGACTGGCTGCACGCGCGCTGCGTGGAGAACGACCGGCGCATCACCTGCCGGCTGGTCAAGGGCGCCTACTGGGACACCGAGATCAAGCGCGCGCAGGTTGCGGGCGTGGACGGCTTCCCGGTCTTCACGGCCAAGCCCGCGACGGATGTGAGCTACATCGCCAATGCCCGCAAGCTGCTGGGCATGACCGACCGGATCTATCCCCAGTTCGCCACCCACAATGCGCATACGGTGGCGGCGATCCTCGAGATGGCCGAGGACCACGACGCCTACGAGTTCCAGCGGCTCCACGGCATGGGCGAGGCGCTGCACGACATCGTGCTGAAGCGGGAAAAGACCCGCTGCCGCATCTACGCCCCCGTGGGGGCGCATCGCGACCTGCTGGCCTATCTCGTCCGGCGCCTGCTGGAGAACGGGGCCAATTCCTCCTTCGTCAACCAGATCGTGGACGAGACCGTGCCGCCCGAAACCGTCGCCGGTGATCCCTTTGCCGCGCTCGAGCAGGACGCCCCCCACCTGCCCACCGGGCCAGAGCTGTTCCTGCCCGAGCGGGTCAATTCGGCGGGGTTCGACCTGCGCCACGGGCCGACGCTCGCGCGGATCGAGGCGGAGCGTGCGCCCTTCCTCTCCGCCACCCGCGAGGCCGCCCCGCTGCTGGCGCAAGCGGCGCAGCCGAAACCGCCCGAGCGCGTCGAGAACCCCGCCGACCCCGAGGACAGCCCCGGCACCGTGGCCTGGGCGAGCGTCGCGGATGTGGAAACCGCGCTGGCCGCCGCCCTGCCCTGGTCCGCCAAGGCGGCGGAGCGCAAGCGCGTGCTGATCCGCGCGGCCGAGCTTTACGAGGCGCATTTCGGCGAGATCTTCGCGGTGCTTTCGCGCGAGGCGGGGAAGATCCTGCTCGACGGCGTGGCGGAGCTGCGCGAGGCGGTGGATTTCCTGCGCTACTATGCCAGCCAGGCGACCGATGCGCCGCCCGCGGGCACCTTCACCTGCATCTCGCCCTGGAACTTCCCGCTGGCGATCTTCACCGGGCAGATCTCGGCGGCGCTCGCGGCCGGCAATGCCGTGCTGGCGAAACCGGCGGAACAGACGCCGCTCATCGCCCACCTGGCGGTGGAGCTGCTGCACGAGGCCGGCGTCCCGCGCACGGCGCTGCAATTGCTGCCCGGCGGCGGCGAAGTGGGCGCGGCGCTCACCTCAGATCCCAGGCTGGACGGCGTGGCCTTCACCGGCTCCACCGAGACGGCGCAGAAGATCCGCAGCGCGATGGCCGACAACATGGCCCCCGGCGCCCCGCTGATCGCCGAGACCGGCGGGCTCAACGCGATGATCGTGGATTCCACCGCGCTGCCGGAACAGGCGGTGCAGGCGATCATGGAATCGGCCTTCCAGTCCGCCGGACAGCGCTGCTCGGCGCTGCGCTGCCTTTACGTGCAGGAGGATATCGCCCCGGGGTTTACCGAGATGCTCAAGGGCGCCATGTCCGAGCTGACCCTGGGCGACCCGCGCGACCTGCCGACCGACAGCGGCCCGGTGATCGATACCGAGGCGAAGGAAAAGATCGACACCCACCTCGCCCGCGCGCGGCGCGAAGGCCGTATCCTGCACGAAACCACGGCCCCGATTGCCGGGCATTTCGTCCCGCCCACGCTGATCCGGGTGGAGGGTATCGGCGAGCTGGAGGAAGAGATTTTCGGCCCCGTGCTGCATCTCGCGACCTACCGGGCGAGCGAACTGGACCGGGTGATCGACGCGGTGAACGCCAAGGGCTACGGGCTGACCTTCGGGCTGATGACCCGGATCGACGACCGGGTGCAGCATGTCTCCGACCGGGTCCATGCGGGCAACATCTACGTCAACCGCAACCAGATCGGCGCCATCGTCGGATCCCAGCCCTTTGGCGGCGAGGGGTTGTCGGGGACCGGCCCCAAGGCGGGCGGGCCGCACTACCTGAACCGCTTCCGCGCCAATCCCGGACGGACCGGGGCGGAGGACTGGGGCTACGATGCCGACCCCTCACGCGTCATCGCGGCGCTGGAGGAGGCGCGGGACGCTACCCCGGAGGCGCCGGTCGGGACGGAACTGCTGCCCGGCCCCACCGGCGAGGAGAACCAGTTCATCACCCTGCCCCGCCCGCCTGTCCTCTGCGCGGGGCCGGGGGCCGAGGCGGCGGAGGCCCAGGCCGAGGCGGTGCGCGCCCTGGGCGGCGTCGCGGTGGTGCCCGACGGGCGGGTGCCCCTGCGCCTGATGGAAACGGCCGAGGAGCTGTCGGCGGTCATCTGGTGGGGCGAGGCGGAGATGGCCCGGGACATCGCGCAGGCCCTCGCCTCGCGGCCGGGGCCGATCCTGCCGCTGATCACCGGGATGCCGGATGCGGGCCACGTGCTGCACGAGCGTCACGTCTGCATCGACACCACGGCCTCGGGCGGAAACGCGGCGCTGCTGGGCGGGATGGCTTGACCTTTCGCGGATCGCGGCAAAGGGTGTCCCGATGTTCCCGATCCGCGACCACAACCCCTCGGGCGGCACGCCCTATGTGAACTATGCGCTGATCGCGCTGAACCTGGTGGCGTTCCTGTCCTACCTGGGCCTCCAGGGCGATCAGCGCGAGCTGTGGCTGTTCTATGCCGACTGGGCGATGATCCCGGCGCGGGTCTCGGCGGGCGAGGGCTGGTACACCTTCGTCACCTCCATGTTCCTCCACGGCGGCTGGATGCACCTGCTGGGCAACATGCTGTTCCTGTGGATCTTCGGCGACAACCTGGAGGACGAGATGGGCCACCTGCCCTATCTCGGCTTCTACCTGGCCGGCGGGGTGGGGGCGGGGCTCGCGCATTACATCACCGCGCCCGGGGCCATGGTGCCCACGGTCGGCGCCTCGGGGGCGATCGCGGCAGTGATGGGCGGCTACCTGCTGCTGTTCCCGCGCGCCAAGGTGGACGTGCTGTTCATCTTCATCGTCTTCTTCAAGATCATCCCCCTGCCCGCCTGGATCATGCTGGGCGTCTGGTTCGGGCTGCAGCTGTTCAACGGGATGGGCGCCACGCCCGAAAGCGGCGGCGTCGCCTACTGGGCCCATGCCGGTGGCTTCGTGATCGGGCTGGTGCTGTCGCTGCCACTGTTCCTGCGGCTGGGCGGCCCGCGCTTCTGGAGCCAGACCCACGGCCACCCGCCCCACCCGGAGGCGCAGTACCGCGAGGTCCGCAGCTCGGTCCCCCGCAGCGGCTCGCGCCGGGGCCGTGGCGGGCCCTGGGGGCGCTAGGGGAACGGGTGCCGGGGGGAAGAATTTTGCAACAAAATTCTTCGTAAGACTTTTATTTCAAAAAGTCTTTCAGCGGTCGTCCTTCGTTCAGCGCTCGTCCTCCGGGGGCGGCTGGCCAATGCCGCGAAAGACGAAGCGGAAGGGGATCGCCCAGAGCACGCCCAACACCAGGTAGACCAGCAGCTCGACCAGCAGGCTGGGCCGGTCGAGCCAGGTCATGATCGTGACAGCCACGATGATATAGGCCGGCAGCCCCAGCAGCAGGATGACCAGCGCCAGCCGCCGGCGGGTCTTGTAGCGCAGCGCCATCAGTCGGCGAACGGGTCGGTCACGAGGATCGTGTCCTCCCGCTCCGGCGAGGTGGAAAGCAGCGCGACCGGGCAGTCGATTAGCTCTTCGACCCGGCGGACATACTTGATCGCCTCGGCCGGCAGGTCGGCCCAGCTGCGGGCGCCCTCGGTGGATTGCGACCAGCCCGGCATCTCCTCGAAGATCGGCGTGCAGCGGGCCTGCTGGTCGGCCGCGATCGGCAGGTAATCCAGCCGCTTGCCGTCAAGCTCGTAGCCCGTGCAGATCTTCAGCGTCTCGAACCCGTCCAGCACGTCGAGCTTGGTCAGCGCGATGCCGTTGACGCCCGAGGTGGCGCAGGTTTGCCGCACCAGGACCGCGTCGAACCAGCCGCAGCGCCGCTTGCGCCCGGTGACGGTGCCGAATTCGTGCCCGCGCTCGCCCAGCCGTTGGCCGTCATCGTCGTTCAGTTCCGCCGGGAAGGGGCCTTCGCCGACGCGGGTGGTGTAGGATTTCACGATGCCCAGCACGAAGTCGATGGAGCCCGGCCCGATCCCCGTCCCGGTGGCGGCCTGCCCGGCGATCACGTTGGACGAGGTGACGAACGGATAGGTGCCGAAATCGATGTCCAAGAGCGCGCCCTGCGCCCCTTCGAACAGGATGCGCTTGCCCGCTTTCCGCTTTTCGTTCAGCACCTTCCAGACCGGCGCCGCGTATTCCAGAACCTGCGGCGCGATCTCGCGCAGCTGGGCGATCAGCGCGTCGCGGTCCACGGCCTCGAGCCCCAGCCCGGCGCGCAGCGCGTTGTGGTGCACCAGCGCGCGGTCCACCCGGACCTCCAGCGTGCGGTCATCCGCCAGGTCGGCCACCCGGACCGAACGGCGCCCCACCTTGTCCTCGTAGGCCGGGCCGATGCCGCGGCCGGTGGTGCCGATCTTGGCCATGGAGTTCTGCGATTCCCGCGCGCGGTCCAGCTCTCCGTGAATCGGCAGGATGAGCGGCGTGTTCTCGGCGATCATCAGCGTCTCGGGGGTGATCGTGACGCCCTGCCCGCGCAGGCCCTCGATCTCCTTGACCAGGTGCCAGGGGTCCAGCACCACGCCGTTGCCGATCACCGACAGCTTGCCGCCGCGCACGATGCCCGAGGGCAGCAGGGACAGCTTGTAGACCTCGCCGTCGATGACCAGCGTGTGGCCGGCATTGTGCCCGCCCTGGAACCGCGCGATCACGTCGGCCCGCTCGGACAGCCAGTCGACGATCTTGCCCTTGCCCTCGTCGCCCCATTGCGCGCCGACAACAACCACGTTGGCCATGCGTCATTCCTTTCGCAGCCGGTGAAACCCGCGCCGGTATATCGACAGGTGCGGCACGGTTAAACCGGAATCTCGTCGCACCCCCTGCCGGGCCTCTCGCAGGGCCCCGCTGCCCTCGGAAAGACCCGGGGCGCCGAGGGGTCCCGGCGCCCGGCCAGGGCCCGGCTCACGGCCCCGCCACCTCGTGGTTGCGATCTTCGGGCGCCGCGCCGCCCGCGCCCCGGCCCAGCCCGATCTTCTGCCAGAAGGCGGACAGCTGGCGGCGCGCCACCTCCGCCGGCGACAGGGTCTCGCCCAGGTCGGCAAAGGTCATGGCGGTCACCGTGGGCGCGCCGGCATCCCGTTCTTCCACCGGGCGCCAGTCGGCGTCCAGGTGGTCGGCAAGATGCGTGGTGGCCTGCAGCGCGCCGTCCACGTAATGGCGTACCACCGGGTGAATGAACGGATCGACATGCTCCCCGCTGGCCTCGTGTCGGCGCTTAACGTGCATCGGGTTGATGCCGAAATCGCCGAATTCCAGCGTCACGGTCAGGCAAGCGCCCGTGGCGGCCGGGCCGCCCGGCTCGAGCGCCCAGGCCATGGGCACGTCCTGCCAGCGCCGCCCCGCGCCCTCGCCAGAAAGCCGGATCACGTCCCCCAGGAACGACGGTTGCAGGAACATCCCCGACGAGGTCGAGATCCGCTCCACCACCGCGTCGGTCAACGCTTCGCGCTCCAGGGGCACGCTGTCATGCGGATAGGCGCCCCCGGTCAGCCGGGCGGAGACGAATTCCGCCAGCGCCTTCACGTTGTGGCGGAAGCCGTGGACAAAGCCCGACATGGTCTTCTTGTAGTCGCGGTACTGCATGATCGTGCCCGCGAACCACAGGTTCTCCACCTCCTCGCTCTCCCATTGCGCGGTCATCCGCGGCAGCTTGCCGAACTGGCAGAGACCCGGCCGGATCGCCTCGTCGAAGATCGAGGGATCGAAGCGGAAGCCGGTGCAGGCGATGACGTGGTCGTAGGTCAGCACCATCTCGTGCCCCTCGGCGGCCTGCATCTCGCAGGTGACCTTGTAGACCCCCTCCACCTTCTCGATGCGCGTGACCTCGGCGTCGATCACGGCGTTCTGGGACTTGAGCTGGTAGGTGTCGAGGAAGTTGTTGTTCACTGCCCGCAGGTGACCCACGAAATGGGTGTTCCAGGCGAACTTGACCGGTCGGGGGCTCATCACGTGGATGGAGGCGGCGGTCTCGATCAGGGAATCCGCAGTCTCGAAGGCCGAGTTGCCCTTGCCGAGGATCAGCACCCGCTTGTCGATGAAGCGCTCCGGATCGGGGTCGAAATCGTAGTAGTTCTCGACCAGTTCCTCGCCCGCATAGCCCGCCCGATAGGGCTGCGACACGCCGGTGGCGACGATCACGTGCCGGGCCTCGAGGCTCTGGCCGCCGGCGCAGTCCACGCGGAAGGTCTCGCCGGGACGGGAAATGCGGGTCACGTCATGGTCGAGCAGGATGACATCCTCGCCCACGAGCCGGGCGTAATCGTCCATGTAGCGCACCATATCCTCGGCGTCGGGGAAGTAGCGGCGGGAATAGTCGCGGAACTCGAGCCCCTCCTCGCTCAGGAGCGAATTCCAGTCATAGCGCAGGCGGGTGTCGGGGTTGGACAGCCCCGTATGCACCTTGTTGATCGAGATGAGCTTGCGGTGCCGGGGGAAGCGGCGGAAGAATTCCGACACGCGGCTGCCCCGCTCCAGCACCCGCACCGCGTGGCCGCGCTTCTTCAGGAAATAGGCTGCCTGCAACCCTGCGGGACCGGACCCCACCACCACACAATCCAGCGTCTCCGCCATGCCCTGACTCCTGTTTCGGGCCGGGCCGGGGCGGCGCCGGCTGGGTGATCGCGGCGGACTTTGCGCGCCCTGTCCGCACGCGTCATGAGCGGAAGATCCGCTGTTCGCGCGCCGGTATGACACTACCACCGGCACGCGAACGTCAATCTCCCCCCGGGCGCGGAGGGCCTTTCCGGTCAGATCGTTGCGTTAATGCCGCCGCCGTCCAACAGGATGTTCTGACCGATGATGAAACCGGCATGTTGCGAACAGAGGAAGGCGCAGGCGGCCCCGAATTCCTCGGGCGTGCCGTAGCGGCCGGCGGGGATGCCGGCGCAGCGGCGGGCCTTTGCCTCTTCCATCGTGATGCCCTCCTTCTCCGACACGCTGGTGTCGAGCGAGATGGCGCGGTCGGTGGCGTGGATGCCGGGCAGGAGGTTGTTGATGGTCACGCCCTTGCCCGCCACCTGCCGCGAGGTGCCGGCGACAAAGCCCGTAAGCCCCGCCCGCGCCGTGTTCGACAGACCCAGCACCGGGATCGGCGCCTTGACCGATTGCGAGGTAATGTTGACCACCCGGCCCCAGCCGCGCTCCATCATCCTGGGCACCAGCGCCTGGATCAGCGCGATGGGGGTGAGCATGTTCGAGTCCACCGCCCCGATGAAATCGTCGCGGTCCCACTCGGTCCAGTTGCCCGGCGGCGGGCCGCCCGCGTTGTTGACGAGGATCTCGGCATCGGCGGCATGCTCCAGCACCTTTGCCCGGCCCTCCTCGGTGGTGATGTCGGCGGCCACGGCCACGACCTCGACCCCGTGGGCGTCGCGGATCTCCTGCGCGGTGGCCTCCAGCGCCTCAGCCCCGCGGGCGTTCAGAACGAGGTTCACCCCCTCGGCGGCCAGCGCCAGGGCGCAGCCCTTGCCCAGCCCCTTCGACGAGGCGCAGACCAGCGCCTTCTTGCCCCTGATGCCCATGTCCATCGCGGTCTCCCTTGCTGTTCGGTCGGTTGGGCCAAGTGAAACCATGCTTCGCCGCCGATTGCCAGCAATTGCCCTTGCGTTGACCGCATGGCGCCACATTTCTACGCTATCCGCATCGTGCCGGCCGGCGCGGCCCTGCGTCCGGCCCCCGCGATCACCTAGCAGGACCCGTTAAGGCACATGATCACGCCCTCCGCCCCAAGCGACCAGGACCGACCGACGCAATCGCTGCCGGTCATCCTTGCGCGCGATCTGCGGGTGGTGAACGGCGCCAACCTGGGCGACCCGGTGAGCTTTGCCGCCGAGCTGGAGCCGGGAGACGTCTACGGCCTGTCGCAGCTGTCCGAGCGCCAGGCGCTGCAGGTCCACCCGGCCGAGTCCGGGCCCTTCACCATCGCCGAGGGCAGCGCGCTCGGGACCGCCGGGCACGATCTGCACCTGGATTGCTGCGCCACCTTCATGTCCGGCGACGGTGCCACGACCGAGGCGCTGATCCTGGTCGAGGTGGATGCCGAGGGCAGCGTCGCCGGGACCTACCTGCTACCGCTCGCGCCGATGGCACCGGGCGTGGATTACGTTCTTGTCGGAGCGGTGAAGGAGGATGCCCGCCGCAAGCTCGCGCAGGTGGCCTGTGTCAGCTTCACCCGGGGCACCCATATCACGCTCGGCTCTGGCGAGCAGCGGCGGATCGAGGATCTGAAGGTGGGCGACAAGGTGCTGACCCGTGACGACGGGGTGCAGGCGATCCGCTGGATCGGCCAGTCCACGCTGCGGGCCACCGGCGCCTTCTGCCCCATCGTGATCACCGCCGGCACGCTGCACAACGCGCACGACCTGATGGTCAGCCCCGATCACCGGCTGTTCATCTACCAGCGCAGCGACGAACTGGGCGCCGGCCGGTCCGAGGTGCTGGTCAAGGCGCGCCACCTCGAGAACGGCGAGACGATCTATCGCCGGGAAGGCGGTTATGTCGATTACTTCCAGCTGCTCTTCGACGCGCACCAGATCATCTATGCCGAAGGCATTGCGGCCGAGTCGCTTCTGATCGACCCGCGCACCCGCCCCGTCCTGCCGGAGGCGGTGTCTGAAAAGCTGGCTGCGACCCTTCCCGGGCACGAGCGGCGCCCCAACGACCCGTTCGAGATACAGGAGACGCTCGTGCGCCGCCCCGACGCGGCCGAGATCCTGCGCCGCTCCTCCACCCGCTGAGGGTCAGCCGCGCAGCGCGTCGATCAGCTCGTCCTTCGACATGTCGGACCGGCCCTCGATGCCGACTTCCTGGGCCCGGTCGTAAAGCTCATCCTTGGTCCAGTCCTCGTAGGGTGGCTGCTTGCCCCCCTTCCTCGAGGGGTGCTGGCTGTCGTTGGCCTTGGCATTGGCGATGCGGGCCGATTTCTCCTTGGAATAGCCCTGGTCGCGCAGCTCTTCGTAGGTCTCGTCGTCCTTGACGCTGTTGGCATGGTTCTTGGCCATTTCCGCCTCCATTGGTTGCCTGCCCGATCAACCCGGAGGGGCGGCGCGCTGTTCCCGCCGGGCGCGGCTGATCGGCACGCTCTGGCCCATCCGGGACGCCGTGATTTTCTTGCCTTTCCCCCGGCCCGCGCCTATACGCCCGGCCATGCTGGACATGCCCACAAACCGCCCCGACCTGCCCGCCGAGATCGCCCGCCGGCGGACCTTTGCGATCATCTCGCACCCGGATGCGGGCAAGACCACGCTGACGGAGAAATTCCTGCTGTTCGGCGGGGCGATCCAGATGGCCGGACAGGTCCGCGCCAAGGGCGAGGCGCGGCGCACCCGGTCGGACTTCATGCAGATGGAGAAGGATCGCGGCATCTCCGTCTCGGCCTCTGCCATGTCCTTCGATTACAAGAAATTTCGGTTCAACCTCGTGGACACGCCGGGCCACTCGGACTTTTCCGAGGACACCTATCGCACGCTCACGGCCGTGGACGCGGCGATCATGGTGATCGACGGCGCCAAGGGGGTGGAAAGCCAGACGCAGAAGCTGTTCGAGGTCTGCCGCCTGCGCGACCTGCCGATCCTGACCTTCTGCAACAAGATGGACCGCGAAAGCCGCGACACCTTCGAGATCATCGACGAAATCCAGGAAAACCTCGCCATCGACGTGACGCCCGCCTCTTGGCCCATCGGCGTGGGGCGCGATTTCCTCGGCGCCTACGACATGCTGAACGACCGGCTGGAGCTGATCGACCGCGCCGACCGCAACCGCGTGGCCGAGTCGATCCAGATCACCGGGCTGGACGATCCGAAACTGGCCGAGCATGTGCCGCCGCAATTGCTGGAACAGCTCCGCGAAGAGGTGGAGATGGCGCGCGAGCTGCTGCCCAGGCTCGACAAGCAGGCGGTGCTGGAGGGGCACATGACGCCCATCTGGTTCGGCAGCGCGATCAACTCCTTCGGGGTGAAGGAGCTGATGGACGGCATCGGCGCCTATGCGCCCGAGCCGCAGGTGCAGCGCGCCGAGCCGCGCCAGATCGCGCCGGAAGAGACGAAGGTTTCGGGCTTCGTCTTCAAGGTGCAGGCCAACATGGACCCCAAGCACCGCGACCGGGTGGCCTTTGTCCGCATGGCGTCGGGCCATTTCAAGCGCGGGATGAAGCTGACCCATGTGCGCACCAAGAAGCCGATGACCGTCTCGGCGCCGGTGCTCTTCCTCGCCTCCGACCGCGAACTGGCGGAAGAGGCCTGGGCCGGCGACATCATCGGCATCCCGAACCACGGCCAGCTGCGTATCGGCGACACGCTGACCGAGGGCGAGGCGCTGAAGGTCGCGGGCATCCCCTCCTTCGCGCCGGAGCTGCTCCAAACCTGCCGCGCGGGCGACCCGATGAAGGCCAAGCACCTGGAAAAGGCGCTGATGCAATTCGCGGAGGAGGGCGCGGCCAAGGTCTTCAAACCCGCCTTCGGCTCGGGCTTCATCGTGGGCGTGGTGGGCGCGCTGCAATTCGAGGTCCTCGCCTCGCGGATCGAGCTGGAATACGGCCTGCCCGTGCGCTTCGAGGCGTCGCAATTCACCTCCGCCCGCTGGGTCAACGGCCCCAAGGCGGCGGTGGAGAAATTCGTGGCCGCCAACAAGCAGCATATCAGCCACGACCACGACGGCGACACGGTCTACCTCACGCGCCTGCAATGGGACATCGACCGGGTGGAGCGCGACTATCCCGACATCACGCTGTCGGCGACGAAGGAAATGATGGCGTGACCCGGCCCAACCGCGGGCTGCCCACGCAGGAGATCGTGGCGCATCCCGCGCGGGGCGATTTCATGGGCAACCGCGGGCAGTTGCACGATGATCGGGGCCGGCTGACCGGGCGGGCCCATACCACGCGCTGCTGGGTCTGCTGCACGCTGTCCTTCAGGGGGCGCGAGCGGCAGGTCATGGCGCCAGGCCAATACACCGAGCTGTTCTTCCTCGACGAGGCCGTGGCATTGGCCGCAGGCCACCGGCCTTGCGCCGAGTGCCGCCGTGCGGATTACAACCGCTGGCGCGAGGCCTGGGGCGCGGCCTTTGGCGAGGTGGTGCCCGCGGCCGAGATGGACCGCGTGATGCATGCCGCCCGCATCGTCCCGCGCCGCGGCCAGTTGCGCCATGAGGCGCCGGCCGCAACCCTGCCCGACGGCGCCTTCGTGCTGCTGGACGAGGTGCCGCACCTGGTCCTCGGGGATCGCACCCTGCCCTATGCCCCGGACGGCTATACAACGCCGGTTCCGCGGCCAGCCGGCGCGGTCACCGTCCTGACCCCCGCGCCGACCCTGCGCGTCCTCGCCGCCGGGTTCCGCCCCGCGTTGCACCGCAGCGCCAGCGCCTTCGCGTCGTGATCCGCCCCGCTTGCGCGGCCTGCCCCGGCGCGGGCATGGTGGCGTCATGAGCGACAGCCCCCCTCCGCGCCGGCCGACCTATGACGGCGGCATCCCCGCCCTGCTGGAGCAGATGGAGGCGCGGCGCGATCCGCTGGTCTATGGCCCGGGCGAGGCGCTGCCGCCGCTCGACGTCGATCTCGGGCCCCTCAAGGAAGACCGCGTGCTGCGCCCCGCCGAGGATCCGGATTTCGAGGCCCCCGCCACCACCTATGCCCGCAAGCGCAAGGCGCTCCGGCGCGAATTCCAGGACGCGCCGGAGATCTGCTACCTGAACGGCATGCTGATCGCCAACCTGCGCCGCCGCGAGGCGCCCGCCCATTGCGCGCCGCTCTTCCGCCGGCTGTGGTCCGAGGAGGCGCGGTTCCTGATCGACCACCTCGATCCGCGCTGGCTGGTCTCCTCGATCACCACCTTCGGCGATCACGGCGGGACAGAGGTGCAGCGGCGCGTGGGCTCGTCGCTGTCGGTGCTTTTCAACACGATGAAGCTCTATGAGAGCGAGAGGCTCTATTCCGGGCGCGGGGCCGACACGCCCTTCACCCTGCGCGGCCGGGCGCAATCGCCCCTCCCGCTGGAGATGGACCGCTTTGCGCTGGAGAACGGCGGGCTCGACGTCAACATGCTGGGCCGGCTCTGGCTGGAGGCCGCGGAGGACGCGGTGATCCGCCCCCTCGCCCACCACCTGCTGACCGAGCTGATCCACGACCCCTACAACGTCTTCCGCCGCCTGCGCCGGATGCGCGTCCGCAAGGAGCGGCAGCAGGCGAAACGCGAGGCCGCGCGGGACGTTGCCACTTCGCAGCCAGCCTCGATGAGTGACCGAACGCCCGAAGAACAGACCGGCCCGCGGCAGGTCACGCCGGCCGCCTCGGCCCTGCCCCGCTGGGGGATCGTCACCATGACCAACGCGGCGCCCGAGGCGATCCTCGGTTTCGTCGCCCATCACCTGGAACTCGGGGCCGCCCACGTCGCCCTCTACCTCGACGGCAGCGATCCCGGCGGGCTGGAGCCGCTGGCGGCGCAACCCGCCGTCTCCGTCACGCTCTGCGACGACGCATGGTGGCAGGCCCAGCCCCGCCCCCGGATGGACGAACACCAGCTGCGGCAGGGCCATTGCGCCACGCTCGCCTACGACGCCGCCCCCGCCCGCGGGCTGGACTGGATCGCCCATATCGACACGGACGAATTCCTCCTGCCCGAGCCGCCCGGCCGTGACGATCCCGTCGCCAAGGCACTGGCCACGATCGCCCCCGACCGCCTCTGCGCCCGCGCCGTCCCGGTGGAGGGGCTGGCCCCCCTCCACGGCACGCCCCCGCGCTATTTCAAGCGCCTGCCCGACAGCGTGGGCCAGCCCAAATCGGTGATGGAGGACATCGCGCCCGATTTCGGCCAGCACCTGCGCAAGGGGTTCCTCAGCCATACCAGCGGCAAGGTCTTCGCCCGCACCGGTTTGGGCCGCGTCCGGCTGGGCATCCACGCGCTCAAGATCGCAGGCAAGGAAAAGGATCACGGCGCGCCGCTGGAGGGCGTGCTGCTGGGCCATTGCCACAGCCCCGGCTGGGACCATTTCCGCGAGACACTGGAGTTCCGCCTCGCCCACGGCTCCTACCGCAAACGCGACGCCTCGGGGATGAAGCTGCACGACATCCTCGCCTTCCTGCGCGAGGACGCGGGCGAGGAGGGCCTGCGCCGCCTCTATGCCGAACTTTGCGAGGCCCGGCCCGAGGTGCTGGAGCGGTTCCGCGCCCATGGCCTGCTGCTCGACCACCCGATCGACCCGCAGGCCGCCGCCACCCGGGTCTTCGGCGCGGCCCTGCGGAAAGCCGGGGAATGAGCGCCAGCTGGGGTCTCATCGCGACGGTCAAGGCACCGACGGAGCAACTTCTGGACTTCTGCGCCCATCACCTCGAGCTGGGGGCGCAGCGGCTCTACATCTATCTCGACGATTGCAACGAGCAGAGCTTTGCCCGTCTCCGCGCCCATCCGAAGATCAAGCCGGTCATGACCGACGCCGCATGGTGGGAAAAGCGTCGCGGGCGGCCGGACAAGCACCAGTCGCGCCAGTTCCTGAACGCCCGCCACGCCTGCAACCGCCGGGCCGAGGTGCAGTGGCTCGCCCATATCGACGTGGACGAGTTCCTGATGCCGGAGGCGGGTACGGTGGGCGAGATCCTCGAGCGCCTGCCCCTCACCTGCCTCTGCGCCCGGATGCGCCCGGCCGAGGCGCTGGCCGAGGATCCGGACCACCCCACCGCGCCCGAGACCTGCTTCAAGGCCATGCACGTCCCCGCGGCGGAGCGCCAGCAGGCGGCCGAGCGCGCCTTCCCGGAATTCGGGCGATACCTGAGCGGCGGCTTCCTGAGCCACGTGGCGGGCAAGCTCTTCTTCCGGGCCGGGATCGGGATGAAGGTCAAGATCCACAACGTCTACATGGACGACGAGGAGAACCCGGGCGAGCAGGAGCTGCCCGAGGTGGCGCTGCTGCACATGCATGCCGAAAGCTGGGAAGACTGGCGCGCCCGCTTCGACTATCGCATGGCGGCAGGTTCCTACCGCGAGGGGCTGAAGGCGCCGGTCAACAGTGGCCGGGGCGGGCTGCCGCTCCACGACCTCTTCACCGGCATCCTCGAGGCCGAGGGCGAGGCCGGGCTCAGGCGATTCTACGAAACGATCTGCCGCGCCACGCCTGCCCTGCAGCAAAGACTCGCCGCCGAGGGGTTGCTCCGCCGCCACCATCTATCGCTCGGGGAAAAGCGCGCGCGGCACTTTCCCGGGGGATGAGCCCCGATCGTCCCCCGAACTGCGACAATCAGGCCGCAAAACGCGGGAATGACCTTGCAAAAAAGGCATCATGTTGACCCCGGCGGCATTTTTCACTAGAGCCAGCTACGCAGGTCATCCATGTCAGAGACAGGGCCATCCGGGCCTGACCTGCAACAGACGCGACGGGCCATGAGTGTTGTCCGTCCATGACGGAAAAACATGACCAAGTTTAGCGAACTCAACCTGAATCCCAAGGTTCTCAAGGCCATCGAAGAGGCCGGATACGAGACCCCCACCCCCATCCAGGCCGGCGCCATCCCGCCCGCGCTCGAAGGGCGCGACGTGCTGGGCATCGCCCAGACCGGCACCGGCAAGACGGCCAGCTTCACGCTGCCGATGATCACCATGCTGGCGCGCGGCCGGGCCCGGGCGCGCATGCCCCGCAGCCTCGTGCTCTGCCCGACGCGGGAACTCGCCGCGCAGGTGGCCGAGAACTTCGACACCTATGCCAAGCACGTGAAGCTGACCAAGGCGCTGCTGATCGGCGGCGTCTCCTTCAAGGAACAGGACCAGCTGATCGACAAGGGCGTCGACGTGCTGATCGCCACGCCGGGCCGCCTGCTCGACCATTTCGAGCGCGGCAAGCTGCTGCTCACCGGCGTGCAGGTCATGGTGGTGGACGAGGCCGACCGGATGCTCGACATGGGCTTCATCCCGGATATCGAGCGGATCTTCTCGCTCACCCCCTTCACCCGGCAGACCCTGTTCTTCTCCGCCACCATGGCGCCCGAGATCGAGCGGATCACCAACACCTTCCTCTCCGCCCCCGCGCGGATCGAGGTGGCGCGCCAGGCCACGGCCTCCGAGACGATCGAACAGGGCGTGGTGATGTTCAAGGGCTCGCGCCGCGACCGCGAGGCCAGCGAAAAGCGCAAGGTCCTGCGCATGATGATCGACGCGGAGGGTGAGAAATGCACCAACGCGATCATCTTCTGCAACCGCAAGACCGACGTGGACATCGTCGCCAAGAGCCTCAAGAAATACGGCTATGACGCGGCGCCGATCCACGGCGACCTCGACCAGTCGCAGCGCACCCGCACGCTCGAAGGCTTCCGCGCGGGAGACCTGCGCTTCCTCGTGGCCTCCGACGTGGCCGCGCGCGGGCTCGACGTGCCCTCGGTGAGCCACGTGTTCAACTTCGACGTGCCCTCCCATGCGGAGGATTACGTGCACCGCATCGGCCGCACCGGCCGCGCCGGGCGCGAGGGCAAGGCGATCACGATCTCCGGCCCGAAGGACGAAAAGAACCTCGCCGATATCGAGCGCCTGCTCCAGAAGGAGATCCCGCGCCTCGAGAACCCGCTGAAAGGCAGCGCCCCCGAGGCGGAGGCCGAGCGCCCCGCCGCCGAGGACGAGGCGAAGCCCAAGCGCAGCCGCCGCTCGCGCGGGGGCAAGAAGGACGCGCCCGAGAGCCAGGGTGCCGCCGAACAGCCCGCCCCGCAGGACAAGGGCGACAAGGCCCCCGCCAGGGAGAGCGCCGCCAAGGAAAGCGCAGCCAAGGAAGAGGCGAAAGCCCCCGCCAAGGACGCACCGAAGGACAAGGTCCAGGCGCCCTCCGAGGAAAGCGGCGCGGATGACAGAAGCGGCAAGCGGTCGGGCGGCAAGTCGTCCCGCGGCGGCAAAGGCGAGGGCAAATCCGGCGGCAAGTCCGGCCCCAAGGGCCCCGTCGGCATGGGCGACCACATGCCCAGCTTCATCGCGATGAGCTTCGACGAGCGCAAGACCGGCTGACCCGGCGGGGGGTGCTCTCGGGCTCCCCCTTCATCTTGCCCGAAAAACTCCCGCCGGAGGCTCCCTGCCCCGCCACCGGCGCGATGAGAAAGGGCCGGCGCACCACCGGCACCGGCCCTCCCCAAATCTTTTGAACCAAAAGATTTCCGAAAAGTCTTGCTTCAAGACTTTTCCCGCGCCCGGCTCAGACCAGGCGCGAGACGATCACCGTGACCTCGGGTTTCTTGCCGATCTCGTCCAGCGCGGTGCGGCGCACGACCTTCTTGAACTCCTGCTCCAGCTTGTCGTCGTCGGCCATCACCTTGCGGCTGGCCCGCCCGACGAACTGGCTCAGGTCCTCTTCCAGCACGTCGACCAGCGGCGCCCGGCTGCGGCCCGTCTCGGCCAGGCCGTGCAGCTCGCACCAGGGCTCGCCCAGCGGATCGCCCTCCTCGTCGATGATCAGCGTGACCGTGACGTGGCCGTTCAGCGCCATGCGGATTCGGTTGCGCACGATGCCGTCCAGCGCGCCGATCTGCACGTTGCCGTCGAGATAGGTGCGCCCCGTCTCCACGTAGTCGGCCACCACCGGCACCTCGCCGGTCAGGTCCATCATCATGCCGTTGACCACGATCTCCGACCGGATGCGCCGCGACGCGCCCAGCCGCGCATGTTCCCGCAGGTGGCGGTGCTCGCCATGCATGGGGATCAGCATCTCCGGGCGGACGATCTCGTGCATCGCCTCGAGATCCGGGCGGTTGGCATGGCCCGACACGTGGTAAAGCCCGTCATGGTCGTCCACCACGTCCACCCCCATCTCGGAGAACTGGTTCATGATGCGGATGACGCCGCGCTCGTTGCCGGGGATCGTCTTGGAGGAGAAGAGGAACATGTCCCCTTCCCGCAGCGAGATACCCTGGTACTTGCCGTTGGCCAGCTGGGCCGAGGCGGCGCGCCGCTCGCCCTGGCTGCCGGTGACCAGCAGCATCACGTTCTCCCGCGGGAGCGAGGGCACGTCCTCGGGCGCGATCACCTTGGGAAAGTCGCGCAGAACCCCGGTTTCCACCCCGGCCTCGATCATCCGGCGCATGGCACGACCCAGCAGGCAGATCGAGCGCCCGGCCCGTTCGCCGGCCTCGGCCAGGGTCTTCACCCGCGCCACGTTGGAGGCGAAGGTGGTGGCGACCACCATGCCCGGCGCGCTTTCCACCAGCTTTTCCAGCTCGGGACCCAGCGTCGATTCCGACCGGCCCGGATGGTGCGAGAAGACGTTGGTGGAATCGCAGACCAGCGCCTTCACCCCGTCCTTCGCCACGTCTTCCCAGAGCGCGCGGTCGAAAGGCTCGCCCACCACCGGGGTCAGGTCGATCTTGAAGTCGCCGGTATGGACCAGCCGCCCCGCCGGCGTGTCGATCACCAGGGCAGAGCTCTCCGGGATCGAGTGCGAGACCGGCAGGAAGCCCACGGTGAACGGCCCGGCCTGCACCTGCTCCGGCCAGGCGGAGGCGACCTGGACCACCCGGTCGGGATGGCCCTGCTCTTCCAGCTTGGCGCGGGCGTGGTAGGCGGTGAAGGCGCGCGCATGGACAGGCGCCCCCAGCTCATCCCAGAGATGGCCGACCGCGCCCACGTGGTCCTCGTGGGCATGGGTGACGAAGATCGCCTCCAGCCGGTCCTTGCGCTCTCTCAGCCAGGAGATGTCCGGCATGATCAGGTCGACGCCGGGCGAGCCGTCCATGTCCGGGAAGGTCACGCCCAGATCGACGAGGATCAGACGTTCCTCGCCGGGCTTGCCCCAGCCGTAGACATAGGCATTCATGCCGATCTCCCCCGCGCCGCCGAGGGGAAGGTAGATCAGTCTCTCATTCGCCATGTGTCAGTTGTTTTCCTTGTTGTAGGCGTGGATCACGGTCAGGCCGTGCATTGTCAGGTCGTCTTCGATCACGTCGAACAGCGGCTCGCCCTGGGCGAAGAGCGGGGCCAGCCCGCCGGTGCCGATGACCTTCATCGGGCGGCCGTATTCGCGCTTGATCCGCGCGGTGATGCCTTCGATCAGGCCCGTATAGCCCCAGAACACGCCGGATTGAATGCATTCCACCGTGTTCACGCCGATCACGTGCTCCGGCTGCGACACATCCACGTGGGGCAGCGCCGCCGCCCCCTGGTGAAGCGCCTCGAGGCTCAGGTTCACGCCGGGGGCGATCACGCCGCCGACATAGGCGCCGTCCTCGGCCACCACGTCGAAATTGGTCGCGGTGCCGAAATCCACCACCACCACATCGCCGCCATGCCGGTCGAAGGCGCCGGCGGCATTGGCCAGACGGTCGGGGCCGGGCCGCGTGCCCGGATCGACCCGCGGCTCCACCGGCAGCAGGCAGTCCGGCTTGCCCACCACCAGCGGACGGCAGTGGAAATAGCGGTCGCAGAGGACGCGCAGGTTGAACACCACCCGCGGCACGGTGGAGGAGATGACGACCTCGTCGATCTGCACCTCCGCCAGCCCCTGGGCCGACATCAGCGTGGTGAGCCAGACGAAATATTGGTCCGCCGTGCGCTGGTGCGAGGTCGAGGCGCGCCAGGTGGCGACGAACGCCGTCCCGTCCCAGAGCGAGAAGACCGTGTTGGTATTGCCCGTGTCGATGCAAAGCAGCATGGGCCGCTCCTTCAGAAGAAGACCTCGGCCGCAGGGATCGCATGCCGGCCATTGTCCGTCTCTAGAACGAGGTTGCCGGCCTCGTCCACCGTCTCGAACCGGCCGCGGAACTCTTCCCGGCCCGTGCGCGCCACGATTTCGGTCCCCAGCCGTGCCGCGTTGAGCAGCCAGGCCTCGCGCACGGGGCCGAACCCCTCCGTGACAAAGCGCGTCTCCCATGCCGCGAAGGCCGGCGCAAGCAGGTCGAGGAATTCCTCCGGGGTCACCGCCACGCCCCGCTCACCCATCAGCGAAACGGGCCGGACCGAGCCCTCGGGCAGCGTGCCGGTCTCGGGCGCGGCGGCAAGGTTCACGCCGATGCCGATGGCCAGGTGCGCCACGCCCTGGCGCTGGCCCAGCCCCTCCAGCAGGATGCCGGCCAGCTTGCCGCCGTTCAGCAGGACGTCGTTGGGCCATTTCAGCGTCAGCCCCTCGGCCCGCCCGCTTGCCGTCGCCAGCGCGTCATGCAGGGCCAGGGCCGCCACGAAGGAGCGCAGGGCGACCTTTGCCGCCGGTTCCGAGGGTTGCAGGACCAGCGTCGCGGCGAAATTCCCGGCCGGGTCATGCCAGGGCCGGCCCCGCCGCCCCCGCCCCGCGGTCTGGCGCAGGCCGAGGATCCATTCGGGGCCGGTGAGGGAGGGGGCGATGCGCGCTGCCTCGGCATTGGTGCTGTCCACCTCGGCCAGGACGCGCCGGCCATAGCCCTGGGGCCAGCCGCGCATCATGCCGCCACCCGCGCTGTCGGGCCCATGAAAGGCCCGGTGAAAGACCGGAGGGAGGGGACCGCAGTCGTGCCGGACCCGGCCCGGCGCGGCGTGCGGGCCACGAGGCCCCCGGGGGCCGCGCGCCTGTTCAGTGGACCAACGTCGCGGCGGCGGCCTGGGCCACGCCCTCGATCCCGAAGAGGTTGACGACGCCCAGCAGCATGATCGCGGCCGAGCCCATCAGGAAGGCCCAGAGCACCGGGGACTTGCCGCCGTCGAGCCCCTCTTCCCGCTCTTCGCCGAAATACATGTAGTAGACGATGCGCAGGTAGTAGAAGGCGCCGATCACCGAGGCCACCATGCCCAGCACGGCCAGCCAGATCAGCCCGGCCTCGTAGGCGGCGCGCAGCACGTAGAGCTTGCCGAAGAAGCCGACCAGCGGCGGCACGCCGGCCAGGCTGAACATCAGCACCAGCAGTGCCAGCGCCTTGCCCGGTTCGCGGCGGGCATAGAGGTTCAGCGCGTCGATCTCCACAACCGGCTGGCCGTCCCGCTCCATCGACAGGATGAAGGCGAAGGTGCCGACGTTCATGGTGACGTAGATCGCCATGTAGACCAGCATGGCCTGCACGCCGAAGGCATTGCCCGCCGACAGGCCCATCAGGGCATAGCCCATATGCGCGATCGAGGAATAGGCCATCAGCCGCTTGATGTTGCGCTGGCCGATCGCCGCGATGGAGCCGAGGAACATCGACAGCACCGACAGCACCGCGATGATCTGCTGCCAGTCGCCCACGACCCCGCCGAAGGCGTCGTGCAGCACCCGGGCGAAAAGGCCCATGGCCGCGACCTTGGGCGCGGTGGCGAAGAAGGCAGTGACCGGGGTCGGCGCACCCTCGTAGACGTCGGGCGTCCACATGTGGAACGGCACGGCGGAAACCTTGAAGGCGAGGCCCGAGGCGATCAGCACCAGCCCGAACAGCAGGCCGACCGGGGCCTGCCCCGCGCCCGCCGCCTCGATGATACCGGAGAACAGGGTGGTCCCGGAAAAGCCGTAGGTCAGCGAGGCGCCGAACAGCAGCAGGCCCGAGCTGAGCGAGCCCAGCACGAAGTATTTCAGCCCGGCCTCGGTGGATTTGGCGCTTTCACGCCGCAGCGAGGCCAGCACGTAGAGCGCGAGCGATTGCAGCTCCAGCCCCATGTAGAGGGACATCAGGTCGCCGGCGGAGACCATCATCATCATGCCGACCACCGACAGGGCGACCAGCACCGGGAATTCGAAGCGCAGCAGGCCCCGCCGCTCCATGTATTCCGCGCTCATCGCCAGGACGGCGGCGGCGGAGAGCAGGATCGTCACCTTGCCGAAGCGCGAGAACGGATCGTCGTGGAACATGCCGCCGAAGGCCAGGTGGCTGCCGTCGCCGGCAAAGCCGATCCACGCGGCGATCAGCACCATGACGATCGCGGTCAGCCAGGTCATCGCCGGCGCCAGCTTGTCCTTGCCGGTATAGACCGCGCCCACGAGGGCCAGCATGGCGTACACCGCCAGCACCACCTCGGGCAGAATGATGTTGAAATCGGTCTGGAACATCTGTCTCTCCGTCAGTGCCCGGCGGTGGCGGTCTCTGCCACGCGGGTGGCGGGTTCATAATCGGCGACGGCCGTCTGGTAGCCCTCGATCAGGTTTTCCACCGCGGGGCCGGTCACGTCGGTCACGAGGCTCGGATAGACGCCGAGCAGCAGGGTCATGGCCACGAGCGGGGCAAAGATCCACTTCTCGCGCGCGGTCATGTCGGTGATCGACTTGAGGCTTTCCTTGATCAGGTCGCCCATGACCACGCGGCGGTAGAGCCAGAGCGCATAGGCCGCCGAGAGGATCACGCCGGTGGTGGCGAAGGCGGCGACCCAGGTGTTGACCTGGAAGATGCCCATCAGCGTCAGGAATTCCCCGATGAAGCCCGAGGTGCCCGGCAGGCCGACGTTGGCCATGGTGAAGAACAGGAAGATCAGCGCATAGGCCGGCATCCGGTTCACGAGGCCGCCATAGGCGTCGATCTCGCGCGTGTGCATCCGGTCGTAGATCACGCCGACGCAGAGGAAGAGCGCGCCCGAGATGAAGCCGTGGCTGATCATCTGGAAGATCGCGCCGTCCAGCCCCTGCTGGTTGGCGGTGAAGATGCCCATCGTGACATAGCCCATGTGGGCGACGGACGAATAGGCGATGAGCTTTTTCATGTCCTCCTGCGCCAGCGCCACCAGCGAGGTGTAGACGATGGCGATGGCCGACAGCCAGAAGACCAGCGGCGCCAGGATGTCGGAGGCGACCGGGAACATCGGCAGGCTGAAGCGCAGGAAGCCGTAGCCGCCCATCTTCAGCAGGATCGCGGCCAGCACGACCGAGCCCGCGGTGGGCGCCTGAACGTGGGCGTCGGGCAGCCAGGTATGGACCGGCCACATCGGCATCTTGACCGCGAAGCTGGCGAAGAAGGCCAGCCACATCAGTGTCTGCGCCCCGCCCAGCACGTGGATGCCCAGCACGGTGAAGCTTTCGGAGCCGAAATTGTGGGTCAGCAGCGTCGGGATGTCGGTGGTGCCCGCGTCCACGTACATCGCCACCATCGCCACCAGCATCAGCACCGAGCCGAGGAAGGTGTAGAGGAAGAACTTGAAGCTCGCGTAGATGCGGTTCGCCCCGCCCCAGATGCCGATGATCAGGAACATCGGGATCAGCCCGGCCTCGAAGAACAGGTAGAACAGCACCAGGTCCAGCGCCATGAAGACGCCCAGCATGAGCGTTTCCAGCATCAGGAAGGCGATCATGTATTCCTTGACCCGGGTCTCCACCTTCCACGAGGCGGCGATGGTCAGCGGCATCATGAAGGTGGTCAGCAGCACGAACAGGACCGAGATCCCGTCGACGCCCATCTTGTAGTTCATGCCGAGGATCCACTCGCCCTCTTCCACCATCTGGAAGCCGGTATTCGAGGGGTCGAACTGTGCCAGGATGAAGAGGGAGACGAGGAAGGTCGCCGTGGTCGCGATCAGCGCCAGCCACTTGGCATTGCGCGCCGCCGCCGCATCCTCGCCGCGCAAAAACACCGCCAGGATCAGCGCCGCCAGCGCCGGGATGAAGGTGACGATGGAAAGAAGGTTGTCCATGTTACTGCGCTCCCCCGAGCGTCATCCAGGTGATGAGGACCACGATCCCGATCACCATCGCGAAGGCATAGGTAAAGATGTAGCCGGACTGTGCCCGACCCGCGAGGCGGGTGAAGAAGGGCACGATCCCCATGGCGACGCCGTTGATCGTCCCGTCGATCACGTTGCCGTCGCCGCGTTTCCACAGGAACCCGCCGAGCGCCTTGGCCGGACGCACGAAGAGGAAGCCGTAGATCTCGTCGAAGTACCACTTGTTCAGCAGGAACAGGTAGAGCGGGCGGTTGGCCGCCGCGACCCGGGCGGGCAGCGCGGGGTTCAGGATGTAGAACCACAGCGCGACGACGAAGCCCAGCACCATGGCGATGAAGGGGCTGACCTTGACCCAGAGCGGCGCGTCATGCGCCTCGTCCAGCACGTGGTTGTTGGAGGCCATGAAGATGGCGCCCTGCGGCGGCTGGGCCTGGGCGGCAAGATGCTCGCCCTCGACGGCGCCGCCGGCCTCGGTGTCGCCGGTATCCTGGGTCAGCGCGTCGGCCGCGGCCTCGCCCTCCCCTTCGGCGGCATGTTCCACCGCGGCGGAAACGCCCTCTTCCTGGTCGCCGTGCCCGGCCTCTTCCTCGTGATGCGGCATCCCGAAGAAGGTGTTCATGCGGTCATGGTCGCCGAAGAAGGGCGCGTACCAGATCATCCCGGCAAAGACCGCGCCAAGCGCCAGCACGCCCAGCGGAATGGTCATGACGGCAGGGCTTTCATGCGCATGTTCATGCGTGTGACGGTCGCCGCGCGGCGTGCCGTAGAAGGTCAGGAACATCAGCCGCCAGGAATAGAACGAGGTGAAGAGCGCCGCGATGACCAGCAGCCAGAAGGCGCCGCCGCCGGCGGTCCCGGCCCAGGCGCTCTCGATGATGGCGTCCTTGGACAGGTAGCCGGCAAAGCCGATATGGGTCAGCGGGATGCCGACGCCGGTGATGGCCAGCGTGCCGATCATCATCGCCCAGAAGGTATAGGGCAGCTTTTTCCGCAGCCCGCCGTAGTTCCGCATGTCCTGCTCGTGGTGCATCCCGTGGATGACCGAGCCCGCGCCGAGGAACAGCATCGCCTTGAAGAAGGCGTGGGTCAGCAGGTGGAACATGGCCGCGCCGTAGACACCCACGCCCGCGGCGACGAACATGTAGCCGAGCTGCGAACAGGTGGAATAGGCGATGACGCGCTTGATGTCGTTCTGCACCAGGCCCACGGTCGCCGCGAAAAACGCGGTGACGCCGCCGATCACGACGATCATGTCCTTGGCATAGGGCGCGAATTCAAAGAGCGGCGACATGCGGCAGACGAGGAAGACGCCCGCGGTCACCATAGTCGCGGCGTGGATCAGGGCCGAGACCGGGGTCGGGCCTTCCATCGCGTCGGGCAGCCAGGTGTGCAGGAAGAACTGCGCCGATTTCCCCATCGCCCCGATGAACAGCAGGATGCAGAGCACGTCGGCGGTCGGGAACTGGTTCCACAGGAAGCTCAGCGTCGACTCGCCCATGTCCGGCGCCGCGGCGAAGACCTGGTCGAACTGGATGGAGTCGGTGACCATATAGATCCCGAAGATGCCGAGCGCGAAGCCGAAGTCGCCCACCCGGTTCACCACGAAGGCCTTGATCGCGGCGGCATTGGCCGAGGGCTTGCGATAGTAGAAGCCGATCAGCAGGTAGGAGGCGACGCCCACGCCTTCCCAGCCGAAGAACATCTGAACGAGGTTGTCCGAGGTCACCAGCATCAGCATCGCGAAGGTGAAGAAGCTGAGATAGGCGAAGAAGCGGGGGCGGTAGCTCTCGGTTTCCTTGAAGTTCTCGTCATGGGCCATGTAGCCCATGGAATAGAGGTGCACGAGCGAGGAGACCGTGGTGACCACGATCAGCATGATGGTCGTCAGCCGGTCCACCCGGATGCCCCAGGAGGTGTCGAGGCTGCCCGACTGGATCCAGCGGAAGAGCTCGTACTTGTACATCTCCCCGTCGAAGGAGAGGAAGACGATCCAGGACAGCAGCGCGGCGAGGAACAGCAGGCCGGTGGTCAGCCATTGCGCGCCCTTGTCGCCGATGATCCGCCAGCCGAAGCCCGCGATGATGGCCCCGACCAGAGGGGCGAAGAGGATGATCGTTTCCATCTGGTCAGCCTTTCATCACGTTGATGTCTTCGACCGAGATCGTGCCGCGGTTGCGGAAGAAGCAGACGAGGATGGCAAGGCCGATGGCTGCCTCGGCCGCCGCCACGGTCAGCACGAAAAGGGTGAAGACCTGTCCCACGAGGTCCCCCATGTAGGAGGAGAAGGCCACCAGGTTGATGTTGACCGACAGCAGCATCAGCTCGATCGACATCAGGATGATGATCACGTTCTTGCGGTTCAGGAAAAGACCGAAGATGCCGATGACGAACAGCGTCGCCGCCACCGTCAGGTAATGCTCAAGTCCAACCATTGCTTGTCCCTCTCGGGCCTGGCCCGTCTCTTTTTGCGTCGCCCCGGTTGGCCGGGACCTCGTTCAGTTGCCGCCCCTCGGACGGCGGGGGCATTACAGCCCCTGCCCCGGTTTCACATCCCGCATCTCGAGCGCCTTCTTGGGGTCGCGCCACATCTGCGCCAGCACGTTCTGCCGCTTGATGTCCTTGCGGTGGCGCAGGGTCAGGACGATTGCCCCGATCATCGCCACCAGCAGGATCAGCCCGGCCAGCTGGAACAGCAGGAAGTAGCGGTCGTAAAGCAGCAGGCCGAGTGCCTCGGTGTTGTGCACGCCCGCGGGCGTCACGGCGAGGCGCGCCGCCTCGGCGGTGTCGGCGGTTTCCCAGACACCGAAGGCCATGACCAGCTGCATCAGCAGGATCAGCGCGATCAGCAGGGCCAGCGGCATGTATTTCGCCATCTGCGCCTTGAGCTCGGCAAAGTCGATGTCGAGCATCATGACCACGAAGAGGAACAGCACGGCGACCGCGCCGACATAGACGATGACCAGCAGCATCGCCACGAACTCCGCCCCCAGCAGGACGAACAGCCCGGCCGAGCTGAGGAAGGCGAGGATCAGCCACAGCACCGAGTGCACCGGGTGACGGCTGATGACGGTGAACAGCCCGCCGGTGATCGTCGCGATGGCGAAGAGGTAGAATGCGAAGACGCTCATTGGTCCTGTTCCTCACTGTCTTCCATGACGCCGCGCGCAAGTTCCATCGCGCGGGTCATTGCGGGGATGCCGGCGAAGATGGCCATCTGGCCGATCGCCTCGACGATCTCCTGTTTCGTGGCCCCGGCCTCGTCCAGGTGGCGCACCGTCTGCCGCACCGCCGTATCGTTCTGCGCGCCCTGCATGGTCAACCCCGCAAGCGTCAGAAGCAGCCGTGTCTTGGCGTCCAGCCCGTCCTTGTTGACGGTGTTGCCAAAGGCGAACTCCATCCATTCGCGCGGCATGGTCGGCCACATCGCCTCGAACGCCTTGGGCGAGAACGATTCCAGCGCCGGATTCATGGCCTTCGCCATGTCCTGCATCTGGGCGATCATCGCGTCGAAGGGGTTCGAGGGCTGGCTCATCTGTAGGGCGCGTCCAGTTCGAGGTTGCGGGCGATCTCGGCTTCCCAGCGTTCGCCGTTCTCCAGCAGCTTGGCCTTGTCGTAATAGAGCTCTTCCCGTGTCTCGGAGGAGAACTCGAAATTCGGACCCTCGACGATGGCATCCACGGGGCAGGCTTCCTGGCAGAAGCCGCAATAGATGCATTTCGTCATGTCGATGTCGTAACGCGTGGTGCGGCGGCTGCCGTCCTCGCGCGGTTCGGCGTCGATGGTGATGGCCTGCGCCGGGCAGATCGCCTCGCACAGTTTGCAGGCGATGCAGCGCTCTTCCCCGTTGGGATAGCGGCGCAGGGCGTGTTCACCGCGGAACCGGGGCGACAGCGGCCCCTTCTCGTGCGGGTAGTTCACCGTGGCCTTGGGCGACACCAGGTAGCGCAGGCCGACCTTCATCCCGTGGAAGAAGTCGGACAGCAGGAAGTACTTGGCGGCACGGCCGTAATCGATCTGCGTCATGGTAGGGTCAGCCTCCCATCGCGTAGCGGGCCCAGAAGGCACCGAGGATTTCGAATTTCGCGAGGAACGACACCAGCACCACCCAGGCCAGCGACAGCGGCAGGAAGACCTTCCAGCCGATCCGCATGAGCTGGTCGTAGCGGTAGCGGGGGGTGATGGCCTTGACCATCGCGAAGATGAAGAAGACGAATATGATCTTCAGCAGGAACCACAGGATGCCGTCGGGCAGGCCCGGGATGGGCGACAGCCAGCCGCCGAAGAACATCAGCGACATCAGCGCGCACATCAGCACGATGGCCACGTATTCGCCGATCATGAACAGCAGGAACGGGGTGGAGGAATATTCCACCTGGTAGCCCGCAACGAGTTCCGATTCCGCCTCCGGAAGGTCGAAGGGCGGACGGTTGGTTTCCGCCAGCGCCGAGATCAGGAAGAGGAAGAGCATCGGCAGGTGCGGCAGCCAGTACCAGTTCAGCAGGCCGAGGTCGCCGTCCTGCGCCCGCACGATGTCCCCGAAGTTCATCGAGCCGGTGGAGATGATGACGCCGACGATGATCAGGCCGATCGACACCTCGTAGGAAATCATCTGTGCTGCGGAGCGCAAGCTGCCCAGGAAGGGGTACTTGGAGTTCGACGCCCAGCCGCCCATGATCACGCCATAGACCTCGAGCGAGGAGACGGCGAAGACGTAGAGGATCGCGACGTTGATGTCGCTGACCACCCAGCCGTCGTTGAAGGGGACCACGGCCCAGGCCACCATCGCCATCACGATGGAGACCATCGGCGCGAGGAAGAAGACCGCCTTGTCGGCGCCGGCCGGGACGATGATTTCCTTCACCGCGTATTTCAGGAAGTCGGCAAAGCTTTGCAGCAGGCCGAAGGTGCCCACCACGTTGGGCCCGCGGCGCATCTGCACGGCGGCCCAGATCTTGCGGTCGGCATAGAGCAGGAAGGCCAGAGCAAGCAGCAGCGGCACCAGCACCAGAAGCACCTGCCCGACGATGAGCAGGGCGATACCGAGCGGATTGGTTGTGAAGAATTCTACCATCGGTCCCTCTACACCATCGGTATTCCGTTTTCCGCGCAGGCGGCGGCGACGACTTCCGCGTCGATCGTCTTGAGTCCCTCGGGCAGCGCGGGCGAGATGGTGTAAACAGCATCCGCGCGCCAGAGGCCACCCTCTTTGCTCACATTCGTGCGCACATGTCGCGCAAATCCGTAGCCCCGGATCAGCGTGTATTGCGCCGCGGCACATTCCGCGTAGTCCGACAGGTCGTCATTGCCCCGCGCACCGCGCATGGCGACGTGGAAATTGACCAGGTCCCCGTCCAGCAGGCGGGTTTCGACGCCCTTGTAGTCAGGCTCGAACGGGGTGTCGCCCGGCTCCCCGCCCTCGGCGCAGCCGGACGCCCCGCCCGCGAGCAGGCCCAGCGATATGAGCATCGCCGGCCGCATCACTCCGCCGCCATCGCCTTCCCGGCCCGGTCTGCCGCGTTGGACGACAGCTCGGCCATCAGGGCGCTAGCGCGCGCGATGGGGTTGGTCAGGTAGAAATCGCCAAGCGCGTGGCGGAAGGTCGCCTTGCCCAGAGTGCCGGTTTCCAGCGGTTGCCAGGTGTTTTCCGGGACCACGTCGATCTCGGTCAGGTGCGGCACGGCCTCGATCAGCGCGCGGCGCAGTTGCGCCAGGCTGTCCCAGGGCTGCTGCGCGCCGGCCTCGGCCGAAAGGGCCCGCAGGATCGCCCAGTTCTCTTTCGCCTCGCCCGGGGGGAAGCCCGCACGGAGCGCAAGCTGCGGCCGGCCCTCGGTATTCACGAAGAGCCCCGATTCCTCGGTATAGGCGGCGCCCGGCAGGATCACGTCGGCCCGGTGCGCGCCACGGTCGCCATGGCTGCCCTGGTAGATGACGAAGGGGCCGCCATCCTCGCCGCGCGCGATCTCGATCTCGTCGGCGCCGAGGTTGTAGACCACGTCCGCCCCGTCCATCGCGGCCTCCATCCCGCCTTCGGTGACGGCGCCCACATCCATGGCGCCGACCCGGCTGGCGGCAGTGTGCAGCACGAGGAATTTCGATTCCGTCAATTCGGCGAATTTCATCGCGTGGCCCAGCACGGCGGCGCCATCGGCCTCCTGCAGGGCGCCCTGCCCGATCACCACGACGGTATTCTTGTCCCTGGCGCCCGCGTGATCGCGGGTCAGCAGCTCGGCCAGCGCCGCACGGTCCTGGCCGCGGCTGTAATATTCATAGGTCAGTTCGGCATCGGGGCCAATCACGCCGACCTTGGCGCCGCGCAGCCATGCCTTGCGGATCCGCGCGTTCAGCACCGGCGCCTCGACGGCGGGGTTTGTGCCGATCAGCATGATGGTCTCGGCGCTTTCCAGATCCTCGACCGTCGCCGTGCCGACATAGCCGGAACGGTTGCCCGCGGGCAGCCGGGCCTTGTCGGTGCGGCACTCGACGTTGCCGCCCAGCCCCTCGACAAGGTTTTTCAGGCTGAACGCCGCCTCGGTCGGGGCAAGGTCGCCGACGAGACCCGCCAGCTTCTTCGCGCCCTTCATGGCCTCGGCCACCTTCGACAGCGCCTCGGGCCAGGTCGCGGGACGCAGCTTGCCGTTCTCGCGGATATAGGGCCGGTCCAGCCGCTGGCGGCGCAGCCCGTCCCAGACAAAGCGCGTCTTGTCCGAGATCCATTCCTCGTTCACGCCGTCATGGTTGCGGGGCAGGATGCGCATGACCTCGCGCCCCTTGGTGTCCACCCGGATGTTGGAGCCGAGCGCGTCCATCACGTCGATGGTCTCGGTCTTGGTCAGCTCCCAGGGCCGCGCGGTGAAGGCGTAGGGTTTCGACACCAGCGCGCCGACCGGGCAGAGGTCGATGATGTTGCCCTGCAGGTTCGAATCCAGCGTCTCGCCCAGATAGGCGGTGATCTCGGCGTCCTCGCCACGGCCGGTCTGGCCCATGGTGAAGATGCCCGCCACCTCGGAGGTGAAGCGCACGCAGCGGGTGCAGGAGATGCAGCGCGTCATGTGCGTTTCCACCAGCGGGCCGAGGTCCAGATCCTCGGTCGCCCGCTTGGGTTCGCGGTAGCGCGAGAAATCCACGCCATAGGCCATGGCCTGGTCCTGCAGGTCGCATTCGCCGCCCTGGTCGCAGATCGGGCAGTCGAGCGGGTGGTTGATGAGCAGGAACTCCATCACCCCCTCGCGGGCCTTCTTGACCATCGGGCTGTTGGTGCGGACGGTGGGCGGCTCGCCATCCTTGCCGGGGCGCAGGTCGCGCACCTGCATGGCGCAGGAGGCGGCCGGCTTCGGCGGGCCGCCCACGACCTCCACAAGGCACATCCGGCAATTGCCGGCGATGGACAGACGTTCGTGGTAGCAGAAACGGGGGATCTCCACCCCGGCCTGTTCGCAGGCCTGGATGAGGGTCATCGCCCCCTCTACCTCGATCTCCTGATCGTCGATGATGATCTTGCGTAGGTCAGCCATTCCCGCTCACTTTGCTTTCAGTAGGGCCCCGATCCGGCTGCCCTTGTCGATCTCCTGACGGCCGAGCCGGCAGAGATCCTCTTTCTTCTTCGGATCGAAGCCACGTGCCTTCACGTAGGATTCGCCGCGTTGACGCATGCGCTGCTTCTCGGCCTTGCTTTCCACGTAGGCCTCGATCTCGTCGCTGGTGTAGCCCATGTTCTGGGCCTTCAGCTTGAGCGAGGCGAGAAAGGCGTAGCCCTTGATCATGCGCGGTGAAATCTGGCCGCACTTGTCGCTGATCTCGATCGCGAGCGCGACCCACAGCATGTTGTCGTCGATCTCGCGGACCTCGCGCAGCGGTGTCTTGGCGGAGACCGACCCGGCGGCCACCGAAACGGCGAGGATCAGCGAGGTTGCGAAGGTCTTCATGCGCATGTGGTCACTCCTTTGAACGCAAAGGAGCCGGCCGACCGGCCCGCTCCATCTCTGGTCGAGATGGAGCGCGCGCGCGGCGATATGCAATAACACCGCGGCGAAATGCATGATATGACGGCATTCTTAGTCATATGCGCAGTTCCCCCGGAAATGCGCGGTATTGTCGGAGATGCCCAGCGACGCGACCGGCGCGTCCGGGCCCACCAGCCACTCGATATCGGAGGAGCCGTAGTTCGCGATGCAGTACTTGATGCCCTCGTAGCGCGCCGATTCCCGCGCCCCCTCGAGGCTGGCCGAAACCGGCGAGACGGCGACCGCGAACTGGTTGCGCCGGCCGTCGATCTTCTTCGCCAGCTTGGAGCGGAACTGCACCCCTTCGAAGGCGACGCGGTTCGCTTCGCGCGCGCCGGTGCAGGCCCCGAGCGCGAGGCTCGCGGTCAGCGCCGCCATGAGGGTGAGGACAGGGGCCCGCATCCGCATCACTCCGCCGCGACCGCGCTGACGCGGCCGGTCTTCTGGGCCTTGATGCGGTCCTCGATCTCGTCGCGGAAGTTGCGGATCAGGCCCTGGATCGGCCAGGCCGCCGCGTCGCCGAGCGCGCAGATCGTGTGGCCCTCGACCTGCTTGGTGACGTCGAAGAGCATGTCGATCTCTTCCACCTCGGCCTCGCCGCGCACCAGCCGGTCCATGACCCGCATCATCCAGCCCGCGCCTTCGCGGCAGGGGGTGCACTGGCCGCAGCTTTCGTGCTTGTAGAATTTCGACAGCCGCCAGATCGCCTTGATGATGTCGGTCTGCTTGTCCATCACGATGACGGCCGCGGTGCCCAGCCCCGATTGCAGGTCGTTGCGCAGGTAGTCGAAATCCATGATCGCGTCGCGCATCTTCTCGCCCCGGACACAAGGCACGGAGGACCCGCCGGGGATCACAGCGAGAAGGTTGTCCCAGCCGCCGCGGATGCCGCCGCAATGGGTCTCGATCAGCTCCTCGAAGGAGATCGACATCGCGTCCTCGACCACGCAGGGCCGGTTCACGTGGCCCGAGATGGCATAGACCTTGGTGCCCGCGTTGTTCTGCCGCCCGAAGGAGGAGAACCAAGAGGCGCCGCGCCGCAGGATGGTCGGCACCACGGCGATGGATTCGACGTTGTTCACCGTGGTCGGGCAGCCGTAGAGGCCCGCACCCGCCGGGAAGGGCGGCTTCATCCGGGGCATGCCCTTCTTGCCTTCGAGGCTTTCCAGCAGCGCGGTTTCCTCGCCGCAGATATAGGCCCCTGCCCCGTGGTGCAGGTAAAGGTCGAAATCCCAGCCGGAGCCGGCGGCGTTCCGGCCCAGAAGCCCCTTGTCATAGGCCTCGTCGATGGCTTCCTGCAGCGCCTCGCGCTCGCGGATATATTCGCCGCGGATGTAGATGTAGCAGGCATGGGCATTCATCGCGAAGGACGCGATCAGACAGCCCTCGATCAGCGTGTGCGGATCGTGGCGCATGATCTCCCGGTCCTTGCAGGTCCCGGGCTCCGATTCGTCGGCATTGACCACCAGGTAGGCGGGGCGGCCGTCCGACTCCTTGGGCATGAAGGACCACTTCAGGCCCGTGGGGAAGCCCGCGCCGCCGCGGCCGCGCAGCCCGGAGGCCTTCATCTCTTCCACGATCCACTCGCGGCCCTTCTTGATCAGGTCGCCGGTCCCGTCCCAGTGCCCACGCGCCTTCGCGCCCGCGAGCGTCCGGTCGTGCATCCCGTAAAGGTTGGTGAAGATGCGGTCTTCGTCCTTCAGCATCGCTCAAGTCATCCTTCGTTGTCCCGGCGCTTGCGCCAGATCTGATAGGTCACCACCAGCGCCCAGAAGAGCGCGGCAAGCACGGCGAAATCCACCAGGAACGCGTAGCGGCCCGGCAGCCCGATCCGGGGGCCCAGCCATTGCATGACGATCCAGAAACACATCGAGCCGGCAATGACCAGAGCGGCCATGCGTCCCTGACGTGCGATCTTTTCGTCCGTCTCCCGGCTCACGCCTGTCATTCCTTCTTTGTCCCGCCCGCGGCGAGGGTCTTGGCCTGTTCCACCCATCCGTCACGGGTGACGCGGCCGCGAAAGCCTTTCAGGTTCTCGTCCATCCAGGCCACCTCGGCCGGGCCCCAGGCCGCGACCTGGTCGTAATGGTAGATGCCGTGGTCGTTTAGCACCTCGGCCAGCTTGGGCCCCACGCCCTTGATCTTCTTCAGGTCGTCCGCACCACCCTTGCGCGGCGATTTCAGGCCCCGGGGGCGCTCCCCCGCCACGTCGGCGGCGACTTCGGACGCGCCGGCGGCGCCCGGCGCGGGCTCCGCGTCGGACTTGGTCGCATCCGCCGCCGGGCCGGCCTGGGCCTCGACCTCGGAGGTTCCGGTTGCCGCAGTCGCCTGCTTCGGCTCGGCCTTCTCCGCGGCGGGCTTGGCGGGTGCGGCCGCTTGCCTGGGCGCATCCGCATCCGTCTTGTCGGAGACCTCGTCCCGGGCGTCCGCCACGTCATCCTCGGCCGCGACATCGGTGTCGGGCTCCGCGGCGGGGCGCGCCGGGGCGGCGGGTTCGGGTCGCGAAGGGCTGGCATTGCCGCTGCGGGCGGTGACCGTGTCGGGCGCGCGCGCCGCCGAGACCGTCCCGGCCCCGACCATCCGGGCCGGCGCGTGTTCGGCCAGCGCCGGCGGCTCCACCCCGTAAAGCCAGTTGAAGACGAGACCCAGGAGAACCGCCGTCAGCAAGGCGAGGAAGATCGCGGCACCCCAGCCATGGCCGGCCACCGCGCCGACGAAGATCAGCGTCAGCACGCCGATGGCGCCTGCCAGGGCCCAACGCTTGCCCGCGCTGCCGCTTGTCTGTGTTGCCTTGCTCATCCTCGCGTCTCCCTGATCAGTCCATCCGGTCCTTCTCGATCTTAACACCTTTCCTCACGGGCAAGGAGCCTCAGCCCTTTTCGCCCTTGTCGAGCGCCTTGGCCTGCCCGACCCAGTCGTCGCGGCTAACCCGGCCCTTGAAGCCCTCGAGATTGTCGTCGACCCAGGCGACTTCCTCGTCCGTCCAAGCCGCGATCTGGTCGTAGTGATACACGCCCATCCCGTGAAGCTGCTGTTCCAGCTTGGGGCCGACGCCCTTGAGCCGTTTCAGGTCGTCCGCCTTGCCCTCGCGCGCCTCGGTCAGGAGGGTCGGCTTGGTGCCGGCGCTGGCATCGGCGTGACCCTGTGCGGCCTGCGACCGGGTGGCCGCCGGCTTGGTGACCTTGCCGTTGGTCACGTCCTCGTCGGGCCGGCCCTTTTCGGTCGCTTCCGCTTCCTGCTCGGTCACGCCGGTCTCGTCCACGGTTTCGCCCTTGCCCGGGCGGGGGTCGGCCTGCGGGCCCTTCTCCTGCCCGTCGGGCGTGTCGCTCAGGTCGCGCCAGGGGGTGCGCAGCGGCACCTCGGTGCCGTCGATGCGCTTGACCGTGTCGCCGATATCGGTCGCCAGCTGGACCGAGGCGTTGTACTGCGTCCGGCCGCTGTCGAAGTCCTTGAGCGAGGTGAGTCCGCTTTCCGGCTCCGAGGCGTAGCGGCCGTTCTGCGGCCCGGGCGTGGGCACCTTGCCCGCCGCCAGCTCGTCGAGGATCTCGCCCAGCCGCTCCTCGGTCAGGTCCTCGTAGTAATCCTTGCCGATCTGGGCCATGGGCGCGTTGGCGCAGGCCCCGAGGCACTCCACCTCTTCCCAGGAGAACTTGCCATCGGCCGAGACCTCGTGCGCGCCGACGCCCATCTTCTTCTGGCAGACCGCCATCAGCCCCTCGGCGCCCATGATCATGCAGGAGGTGGTGCCGCAGACCTGCACATGTGCCACCGAACCCACGGGCTGCAGCTGGAACATGAAGTAGAAGGTCGCCACCTCGAGCGCGCGCATGTAGGCCATGCCCAGCATCTCGGCCACGTGTTCGATCGCCGGGCGGGACAGCCAGCCCTCCTGCTCCTGGGCGCGCCACAGGAGAGGGATCACGGCGCTGGCCTGGCGGCCCTCCGGGTACTTGGTGATCTGGGCCTCGGCCCAGGCCTGGTTGTCGGGCGTGAAGGCGAAGCTTTCGGGTTGCTCGTGGTGAAGACGGCGCAGCATGTCAGTAGATCCCCATGGCCGGCGTCGCGGCCTTCGTCAGCATCGGCAGGTGGCGGGCGGGTGCCGGGAGGCGGGACGCGCGACCCTCGGCTGCCCGGTCGGCAGTCAGGTCATCCCGGTGACATCCCGTCTTGCTCCGCACGCTCTGCCTTTCCTCGTTTCGGTTGGTCTCAGGCCGCGCAGGGCCCGGCGATGAGCCGGACGCCGCCATCGGCGAGGCGCTCGGCCTGGCCGCGCGCGAGTTTCAGTTCGGTGATGGAAATCGCCTGTTCCCGGGTCAGCCCGGCCTGGAATTCCACCGCGCGATAATCGCTTTCGCCCACCATCTGGCAGCCGATGGAGGCGGCGGCGGTATCGTAGGCCTCCACATCCGTTTCCTCGACGCCCTCGGGCATCATCCCGAGACAGCCGGCCAGCAGGCCCGCCACGGGCAGAAGGGCAAGCGTTCTGAGCAAGGTCATCTGTCCACCTCCCCGAAGACGATGTCGAGCGTCCCGATGATCGCCGCGATATCGGCAAGCTGGTGCCCCTTGGAGACGTGATCCATGGCCTGCAGGTGCAGGAAGCCGGGCGCGCGGATCTTGGCGCGGTAGGGCCGGTTCGTGTCGTCGGCCACGAGGTAGACGCCGAATTCGCCCTTGGGCGCCTCGACCGCGCAATAAACCTCGCCCGCGGGGACGTGGAAACCCTCGGTATAAAGCTTGAAGTGGTGAATCAGCGCTTCCATCGAGCGTTTCATCTCGCCCCGGCGCGGCGGGCTGAGCTTGCCGCGGGTCATCACCTCGCCCTGGTTCTCGGGCTGGCGCAGCATCTCGCAGGCCTGCAGGATGATCTTGGTCGACTCGCGCATCTCGGCCATGCGGACGAGGTAGCGGTCGTAGCAATCGCCGTTCTTGCCCACGGGGATCTGGAAGTCGAACTCGTCGTAGCATTCGTAGGGCTGCGAGCGCCGCAGGTCCCAGGCGAGCCCCGAGCCGCGCACCATCACGCCGGAGAAGCCCCATTCGAGGATCTCTTCCTCGGTCACCACGGCGATGTCGGCGTTGCGCTGCTTGAAGATCCGGTTCTCGGTCAGCAGCTCGTCGATGTCATCGACCTTGGAGGGGAATTCCTTGGCCCAGGCCTCGATATCGTCGATCAGCTGCGGCGGCAGGTCCTGGTGCACGCCGCCCGGCCGGAAATAGGCCGAGTGCAGCCGCGCGCCGCAGGCCCGCTCGTAGAAAATCATCAGCTTCTCGCGTTCCTCGAAGCCCCAGAGCGGCGGCGTCAGGGCGCCCACGTCCATGGCCTGCGTGGTCACGTTCAGCAGGTGGTTCAGGATGCGCCCGATCTCGGAATAGAGGACGCGGATGATCTGGCCGCGGCGCGGCACCTCCACGCCCGTCAGCTTCTCGATGGCGAGGCACCAGGCATGTTCCTGGTTCATCGGCGCCACGTAGTCCAGCCGGTCGAAATAGGGCAGGTTCTGGAGGTAGGTGCGGCTTTCCATCAGCTTCTCGGTGCCGCGGTGCAGCAGGCCGATATGCGGATCGCACCGCTCCACGATCTCGCCGTCAAGCTCCAGCACGAGGCGCAGCACGCCGTGCGCCGCCGGGTGCTGCGGGCCGAAGTTCAGGTTGAAGTTGCGGATCTTCTGTTCGCCCGTCTGGGCGTCCTCGTAGCCGCGGGGGTTGGGCGAGCCGTCCATCATTTCGCGCCTTCCTCACTCTTCTCGTCCCCGGGCAGGATGTAATCCGCCCCTTCCCACGGGCTCATGAAGTCGAACTGCCGGTATTCCTGCACCAGGCTGACGGGTTCGTAGACGACGCGCTTCTGCTCTTCGTCGTAGCGGACCTCGGTATAGCCGGTGGTCGGGAAATCCTTGCGCAGCGGGAACCCGCGGAAGCCGTAATCGGTCAGCAGCCGCCGCAGGTCGGGGTGGCCGGAGAAGAGGATGCCGAACATGTCGAACACCTCCCGCTCGAACCAGTTGGCCGAGGGGTGGACCGAGATGATCGAGGGCACCATTTCCTCTTCGCGCACCGAAAGCCGCAGGCGGATGCGCTGGTTCTGGTACATCGACAGGAAGTGGTAGACCACGTCGAACCGTTTCGGCCGGTCCGGGTAATCCACCGCCGTGATGTCCACCAGCGTGGAGAAGCGGCAGGTCGGGTCGGTCTTCAGAAACTCGACGAAGCCCACGATGTTCGCGGGCGCCACGTCGATGTTCAGCTCGCCATAGGAGACATCCCAGGCGATGACGCAATCCGCGCGCCGGCCCTCGATATGCTGGCCAAGTTCCTTCATCGCCTCGCTCATCGCGTGATCGTCCCCGTCCGCCGGATTTTCCGTTGCAGCGCCATGATGCCGTAAAGCAGCGCCTCGGCGGTCGGCGGGCAGCCAGGCACGTAGACGTCCACCGGCACCACGCGGTCGCAGCCGCGCACCACGGAATAGCTGTAGTGATAATAGCCGCCGCCATTGGCGCAGGATCCCATGGAGATCACGTAGCGCGGCTCGGGCATCTGGTCGTAGACCTTGCGCAGCGCGGGCGCCATCTTGTTGGTCAGTGTGCCCGCGACGATCATCAGGTCGGACTGGCGCGGAGAGGCGCGCGGCGCGGCGCCGTAGCGTTCCAGGTCGTAGCGCGGCATGGAGGTCTGCATCATCTCCACGGCGCAGCAGGCCAGGCCGAAGGTCATCCAGTGCAGCGAGCCGGTGCGCGCCCAGTTGATGATGTCCTCGGTCGAGGACAGGATGAAGCCCTTGTCCTGCAGTTCGCGGTTGAGCGTCTGCACCGCCGTGTCGCGGGTGAAGTCAGGCGCATAGGCGGCCTCGGCCGTGGGGACGGAGGGGCCGGCCTTGACCCGGTCCGATTGCGGCCCGAAGCCCTGCGTCGTGGTGACGACGGCGTCCTCGCCCTGGGTCTTGTCCTCGGCCACGTTCTTGTCGGTCACGGTCTTCTCGTCGTTCACTCCCATTCCAGCGCCCCCTTCTTCCATTCATAGGCGAAGCCCACGGTCAGCACGGCGAGGAAGACCATCATCGACCAGAAGCCGATCATGCTGACCCCCTGGAAGGCCACGGCCCAGGGAAACAGGAAGGCAATCTCGAGGTCGAAGATGATGAACAGGATCGACACCAGGTAGAAGCGCACGTCGAATTTCATCCGCGCGTCGTCGAAGGCGTTGAAGCCGCATTCGTAGGCCGACACCTTTTCCGGGTCGGGATTGCGCACGGCAAGAACCACGGCGGCCAGGATCAGGACCAGCCCGAGCCCGATGGCAACCGCAAGAAAGACGAGAATGGGAAGATATTCTCTCAGCATCTCTTCCACGATGTGGCTCCTTTCCGGCGCGCGCATCCGGGCGCACCGAGTGTGGCTGAAGTGAGTCAGGCAGGGTTTAGCCCCGCCCTCGGGCAGGGTCAACCGAACAAGGCCGAGTTTCGTTTTTTCGGAAGAGGCCGGAAAAGGGCAATTTTTCGTGCATTTAGCCGGGCTTGGCAGGGTTTTCCGGTCGGCCCCCGGCGGAAGTGACGCGGCGCTGGACGCCCCGGACACGGGCAGCGACGCCGCATCGCGGCGGAAATGTCACGCCCCGTTGCCCGGAGGCCGCGCCCCTCCCCGGCCCACCGGGGGAGGCGCGGTGAGGGGGAGGCCGGGCCTCAGCCCGCCTCGTCCGCCTCTTCCAGCCGGATCAGCGCCGCGCCGGCCTCGACCTGCGCGCCTTCCTCGACCATGACTTCGGCCACGACGCCGTCACGCCAGGCGGTCAGGGCATGTTCCATCTTCATTGCCTCCAGCACGGCCAGCTTCTCGCCCTGCTTGACCTCCTGCCCGGCCTTGGCCAGCACGCTGCGCACCAGCCCCGGCATCGGCGCCTCGATCACGTCCTCGCCCGAGGCCGCCGCCGCCCGCGCCAGCGGATCGACCAGCGCAAAGCGCGCGCCGTAGCCTGCGAAGATGGTCACCGTGTCGCCCTCGCGCGCCCATGACGCCCCGAGCCCGCCGTCATAGGTCCAGGACGTGCCGTCGAAGCGCGCCGCCACCTGCCGTTCGCCCAGGTCCACCAGGATGTCGCCGGGGCCGCGCACCTGCACCTTGAGGTCAAGGTCTTCGCCGCGGTGCACCAGCGTCAGGCTGCGCCAGGCGGGTTGCCAGAGCGCGAAGCCGGCCCAGCGATCCTGTGGGCCCAGCAGCCCGAGCGCCGCCAGCGCGGCCTGCGCCACCACCACGTCGGGTGTTTCCGGCTCTTCGGTCAGCACGTCGATATCGCGCCCGATCAGCCCGGTATCCACGTCGCCAGCCGCGAAACCCTCGTGCCCCGCCAGCGCGCCGAGAAAGGCGAGGTTGGTCACGGTGCCCGCCACTTCCGTCTCGCGCAGCGCCCGCGCGAGGCGCTTGAGCGCGATGTCCCGGGTCGGGCCATGGGTGATGATCTTGGCGATCATCGGATCGTAATGCGGGCTGATCGTGTCGCCCGACCGCACGCCGGTGTCAGCCCGACAGCCCTCGGCAAAGCGCAGGTGTGACAGCGTCCCGGTGGCGGGCAGGAAGCCCTTGGGCACGTCCTCCGCGTAGAGCCGCGCCTCGAAGGCATGGCCGTTCAGTTGCAGGTCTTCCTGCGCCAGGGGCAGCGGTTCCCCGGCCGCGACGCGGATCTGCCATTCCACGAGGTCGAGGCCCGTCACCGCCTCCGTCACCGGATGTTCGACCTGCAGCCGGGTGTTCATCTCCATGAACCAGAACCCGTCCGGCCGCAGCCCGTCCGAGCCGTCGACGATGAACTCCACCGTGCCCGCGCCCTTGTAGCCGATGGCCTCCGCCGCGCGCACCGCGGCCTGCCCCATGGCCGTCCGCATCTCCTCGGTCATGCCGGGGGCGGGCGCCTCCTCGATCACCTTCTGGTGGCGCCGCTGCAGCGAACAGTCGCGCTCGAAGAGATGCACCGCCCGCTCGCCGTCGCCGAAGACCTGCACCTCGATATGCCGCGGCTTGGCGACGAACTTCTCGATCAGAACCGCCTCGTTGCCGAACGCCGTGCGCGCCTCGGCCCGGGCGGAGGCCAGCGCGTCGCCGAAATCCTTCGCCTGCTCGACCAGACGCATGCCCTTGCCGCCGCCGCCGGCGACCGCCTTGATCAGCACCGGGTAGCCGACGGCATCCGCCTCCAGCTCCAGCCGCCCCGGCTCCTGATCCTCGCCGAGATAGCCGGGCACCACCGGCACGCCCGCCTCGTCCATCAGCCGCTTGGCGGCATCCTTGAGGCCCATGGCACGGATCGCCTTGGCCGAGGGGCCGATGAAGGTCAGGCCCGCCGCCTCCACCGCGTCCACGAAATCCGGGTTCTCCGACAGGAAGCCATAGCCCGGGTGGATCGCCTGCGCGCCGGTCTGCCGCGCCGCCTCGATGATGCGGTCGCCCTTGAGGTAGCTTTCCGAGGGCGCCGCGCCGCCGATATGCACCGCCTGGTCGGCCAGCGCCACGTGGCGCGCGCCCGCATCGGCATCGGAATAGACGGCCACGGTGCGCAGGCCCATGCCGCGCGCGGTTTCGATCACCCGGCAGGCGATCTCGCCCCGGTTGGCGATCAGGATCGTGTCGAACATCTCACCTGGCTCCTGCTTCATCTTGCCAGAAAAACTCCGGGGAGCGCGAGGGGTTGGCCCCTCGCTCCCTCACCTTCCACGCGCGCAAACGCCCCATCACATGCGGAACACGCCAAAGCGCGTCTCCCCGATCGGCGCGTTGAGCGTGGCGCGGAGCGACAATGCCAGCACCTCGCGGGTGCGGCGCGGATCGACGATGCCGTCGTCCCAGAGCCGCGCGGAGGCGTAGAGCGGGTGCGACTGCCGCTCGAACATCTCGATCGTGGGGCGCTTGAATTCGGCCTCTTCCTCCTCGGACCAGTCCTTGCCCGCCCGCTCCAGCGCGTCGCGCTTCACGGTGGCCAGCACGCCCGCCGCCTGTTCGCCGCCCATCACGGAGATCCGCGAGTTGGGCCACGTCCAGAGGAACCGCGGCTGGTAGGCCCGGCCCGCCATGCCGTAATTGCCCGCTCCGAAGGATCCGCCGACCAGCATGGTGACCTTGGGCACCTGCGTCGTGGCCACCGCGGTCACCAGCTTGGCGCCGTGGCGGGCGATGCCCTCGTTTTCATATTTCCGCCCGACCATGAAGCCGGTGATGTTCTGCAGGAAGACCAGCGGCGTGCCGCGCTGCGAACAGAGCTCGACGAAATGTGCACCCTTCTGCGCCGCCTCGGAGAAGAGCACGCCGTTATTGGCGATGATCCCCACAGGGCAGCCCTCGATATGGGCGAAGCCGCAGACCAGCGTTTCGCCGAAGCGTGGCTTGAACTCGTCGAAGTACGACCCGTCCACCACCCGCGCGATCACTTCGCGGATGTCATAGGGGGTGCGCAGGTCGGCCGGAACCACGCCGGTGATCTCGTCGGGGTCATAGGCCGGCTCTGCGGGTGTCTCCATCCGCAGGCCCGGGTTCACCCCGCCTGCCCCGCCCACGCGGTTGAGCTGCCCGACCGCGCGCCGCGCCAGCGCCAGCGCATGGGCGTCGTCCTCGGCCAGGTAGTCGGCCACGCCCGACAGCCGGGTGTGCACGTCGCCGCCGCCCAGATCCTCGGCGGTCACCACCTCGCCGGTCGCGGCCTTTACCAGCGGCGGCCCGGCGAGGAAGATCGTCCCCTGCTCCTTCACGATGATGGTGACGTCCGACATGGCGGGCACGTAGGCGCCCCCGGCGGTGCAGGAGCCCATGACCACTGCGATCTGGGGGATGCCCTTGGCGCTCATGTTGGCCTGGTTGTAGAAGATGCGGCCGAAATGGTCGCGGTCCGGAAAGACCTCGTCCTGGTTGGGCAGGTTCGCCCCGCCGGAGTCGACAAGGTAGATGCAGGGAAGGTGGTTCTCCTCCGCGATCTCCTGCGCGCGCAGGTGCTTCTTGACCGTCATCGGGTAATAGGTGCCGCCCTTCACGGTGGCGTCGTTGCAGACCACCATGCAGTCGAGCCCCTGCACCCGGCCGATCCCCGCGACCACGCCCGCGGCAGGCGCGGCGCCGTCATACATGCCGTGGGCCGCCGTCGCCCCCACCTCGAGGAAGGGCGAGCCGGGGTCGAGCAGGTTCGCCACCCTTTCGCGCGGGAGCATCTTGCCGCGCCCGAGGTGCCGCTCGCGCGCCTTCTCGCCGCCGCCCGCCGCCGCGGCCTCCGCCGCCTCGCGGACCACGGAAAGCGCGTCTTCATGCGCCTCGCGGTTGGCCCGGAACGCCTCGGACGAGGGGATTGCCTGGGATTGCAGTTTCATGTCTCACCTTTCTCCTCGGCCGTCTCCGCCGTCGCGCGGGCCTTCAGCTCCTTGCGGATCACCTTGCCGGTCACCGTCATCGGCAGCTCGTCCAGGAACGCGATCTCGCGCGGGTAGCTGTAGCTGGCGAGCCGCGCGCGGACCCAGTTCTGCAGTTCCGCCGCCAGGTCCTCGCCCGGCTCGGAGCCCGGTTTCACCACCACGTAGGCCTTCACGATCTCGGTACGCAGCGCGTCGGGCTTGCCCACCACGCCCACCGTCGCCACCTCGGGGTGTGTCAGCAGGCAATCCTCCACCTCGCCCGGGCCGATCCGGTAGCCCGACGAGGTGATCACGTCGTCCTCGCGCCCGACGAAGCGGAGGTAGCCGTCGTCCCAGCGGCCGCGGTCGCCGGTCAGCAGCCACTTGCCGCGGAACTTCTTCGCCGTCTCCTCGGGCTTGCGCCAGTATTCCAGCATCATCGACGCCGCGCCCGCCCGGATGGCGATGTCGCCTTCTTCCTTCGCCGGCTTTCCGTCTGCGTCGATCACCCCGATCTCGAAGCCCGGCGCGGGTTTGCCGATGCAGCCGGGTCGCGGCGGGAAGAGCACGCCGCAGGACGACGCCACCATGTTGCACTCGGTCTGGCCGTAGAATTCGTTGATCGTCACGCCAAAGGCGGCGCGGCCCCATTCCAGCATCTCCGCGCCCAGCGGCTCGCCGCCCGAGGCGACGGAGCGCAGGCCCGGGATCTCGGCATCCGCCGCCTTGAGCATCCGCAGCGCCGTGGGCGGGAAGAAGACGTTGCGCACGCCCGCCTCGACGATGATGCGGCGGCATTCGTCGACGCTGAACTTCGGCAGCCGCGCGGCCACCACCGGCACGCCCAGCGCAAGGCCCGGCATCGCCACGTCGAACAGCCCGCCGATCCAGGCCCAGTCCGCCGGGGTCCAGAGGCAGTCGCCCTCCTGCCCCAGGAAATCGTGGCTGATCTCGACCCCCGGAAGGTGGCCGGTCAGCATCCGGTGACCGTGCAGCGCGCCCTTGGGGCTGCCGGTGGTGCCCGAGGTGTAGATCAGCACCGCCGGGTCGTCGGGCCCCGTATCCACCCCGGCGCTGGCGCGGGTGGTGGTGGGCAGGTCGTCCTCCGTCAGCGCGCGCAGGCCGAGCTTGCGAACCTGTTTAGCGCCCGCCTCGTCGGTGACCACCAGCCCGGCGCCGCTGTCGGTCAGCCGCGATTCCAGCGCGCCCTTCTGGAACAGGGTGAAAAGCGGCACGGAGATCGCCCCGATCCGCCAGATGGCGATATGAGCGGCGGCGCAGAGCGGGGATTGCGACAGCAGCACCCCCACCCGGTCGCCGCGCAGCACGCCGCGGTCCAGAAGCTCCGCCTCGACCCGGCGGGACAGCCTCCAGAGGTCGCGGTAGCTCAGGTCGCGCGGCGCCTTGCCGGTCATGTCGATCATCGCCAGCCGGTCGGGTTCGCGCGCGGCCCAGCCGTCGCAGACCTGGTGCGCCATGTTCAGGCTGGAGGGCAGATCCCAGCGAAAGCCCTCGGCCAGCGTGTCGTAGTCGCGCGTCTGTTTCAGCATCGCGCCCCACCCCTGCCCCGGGCCGGGCGTCGCCGTGTCGGGTCGCTCATGCCTCCAGCTCCTTCTTGACTTGCTCCAGCTCCTTGTCGAGGAACCACGAGGTGATGGACCGGATGATGACCAGCGTCAGCAGGAACAGCAGGTCGGCAAAGGCGAGGCTGAGCGCCGTGTGGATCACGTCCGACACGATGAAAAGCTCCAGCCCGGCGAGGATGTAGCGCCCGAGCCGGATGCGTTCGCGGTTGGTCCGGTTCACCCGCGACGCGTCGTCCCGCACCACCTCGGCAAAGAAGACCCCGAGGATGAAACGGATCGCGCCGATCAGCAGGATCAGGATCGCGCAGAGGTCGATCGCCGTCGCCACCCAGTCCAGCACCTCGATCAGGAGCGGGAAATGAGCGTGCAGCACGGTTTCCTCGGTCTCGAAGCCGAGCAGGCCGTTCATCGGCGCCTCCCTTCACCCTGCATGGCTCACGTCATCGCCGCCATCATCTCGCGCCCGATCAGCATCCGCCGGATTTCCGAGGTGCCCGCGCCGATCTCCATCAGCTTGGCGTCGCGGAAGATGCGGCTCACCGGCGTCTCGTTGAGGAAGCCCGCGCCGCCCATGGCCTGCACTGCCTGGTGGGCCACGACCATCGCCTCCTCGGACGCGTAAAGCACGCAGGCCGCCGCGTCCTGCCGGGTCACCAGCCCCTTGTCGCAGGCCTTGGCCACCTCGTAGACATAGGCCCGCGAGGAATTCATCTTGGTGTACATGTCGGCGATCTTGCCCTGCATGAGCTGGAAGTTCCCGATCGGCTGGCCGAACTGCTTGCGCTCCACCATGTAGGGCATCACCTCGTCGAGGCAGGCCGCCATGATCCCGGTGCCGATCCCCGACAGGACCACACGCTCGTAATCGAGGCCCGACATCAGCACGCGGACGCCCTTGCCCTCCTCGCCGAGGATGTTCTCGAAGGGCACCTCGCAATCCTCGAAGATCAGCTCGGCGGTGTTGGAGCCGCGCATCCCCAGCTTGTCGAAATGCGGCGAGGTGGAGAAGCCGGTCATCTCCTTCTCGATCAGGAAGGCGGTGATGCCCTTCGACCCGGCCTCGGGGTCGGTCTTGGCATAGACCACCAGCGTGTCGGCGTCGGGACCGTTGGTGATCCAGAACTTGTTGCCGTTCAGCCGGTAGTGATCGTTGCGCTTCTCGGCCTTGAGCGACATCGACACCACGTCGGACCCGGCGCCCGCCTCGGACATGGCCAGCGCACCGACATGCTCGCCGGAGACCAGCCGCGGCAGGTACTTCTGCTTCTGCTCGGCGGTGCCGTTCAGCCGGATCTGGTTGACGCAGAGGTTGGAATGCGCCCCGTAGGACAGCGAAACCGAGGCCGAGGCGCGGGCGATCTCCTCCACCGCCACAACGTGGGCGAGGTAGCCCATGCCGGCGCCGCCATATTCTTCCTCGACCGTGACGCCCAGCAGCCCCAGCTCGCCCAGCTCGCGCCAGAGCTCGGGCGGAAACTCGTTGGTCTCGTCGATCTTGCCGGCCATCGGCTTCAGCCGGTCCTGCGCCCAGCGGTGCACCATTTCGCGCAGCGCGTTCACGTCCTCGCCCAGGTCGAATTGCATCGTGGCGTTGAACATCGGTCCCTCCTCCCCGGCGGCCCTGTGTCGGAACGGCCCTGTAATTGAACACTTGTTCATAAACCTGACACCCTTCGTGCGTCCGGTCAAGGCACGACAGGAACAATGGCCAACCGCCGGCGTTTTGTCACCAAGCCGCAGACCGGCATCGGACAAACATTGGAGGTCCCGTAATGAAGGATCATGCAGACAACCTGAAAGAGACGTTCTGGAAGCGTCTGGACGACGTCACAGCCGGCATGCTGGAGGTCGAACCCGGCCGCTCCATCCCGATGTCGCCCTATGGCGATCCGGGCGAGAACGCCGTCTGGTTCATCACCTCGGATGGCAGCGAAGCCTACGAGGCGGCCCAGTCCGGCAAGGCGGCCAGCTTTACCGTGGCCGAGCAGAACGCCAAGCTCTACGCCCGCGTCGAGGGCAGCCTCGCCGTGGTCAACGACAAGGCCAAACTGGACGAGCTGTGGTCGCCGGTCGCGGCGTCGTGGTTCAAGGACGGGCGCGAGGACGAACATGTGCGCCTTATCTGCTTCCGCCCGGGCAATGCCGAGATCTGGGCCACGGATGGCGGCGCCGGTTTCCTCTACGAGATCAGCAAGGCCAACCTGACCGAGAAGACGCCCGACCTGGGCGAACATGCCAGCGTCAGCTTCTGATCATGCGCCAGGCGTTCGGAAAGCTTTTCGCCGGCCTCGCCCTCAGCCTCTTCGCCGCGCCCCTCGCGGCGGAGCAGGTGGGCGAGGTCGGCGTCGACTGGATCGGCAACGACATCATCATCGAGGCGATCGACGATCCGGAAGTAGACGGCGTGACCTGTCACATCGCCTATTTCGATCGGGGCCTTCTGGACCGGCTCAGCAAGGGCAACTGGTTCGAGGATCCCTCCAACGCCTCCATCGCCTGCCGGCAGACCGGGCCCATCACGCTCGGCGACATCGACCGCAGCGCCGGCGGAGAGGACGTGTTCCGCACCTCGCGGTCCATCATCCTCAAGTCCCTCCGGGTGAAGCGCATCTACGACGAGAACAATCGCACGCTCATCTACCTCGCCCATTCCGCGGAACTGACGGACGGATCGGCCAAGGTGGCAATCTCGACCGTGCCGCTGTGGCAGCCCGGCGAAGCGCGCGCGGACCCGTCGCAGACGCGCTAGATCCGGTTTGAAGGTCCGAAGCGTCGCTTTGGCCCTTCGGAGAACCGCGCCGCGCCCCTATACCGGCCCCATGAGCGACCAAGACCCCTACCGCCTGCATTACGCGCCCGATAACGCCTCACTGGTGATCCGGCTCGCGCTGGAGGAGTTGGGCGTGCCCTATCGCACCGTTCTGGTGGATCGTGCAGCCGCCGCCCAGAAGTCGCCGGATTACCTGCGCCTGAACCCGGCCGGGCGCATCCCGACACTGGAGACCCCGGACGGGCCGATTTCCGAGACGGCGGCCATCCTGCTCTGGCTGGGCGAGAGGCATGGGGCGCTGATGCCGGGCGCCGGAGAGACCGGCCGCGCGGCATTCCTCAACTGGCTGCTGTTCGCGGCCAACACGCTGCATCCCGAGCTGGTGCAGCTCTTCTACATCCACCGCTACGGCGCGGAAGAGGGACGCGCGGCCCAGCGCACGGCGCTCCGGCACCGAATCGCGGGCCACCTGGCGACGCTTGAGGCGCTGGCGGCGCGGCTCGAGGCGCCGTGGTTCTGCGGCGCCGAGCCGTCGGCTCTGGACCTCTACCTTGCGCCGATGCTTCGCTGGGCCCAGATCTATCCACGCGACCAGGAGGGATGGCTGTCGCTGGCCCCCTACCCGGTCTTGCGCGACATGGCCCTCCGGCTGGAGGCGCGGCCCTCCATCGCCGCCGCCATCCGCGCCGAGGGGCTGGGCGCGCGGCCATTCACCGACCCCCGGCCACCCGAGCCGCCCGAAGGGAGCGCAACCTGATGTTTCTGTCGGTCTTCGAGATGTTCAAGGTGGGAATCGGCCCCTCGTCCTCCCACACCATGGGCCCCATGGTGGCCGCCGCGCGGTTCCTCGACCGGCTGCGCGCCGCGCCGTTCGAGGTCGCGGGGCTCAAGGGCTCGCTGCACGGCTCGCTGGCCTTTACCGGGGTGGGCCACGCCACCGACCGCGCCACGATCCTCGGCCTCGCGGGCTTCACGCCCGAGGATTACGACGCGGAAAAGGCCGAGGCGGCGCTCGCCCGGGTCGAGGCCGAGGGCACGGTGACGCCCGAGGGCCTCGGCACGCTGACCTTCCGGCCGAAGGAGGACCTGCGCTTCGACTATGACCGCGCGCTGCCGGGCCATGCCAACGGGATGATCCTGATGGCCACCGACGGCCAGGGCGACGTGATCCTGCAGGAGACCTATTATTCCGTCGGCGGCGGCTTTGTCCTGACCGAGGAGGAACTGGCGGCGGGCAAGGACACCGACAATGGCCCGCCCGTCCCCTACCCCTTCAAGACCGCTGCCGAGATGCTGGAGATGGCCGAGAACTCGGGCCGCAGCATCGCCGCGATGAAGAAGGCCAACGAGGACAGCCGCGGCGGGCCCGACCGGCTGGACCGCGGGCTGCGGCGCATCTGGCAGGTGATGAACGATTGCATCGACCGGGGGCTGGCCAACGACGGCATCCTGCCCGGCGGCCTGAACGTGAAGCGCCGGGCCAAGGGCATCCACGACGCGCTGCAGGCCGAGCGCGGCATGAACCTCGCCCCGCCGCACACGATCAACGACTGGATGAGCGTCTACGCCATGGCGGTGAACGAGGAGAACGCCGCCGGCGGCCAGGTCGTCACCGCGCCGACCAACGGGGCCGCGGGGGTGGTGCCGGCGGTGATCCGCTACTGGCTGGACCACGTGCCCGGCGCCAGCACGAAGCGGGTCGACGAGTTCCTGCTGACCGCCGCGGCGATCGGCGGGCTGGTGAAGTATAACGCCTCCATCTCCGGCGCCGAGGCCGGCTGCCAGGCGGAGGTGGGCAGCGCCTCGGCCATGGCGGCGGCGGGGCTCTGCGCCGTGATGGGCGGCACCCCCGCGCAGGTGGAGAACGCGGCCGAGATCGCGCTGGAGCATCACCTCGGCATGACCTGCGACCCGGTGAAGGGGCTGGTGCAGGTCCCCTGTATCGAGCGCAACGGGCTCGGCGCGATCAAGGCGGTTTCCGCCGCGTCCCTGTCGCTGCGCGGGGACGGCACGCATCTCGTGCCGCTCGACGCTGCCATCGAGACCATGCGCCAGACCGGCGCCGACATGAGCGAAAAGTACAAGGAAACCTCGCTGGGCGGCCTCGCGGTGAACGTGCCGAACTGCTGAGCTTCGACCCGCGAGGCTGTTTCCGGCACGCAGGGGATTGGAAACGCGCCCCCTCGCCTCCGCTGCTGGCGCCTATCCCCCGTCCCGGGCGGCCGGAGATCGTTGGATCAGACGGCAACGCTGACGGCAGCCGGACAGGTTCCGCGTCCCTGCAGACCGGCGCGCCCTGCCCCGGACTCCGCGCCGGATGCCCGCCAAAGAAAAAGGCCGGCCGCCCCGGGGAGGAGCGACCGGCCGGACCCGCCAGGGAGTGTCAGTCAATCAGGCGGGAGTCCTTGCGAAGAGCGCCGTGGCCACCACCCCGAGCAGGCCGGGATGGGAATCGGCCCGGCTGTTGCCGTCGGTCCGGGCCTCGTGTCCGATCCGCTCCGCATCGGCGCGGGTCAGCCCGACATCCCGCAGAAGGCGGTCGTCCGGCCGCGCCAGCAACCACTTGAGACTGTTCCGTTCCATCCGCCTTATCCTTTCCAGCGAAGAAGGCCCCTCGGCCTTCGGACCCTCCTGATATCGTCCGTCTCTTGCCATATGACCAACGAATAGCGACTATGGGTGGCATCAAAGCGACTGATGGGAAAATCGGCATGGCCCTGCCGCTCGACAGCGACCTCCTGCGCGCCTTCCTCGCGGTTTCCGACACCGGCTCCGTCACTGCCGGCGCGCGGCGGATCGGGCGGACGCAATCGGCGCTCTCGATGCAGATTCGCAGGCTCGAGGACGTGGTAGGCCACCCGCTCTTCGACCGTCTGCCGCGGGGGGTGGAGCTGACCGAGCGGGGCAAGCAGCTGCTGCCCTATGCTCGCCGCGTGTCGCGCCTGCTGGAAGAGGCGGGCATCGCCCTGCGCGAGAAGCCGCTGGTCGGGCCCCTGCGCATCGGCATACCCGAGGAATACGGCGAGCGCATCCTGCCCCGCGTCCTGTCGGATTTCGCCGAGCGTCACCCGGAGGTGGAGGTGACGGTGATCTGCGACTACTCCTCCCACCAGCTCGCCGCGCTCGACGCGGATGCCATCGACCTCGCGGTGATCTTCGAGCAGGCGGAGGGGACGACCGGCGAGGTGCTCTGCATCGATCCGACGGTCTGGGTGACTTCGGAGACCCACAACCTGCACATGCGGCGACCGCTGCCCATCGCCAGCTACTTCCGCTCCGCCTGGTGCCAGGATTACGCCGTCCGCTCGCTGGAACACAGCGGCATCGCCTACCGCGTGGCCTACCAGGCCGACACCTCCGGCTCCCTGCGGGCCGCGATGCGCGGCGGGCTGGCCGTGGCGGCGCTCTCGCGCTCCACCATCCCGGAGGGCTGCCGGGAACTGACGGCTGCGGACGGCTTCCCGCTGGTCGACGCCTCGCGCGTGGTGCTGAAGCGCAACCCGCAGGGGTCGAACCCCGCCGCCGACGCGCTGGTGCAGATGCTGCGCGACGCCTTCCGGCCGATCGGTCCCGCGCTGGTGACATGACGGCGCTGCTGTCCCGGCGGCGCGAGGATGGAGATTGCGGGAGCCTCCGGCGGGAGTTTTTCGGGCAAGATGAAGGGGGAGCCGGAGGCGCGGTTGCCGCAGGGAGGCGAGAGGTTCGGCGCAAGGGCGGTGCTGCTGCGCCCGCGGTGCACAGGTGGAGAATGCGGGAGCCTTCGGCGGAAGCTTTTTCGGGCAAGATGAAGGGGAGCCGTCGTGGTGGGGGAGAGGATGAGGTGTTGGAGGAGCTGAGTTTCGACACGCCAGCGGGGCGGCTGACGGTGGCGGCGCGGGAGGGCGCCATCGTGCGGCTGCGTTGGGGCGGAGAGGGTTCGGCGCGGGCAGAGTTGCTGGAGCGTGCGGCGGCGCAGCTACGCGAATATTTCTCCGGCGCGCGGCGGGAGTTCGACCTGCCTATGCGGGTCGAGGCGGGAGCGTTCCAGCGGGCGGTCTGCGCGCGGATGGCGGCAATTCCCTTCGGCGAGACGGTGACCTACGGCGAGATCGCGCGCGAGCTGGGCGCGCCGGCGCAGGCGGTGGGGCAGGCCTGTGGCGGCAACCCCCTGCCCGTTCTCATCCCCTGCCACCGTGTGCTGGGCGCCAGCGGCCTGGGCGGCTATTCCGGCGGTGGCGGGATCGAGACCAAGGTCTGGCTGCTGCGCCACGAGGGCGCGGGCGGATTGCTGATCTGAGACCGCGCCCGAGGGGCCGGGGACAGCTGCGAGGAAGACGGAGCTGGTCGCACTGGTCGGAAAGCCTCATCCTGAGCGCGGCACAGGTTCAGCGGCGGGCGGCGAAGAAGTCGCGCAGGAGGCTGGCCGCCGCGCCCTCGCCAATGCCGTCGAAGACCTCGGGGGTGTGGTGCGCCTGGGGATGCGAGAAGACCCGCGCGCCATGGGCCACACCGCCGGATTTGGGATCCGCCGCGCCGTAATACAGCCGGTCGATCCGCGTGGCGGCGATCATCGCGGCGCACATGGCGCAGGGCTCCAGCGTGACATAGAGGTCGTGGCCGCCCAGGCGCTCCGACCCGGCGGCGGTGCAGGCCGCACGCAGGGCCAGCATCTCGGCATGGGCCGAGGGATCCGCCAGTTCGCGCGTGCGGTTGCCGGCGCGGGCGACGATCCGGCCGTCCCGGACCACCACCGCGCCCACGGGCACCTCGCCGCGGTCGCCGGCGGCGCGGGCCTCGGCCAGCGCCTCTGCCATGAAGCTGGTGAATGTCATGGCCCCTCGCGCCCCTTCTTCGCCCTTCCGCCGGGCCGCAATTTGCCCTATCTGCGGCGCATGAGCCAGTCCACCCCCTCCACCCCGCCCGGCGAGCGCATCGCCAAGGTCATCGCCCGCGCCGGGATCGCCTCGCGCCGGGAGGCCGAGAAGCTGATCGAGGCGGGGCGCGTCACCGTCAACGGCCAGGTCATCACCCGCGCCGCGCTGAACGTGACGCCCAAGGACAAGGTGGTGGTCGACGGCCGCATGCTGGGCGAGCCCGAGCCGCCGCGGCTCTGGCTCTATCACAAGACCACCGGCCTCGTGACCACGGCGAAGGACGAACAGGGGCGGCCGACGATCTACGACGAGCTGCCCGAGGATCTGCCGCGGGTGATGCCGGTTGGGCGGCTCGACCTGAACTCCGAGGGGCTCTTGCTGCTGACCAATGACGGCGCGCTGAAGCGCAAGCTGGAGCTGCCGGCGACCGGCTGGCTCCGGCGCTACAGGGTGCGGGTCAACGGCCGGCCCTCGGACGACACGTTCGAGCCACTGCGCCGGGGGCTGGTGATCGACGGCGAGCGGTTCCAGCCGATGCAGGTGACGCTGGACCGCCAGCAGGGCGCGAATGCCTGGATCACCGTGGCGATCCGCGAGGGGCGCAACCGCGAGGTGCGGCGCGCCATGGCGGATGTGGGCCTGACCGTGAACCGGCTGATCCGCACGTCCTACGGTCCCTTCCAGCTGGGCAACCTCAAGGCCGGCGCCGTGGAGGAGGTGCGCCGCCGGGTGCTGCGCGACCAGCTGGGCCTCGGCCCGGACGAGCCGAAAAAGGAGCGGCCGCAGCCGCAACGACGCCGCAAGCGGTGATCCCGGCACATAGCGCGCCATGCGCGTTGCATAATCGGCCCCCTGCGCTATGCCTTTGCCAAAGGCATTTTCATCAAGGGGCGCATTCATGGCCGATCTTCTGACCCTCGAAAACCTGGGCAACCTGCTGATGCTCTGCTTCCTGCAGGCGGTTCTGGGCTTCGACAACCTGCTCTACATCTCGATCGAGAGCCAGCGCGCCCCGGTGGCCCACCAGAAGGCGGTGCGCTTCTGGGGAATCATCATCGCGGTGATCCTGCGGGTGGTCCTGCTTTTCGCCATGCTGCACCTGATCGAGCTTCTGTCCGACCCCTTCCTCGTGCTGGGCTGGGAGGGCGTGCTGACCGGCGGCATCAACTTCGCCACGCTGGTCTACGTCGTGGGCGGCATCTTCATCATCTACACGGCGGTGAAGGAGATCGGGCACATGCTGTCGATCGAGGAACTCAGCACGGATGTGGAGGCGCGTTCCGGCAAGACGGCGACGCAGGTGGTGATGCTGATCGTCACCATGAACCTGATCTTCTCCTTCGACTCGGTGCTCTCGGCCATCGCCATCACCGACGTTTTCGCGATCCTCGCCACCGCCATCATCTTGTCGGGGCTGGCAATGCTGCTTCTGGCGGACACGGTGACGGAATTCCTCAAGAAGAACCGCATGTACGAGGTGCTGGGCCTCTTCATCCTGCTGATCGTGGGGGTGGTGCTGCTGGGCGAATCCGGCCAGGCCGCGGCGCATGCGATGCATGACGAGGCGCTGGCGCTGCAAGTCTTCGGCTACGAAATCGTGCCGATGTCCAAGACCACCTTCTATTTCAGCGTCATCGTGCTGGTGGCGGTCGAGATCATCCAGTCCGGCTATACCCGCAAGCTGAACGCGGAACGGCGAACCGCCTCGCGGCACTAGTGAACCGACGGGCCATTCCCTATGTTAGGCTGAGGAAAGGAATGATGGCATGGCGCGGCTGATCCTGGTGCTTGCCGTGGCCGCGCTGGCAGCGGCGGCGGTGATGGGCGCACTTTCCATGCTGGCGACGGCCTGGCGCGACCTGGACCGGGCCGGCGGGGGCTTTGCGGGGAAGGATGGAATGCGGAACGTGATCTATGTGGCGCTGTTCGTGCTGCTGCTCGGCGTGACCTCGGGCCTGCTCGGGGGGCTCTGACGCGATGGCACGCCGATACGGTGCAGAGCATAGCCCGGACGCCCCGGAGATGGCGAAGGGCCGGTATCGCGGCGCCACGGTCGATCCGGCCGGCGCGCGCACCAACCTGCTGTTCCTGCCCCCCGTCCTGCTGCTGCTCACCTCGATCACCTCGGGGGCGCTCGGCCTTGTGGCGGGGCTGGCCGGGGCCGGCGCGCTGGCGCTGGCCGCGTGGCTGCTGCGCGAGGGGTTGCGAGCCGAGGCCGCCTATAACGCCCGCCGCATCGCCCGCCGTTCGCTGCTGCCGCGCAAGATGCTGGCCTCCGTGTTGACGGGGGTGGGCACGGCGCTCGCCGCATGGAAGACCGAGCCGGGGCTGGTGGCGCCGCTTCTCTACGGTGTCGCGGCGGCCGCGTTGCACGTGGGCGCCTTCGGCATCGACCCGCTGCGCAACAAGGGGGTCTCGGGGGTCGACAGCTTCCAGCAGACCCGCGTGGCCCGGGCGGTGGAAGAGGCGGAGAAACATCTCGGCGCCATGGCCGAGGCCGCCACCCGGTCGGGCGACCGCGAGGTGGAGGCCCGGGTCGACCGCTTCCGCGCGCGAGTGCGCGAAATGCTGCGCACGGTGGAGAACGATCCGCGTGACCTGACCGGCGCGCGCAAGTACATGAGCGTCTACCTGCTGGGGGCCCGCGACGCGACGATCAAGTTCGCCGACCTCTACGCCCATGGCCGGGACGCGGGCGCGCGGCGCGACTACCTGGTGCTGCTCACCGATCTGGAAGAGGAATTCGGCGCCAAGACGGAGCGCCTTCTGCAAGACGACCGCAGCGATCTCGACGTGGAAATCGAGGTGCTGCGCGACAGGTTGAACCGCGAAGGCGTCCGGGTCGAACAGGGCTGACCGGAGCGAGACGAGAGGAACGCACATGTCCGACGACAGACGCAGGCAGACCGACGACACCGGCACCCTCATCGAGGAGGTCAACGCGGTCTCCCTGCCCGAGCCCCGCCCGGCCGACGAGGTGACCCGCCTGGAAGAGGCCGACGCCCCGGTCTCCGAGGAAATCCGGCGCCGCATGGCGGAACTGGACCTGAGCGACACCAATTCCATCGTCCGCTTCGGCTCGGCCGCGCAGGCGGAACTGCAGGAGATCAGCCAGTCGATGCTGGCCGACGTCCGCAACAAGGATATCGGCCCCGCCGGCGATTCCCTGCGCGAGATCGTGACCGCAATCCGCGGCTTTTCGGTGACCGAGCTGGACGCCTCGCGCAAGCGCAGCTTCTGGGACAAGCTGCTGGGCCGTGCCGCTCCCCTGGCCAAGTTCACTGCCCGCTACGAGGACGTGCAGTCGCAGATCGATCGCATCACCGACGAGCTGCTGCACCACGAGCACACGCTGCTCAAGGACATCAAGTCGCTCGACATGCTCTACGAGAAGACGCTCGATTTCTACGACGAGCTGGCGCTTTACATCGCCGCCGGCGTGGCGCGGGTCGACGAGCTGGACGAGACGGAGATCCCCGCGAAGGAGGCCGAGGTGCAGGCCGCGGCGGAGGATGCGCAGGTGATGAAGGCGCAGGAATTGCGGGACCTGCGCGCCGCCCGCGACGACCTGGAGCGCCGGGTCCACGATCTCAAGCTGACGCGCCAGGTGACGATGCAATCCCTGCCCTCGATCCGGCTGGTGCAGGAGAACGACAAGTCGCTGGTGACCAAGATCAACTCCACGCTGGTCAATACCGTGCCGCTCTGGGAAACGCAGCTGGCCCAGGCGCTGACCATCCAGCGCTCGTCGGAAGCGGCCCACGCGGTGCGCGAGGCCAACGACCTGACGAACGACTTGCTGACCTCCAACGCCGAGAACCTGCGCTCGTCGAACAAGGCGATCCGCCAGGAAATGGAGCGCGGCGTCTTCGACATCGAGGCGGTGAAGAAAGCCAATGCCGACCTGATCGGCACGATCCAGGAAAGCCTGCAGATCGCCGACGAGGGCAAGGCGCGGCGCGCCGCCGCCGAGAAGGAGCTGCAGCAGATGGAGGCCGAGTTGCGCGACACGCTGGGCGCCGCCCGCGCGAAACAGACCGGCCTCGGCGAGACGGCCGCCACCTCCGTCCCCCCGGCGCGCTGAATGGGACACCGCCTGCGCCTCCTGCCCCTGGCCGCGGCCGCTCTCGTCGCCGCGCTGGCCGCCTGCACCGACCAGGCCCCCACGGCCCCCGTGCCGATCCCGCCGCAACGGCCGGCCACCTCGCCCAAGCCGGAACCGCGGCCCGAGCGGTCGGAGGCCAGCCTCCAGCTTTCCGCCTATTACGCCCGGGTCCAGGCGGACCTGCTGACCCAGGGCCTGCTGCGCACCGATGGCGGCGGGCCGGACGCGCCCTTCACGGTGACCGACCTGATCCGCAATTTCGAGCGCATCGCCTTCTACGACGAATATGCCCGTGGCGCCGGGTTCCGGCGTTCCGACGGCACGGCGGGGCGGCTCAAGCGCTGGCCCGGGCCGGTGCGCTATTCGATCGATTTCGGCCGCCACGTCTCGGCCGAGCAGAGGGCCCGCGACCGCGCAGAGGTGACGCAATATGTCGAGCGGCTGCAGCGGATCAGCGGCCACCCCATCGGCATGTCCGAGGCCAGCCCCAACTTCCACGTCCTGATCATGGGCGAGGACGACCGGGCCTCCCTGCCCGCCCGCGTCCGCTCCATCGTGCCCAACATCAATCCGCAGGCGCTCGAGGTCTTCCGGACCCTTCCGCGCTCCATCCACTGCTTCGTCATCGCCTTTTCCGGCAGCGAGGGCGGCTACGATTACGCCAAGGCCATCGCGCTGATCCGGGCGGAGCATCCGCCGCTGATGCGCCGCTCCTGCTTTCACGAGGAACTGGCGCAGGGCCTGGGGCTGGCCAATGACAGCCCGCGCGCCCGGCCCTCGATCTTCAACGACGACGACGAATTCGCCTACCTCACCACCCAGGACGAGATCATGCTGCGGATGCTCTACGATCCGCGCCTGCATGCCGGCATGACGCTGGAAGAGGCGCGGCCGATCATCCGCCGGATGGCGGCGGAGGCGATGGGCGAAAGCGGCTGACCTTCGGCAAGGAGACCTTGGACATGGGCATCTTCGACTTCCTCTCCGGCGAATTCATCGACGTCATCCAGTGGACGGATGACAGCCGCGACACGATGGTCTGGCGGTTCGAGCGGCACGGCCACGAGATCAAGTACGGCGCCAAGCTGACCGTGCGCGAGGGCCAGGCGGCGGTCTTCGTCCACGAGGGCCAGCTGGCCGATGTCTTCACCCCCGGTCTCTACATGCTTGAGACCAACAACATGCCGATCCTGACGACCCTGCAGCACTGGGATCACGGCTTTCGCTCGCCCTTCAAGTCCGAGATCTACTTCGTCAGCACCACCCGCTTCACGGACCAGAAATGGGGCACCAAGAACCCGGTCATCGCGCGCGATCCGGAATTCGGGCCGGTGCGCCTGCGGGCCTACGGCACCTATGCCGTCCGGGTGGCCGACCCGGCCCGCTTCCTGTCGGAGATCGTGGGCACCGACGGCGACTTCACCACCGACGAGATCACCTTCCAGATCCGCAACGTGATCGTGCAGGAAGTCTCCCGCGCGCTGGCCGCCTCGGGGATCCCGGTGCTCGACATGGCCGCCAATACCGGCGACCTGGGGCGGCTCGTGGCCCGCGCGATCTCGGACACTATCGCGGCCTACGGGCTGGAGATCCCAGAGCTCTACATCGAGAACATCTCGCTGCCCTCGGCGGTGGAGCAGGCGCTGGACAAGCGGACCTCCATGGGGATCGTGGGCGATCTCGACCGCTTCGCGCAATATTCCGCCGCCGAGGCGATGACCGAGGCGGCCGGCAATCCCGGCGGCGGCGGCATGGCGGCCGGGCTCGGGGCCGGGATGGGCATGGCCATGGGCCAGCAGATGGCAAGGCAGGGTCCGTGGGGCGCCGCCCCCGCCAGCGCGGCCCCGCCGCCGCCCCCGGTCGAACATGTCTGGCACATCGCGGAGAACGGCCAGACCACGGGCCCCTATTCCCGCGCACGGCTGGGCCGGATGGCCAGCGAGGGCACGCTCGGCCGCGACACATGGGTCTGGACCGCCGGGCAGGACGGCTGGATGCGCGCGGGCGACGTGGCGGAGCTGGCGCAGCTCTTCACCGTGATGCCGCCCCCGCCGCCACCCGCCGCGCCCGGGGCCTGACCGCGCGTCATCTGACCGGAACTGCTCTCGCCGGAGGTCTGAGATTCCATGGCAGAAACCCCGCCCCCGCCTCCCGGCGCCGAGGTCGGCCCCGACGCCGACGAGGCCCAGAGCGCGGCGCCACCGCCCCGCGATCACCGCTTTCCCTGCGAGCGCTGCGGCGCCGATTACCGCTTCGACCCGCAGGCCGGCGCGCTGGTCTGCGACCATTGCGGTCATTCCCGGGCGATCGAGCGCGGCACCCTGACCCCGGCGATCCGGGAACAGGACCTTCGGCAGGCGCTAGCCCGCGATCCCGGCGCGGAGGAGATGGAGGAGACGCGCGTCCTCGCCTGCCCGAATTGCGGGGCGCAGGTGGAATTTTCCGCCGACATCCATGCCGCGGAATGTCCCTTCTGCGCCACGCCCGTGGTGACCGATACCGGTGCCCATCGCCATATCAAGCCGCGCGGCGTGCTGCCCTTCCAGGTCACCGAGCCCGAGGCGCATCGCGCGATGGACGAATGGTTGGGCCGGCTGTGGTTCGCCCCCGGCGGGCTGAGGCAATTCGCCCGCAAGGGGCGGCGGATGCAGGGGATCTATACCCCCTACTGGACCTTCGACGCGCAGACTGCCTCCGACTATTCCGGCGAGCGGGGGACGATCTACTACGTCACCCGGACGGTGATCCGCGACGGCAAGCGCGAGACCCGCCAAGTGCCGAGAATCCGCTGGCACCGCGTCTCGGGCCGGGTGGCGCGGTTCTTCGACGACGTGCTGGTGCTGGCCTCGCGCAGCCTGCCCAAGACCTACACGGACAACCTGCTGCCCTGGGACCTGACGCGGCTGGAGCCCTATGCGCCGGAATACCTCGCCGGGTACCGGGCCGAGGCCTACCAGCTGGAGCTCGAGGAGGGGTTCGCCGAGGCGCGGGTGATCATGGACCGCCAGATCGAGCGCGACGTGAAGTTCGACATCGGCGGCGACCGCCAGCGCATCCACCGCATCGACACGGCCCTGTCGGAGGTGACCTTCAAGCATGTCCTGCTGCCGGTCTGGCTGGCCGCCTACAAGTACCGGGGCGAGACCTATCGCTTCGTGGTCAACGGCCAGACCGGCCGGGTGCAGGGCGAGCGGCCCTGGTCGGCCTGGAAGATCGCGCTCGCCGTGATCGCCGGGGCGCTGCTGGCCGCCGGGCTGGGCTACCTGGTGGCGCAGAACCAATGACCCGCCGCCCGGACCAAAACTTTTCAACGAAAAGTTTTTGCGCAAATCGTTACTAACGATTTTCCTCCCAATTCTTCGCCGCCGCACAGGCCCCCGACGACCGCCGCCCTAGCTACCCGTCATCCGCAACAGGCAGGACAGACCATGATCCGCGTTCACTATCTCGACGATTCCCGCGCCCAGCGCATCCTCTGGCTGCTGGAAGAGCTGGACCTCCCCTACGAGATCGAGCTCTATCGCCGGCGCCCCGACATGCGGGCCCCGAAATCCCTGCGCGAGGTCCATCCGCTGGGCAAGTCGCCGGTGATCGAGGACGAGGGCCGGGTGATCGCCGAAAGCGGCGCCATCACCGAGTACCTGATCGACCGTCACGGCGCGGAATCCGGCCTGCGCCCCACGGAGGAAGAGGCCCTGCTGCGCTACCGCTACTGGCTGCATTACGCCGAGGGCTCCGCCATGCCGCTGCTGCTGCAGAAGCTGTTGTTCACCAAGATGCCCGGACAGGTCCCCTTCTTCATGCGGCCCGTCGCCAAGGCGATCTCGCGGGCCGTGCTGACCCGCATGGTGGACCCGCAACTGCGCGACCACGTGGCGTTCTGGGAGGATGAGCTTGCCCGGGACGGCTGGTTCGCCGGCCCCGATTTCACCGCCGCCGACATCCAGATGAGCTTTGTCGTGGAGGCCGCCGCCGATCGCGCCATGGAGGGCGGGCCGGGGCCGGCCACCACCGACTGGCTGCGCCGGATCCGCGCGCGCCTCGGCTATCAGCGGGCGCTGGAGCGCGGCGAATATCGCTATGGCGACACTGGCGGAGCCACTGGCGCTTGATCGGCGGCCGCGTTACCGCTAGCAGGCGCGAAACAGGAGGCCCGAGATGATCCTCTGCTGCGGCGAAGCCCTGATCGACATGCTGCCCCGGCACACCACCGAGGGCGAGGAGGCCTTTGCCCCCTATCCCGGCGGCGCCGTCTTCAATACCGCCGTGGCGCTCGGGCGGCTCGGCGCGCGCACCGGCTATTTCGGCGGGCTCTCCACCGACCTGTTCGGCGCCCGGCTGGCCGACGCGCTCGGGGCCTCGGGGGTGGAGACAGGCCTCTGCCCGCGCTCCGACCGGCCGACGACGCTGGCCTTCGTGCGGCTGGTGGCGGGCCAGGCCAGCTATGCCTTCTACGACGAGAATACCGCCGGGCGGATGCTCACGCCTGCCGACCTGCCCGCCCTGCCCGACGAGGTCGCGGCGCTGTTCTTCGGCGGGATCAGCCTTGTGTCGGAGCCCTGCGCCGAGAGCTACGCCGCCCTCCTGCAGCGCGAGGCCGGCCGGCGGCTGATGATGATCGACCCGAATATCCGCCCCGGCTTCATCACCGACGAGGCGCGCTACCGTGCCCGGCTGAAGGCGATGCTCGCCGGGGCCGACATCGTCAAGGTCTCCGACGAGGACCTGGCCTGGATCGCGGGCAGCGACGATGCGGGCGACCTGCTGTCCATGTCGGGCGCGGCGCTGGTCTTGGTCACCAAGGGCGCCGACGGGGTGGAGGCGACGACCCGGCACCACCGCTTCACCGTGCCGGCACGAAAGGCCGAGGTCGTCGATACCGTGGGGGCCGGCGACACGTTCAACGCGGGCCTCCTTGCCGGGCTGGAGCGCACCAGCCTGCTGAGCCGGGAGGCGGTCCGCACCGCCCTGCCCGAAGCCCTGCGCCCCGCTGTCGAGCTGGGCGCGGCGGCGGCGGCGGTCACCGTGTCGCGCGCCGGCGCCAATCCCCCCTGGTCGGAGGAACTGTCATGAGAGCCTTGCTGCAACGGGTGACGGAGGCCTCGGTCACCGTCGAGGGCGCGGTGCTGGGCGAAGTCGGGCCGGGCCTGATGATCCTCGTCTGCGCCATGCAGGGCGACACCGAGGAGGCAGCCGACCGCCTGGCCGCCAAGGTGGCCAAGCTGCGCATCTTCGAGGACGAGGCGGGCAAGATGAACCGTTCGGTCCTGGACGTGGCCGGCGCGGCGCTGGTGATCAGCCAGTTCACGCTTGCCGCGGACACGTCGCGCGGCAACCGCCCCGGCTTCTCGACCGCCGCACCGCCGGAGGACGGCCGCCGCCTCTACGAACGCTTTGCGGCGCAGCTGCAGGGCCAGGGGATCCCGGTGGCCACCGGACGCTTCGGCGCCGACATGAAGGTGGCACTGGTCAATGACGGGCCGGTCACCATCTGGCTCGAGGCCTGATCTCCCGCTTCAGCCGGCCCCGCCCCCTCTCGCGCGGCCTCGCGCGGCGGTGATCGGCGGCGACCGCGCCCCGTCGGGGAAAGAGATTGTTTCCCCCGCGCCTTGCCTTTAGTTTCTCCCCGACGAGAAAAGCAGGCCGGGAGAGCAATCGCCACATGCGCCATTGGTACGCAACAACCGCGATTCTGGCCGCCGTGACGCTCAGCCAGGGATCGGCCATGGCCCAGGAGGGCCAGGTCCTCACCAAGCAATACGATGACGGCGGCGTCTACGAGGGGACGTTCAGGAACGGGCTCCAGCACGGGACGGGCACCTACCGCCTGCCCAACGGGTACGAGTATACCGGCGACTGGGTCGACGGGGAAATCCGCGGCGAGGGTGTCGCGCGCTTTCCCAACGGCTCGGTCTACGAGGGCTCCTTCGCCAAGGGCAAGCCGGAGGGCGTGGGCAAGATCGTCTTCTCCGACGGCGGCACCTACGAGGGCACCTGGCTCGACGGCAAGATCACCGGCCAGGGGGTCGCGGTCTATGCCAACGGCGTGCGCTACGAGGGCGGCTTCCGCAATGCCAAGCATCACGGCCGCGGCACCATGACCGCCCCCTCGGGCTATGTCTACGAGGGCGACTGGGTCAACGGCGTCAAGGACGGCAATGCCAAGGTCACCTATCCCGACGGCGCGGTCTACGAGGGCCGGATCGCCAACGGCGTGCGCCAGGGCCAGGGCAAGCTGACCATGCCCGACGGGCTGATCTACGAGGGCCTGTGGCAGGACGGCCAGATCTCGGGCGAGGGCAAGCTGATCCAGCCCAACGGCGATGTCTACGAGGGCGATCTCGTGGACGGTCGCCGGCAGGGCGTCGGCAAGGTGACCTATGCCAATGGCGACACCTACGAGGGCGAGTTCGTGGACGACCAGCGCCACGGCCAGGGCACCTTCACCGGCACCGACGGCTACATCTATACCGGCAACTGGGTCGCCGGGCAGATCGAGGGCCAGGGCACCGTCACCTATCCCGACGGCTCGGTCTATACCGGACAGTTCCGGGGCGACCTGGCGGATGGCGAGGGCAAGATCACCTATCCCGACGGCAGCACCTACGAGGGCGACTGGGTCGGCGGCGTGATCGAGGGCGAAGGCCGCGCCACCTATCCCAACGGGCTGGTCTACGAGGGCGGGTTCAAGAATGCCCGCAACGACGGCCAGGGCGTCATGACCTATCCCGACGGCTACCGCTACGAGGGCGAATGGCAGAACGGCCAGCGCCATGGCCAGGGCACCGCGACCTATCCCGACGGCACGGTCTACGAGGGCGGCTTCGTCGAGGGCCAGCGCGAGGGCACGGGCACGCTCACCATCCCCGACAACCCGGAAACCGAGGAGAACGAGGCGTTTTCCTACGAGGGCGAGTGGAAGGACGGCGAGATCTCGGGCGAGGGCCGCGCGACCTATGCCAATGGCGACGTCTACGTGGGCAACTTCGAGAACGGCAAGCGCCAGGGCGCCGGCACCATGACCTATTCCTCGGGCGAGGAGACCAGCGGGAGGTGGGTCAATGGCGCACTGACCGAGGAAGAGCCCGCCGGGGCTGACGCAGAGGCCGGGGAAGACGCGGAGGCAATCGAAGACGCCCCTGCGGAGGACGCATCGGCCGAGGACGAAGCCGCCAGCGAGTGATGTGCGAGGCGGGGGCGCCCCCGCCTTTCGCTCCGCTCACGCCGTTGCCTGTGGCTCTTCCAAGCGAGGCAAGGCTCTGCGTCCGCCAGCAGCAACGCGCGCTATTCCTTGGGCATTCAGGGCAGTGTGCGGTCGAGCGACTCTCCGGCGGCAGGGGCGGAGAGAAAAATCTTGAACCAAGATTTTTGCAAGACTTTTGGTTCAAAAGTCTTTGTCACCGCTCCCGACTCAGGGTGAAGAAGACCCGGCGGAAGGGACCCGGCACCGAGCCACCGGCCAGACGCCTCGCGCTCCCTTCACACCGTCTCGCCTCGCCCCATCCGGTCGAGGAACGCCTCCGCCTCCGCCAGCACCGTCTCGCGCTTTTCCTCGGCCATGCGGTCCCATGTGCGGTACATGTTCGCCATCCGCGGATTGCCCTCGAACCGCTCCCGGTGGCGGGCGAGGAAATGCCAGTAGAGCAGGTTGAACGGGCAGGCCCCCTCCCCCGTCTTCCGCTTCACGTCGTAGTGGCAGCCGCCGCAGTAATCCGACATCCGGTCGATGTAATTGCCGCTCGAGACATAGGGTTTCGACGCGATGATGCCGCCATCGGCGAACTGGCTCATCCCCACGGTGTTGGGGGCCTCGACCCATTCATAGGCATCGGCATAGACCTCGAGATACCATTCGTGCACCTGCCGCGGGTCCACCCCCGCGATCAGCGCGAAATTCCCGGTCACCATCAGCCGCTGGATGTGGTGGGCATAGGCATCCTCGCGCGTCTGCTCCACCGCCTTCGACAGGCAGCGCATATGCGTCTCCGCTCCCCAGTAGAGCGGCGGCAGGGCGCGCTGATGGTTAAGCGCGTTGCGCCGGGGATAATCCGCCCCTTCGAGGAAATAGATCCCCCGCACGTATTCCCGCCAGCCGAGGATCTGGCGGATGAAGCCCTCTGCCGCATTGATCGGCACGTCACCCGCACGCCAGGCCTCTTCGGCCGCGCGGCAGACCTCCAGCGGGTCGAGAAGCCCGGCGTTCAGGTAAGGCGAAACCAGCGCGTGGTAGAGCGTGCGATGATCGCCGAGCATGGCGTCCTGGTAATCGCCGAAGAAGGGCAGCGCCTGTTTCACGAAATGCGCCAGCGCGCGGCGGGCCTGCCCCTGGTCGGTGGCCAGCGCAAAGGGCCGGACCTCGCCGAAATTGTCGCCGAATTCCCGCTCCACGAGGTCCAGCACCGCCTCCACATCCTCGTCGGGGGTGAAGGACATCGGGCCGTTATGCGACACCTCCCCCGGCGCGGGCTTGCGGTTCTCGTGGTCGTAGTTCCACTTGCCGCCGGCCGGGTCGTCGCCCTCCATCAGCAGGCCCGTCTTGCGCCGCATCTCGCGGTAGAAATACTCCATCCGCAGCGCCTTGCGCCCTTCGGCCCAGCGCTCGAATTCCACGTGGCTGGCGATGAAGCGATCGTCTTCCAGCAGCGTGACCTTGAGCGGCGCGTCGTTCAGCGCCTCGATCAGCCGCCATTCGCCGGGCTCGGTCGCCAGCACCTCGGAGGCGCCGCACTCCTCCGCCCGGCGCAACAGCTCGCCCACGATGGAACCCGCGTTGCCGGTGTCGTCGTACTCGGTATAGCGGACCTGCCAGCCGTCGCTGCGCAGCCGGGCCGCGAACTTGCGCATGGCGGCGAAGAGGAAGGCGATCTTCTTGGGGTGATGGCGCACATAGGTGGCCTCGTCCCGCACCTCGGCCATGACCACAACGTCGCTGGCCTTGTCCGCCGCCTTGAGCGCCGCGATCCCCTCGCTCAACTGGTCGCCGAGGATCAGAACCAGACGGGTCACCACGGCACCTCGTCGCCCCGCCAGTCGAAGAAGCCGCCGGATTGCGCGGGGGTGAGGCGTTCGATCACGCCCAGCAGGTTTTCCGCTGCTTCGTCCGGTGTCACGGCGGGATGGCGGCCGAGATAGGCGCGGGTCAGCTCCGTCTGCACCGTCCCCGGGTGCAGCGCCACGCAGATCGCCTTCGGATGGCTGCGCCCCAGCTCGATCGCGGCGCCGTGGAGGACCTGGTTCAGCCCGGCCTTGGCGGCGCGGTAGGAATACCAGCCGCCCTTGCGATTGTCCCCGATGGAGCCGACCCGCGCGGAAAGCGCCGCAAACACCGCCCGCCCCTCGCGCGGCAGCAGGCGGCGGGCGTGTTTCAGGACCATGGCAGGCCCCACGGCGTTCAGCCGGTACTGCGCCAGCATCTCGTCCGGGGTGAGCCGGTCCAGCGACTTCTCCGGCCCCGCGCCGTGGGTCAATGCGCCGGTGGCCACCAGCACGAGGTCGAACGGCCCCTCGAGCGACACCAGCCCGGCCTCGACGCGCCCCTCGTCGGTCACGTCGAAGCCGTCGGCGCTGCGCGACAGGCCGGTGACCGCGACGCCCCGCGCCTCCAGCGCGGTGACAAGCGCCGCGCCGATGCCGCCGGAGGCGCCGATGATCAGGGCCCRTTCCATCGCGGCAGACATAGCGGGCGCGGGCCGCGGGGAAAGGGAAAGCCGGCGCTGATCACGAAAAATCCAGCAAGCCCCGGCACTTGCGCGCAGGCGCACCGCCGACCCGCCGCTTCGCGACAAGGCGACGGGATTCGGGGGTTCCCATCCGTCACCTTTGGCCTATACTGCGCCTCATGACGATCCAGGCCCATATCGCACCGACCGCCCGCCGCACCACCGGCGCGCTTTCGCTTGGCCTGCTGCTCCTAAGCCGCCTCTGAGCGTGCCGTCCGGCGCGACCGCTCAGAGGATGTGCCCGCCCGCGCCATAGGCTTAGGACAAATCGAAAGAGACCCGACATGACCGACCAGATTCCGCAACCCGCCGACGCGAAAGTTGCCGCCGAAGACCCGCGCGCCGATGACAGCCGCGTCCTGATCTTCGACACCACGCTGCGCGATGGCGAGCAGTCGCCCGGCGCGACCATGACCTACGAGGAAAAGCTCGAGATCGCAGAGATGCTCGACGACATGGGCGTCGATATCATCGAGGCGGGCTTTCCCATCGCCTCCGAGGGAGATTTCCGCGCCGTCTCCGACATCGCCAAGCGGTCGCGCAACGCGGTGATCTGCGGGCTGGCGCGCGCCCAGCTGCCCGACATCGACCGCGCCTGGGAGGCGGTGAAACACGCCCCCCGCCCGCGCATCCACACCTTCATCGGCACCTCGCCGCTGCACCGTGCCATCCCGAACCTCACCCAGGACCAGATGGCCGAGCGCATCCACGAGACGGTGACCCACGCCCGCAACCTCTGCGACAACGTGCAATGGTCGCCGATGGACGCCACGCGGACGGAATGGGACTACCTCAAGCGCGTGGTCGAGATCGCGATCAAGGCCGGCGCCACGACGATCAACATCCCCGACACGGTGGGCTATACCGCGCCGGTGGAATCCGCCGAGCTGATCAAGCGCCTGATCGCGGAATGCGAGGGCGGCCGGGACGTGATCTTTGCCACCCATTGCCACAACGACCTCGGTATGGCGACGGCGAACAGCCTTGCCGCAGTGGCGGGCGGCGCGCGGCAGATCGAATGCACCATCAACGGCCTCGGCGAACGCGCGGGCAACACCGCGCTCGAAGAGGTGGTGATGGCGCTCAAGGTGCGCAACGACATCATGCCGTGGACCACCGGGGTGGACAGCCGCAAGATCATGAACATCTCGCGCCGGGTCTCCACCGTTTCGGGCTTCCAGGTGCAGTACAACAAGGCGATCGTCGGCAAGAACGCCTTTGCCCATGAAAGCGGCATCCACCAGGACGGGATGCTCAAGAACGCCGAGACCTTCGAGATCATGCGCCCCGAGGATGTGGGCCTGGCCGCGACGAACATCGTGCTCGGCAAGCATTCCGGCCGCGCCGCGCTCCGCTCCAAGCTGGAGGATCTGGGCTACAACCTCGCCGACAACCAGCTCAAGGATTTCTTCGTCCGCTTCAAGGAGCTCGCCGACCGCAAGAAGGAGGTCTACGACGAGGATCTCGTGGCGCTGATGCGCGCGGGCGAGGATGCGGCCACCGACCGGCTGGTGATCAAGTCCCTCAAGGTGGCCTGCGGCACCGGCGGCCCGGCGGAGGCCACGCTGGTCATGTCGGTCGACGGCGAGGAGAAGACCGCGACCGAGAAGGGCGACGGCCCGGTCGACGCCACCTTCAAGGCGGTGCAGGCGCTGCACCCGAACGACGCGCATCTGGAGCTCTACCAGGTCCACGCGGTGACCGAGGGCACGGACGCGCAGGCGACGGTCTCGGTCCGGCTGGAATCCGAGGGCAACATCGCCACCGGCCAGTCCGCGGACACCGACACGGTCGTGGCCTCGGCCCGCGCCTACGTGCACGCGCTGAATCGCCTGCTCACCCGCCGTGGCAAGACAGGGCAGGACACGAAGGAAATCAGCTACAAGGACGTGGGCTGAGCCTTTCGGCACCACCCACGCAGCCTGACCGACCCGAACGCCCGCCCTGCCCCGGCGGGCGTTCCCTTTCGCGCCTCCCTCCCCCTCGCCCCGCCGCATTTTTGCCCGCCCGCGGGCTTCGGCGCCCCTTGGGCCGGGAAAAGCCCGCATGGCGGGTTACACCCCGGCCCCCCACCCGGTAGGATGCCTTCCATCCGAAACAACGAGAGGGAGAGCCCATGACCGCCATCACCGAAGCTGACGAGATTTCCGATATCGCATTCGGTTTCATGGGGTCTAAGGCCCTCTTCACCGCCCTCGAACTGGGGCTTTTCACCGAGCTGGCCGCGCAGCCGATGAGCGCGGAGCAAGTCGCGCCGAAGATCGGCCTGCACCCGGACCGGGCCGAGACGCTGATGACCGCGCTGGCGGGGCTTGGCCTGCTGACCGTGGAAGACGGGAAATACGCGAACTCCCCCGGCGCCGAGGCCTTCCTCGTGACCGGCGCGAAGTACGATTTCGGCGATTACCTCAAGCGGCAGGTGGGGCAGCAGATGTACCCGCTGCTCGACCAGATCGGCGATGCGCTGAAGGGCGATCTGGGCGACGAGGATACCGGCTCCTACGACGAATGGTTCTCCGACCCGGAACAGGCGAGGCTTTACTCCGAAAGCCAGCACGCGGGCTCGCTGGGCCCGGCGCGGGGGCTGGCGCGGGCGTTGGACCTGTCGGAGGCGAAGACGCTGCTCGACGTGGGCGGCGGCACCGGGGCCTTTGCCATCACGCTGTGCAAGAAGAACCCCGAGCTGCGCGCGACCATCGTCGAATTTCCCAACGTCGCGGCCCTCGGGCGCGAATATGTGGAGGAAGCGGGGCTCTCGGACCGGATCGAGTATGTCGAGGGCAACGCGCTCAAGACCGAATGGCCGGGCGGGCAGGACGTGATCCTGATGTCCTACCTTTTCTCCGGCATCCCCGGCGACACGCATGAAAGCCTGCTGGCGCGTGCGCATGACCACCTCGCACCGGGCGGGCGGCTGCTGGTGCATGACTTCGTGGTGGATGCGGAGCGGACGGGGCCGAAGCTGGCCGCGCTCTGGCAGCTCCAGCACACCGCCTTCACGCCCGAGGCCCGCTCGCTCGACGCCGGCTGGCTCGAGACGGCGCTCACCGGCGCGGGGCTCGAAGGCGTCACCGTGGCGCCGATGATCCCCGAGATGACGATGCTGGCGCAGGGCCGCAAACCGGGCTGAGCCTGCCGGGCGCGCCTCGATGAGCGGCGCGCCCCTCCCTTTTGTCTTGCCGTGGGTCCGGTGGCCGCGGGCGCCCGACTCCATGGCGAAGTCGGCACACCCCGCTCGCCCGGCGCCACACCGGCTGTCACTCACTCCCCGAGCGCCACCCCTTCCCGCCGCGGATCGGCACCGCCGCGCAGTCCCTCTTCGCCGACGGAGATCGCGTGCAGGCCGGAATTCAGGTCCTGCACCTCGACCTCGAAGCCCATCTGGGAAAGCGCCGCCTCCAGCCCGGTCCCGTCGCTGCCGGTCTCGAGGTCGTAGGTCCCGAAGCGGTTCACCCGGTGCGGCATGGCCACCGCCTGCTGCACGTCCATGTCCCAGTCGATCCAGGCGATCACCGCCTGCGCCACGTAGCCGATGATCCGGCTGCCGCCCGGCGAGCCGATGACCAGTGCCGGTTTGCCGTCCTTCAGCACGATGGTCGGCGACATCGACGACCGCGGCCGCTTGCCCGGCTCCACCCGGTTGGCCACCGGCCGCCCGTTCTCGTGGGTGCTGAAGGAGAAGTCCGTCAGCTCGTTGTTCAGCAGGAAGCCATGGGTCATCACCCGGCTGCCGAACCCGTTCTCGATCGTCGTGGTCATGGACAGGGCGTTGCCATAGCGGTCCACGATGGAGATATGCGAGGTGGAGGGCTGGCTGAACGTGGCCTCCGCCCCCCAGTTCAGCGCGTGGTCGAACTCGGGCTCGCCCGCCTCAATCTCCTCCAGCGCGCCCTCGCCCATCAGCAGCGCGCCGCGCTGCGACAGGTAATCCGGCGCCACCAGCCCTTCGACCGGGACGGGAACGAAATCGGTATCGGCCATGTAGCGGCCGCGATCCGCGAAGGCGAGGCGCGAAGCGTCGCCGATCAGCCGCCAGGCCTGCGGATCGTCCGGCCCCGGCATCTCCTGCCCGCCCAGCATCCCGAGGATCTGGCCCACGGTCAGCGCGCCCGAGGAGGGCGGCCCCATGCCGCAGACCTCGTGCGCGCGGTAGGCCACGCAGACCGGCGCGCGTTCCTTCACCCGGTAGAGCGCCAGGTCGATCTCTTCCAGCAGGCCGGGATTGTCCTCCGCCCCCTTCACCGCCGCCACGATGTCGCGCGCGATCTCGCCCTCGTAGATCACCCGCGATCCCTCGAGGCTCATCCGCTCCAGCACGTCGGCATAGTCGGGGTTGGTCAACTGCGTGCCCGCCTCCAGCGGCGTGCCGCCGGGCAGGAAGTAGTCGGCGGCGACGGGGTAGCTGGACAGCCGCTCGGCATCCTCGGCGACGGATTCGGCCATCCGTTCGCTCACCGTGAAGCCGTCGCGCGCCATGGCGATGGCCTCGTCGAACAGCCCGCGCCAGGCCAGCCGCCCCCAGCGGCGCTGCGCCTCTTCCATCAGGGCGGGCGTGCCCGGGGTGCCGACCGAACGGCCGCCCACCACCGCCTCGAAGAAGCCCAGCGGCTCGCCCGCCTCGTCGAGAAAGAGCTTGGGCGAGGCCGCCAGCGGCGCCGTCTCCCGCCCGTCGAGGGTGGTCAGCTCGCCAGTGGCCGCGTCGTACCAGACGAGGAAGGCGCCTCCGCCGAGGCCGGAGCTTTGCGGCTCCACCAGCCCCAGCACGGCCTGCACGGCGACCATGGCGTCGGCCGCGGTACCGCCCTGCCGCAGCACCCGGGCGCCGGCTGCGACGGCATGGGGGTTGGCGGCGGCGACCATCCAGTCGCTGGCCTTCACCGGCACGCCGGCGGCCTTGGCCTCCAGCGCCGCGGCCATCTCGGGCGAGATCGCGGCGAATCCGTCGCGGTCCTCGTCTTCCGGCAGCCTCGCGGTGTCGGAGGCGGTGCCCGTCGCGTGCTCCGGGGCCACGCTGTCGGCGGCTTGCTGCGCCAGGCCCGCGCCCGCCAGGAGGAGGCAGAGCGCGCTCGTTCCAAATATCTTGGGGCTGAATGTCCTGAAGATGTCCCGCATGGTCCGCTCCCTCTCCGTGATCCGGGGGAAGCGTACCACGCCCGCGCGATCTGGCGAGTGCAAAGCGTGGGACCGGCGGAGGGCCGCTCCGTGGCCTTACCCCGCCAGCAGGGAGCGGGCGGCGGCGCGGGCCTCGGCGGTGATGGTGTCGCCCGAGATCATGCGCGCGATCTCGTCCACCCGCTCGCCCTCGCCCAGAGGCGTGACGGTGGACAGCGTCATGCCATCCGTCACTTTCTTTTCCACCCGCCAGTGATGCGCGCCGAGCGCGGCCACCTGCGGTGAATGGGTGACGACCAGCACCTGCCCCTCGGCGGCGAGCGAGGCGAGCCGGCGGCCTACCGCGTCGGCGGTCGCGCCGCCCACGCCGCGGTCGATCTCGTCGAAGATCATGGTCTTGCCCGCCTCGCGCTCCGACAGGCAGACCTTGAGCGCCAGCAGGAAGCGCGACAGCTCCCCGCCCGATGCGATACGCGCCAGCGGGCCGGAGGGCGCGCCGGGGTTGGTGGCGACGGTGAAGGCCACGGCATCCCGCCCCTCGGGACCGGGATCGGCCTGGGTGATCTCGGTGGCAAAGACCGCGCGCTCCATCTTGAGCGGGGCCAGTTCGGCCATCACCGCGCGGTCGAGCTGTCCGGCGGCATCGCTCCGCAGCTTCGAGAGCGCCGCCGCCTGCGTGTCGTAGTCGCCCTGCGCCGCCTCCAGCGCGTGGCGCAGCTCGGCGAGCCCCTCGTCGCCCGCGTCGAGCGCCGAGAGCCTGCCGCGCAGCTCTTCGGCCAGATCGGCCAGCGCGTCCGGCATCACCTGGTGCTTGCGCGCGAGGCCGCGGATGGCGAACAGCCGTTCCTCCACGCGCTCCAGCTCCCCGGGGTCGAAATCCAGCGCGTCGAGGCAATCCGCCACGCCCTGCGCCGCCTCGCCCAGCTCCGTCATCGACCGGCCGAGCGCCGCCAGCGCGCCCTCGAGCTGCCCTTCCGCACGGTCCGCGGCACCGTCCAGCCAGCGCTGCGCGTCGCCCATCGCGCCCTCTGCCCCGTCCGGCCCGAGCGCCTGCAACGCCCGCGCGATGTCCTCGCGGATGCGCTCGGCGCCCTGCATGGCCCGGCGGCGGGTGTCGAGCTCTGCCTCTTCGCCCGGCTGCGGGTCGAGCGTGTCGAGCTCGCCCACCGCGTGGCGCAGGAATTCCTCTTCTTCCTTGAGCGCCGCCTGCGCCGCCTCGGCCTCTGTCAGCGCGCGGCGGGCCTTCGACAGGCGGGTCCATGCGGCGCGGGTGGCGACCAGCGCCTCCTCCGCGCCCGCGAAGGCGTCGAGCAGCGCACGGTGGCCGCGGGGGTTCAGCAGGCCGCGATCGTCATGCTGGCCATGCAGCTCCACCAGCACGTCGGAGAGCTGTCGCAGAACCTCGCCGGAGCAGCGCCGGTCGTTGACCCAGGCAGTCTTGCGTCCGTCGGCCGTGTTCACCCGGCGCAGCACCAGCTCTCCGCCCTCGGCCTCGGGGAGACCGGCCTCGGCCAGCACGCCATGGGCCAGGTGCCCCGGTGCCAGCTGGAAGACCGCCGTCACCTCGCCCTGGTCGGCGCCGCTGCGGACCAGTTCCGCCCGCCCGCGCCAGCCCAGCACGAAGCCCAGCGAATCCAGCAGGATGGACTTGCCCGCCCCGGTTTCCCCGGTCAGCACGTTCAGCCCCGGCCGGAAGCCAAGCTCCAGCCGGTCGATGATCAGCATGTCCCGGATATCAAGCGCGCGCAGCATCGCCGGACCGTCGGGCAGGGTTTCCCCCGCCCTCCCCTAGAGCCACTTGCCGAGAATGACCTGGCGGTAGATCTTGCTCAGCCAGCTGTCGCCCACGGCCTCGAGCTCCAGCCCGCGGCCGGTCAGCATCTTGTAGCTGTCCTCGTACCATTCGGTGGAGCGGTAATTGTGCCCGAGGATCGCCCCCGCGGTCTGCGCCTGCTCCGGCAGGCCCAGCGACAGGTAGCTTTCCACCAGCCGGTGCAGCGCCTCCGCCGTGTGCGACGTGGTCTGGAAATCCTCCACCACGGTGCGGAAGCGGTTCACGGCGGCCGCGTAATGCTTGCGCTTGAGGTAGTAGCGCCCGATCTCCATCTCCTTCGCCGCCAGGTGGTCGAAGGCGAGGTCGAATTTCAGGATCGCCGAGCGGGCATATTCGCTGTCGGGATATTGCTCGATCACCTTGCGCAGGGCCTGGAGCGCCTGGAAGGTCAGGCCCTGGTCGCGGCCCACCTCGTCGATCTGGTCGTAATAGCTGAGCGCCAGCAGGTACTGCGCATAGGCCGCGTCGCCGTCGGAGGGGTAGAAGTCGATGAAGCGCTGCGCGGCCGAGCGGCTGCTCTCGTAATCCTCGTCCTCGTGGTAGGCATAGGCTTGCATGATCAGCGCCCGGCGCGCCCATTCGCCGTAGGGATAAAGCCGCTCGATCTCGGAGAAGTAGAAGGCCGCGTCCTCGTAGCGGCTGCGCGCCATCTCGAATTCGCCGCGTTCGAAGATCTGCTCGGCGGTGAAATTCTCGATCGGGACATCGCCCCGCCCGAAGCCCCGCTTGTCGGCGCCACCGCCGCCCCCGCAGGCCGTCAGAACACCCACCAGGATGACCGCACCGATCAGTTTCGCCCGAGACCCCCCGCCTGCCATGCCAGCTCACCCTCGTCAGATTCGTTGCCGGTGCCGCATGCGGCCCGGTCTGGTTGGCCTTGGTCTAGCACAGAAAAATCGGGGGCAAAACGCCTTAGAACGATTTCCCGCCCGGCGTGGCGGAGGTGCCCCGCATGGAACGCGGGAGAAATCGCCAAAGCCTTGGAAAACGTGGGGTTTCGGCCGGCGCGGGACCGCCGAAGCCGGGGGCGCTCAGGCCACTTCGGGCAGTTCGGTCGGCTGAACCCCGATCCCGGGAAGCGCCGCGGCCCGGCCCGCATCGCAGGTGACGAAGCGGCAGGCGCCGGGCGCGTCGAAGAGCGCGCGCAGCAGCGTGTTCGTCATCGCGTGGCCGGCGCGATGGCCGGTATAGTGGCCGAGGATCGGCGCCCCGGCCAAGGCCAGGTCGCCCAGGGCGTCGAGCATCTTGTGCCGCACCGCCTCGTCCGCATGCCGCAGCCCGCCCGGCGACAGCACCGCGTCGCCGTCCACGACCACGGCATTGTCCAGCGTGCCGCCCAGGGCGAGGCCCTGCTCGTGCATCGCGTCCACGTCGGCCTGGCGGCAGAAGGTGCGGCTGTCCGACAGTTCCCGCACGAAGGCGCCGTTGGACAGCACCAGCCGCTTTTCCTGCCGGCCGATCGCGGCGTCGGAAAACTCGATATGAAAGGCCATCGAGGGGAGCTCGGACGGTTCCAGCCGGGCCCAGCCCTCGCCCATCTCCACCTGCACCGGGCGCAGGATTTCCAGCGCCCGGATCGGTGCGCCCAGCCGGGTCGTCCCGGCGGCGAGGAAGGCCTGCACGAAGGGCAGCGCGGAGCCGTCGAGGATCGGCACTTCGGGCCCGTCGATGTCGATCAGAGCGTTGTGGATGCCGCAGCCGGCCAGCGCCGCCATCACGTGTTCGATGGTCGAGACGGACAGACCCGCCGCGTTGACCAGCCGGGTGCAGAGCGGCGAACGGTCCACCAGGTCCCAGCGCGCCGGCAGCAGCGTGTCGCCGAGCGAGACATCGGTGCGACGGAAGACGACGCCATGACCGGCACGGGCCGGGCGCACGACCATGCGGACGGGCTTGCCCGAATGCAAGCCGATGCCCTCGAAGGTGGCAGCCTGTTTCAGCGTCTTCTGCACGTTGACCTCGCAGCCCGCCCATTCACCGATGCGCGGCATTGTCCTGTTCGGCGCCCCGGAACGGCGCGCGTTTCGGCCCCTCGGGACCGGTGAGGATTTAGTTAATTGCTGGGGGGCGCACGCTCAATTCAAAGTTTGCAACGGATTGAAACATTGCCCGGCCGCCATGAGCGGCACTTCGCGCCCGATGTTAAAGCGCTTGATTCAAAAGAAAAAGCCGCCCCGAGGGACGGCTTTCTCACGAATTATTACGTGACGTCAATTCGCCTGGCGCCGCAGGAAGGCGGGAATTTCGATCCGTTCCTGATCCGGATCCTGGCTTTCCTCGGGCTGCGGCTTGCGCGATTGCACCGGCGGCTGGCGCCGTTGAGCGGCGGCCCCGGCGGCGGCTTCACCGCCCTGCCCGTGACCGTGGCCGGTCATGCGGTTGATCAGGGAATTGATGCCGAAGCGCGAGCGTTCGCCATCGCCATGCTGCGGCTGCTGCTGGGTCCGCGCCGCGGGCTGTTCCTGCTGGCCGCCACGCTGCGGAGCGTTGCGCACGGCGGTCTGCAGACGGGCCAGCGTCTCGGCCGAGGGGGCACCGCCGGCAGCGGCACGGGGGGCCACGTAGTTCTCGGCCTGCTCTTCCTCGGGGGCGGCATCGAAGGCGTCGTTGCGCGGCTGGAAGGCGGCGACCTGCGGCTGGTAGGCCGGGGCCGGCAGGCCGTCCTCGTCCTCCGCGACATCGTCCTCGAACAGCTCGTCGCGATCGTCACGGGTGGCGCGGCGCGCCTCGAGGTCCTCGAAGAGCGAGGGCTCATCCTCTTCGTAGCCATGCGTCGGGGCGGCGGGGCGCGACGCGGCGACCCGCTGCGGCTGCGGCTGCGGGGCGGACGGGGCGCTGGCGGGGGCCGGTGCCGGCTGCTCGTCGCGCACATCCTCGACGGAGACCGACTGCTTCAGCGGCTCGGCGAGCTTGCGGCGCGGCACCGGAACCTCGTGCGCGTCCTCGGTCACGTCGATGCCGGTCGCCACGACGGAGACGCGCATCTGCCCTTCCATCGTGTCGTCCAGGGTGGAGCCGACGATGATGTTGGCATCCGCGTCCACTTCCTCGCGGATGCGGTTGGCGGCTTCGTCCAGCTCGAACAGGGTCAGGTCGTGGCCGCCGGTGATGTTGATCAGCACGCCCTTGGCGCCGCGCAGGCTGATCTCGTCCAGCAGCGGGTTCGCGATGGCCTTCTCGGCGGCCTGGATCGCGCGATCCTCGCCGTCGGCCTCGCCGGTGCCCATCATCGCCTTGCCCATCTCGTCCATCACCGCGCGGACGTCGGCGAAGTCGAGGTTGATCAGGCCCGGGCGGACCATCAGGTCGGTCACGCCCTTCACGCCCTGATAGAGCACGTCGTCGGCCATGGAAAACGCCTCGGTGAAGGTCGTCTTCTCGTTGGCCAGGCGGAACAGGTTCTGGTTCGGAATGATGATCAGCGTGTCGACCATCTTCTGCAGCGCTTCGACCCCGTCCTCGGCCTGGCGCATCCGCTTGGCGCCCTCGAACTGGAACGGCTTGGTCACGACACCGACGGTCAGCACGCCCAGCTCGCGCGCGGCCTGCGCGATGATCGGCGCGGCGCCGGTGCCGGTGCCGCCGCCCATGCCCGCGGTGATGAAGCACATATGCGCGCCGGCCAGGTGATCGACGATCTGCTCGATGCTTTCCTCGGCGGCGGCGGCGCCGACGGTGGCGCGGGCGCCCGCGCCCAGGCCCTCGGTGACCTTCACGCCAAGCTGGATGCGGTTCTGCGCGTTGGATTGCTGCAGCGCCTGGGCGTCGGTGTTGGCGACGACGAAGTCGACCCCGTCCAGCGCCTTCTCGATCATGTTGTTCACCGCATTGCCGCCGGCGCCCCCAACGCCGAAGACCGTGATGCGGGGTTTCAGCTCGTCGTGTCCGGGCACCGAAAGGTTCAATGTCATGATCTGTCCGCCTGCTGTTCAGCCCATTTCGGGCGTATTTGCTGCCTGATTTCCCCAATTCTTACCGGGAACGGCACGTTAGGTCACGCAAAAAACGTCAAATTGCCACCAAATATGCTGCAATTTTCCCCGCTTTCCGCGGGATTTCGCCGATCAGACGAGATGTTGCGTTTACCAGTTGTCACGGAACCATTTCACCGCGCGCCGGAAGGAGCGGGCCGGATATTTCTCTACCGGGATCTCGAAGTCCCACCACTCGTCCTGCGGATGTGCCGCGAACAGGCACAGCCCCACCGCGCTGGCAAAACCCGGCCCGGTCGCGGCCTGCGGCAGGCCATGGACCCGGAGCGGCCGCCCGAGCCGCACCTGCTGGCCCAGGATGCGCGTCGCCAGACCGTCGAGGCCGGGGATCTGGCTGCCGCCGCCCGTCAGCACGATCTGCTGCGAGGGCAGATGCTCGAACCCCGCGGCGTCCAGCCGGGCGCGGACCTCTTCGAGGATCTCCTCCACCCGGGGCCGCATGATGCCGATCAGCTCGGTCCGGGAGACGGTGCGGCGGTCATGCTCCCAGTCGCCGGTATCGCCGCCAATATCGATGATCTCGCGGTCGTCCATTCCGGTGGCGACCACGCCGCCGTAGAAGGTCTTGATCCGCTCGGCCATGGTCTTGGGCACCTGCAGCCCCATGGAGATGTCGGCGGTCACGTGATCGCCGCCCATGCGCACGGTGTCGGCGTAGATCATGTGCTTCTTCATGAAGATCGAGATACCGGTCGATCCGCCGCCCAGGTCGATACAGGCGGCGCCCAGCTCCTGCTCGTCCTCCACCAGGCTCGAGATCCCCGAGGCATAGGCTGAGGAGGCGACGCCCGCGAGCTCCAGGTCGCAGCGCTTGACCGCGTGGGCCAGGTTCTGGATCGCCAGCGCGTCCACGGTCAGCATGTGCATGTCGGTGGCCAGCTGGTTGCCCACCTGCCCCCGCGGGTCGATCAGGCCGGAGCGGTGATCCAGCGCGAAATTCACTGGCTGCGCGTGCAGCACCTCGCGCCCCTCGCCGAAATCGGGCACGTCGCAGGCCGACAGCACCCGGGCGACGTCCTGCTCGGTCACGTGGGTGCCCTCCAGCTCCACCGAACCGTCGAGCCCGTAGCTGCGCGGCTGCGCGCCGGAGAAACAGGCGATCACGTGGTCCACCCGGATCTGAGCCATCTTCTGCGCCGCCTGCAGCGCGGTGCGGATCGCGCGCTCGGTCTCCTGCATCGCGGCGATCTCGCCGAAGGCCACCCCGCGCGAGCGGGTGGTGGCCGCGCCGATCACGCGGAACCCCGACTGCCCGGCGAGCGAGCCCACCCCGTCGTCGTGCCGCGGCCCGGCGCCGTCGAAGCGCAGCACGAGGCAGGCGATCTTGGACGAGCCCACGTCGAGGATGGCGATCACGCCCCGCTGCATGGCGGCGCGGCGCATGTTGCGCATGGCACGCTGGGATTCATACAGCTCGATCATGGATCACCTCTCCCCTTCCGGCTCGGTCTCGTCGCCGTCCGCCGTCTCGACCACGTTCTTGATGCGCCACAATTCCTGCACCGCGTTCTGCGTCATGCGCAAAGTCGGCCGGCGCGGGTTGCGCAGGTCCACCGCCGCAAGGTCGCGTGCCAGCAGGTCCTGCGCCTGGTCCAGCGCGATGGCCCGTTCCAGCGCCTGCACCGGGTTCTTCGCCGGCAGCATGATGCGCTGATCGCGGTCCAGCACCACGTCCCAGCGCCGCTCGCCCATGCGGACCAGCCCACGCAGCCTGTCCTTCAGAGGTTCGGCGGCGGCGACCAGCACCAGCCCCTCGCTGGCGGCCTCGTCCGCGCCGCGGCCGACGATCAGCGGCAGGTCGGGCCGGGCCGAGCGCGCGAAGACCGGCCCCACCCGGTTGCCGTCCTGGTCCAGCAGCTCCAACCCGCGCGGGCCGCGCCAGACGACTGCCGGCACCCGCTCCGTCACGTCGATCTGCAACACGCCGCCGGGGCGGATGCGCACGGTCGCCCGCTCCACCGCGTCGAGCCCCGTCACCTCCTGCCGGATCAGGTCCAGATCCAGGTCGAAGGAGGAGGTGGGAAAGTCGATGGGCAGGATTTCCCGGATGTCTTCGGCCACCTGGTCGCGAGCGCCGTCGATGGCCATGAGCTCGACCATGAATTCCGGCCGCTCCTCGATCGAGGCGCGCAGGTCGGCGATGGCCAGCCGCACCGCGTCGCGCCGGTCCTGATCGGCGAAATAGCCCGCGCCCACGGCCAGCATCAGGCCCAGCGGCAGCCCCACCCGCAGCGCGAAGCGGAAGCGCGGGGTCAACATCAGCCGGTGCATCCGGTAGCGCAGCCGCGACGGCGCCGGATCGCTGCGCAGCGTCTCGTCGGGCCGTGCGGGACGGTGCGCGCCGGGGCGGCGCTGGCCCTTCAGCGGTTGCATGAGGCGTCCTCCACCAGCTGCCGGCAGAGCGTGCCAAAGCTCACCCCCGCCTCCTGCGCCTGTTCGGGCGCCAGCGAGGTCGGCGTCATGCCCGGCTGGGTGTTGACCTCCAGCAGGATCAGCCCGTCGAGGCCGCGGGTCTCGTCCCAGCGGAAATCGCTGCGGCTGATGCCCCGGCAGCCCAGCGCGACATGGGCGCGCTCGGCATAGTCGATGCAGGCGTCGAAGATCTCTTCTGGGACCGCGGCGGGGACCACGTGGCGCGACCCGCCGGGCTTGTACTTGGCGTCGTAATCGTACCAGCCGTCGGTGACGATGTCGGTCACCGACAGGCCCTTGTCGCCCAGCACCGTGACGGTCAGCTCGCGGCCGGGCACGAAGGCCTCGACCATCACCGTCTCGGGCATGTCGTCGGACAGGGCCGGCGGGCCGTTGGCGGCCTCGTTGACCAGGTAGACGCCGACGGAGGACCCCTCGTTGTTGGGCTTCACCACGTAGGGCGGCGCCATCACGTGATCGGCGCGCACCGCGTCGCGGTCGGCCAGCAGGCTGTCCACCACCGGCAGCCCGGCGCGGCGGAAGGCATCCTTGGAGCGCGCCTTGTCCATGGCGAGGGCCGAGGCGAAGACGCCGGAATGGGTATAGGGCAGCGCCATCCATTCCAGCAGGCCCTGCACGCAGCCATCCTCGCCCCACCGGCCGTGAAGCGCGTTGAAACAGATATCAGGAGAGATCTCGCTCAGGCGTATCGGCAGATCGCGGCCCGCATCGACCTCGACAACGTCATAGCCTTCGTCCCGCAGCGCGGCGGCGCATTCGCGCCCGGTGGAGAGCGACACCTCGCGCTCCGCCGAGAGTCCGCCCATCAGTACCGCAACCTTGGGGTTTGTCCTGCTCGACATACCCGCTCGTGCCTCAATGTCCCGGACCGTTTGCGGCCCTTGTAATATGTAATCCGGCGTCCGGAGGGGGCGTGCCTTTCGCCCTGCTCTGTGACGAGTTCTATCCGTTGGCCGGGTCGTCGTCTTCGGGGGCCGGTTCGCCGACCCTCATGACTTCCCAATCTAACTGCAATCCCGAGCTTTGGAAAACCCTTTTTCGCACCTCTTCGCCCAGTCCTTCGAGTTCGGCCGCGGTGGCGCCGCCAGTATTGACGAGGAAGTTGGAATGCATCTCGCTCATCTGGGCCGCGCCGCGCGTGGCGCCGCGCATACCGGCGTCGTCGATCAGCTTCCAGGCCTTGAGATCATGGGTGTCGTCGGCCCGCCCGGTGGAGCTGTAGCCGGCCGGATTGCGGAAGGTTGAGCCCGCGGTGCGCAGCTTGGTCGGCTGAGTCGCGTCGCGGCGGGCCAGCTGGTCCGTCATGCGCGCCTCCAGCGTCTCGGGCGCCTCTTCCGGGCCCTCGAAGACCACCTCGGTGATCACGCAGCCCTCGGGCAGATCGGTCTCGCGGTAGCGGAAGTTCAGGTCCTCGGCGGAAAGCCGCCGCAGCTCGCCCTGCCGGGTCACCGCGCGCGCCTCCACGAAACGATCGGCGACATAGGTGCCGTAGCAGCCCGCATTCAACCGCACCGCCCCGCCGATGGAGCCCGGAATGGTCCGCAGGAAGGTCAGGTCCACCCCCGCCTCGGCCGCCTTGCGCGCCACGTGCGAGTCGAGCGCCGCGGCACCCGCGGTGACCCGCCTGCCCTCCACGGCGATCCCGTTGAAGCCGCGGCCCAGCCGGATCACCACGCCCCGGATCCCGCCATCGCGCACGATCAGGTTGGAGCCGACGCCCATCGGGAAGACCGGCGTCTCGGCGGGCAGCGCGGCGAGAAACTGCGCCAGGTCCTCGGCATCGGCCGGCTGGAACAACCAGTCCGCCGGCCCCCCGGCGCGCAGCCAGGTCAGATCGGAAAGCAGGCGGCCCGGCGTGAGGCGGCCGCGCGTCTCGGGAAGCGTCGTCTCGGTCATGGCAGAGGGGATACAAGCGGCGACGCCGATTGCCCATGGCAAATTTGCGGGCCGCGGGAGCGATAATCGTTCCCTATCATGGTAATTTGAAAATGCAACTTTTTGCTATGGAGGCCCTCTGTTAAGAATGATTCCAAGGAGGATCAGGGATGTCATCCAGACGTACCAGTCGGGACGAGCACGGCGTGCAGCGGTCGCGTTGCCGTGACGGTGCGGCCTGCCCGACGGATCCGGCCTTCCGCAGCTTCTGCAAGTAAACAGCCACGATCGGAGATCGACCATGGACGGAAATGATATGGACAACGCGGGCAAGTGCCCGGTCATCCACGGGGACTACAAGCACGTGACCTTCGGCGGCCGCAGCAACAAGGATTGGTGGCCGAACCAGCTCAACCTGAAGATCCTGCACCAGCACACCCCCCTCTCCGACCCGATGGACGAGGATTTCGACTATGGCGAGGCCTTCAAGAAGCTGAACCTGAAAGAGGTGAAGGCGGACATCCTCAAGGTGATGACCGACAGCCAGGAATGGTGGCCGGCGGATTACGGCCATTACGGCCCGTTCTTCATCCGCATGGCATGGCACAGCGCGGGCACCTACCGCGTGGGTGACGGCCGGGGCGGCGCCGCGGCCGGTCAGCAGCGCTTTGCGCCGCTCAACTCCTGGCCCGACAACGCCAACCTCGACAAGGCCCGCCGCCTGCTCTGGCCGGTGAAGGAAAAATACGGCGCCTCGCTGTCCTGGGCGGACCTGATGATCCTGACCGGCAACGTCGCGCTGGAATCCATGGGCTTCAAGACCTTCGGCTTTGCCGGCGGGCGCCGCGATTTCTGGGAACCCGAGGAAGACGTCTACTGGGGCACCGAGGAAGAGTGGCTCGCCACCTCCGACAAGCCGGGCAGCCGCTATTCCGAGGGCCGCGCGCTGGAAAACCCGCTGGCCGCCGTCCAGATGGGCCTGATCTACGTGAACCCGGAAGGCCCCGACGGCAACCCGGACCCGGCGAAGGCCGCGATCGACATCCGCGAAACCTTCGGCCGGATGGCGATGAACGACGAGGAAACCGTGGCGCTGATCGCCGGCGGCCACACCTTCGGCAAGACCCACGGCGCGGGTGATGCCGGCCTCGTGGGCCGCGAGCCCGAGGGCGCGGCGATCGCCGACATGGGCCTCGGCTGGCACAGCACCCACGAGACCGGCAAGGGCCGCCACGCCATCACCTCGGGTCTCGAGGGGCCGTGGACGCCGACGCCGACCAAGTGGGACATGTCCTTCTTCCACATGCTCTTCAGCTATGAATGGGAGCTGACCAAGAGCCCGGCAGGCGCTCAGCAATGGACGCCCAAGAACATCAAGGAAGAGGACAAGGCGCCCCAGGTCGACACCGACCAGGAAAAGGTGACGCCGATGATGGCGACCACCGACCTGGCGCTGCTGGCCGATCCCTCCTACCTCAAGATCGCGCGGCACTATGCCGACAATCCCGAGGTCTTTGCCGACGCCTTCGCTCGCGCCTGGTACAAGCTGACCCACCGCGACATGGGCCCGATCGACCGCTACCTCGGCGAAGAGGTGCCGGACGAGGAACTGATCTGGCAGGACCCGGTGCCGAAGGTCGACCACCCGCTGATCGACGAGGCCGACCAGACCGCGCTGAAATCCAAGGTCCTCGAGTCCGGCCTTTCGGTGACCGAGCTGGTCTACACCGCCTGGTCCTCCGCCGCCTCGTTCCGCGGCTCGGACAAGCGCGGTGGCGCGAACGGCGCACGGATCCGCCTGGCCCCGCAGAAGGACTGGGAAGTGAACCAGCCCGACCAGCTGGCCAAGGTGCTCGACAAGCTCGAGGCGATCCGGGCCGAGTTCAACGGCGCCCAGCAGGGCGGCAAGAAGGTGTCGCTGGCCGATCTCATCGTGCTGGCCGGTGCCGCCGCGGTGGAAAAGGCGGCCAAGGATGCCGGCCACCCGGTCAAGGTGCCCTTCACCCCGGGCCGTACCGATGCCAGCCAGGAGCAGACCGACGTGGACAGCTTCGAACCGCTGGAGCCCCGTGCCGACGGCTTCCGCAACTACGTGGACGCGGATTTCACCGTGCCGACCGAGAAGCTGCTGGTCGACCGCGCGCAACTGCTGACGCTCACCGCGCCGGAAATGACCGTGCTGGTCGGTGGCCTGCGGGTTCTCGGGGCCAACCAGGGTGGCGTGCCGCATGGCGTCTTCACCACCCGGCCGGGCGCGCTGACCAACGACTTCTTCAAGACGCTCATGGACATGAACCTCGAGTGGAAAGCCGTCTCGGACGACGAGAAGGAGTTCAACGGTGTCGACCGCAAGACCGGCGAGAAGAAGTGGACGGCCAGCCGGGTCGACCTGGTCTTCGGGTCCAACTCGCAGCTTCGGGCGCTGTCCGAGGTCTATGCCTCGAACGATGCCCAGGGCAAGTTCGTGAAGGACTTCGTCGCCGCCTGGAACAAGGTAATGAACGCCGATCGCTTTGATGTCGCCGCCTGATAGGCATCGACGTTCATGAGGAAGGGCCGCGGTTCGCCGCGGCCCTTTCTGTTTGCGGGGTGACGCGCCGCGCGCCGGGCCGCCGGTGGGGCCATCAGCTGGCGGGAATCTCCGCCTCCTCCGGCATGTCGGCGCTGTCGAAGGCCTGCATCTGATCCTCCGCCCAGAAGCGGATGTCCTGCTTGGCCACGATCGCCCGCATCTCCCTCATCCGGACGCGGCGTTCCTCTTCCTCCATGGCGAGGGCGGAGGATATGGCACTGTCCATCGACTTGGCCGAGAACGGGTTGGTGATCACGGCCGAGGCCATCTCCACCGCGGCACCGGCGAATTCCGACAGGACGAGCACGCCGTCACCATCCGTCCGCGCGGCGCAGAATTCCTTGGCCACGAGGTTCATGCCGTCGGCCAGCGGCGTGATCCAGGCCACGTCGGCCGCGCGGTAATAGGCCACGAGATCGGTGAAGGGGACCGCCCGCGACACCAGCGCCAGCGGCTGCCACTCGAAACTGCCGAAGCGCCCGTTGATCCGGCCGGCAATCTGCTCCAGCTCGGTCTGGATCGCCTCGTAGGCCACCATGTTGGTGTTCGCCGCCACCGAGACATGCATCAGCCGGACGCGTCCGCGCAGGTCGGGCCGCGTCTCCAGCAGGCGCTCGTAGCTCAGCAGCTGCTCGATCCCGCCCTTGGTGTAATCGGTGCGCCCGACCGACAGGATCAGCTGCGCCTCGCCCAGCTCCTCCTTGATTTCGGCCACCTTGTCGGCGGTCTCGGGGCGCCCGGCCACCTCGGCGATGAAATCCACGTCCACCCCTACCGGCGAGGCCTGGAGGTTGATCCCCTTCCCCTCGTAGCTGATCCGCGTCGGCAGGCTGCGCTCGGTCAGGGCGGTGGCCTGCGAGCCCAGCTCCGGCTTGACCGGTTCGCGGGTCTCGACCGTCACGTCGCAGAGGCTGCGCGCGGAGGAGACGAAGTTGTTGACGTAGCGCGGGATGTGAAAGCCGATGACGTCGCAGGCCAGCAGACTCTCGATGATCTCGCGCCGCCAGGGCAGGACGTTGAACATGTTGGCGCCCGGAAAGGGCGTGTGGTGGAAGAAGCTGATCTTCACGTCCGGCCGCAGCTTGCGCAGGTAGCCCGGCACGAGCCACAGGTTGTAATCGTGGACCCAGACGATGGCGCCCTTCGCGGCCTCCGCGGCGGCGGCTTCGGCAAAGGCCCAGTTCACCTCGCGGAAGGTGGGCCAGTCCACGGGGTCGTAATTGTAGCGCTCCTTGAAGCCGTGAAGGATCGGCCAGAACGCCTCTTTCGACGAGACGTGGTAGAAGCTAGTCACCTGCTCCGGCGACAGCGGCAGGCGGGAGACGGTGTAGCGTCCGTACTGGTCGTCGATCTCGATCACCCGGTCAAAGCCGGGATCGGTGGGATCCTCCGCCTCTTTCCAGGCCACCCAGGCGCCGCTGTTGAACCTTCCGAAGAAGCTTTTCAGCGTCGGCACGATGCCGTTCGGGCTCTTGTTCTCGCGGTATTCGATGCGTCCGTCGACCTCCACTTCCTCGTAGGGCTGGCGGTGATAGACGATGACGAGGTTGGAGGACATGTCAGCTTTCCCGGGATATGTCATGCAGGTCGAAGGCGCGGATCGCCTCCAGGATGCCGGCGGCGCCGTGGGCCTCGGCGTGGTGAACCTGCGGCAGGGCCGCCACGCGGGCGACCAGCGCCGGTTCCGAATTGCCCACGGCCACGGCCTGCAGGCCGCATTCCAGCATGGACAGGTCGTTGAGCGTGTCGCCGGCGGCCAGCACCCTGCGCTCGGGCACGCCCAGATGGGCGATGAGCCGCCGCAGCGACGGCCCCTTGGACACGTCCGGCGGCAGCACGTCGAAGAACCGATTGTCGGAGATCAGCCAGTCCAGCCCCATCTCGCGCACCAGCCCCTCCGCCGCCGGGTCATAGGCCGCGCTGTCGAGGTCATAGCTCACCCGGTAGCGGAAGGGCGTGTCCTGCAGCGTCAGGCCGGGATGGTCCCGCAGCGCGGCCCGCACCGCGGCGCCCCGGTCGGCCCAGCGGGCGGCGATGTCCTCTTCCAGCGCATGGATCGGCGCGATCGCCCCCTCGGCCGTGACCTCGGCGATGGTGGTGCCCACGTCGCCCACGACGAATTCCGGCCAGAGCAGCCCCTGCTCGCGGCACATGCCGAGGATGAAGTCGGGATCGCGCCCGGTGACGAAGATCAGGCCGACACTGTCGCGGTTCGCCTCGATCCAGTCGTAGAGGCGCCGGCGCTCCGCCTGGGTGCCGCCCAGGAAGGTGCCGTCCAGGTCGGTGGCGAGAACGAGGCGCCGTTCGGCCATGACCGGGCGCGTGGTAGCGTGGACGTTCATCGACGCCGCTCCGAATTGCAGGGGCATGTCCCGCCGGGGACGGGCGCGCGGCGCCGCGTCGAATTGGCGGGGGCGTTCCGGGTCGGGGGAGCGATGCTCTTGATGGCGGGCCTCTTCGCTGATCCGGGCGTCGTGGCGCGGGCGACGTCCCGGTGCGATCACCGGGCGGGCCGCCGCGCAGCCGACGCCTTCGGGCTGCGCCGCGGCATCCCGCCTGCCTGACCCAGCCTAGCGCCTGGCCGCCGCACCGCCAAGGCGGAGCGATGGGCGATGCTCCACCAAGGCCAACCAAACGCCTCTACTAAGCGGCATCAAGTGACGGATATCATTAGATGAAACCGGAACCGCCAGAGATGGATGCCCCGGGCGGTCACCGCCTCCGGGATGACGAGGCAGGCACGAATGCCCGAAAAACAGGCAAATCGGAAAGCCCCCCGCTCACCCCGGCCCTGCGCCGGTCATTCCTCCCCGCGCAGGCGGCTGAGCGTGGTGGCGGGCGAGATCGCCTCAGGCTCCAGCGGGCAATGCAGCAGGGCCGGCAAGCCGCTGGCGCGCGCCCGTTCGAAGGCGTCAGGGAACTCCGCCATCGCCTCCACCTTCTCGGCAAAGGCGCCGTGGGACCTGGCCCAGGCGACGAAATCCGGGTTGGTGAGCGCGGTGGCGGATTGGCGGTTCGGATATTCCCGCTCCTGGTGCATGCGGATGGTGCCGTAGATCCCGTTGTCGATCACCACCGTGATCAGCGGGATCCCGTGATGCGCGGCCGTCGCCATCTCCTGCCCCGTCATCATCAGGTCGCCATCGCCGGCCACGGTGACCACCAGCCTGTCGGGGTTCTGTCGCTTGGCCATCAGCCCGGCGGGAAAGCCGTAGCCCATGCTTCCCGAGGTGGGCGCGAGATAGGTGTTGAAGCCGCGGAACCGGTAATAGCGATGCACCCAGGCGGCGAAATTGCCGGCCCCGTTGGTGACGATGGCGTCGTCGGGCAGGTTGTCGCGCAGCCAGCAGACCATTTCCGCCATCTGGAAGGCGCCGGGATTGGGCCGCGGCTCTTCCGACCAGTCGATATAGGCGGCGCGCGCGGCCTCGCGCCAGGCGCCGTCCCGGGGGGCCTCGGGGCGCAGCGTGTCGAGCGCCCGGGTCAGCCCCTCGGGCGTGGCGCAGATGCCGAGGTCCGGCTGGTAGACGCGGCCGATCTCTTCCGGGTCGGGATGGACATGGACCAGCGCGCCGTCCCGCGAGGGGATGCCCAGCAGGCGGTAGCTGTCGGAGGCCACCTCGGACAGACGCGTGCCCATGAGGATCAGCAGGTCCGAGGCCCGGATCGCCCCGGCCAGTTTCGGGCTGGCGCCGAGGCTCAGGTCGCCGGCATAGGCGGGATGGGAGGCCGGGAAAATCCCGCCGCGGCGGTACGAGACGGTGACCGGCAGTTCCCAGGCCTCGGCGAAGGCCATGAGCCGGTCGCGCGCGGGCTCCGTCCAGCGGCTGCCGCCGACGATGACCATCGGCCGCTCGGCCCGCGCCAGCATTTCGCCCAGCCGGGCGGTATCGTCCTCCGGCGGCGCCGACTCCGCCGGCACGACCCGGGGCGCGTCGGGCACGTCGGCCATGTCGTCCAGCATGTCCTCGGGCAGCGCCACGACCACCGGGCCGGGCCGCCCCTGCATCGCCACGCGAAAGGCGCGGGCCACCAGCTCGGGGATGCGGTCGGCCTCGTCGATCTCCACCACCCACTTGGCCATGGAGCCGAAAACGGCGCGGTAATCGAGCTCCTGGAAGGCTTCGCGGTGGCGCATCCCGCGGGCGATCTGGCCCACGAACAGCACCATGGGCGTGGAATCCTGCATCGCCACGTGCACCCCGGCGGCGGCATTGGTGGCCCCCGGCCCGCGGGTGACGAAACAGACGCCCGGCCGCCCGGTCAGCTTGCCATAGGCCTCGGCCATCATCGACGCGCCACCCTCCTGCCGGCAGGTCAGCAGGTCGATGCCCGATCCGATCAGGGCGTCCAGTACCGAAAGATAGCTTTCGCCCGGCACGCAGGTGGCACGTTCCACCCCCTGCGCGATGAGCTGGTCGACGAGGATCCTCGCGCCGTTCCGGTCCGTCATGTGCTGGCCTCCCTGCGGTTTCCGGCACAATGCGCCATCGCCCGCCGGGAGGAAAGCCGGTCACATGTTCGGGTAGTTCGGCCCGTCCCCGCCCTGCGGCGTGGTCCAGACGATGTTCTGCGGCGGATCCTTGATGTCGCAGGTCTTGCAGTGAACGCAGTTCTGGAAGTTGATGACGAATTTCGGCTTGCCGTCGTCATCCTCCACGAACTCGTAGACACCGGCCGGACAGTAGCGCTGCGAGGGGCCGGCATATTCCGCGTAATCCACCTTCACCGGCACCTCCGGGTCCTTCAGCTTGAGGTGCGCCGGCTGGCTTTCCTCGTGGTTGGTGAAGGAATAGGAGACGTTGGTGAGCCGGTCGAAGGTCAGCTTGCCGTCGGGCTTCGGGTAGTCGATCGGCTTGTGCTTCGACGCGGGCTCGGTCGATTGCGCGTCGGTCTTGCCGTGGCCCACCGTGCCGAACAGCGAGAAGCCGAAGGTGTTGGTCCACATGTCCAGCCCGCCCAGCGCGAGCGAGGGCATGAGCCCGTACTTGGACCACAGCGGCTTGACGTTGCGCACCTTCTTGAGGTCCTTGCCGATCGCGCCCTCGCGCACCTCGGCCTCGTAATCGGTCAGCTCGTCGGACGCACGGCCCGCCGCCAGCGCCGCATGGGCCGCCTCGGCCGCCGCCTTGCCCGAGAGCATGGCGTTGTGGTTGCCCTTGATCCGCGGCACGTTGACCATGCCCACGGAACAGCCCAGCAGCGCCACGCCCGGCGCCACCATCTTGGGCATGGACTGGTACCCGCCCTCGGTGATCGCCCGGCCGCCATAGGCCACGCGCTTGCCGCCCTCCAGCAGATCGCGGACCATCGGGTGGGTCTTGAAGCGCTGGAATTCCATGTAGGGATAGAGGTGCGGGTTCTTGTAATTCAGGTGCACCACGAAACCGAGGAAGACCTGGTTGTTCTCGGCGTGGTAGATGAAGGCGCCGCCGCCCGCATTGCCGTTCAGCGGCCAGCCCATCGTGTGGGTCACGGTGCCCTCGCGGTGCTTGGCCGGGTCGATCTCCCAGATCTCCTTCATGCCGAGCCCGTATTTCTGCGGCTCCTTGCCCTCGTCGAGGCCGTATTTCGCGATCACCTGTTTCGACAGCGACCCGCGCACGCCTTCGGAGAGGAACACGTACTTGCCGTGCAGCTCCATCCCCGGCTCGGTGTTGGGACCGTAGGAGCCGTCGGGCTCCAGCCCGAAGACACCGGCCACCACGCCCTTCACGCCGCCCTTGTCGTCGTAGACCAGCTCGGAACAGGCCATGCCGGGGAAGATCTCCACCCCCAGTTCCTCGGCCTGCTCGGCCATCCAGCGGCAGACATTGCCCATGGAGACGATGTAATTGCCGTGGTTGTTCATCAGCGGCGGCATCGGCCAGTTCGGGACGCGCATCTTGCCGCCCTCGCCGATCAGGTAGAAATTGTCCTGCGTCACCTTCGTCTTGACCGGTGCGCCCTTCTCCTTCCAGTCGGGAATCAGCGCGTCGAGCCCGACCGGGTCCAGCACGGCGCCCGACAGGATATGGGCGCCCACCTCGGAGCCCTTTTCCAGCACCACGACCTGGAGATCGGCATCAAGCTGCTTGAGACGGATCGCGGCCGACAGGCCGGCCGGCCCGGCGCCGACGATGACAACGTCGTATTCCATCGCTTCGCGTTCGATCTCGGCCATACGCCCGTCTCCCTGGCTTCCCGCTGGCATGAAAGGTCCGACAGGACGTAGCCCGAGGGTGGCGCAGAGGTCAATCGCAACACGGCGTTAAAGGCGATTTGCAGCGGCGGCGAGCCACTGGCCGGCAGCCCGTGCGCGGCGTTCGGGCGGCATTCCACCGCCGCCGGCCGCGCGGATCCGGCGGGCATTGCGGCACCCCGGACCTTGCCCTATTGCAATGCGGCGCCCGTTGCGGGCAGAGTCGAGAAAACGGGGGCAGGCTCCGGGGAACGAGAGCCCGCGGCGATGCGCGTCGCCCTGAAGAAGGACCGGAATTGCAATGGAAAAGATGCCGATGACCCGCGCGGGGGCCGCCGCGCTGGAAGCCGAACTGAAACAGCTGAAAAGCGTCGAACGCCCCGCCATCATCCAGGCGATCTCGGAGGCGCGCGAGCACGGTGACCTGAGCGAGAATGCCGAGTATCATTCCGCCAAGGAAAAGCAGAGCTTCATCGAGGGCCGCATCAAGGAACTCGAGGGCGTCTTGGGTCGCACCGACGTGATCGACCCCGCCTCGCTGTCCGGCCCGGTCAAGTTCGGCGCCACGGTCAAGGTGGTGGACGAGGACACCGACGAGGAAAAGACCTGGCAGATCGTCGGCGAATACGAGGCCAATATCGAAAAGGGCCTGCTGAACATGAAATCGCCCATTGCCCGTGCCCTGATCGGCAAGGAAGAGGGCGACAGCGTCGAGGTACGTACCCCCGGCGGCGACAAGAGCTATGAAGTTCTGGAAATCCGCTACGTCTGACCTCTGATCGGGACTGGGCCGATGGCCGAAAGCAACGAGAGCCGTCCGACGCCGCTCGGCATCTACAATCCGCCCGCGCGGCCGCAACTGACCGGTGCCGACCTGGTGGCGCTCGGCTTGTCGGGGCTGTGGCTGCTGGGCTCCGCGTTGGCCTACTGGCTGATGTCCGGTGGCGAGCCCGGCGATGACCTGGCGACGCTGCGCTTCCTCGTGGGGGTGCTGGCGATCTTCCTGCCGGTGGCGATGATCTGGGTCGCCGCCGCCGCGGCCCGGTCGAGCCGGGCGATGCGGGAGGAAAGCGCGCAGCTCCAGGCGGGGATGGACGCCCTGCGGCAGGCCTACCTGGCGCAGAACCAGAAAAGCGCCGGCGGATCGGTCGCCAGCGTCGCCCGCAAGCTGGACGAGATCGCCGCCGCGCAGCGCAAGACCGAGACGACGCTGGCCATGTTCACCTCGTCGCGCGAACCGCGCGAGGCGTCGCGGACCGAGACATCCCGGACAGAGACTTCCCGGACCGAGCCCCGGCCGGCCGCTGGCCCGGCCGCCCCCGCGGCCCCCGCCACCCGGCGCCCGGCGTCGCCCGAGGAGCAGCCGGTGCTCGAACTCGGCACGCCGACCGAGCCACCGCCGCTTGCCACCTCCGACCTGATCCGGGCCCTCAACTTCCCCGAGACGGCGCAGGACGAGGAGGGCTTCGTCGCCTTGCGCCGGGCGCTGCGCGACCGCTCCGCCAAGCAGCTGGTGCAGGCGGCGCAGGACGTGCTCACCCTGCTCAGCCAGGAAGGCATCTACATGGACGACCTGCGCCCCGACATGGCGCGGCCCGAGATCTGGCGCCGCTTCGCCGCCGGGGACCGGGGCCGGACCATCGCCGCGCTCGGCGGCGTGCGCGACCGCTCCTCGCTGGCGCTGACGGCCGCGCGGATGAAGAGCGACCCGATCTTCCGTGACGCGGCGCATCACTTCCTGCGGCTCTTCGACCGGGGCTTCGTGGCCTTCGAGGAAAATGCCAGCGACAGCGAGATCCAGGCCCTGGCCGATACCCGCACCGCGCGGGCCTTCATGCTGCTGGGGCGGGTCGCGGGCACCTTCAACTAGCCGTCGGCGCGGCGGGCGACGGGGTCAGGGGGGCTCTGCCCCCCGCCTTCGGCTCCCCCCGCCATATTTATGGACCAGAGAAGCGGGGGCGCGGCGCCAGGCGGCCCGGAGGCTCGTCCCGAGACTTGCCGAGCGGCGCGGGCGGGCGTAGAGGAGCGGCATGTTCGACGATGCAGACGATATCCATCCGCTGTTCCACGGCGCGCCCCGCACGACGGAGTTCAAGAAGCTCCGCAAGCGGCTGGTGCAATCCGTCCGCGAGGCGGTGGAGCAATACGGCATGATCGAGCCGGGCGCGCGCTGGCTGGTCTGCCTTTCCGGCGGCAAGGACAGCTATACCCTGCTCGCCATCCTGCACGAGCTGAAATGGCGCGGGTTGCTGCCGGTGGATCTGCTGGCCTGCAACCTCGACCAGGGGCAGCCGGGCTTTCCGGCGACGGTGCTGCCCGAGTTCCTCGAGCGGATGGGGGTCGAGCACCGGATCGAGTACCAGGACACCTATTCCGTCGTCATGGACAAGATCCCGCAGGGGCGGACCTTCTGCGCGCTCTGTTCGCGGCTGCGGCGCGGGCATCTCTACCGCATCGCGCGGGAGGAGGGCTGTTCCGCTGTGGTGCTGGGTCATCACCGGGACGATATTCTCGAGACCTTCTTCATGAACCTGTTCCACGGCGGGCGGCTGGCCACCATGCCGCCCAAGCTGGTGAACGAGGAGGGCGACCTCTTCGTCTACCGCCCGCTCGCCCACGTGGCGGAGGCCGATTGCGAGAAGTTCGCGCGGGCGATGGATTATCCCATCATCCCCTGCGATCTCTGCGGCAGCCAGGACGGGCTGCAGCGCCAGCAGGTCAAGCAGATCCTCGACGGGTGGGAAAAGAACAGCCCCGGCCGGCGCCAGGTCATGTTCCGCGCGCTGATGAACGCGCGGCCCTCCCACCTGCTGGACCCGAAGCTGTTCGATTTCGCCGGGCTGACCCGGTCCGTCCCCGATGGTGCGGACAATTCTAACTGATTTTCAGCGCCTCGCGCGGTGGAAGATGCCTGCCGTTAAGCCCATCTTGAGCCGCCTGCCCTAACCTGCCCCGAACCGTTCGTTCCGGGAGAGAAGCATGGGGCACCCGCGTCTTTCCACTCGTCTTGCCGCTCTCGGCCCGCGCCTGACCCGCGCGCTCAGCGGCCCGCATCTGCTGGCCTTCCTGCCGGCCACCTCGCTCGGCGCCTTCTGGTTGGGCGGAGAGGGCGCGCTGACCGCCGTCGCCCTTGGCGTGCCCTTGCTCTTCGCGCTGGTGGGGGGCCTCGACAGCCGGGCGCAGGTGGCCGCGCTCGATCCGCATGCGCCGGTGCCGGCCGAGCGGCTGGAGATGCTGCTGGAACGCCGGCTCGCGGCGGCGGGTCCGGGCGGCACGATCCTTTACCAGCTGGAGATCGACGGCTTCGGCGACTTCGCCGCCCGGCACGGCTATGCCGCGGCGGAAACCGTGCTGCGGCGCACCGCCGATCGGCTGGAAGGCGCCCTGCGGCCCGGCGACCTCGTCCTGCGCATGGGCGAGAGCCGCGCCCGCGACGCGCGGTTCGCGATCCTTCCGCGGCCGATCCTGCAACCGGGGCTCGATGCGGCGATGGCACTCGGGCGACGCCTGCAAGCGGCGGTGGAGGAGCCTGTCGCGATCGGCGACACCATTGCCTATGTCTCCTGCTGCATCGGGTTCACGGTGAGGCGGGAGGCCTCGCCGGGATCGGGGGAGGAGCTGCGCAAGGCGGCCGAGAGTGCCCTGGACGCGGCGCGGCGCCAGGGGGCGGGGACCTTGCGCGCCTATACACCCGAGTCCGGGGACAGCGCGATCGACCGGCCGATTTCGGCGCCGGAGGTCGCGGGCGCGGTGGAGGCAGGGCAGATCGTGGCGTGGTTTCAGCCCCGCATCTCCACCGATACCGGCGAAATCAACGGGGCCGAGGCGGTGCCGCGCTGGAGTCATCCCCTGCGCGGCGTGATCCCCCCGGCCGAATTCCTGCCATTGGTCGACGATCCCGACATGCAGTCGCGACTGGGGGCGGCCATGCTGACCGGCGCCCTGTCGGCGCTGAGCGCCTGGGACCGGGCCGCCCTGGGCGTGGAGAGGGTGACGCTGAGGGTCCGCGCCGTCGAGTTGCTCGATCCTGCCTTCGCCGAGCGCATCGCGTGGGAGCTTGACCGCTTCGACCTCGCGCCCTCGCGGCTCGGTATCGAGGTGGCGGAGACGTTGGTCGCCACGGGTCCCGACAGGGCGAGCACGCGGACGCTGGGGGCGCTGGCGGCCCTGGGCTGCCAGATCGAGCTGGGCGGGTTCGGCACCGGCAACGCCAAGGCGGAAGCGCTGCGCCGCTTCGCCGTCTCGCGGCTGAAGATCGACCGCAGCTTCGTCGCCCGTTGCGATCGCGACCCGGACCAGCAGCGCCTGATCGCCGCGATCCTGGCCATGGCGGAGCAGTGCGGGCTGGACACGGTGGCCGACGGGGTGGAAAGCGGCGGCGAACATGCGCTGCTCGCCCAGCTCGGCTGTGGCCAGGTGCAGGGGCCGGGGGTCGCGAAGCCGATGCCACTGGAGCAGAGCTTCGAATGGATCGCGGCCCACCGCGCCGGGCTGGAGGCGACGCCGAGCATCGGGCGGGCCACCGGCTGATCCGGCAGGGACGGATTTGGCGATGCGGCCGGGTCATGCGAGCCAGGGTCATGCGCGGCCAAGGTCATGCGCCGCAGGGGCAAGGGGGTCAGGGCCATGCGCGGCGGGGTCCGGCGCGGCGGGGCCGGGCGCGAACTGGCCACGCGCGACGTGCCGGCGCCCGGGCCTGCGAGGTGGTCTTGGACCCTGAGCCAAACGTTCTTCCAGGAAGGGACCGTTGCCCGCGCCCTGTCTGCGCACTGCCCGGGCCCACCCTGCCCTGGCCGCGACGCTTGCAATCTCCCGATCCACGGGCCCGCGGCGCCTTGTCTCCCTTGCGTTCCGGGCGCAACGGGTCCATCTGACGCCTGTCGCGCATAGGTGGCGGGCGCCGGCCCGAACCGCCCGACCGGGCAATTCAGCGCAGGCGGGCAAGGGTTCAGACAATCCGCTTGACCTTTGAGGCCGCACTCTGTTGAACCCGGGCACGGCAAGTCAAAGGACAGGTGGCGGCCTTCATGAACGACCAGAACAAGAATCTCATCCTCGCAACCGCGCTCAGTTTCCTCGTGATCCTGGGCTGGTTCGTGCTGTTTCCGCCGCCGGAAACCGACCCGAACGCGACGCCGGAGCCGGTCACCAACGAGGCCCCCGCCGATGCGGACGCGGACCAGGGCGTCACCCCGCTGACCCCGGCCGGCGAAACGCCGGATGCGGTGCCCGCCACCGGCACGCCCTCGACGGATGCGCCCGCGACCGGCGCGCCGGCCACCGGCACAGACAGCGCCGACGCCGCGGCCGAGGATGACGTTCCCCGGGTGAAGATCGACACGCCGCGCCTCGACGGCACGATTTCCCTGCGCGGCGGACGGCTCGACGACCTGAAGCTCAAGCAATACCACGTCTCGCTCGACCCGGCCTCGAAGGAGGTGACGCTGCTGCGCCCCAACGGCGTCAACGACCCCTATTACGCGCTTTATGGCTGGGCCGCCGTCTCGGGCGTCGATCGGAACGCGGTGCCCGGCCCCGAGACGATCTGGCAGGCCCCCGAGGGCGCCACCCTGACCGCCGACACCCCGGTCACGCTGACCTGGGAGAACGGCAACGGGCTGACCTTCAAGCGGAAAATCTCGGTCGACGACAACTTCATGTTCACCGTGACCCAGTCGGTCGAGAACGCCTCGGGCGACGAGGTGACGCTGCGGCCCTACGGGCTGATCCGCCGGATCACCAAGCCCGACAACCTCAAGAAATTCTTCATCCTGCACGAGGGCCTCGTCCGCATGTCCGACGGCACCCTGCAGGAGGAGGATTACGACGGGATCGCCGATTTCGACGCCAATGACCGCGAAGGCGGCGTGCCCGCCGACCGGGCCGAGGTGCAGGAAAACGGCTGGGTCGGCTTCACCGACCATTACTGGATGACGATCCTCGTGCCGGAGCCGGGCCAGGCCTTCCGCTCCACCGCGAAATACTATCCGCAGCAGGACATCTACCAGACCGAGGCGGTGCTGCCCGCGACGCAGGTCGCCGCCGGCGAAAGCGCCAGCGTCAGCACGATGTTCTTTGCCGGGGCCAAGGAATGGTCCACCATCCGCGACTACCAGCAGTCGGGGATCCAAGGCTTCCTCGACGCGATCGACTGGGGCTGGTTCTTCTTCCTGACCAAGCCGATCTTTGCCGTCCTGCACTGGCTCAACGGCTTCATCGGCAACATGGGCTGGTCGATCATCGCCCTGACCATCATGATCAAGGCGGTCCTCTTCCCACTGGCCTACAAGTCCTACGTCTCCATGGCGAAGATGAAGGAATTGCAGCCGCAGATGGAGAAGATCAAGGAGCGGGCCGGCGACGACCGGCAGCTGCTCCAGCAGGAGATGATGTCGCTCTACAAGAAGGAAAAGGTCAACCCGGCCTCGGGCTGCCTGCCCATCCTGCTGCAGATCCCGATCTTCTTCTCGCTCTACAAGGTGATCTTCGTCACGCTGGAACTGCGCCATGCGCCCTGGATCGGCTGGATCCGCGACCTGTCCGCGCCCGACCCGTCCTCGATCCTGAACCTGTTCGGCCTGCTGCCCTATGCGCCGCCGGATCCCAACTCGTTCCTCGCGATCCTGTCGCTGGGCGTGCTGCCGATCCTGCTGGGCATCTCCATGTGGCTGCAGCAGAAGCTGAACCCGGCCCCGCAGGACGCGACGCAGGCGATGATCTTTGCCTGGATGCCCTGGGTCTTCATGTTCATGCTGGGCTCTTTCGCGAGCGGGCTGGTGCTGTACTGGATCACCAACAACACCATCACCTTCACGCAGCAATACATCATCATGCGCAGCCAGGGGTACAAGCCGGACGTGTTCGGCAACATCAAGCGGTCCTTCGGGCGCAAGAAACCCGCCCGGGACACCAAGTGAGATGGGCCGCGTCGCGCAGATCTGGCGGCACCCGATCAAGGGAATCGGGGCCGAACCGCTGGACCGCGTCGATGCGGCCGTCGACCGCCCCCTGCCCGGTGACCGCGCCTTCGCGGTGCTGACCGGCAGCGCCGAGGATACCGGCGCCTGGCAGCCCTGCCGCAATTTCATGCGCGGCTGCTACGGCCCGGAACTCATGGCGATCGGGGCAGAGAGCGGGGCGGACGGCATCACGCTGCGCCACCCGAAACGCCCCGAGATCACCGTCGATCCGCGCAAGGACGGTGCCGAGCTGATCGACTGGCTGCGCCCGCTCTGGCCCGAAGAGCAGAAGGCGCCCAAGGCGCTGGTCGCCGCCCCGCCGGAGGGGATGGCCGATGCGAGCTATGCCTCGGTCGCGATCCTCGGGCTGGCCTCGCTCGACGCCCTGTCGGAGGCTTGCGGCATGGCGCTGGACCCCCGCCGTTTTCGCGGCAATGTCTGGCTCTCGGGGCTGGAGCCGTTCGAGGAACTGGATTGGCCGGGCCGCCGCCTGCGCCTCGGCACGGCCGAGCTGGAGGTGGTCGAACGGATCGACCGCTGCCGCGCCACGGAGGCCAATCCCGAGACCGGCGAACGCGACGCGCGGACCCTGCTGGCCCTGCGCAAGGGCTGGGGGCACCTGGCCTTCGGCGTGAAGGCGCGGGTCGTGACCGCCGGCCAGGTCGCGCTGGATGACGAGGCGGTGCTGATATGACCTCCCTTCCCTTCCCCCTGGCCGAAGAGCCCGATGCCGTCACCGCCGAGCGGGGGCGCAAGCTGTTTGCCGGCGAGGTGGACTTCCTCAAGGGTGTCGTGGCGATGAGCGGCCTGCCCCCGGATGACCGGCTGGAAGTGTGCTTTGCCGGGCGGTCCAATGTCGGGAAATCCACGCTGATCAACGCGCTGACGGGCCGCAAGGCGCTGGCGCGGGCCTCCAACACGCCGGGCCGCACGCAGGAGATCAACTATTTCACCCTGGGCGAGGAATATTACCTCGTCGACTTGCCGGGCTATGGCTATGCCAATGCCCCGCTGCCGGTGGTGGAGAAATGGCAGCGCCTGCTCAAGCAGTACCTGTCCGGCCGGCAATCGCTGCGCCGCGCCTTCGTGTTGATCGACGCCCGCCACGGGGTCAAGCCGGTGGACGAGGAGATCATGGCGCTTCTCGACAGCGCCGCCGTCGCCTTCCAGACCGTGCTGACCAAGACGGACAAGGTGAAGGAAAAGGATCGCGAGCGCGTGCTCGACCAGGTGCGGGGCAAGCTTGCCAAGCATCCCGCCGCCTTCCCCGAGCTGATCACCACCTCGAGCGAAAAGGGCTGGGGCATCGCCACCTTGCGCGCGGTCATCGCCGGGCTGGTCTGATCCTCAGAACCGGTAGGAGACGCGGGCGGTCAGGGTCTGCACCCTGAGATCGCCGCCACCGTTGAAGTCGTTGAATTCGTGGTGGATCAGCTCGCCACCCAGCGAGATCGGGCCGCCGTTCAGCCGGTGCTCCGCCCCGATGCCCAGCAGGTAGCCGGTCTCACCGCCGAAATCCCCGGTCGCGTGGGCGAGGCCCCCAAGACCGTAGACGAGCGTGTTGCCAACCGGGACACCGGCGCGCAGTTTCGCGCGATAGGTGTTGTCGATCACCGTGCCGTTGCCGATCACGTCGGTGCGGGCCACGTCCAGCTCCACCCCGCCGACGAAGCGGCCGAACTCGCGGTCGAAGCCGATGCCGATGCTGCCGGTGGCACTGTCCCCGGGATCGAGCACCAGGCCGAGATTGGCGGAGGCAAAGCTGCCGTCCCACCCCTGCTGCGCCAGCGTGGCGCCGGGGGTGACCAGCGTTGCGACGAGCGCGAGAGATGCGATGTTCCTCATCATGGTGCTCTCATAACGCACTCCGCGTTAAGAAAGTTTCCGCGACCGGCCGCCGCGCTGCCCCTTGGCACCCTGCCCCCGCCCGGCTATGACCGAAATGACGTTGGGACAGTAAAGTGATGAAGACCCGAGACATGAACCGCGACTGGATCGCCACCGCCCGCACGCTGAGCCAGGCGCTGCCCTACATGCAGCGTTATTCCGGCGCCGTCGTCGTCATCAAGCTGGGCGGTCACGCCATGGGCAGCGACGAGGGGATGGAAAGCTTTGCCCGCGACGTGGTGCTGATGCAGCAGGTCGGTGTTCACCCGGTGGTGGTGCATGGCGGCGGCCCGATGATCAACGAGATGCTGAAGAAGCTGGGCGTCGAATCGGAGTTCAAGAACGGCAAGCGGGTCACCGACAAGGCCACCATGGACGTGGTGGAGATGGTGCTGTCGGGCCTCGTGAACAAGCGCATCGTGCAGGCCATCAACCGGCAGGGCGGTAAGGCCGTGGGCATCTCCGGCAAGGATGCCAACCTGATGATCTGCGAACAGACGGACCCGGACCTCGGCTTTGTCGGGACGCCGTCCAAGATGGATCCGCGGGTGCTGCAGGATTTCTTTGCCGCCAACACCATCCCGGTGATCGCGCCGCTGGGCGCCGGCCGCAACGGGGAGACCTTCAACGTCAACGGCGACACCGCCGCCGGGGCTATCGCCGCCGCGGTCAAGGCCGACCGGCTGCTGCTGCTCACCGATGTCTCGGGCGTGAAGAACGCCGAGGGCGAGGTGGTGACCGACATCACCGCCGACCAGATCCGCGAGATGACCGAGGCCGGCGTGATCTCCGGCGGGATGATCCCCAAGACCGAGACCGCGCTGGAGGCCATCGCCGGCGGCGTGCGCGCGGTCGTGATCCTAGACGGGCGGGCCCCCAATGCCTGCCTGCTGGAGCTTTTCACCGAACATGGCGCGGGCTCGATCATCCGCTCCAACATGCCACGCCGGCACCTGGGCTGAGGCGCAATTGACGCGGCCTCGCCCCTCTCGACTCGTGCTGCCGGGGGCGGGGGCGATGAGCGCCGACAGGCCGCTTCTGGGCATCCTGCTGATGCTGGGCTTCTGCGTGCTGGCGCCGTTGGGCGACGGGGTGGCCAAGGTGCTAGGCCAGACGATGCCGATCTCGCAGCTCATCGTCATCCGCTTCGCGGCGCAGGCGATCATTCTCCTTCCCATCGTCTGGGCCACCGGCCGGGTCTGGCGGATGCGGCCGCCGATCCTTGCCCTCGCCTTCCTGCGGACCCTGCTGCATATCGCCGGCATCGGCTTCATGTTCACCGCTTTGCGCTACCTGCCGCTGGCCGACGCGGTGGCGATCGCCTTCGTCATGCCCTTCATCATGCTGCTGCTGGGCTGGCTCGTGCTGGGCGAAGAGGTCGGGCCCCGCCGTCTTGCCGCCTGCGCCGTGGGCTTTGCCGGCACGATGATGGTGGTAAAGCCCAGCTTTGCCGAGGTCGGCGCGCCGGCGCTGCTGCCGCTGGGGGTGGCGGTGACCTTCGCGCTGTTCATGCTGGTCACCCGCCGCATCGCCAAGGAGGTCGATCCGATCTCGCTCCAGGCGGTGAACGGGGTGATGGCCGTCCTCCTCGCCGCGCCGTTCCTCTGGGTGACCAGCCGGCTCGACATTCCCTACTTGCAGCTCGTCACGCCCAGCGGGCGGGAATGGCTGCTGCTGGCGGCGATCGGCGCCATCGGCACCTTCGCGCACCTGCTGATGACCTGGTCGCTGCGCTTTGCGCCCTCGGCCACGCTGGCGCCGATGCAATACCTGGAAATCCCCTTTGCCACCGCCATCGGCTGGCTGATGTTCCACGACCTGCCCGACGGGCTGGCCGCCCTGGGCATCGCGGTCACCGTGGCCTCGGGCCTCTATATCGTGTTCAGGGAGCGGGCCATGTCGCGGGCTGCGCCGCCAGCGATCTGACCACCTCGTTCAGGGCCGCCCGCGGCAGGATCACCAGCATCAGCGGCGCATCGACCCACAGGCGGACGGGCCCCGACACCTGGTTCGAGGTGCCGACCCGGCCCGCCGGGGTGAAGTCGAGCCCGTCGATGGGCCATTCCAGCCCTTCTGACCGCCCGGCCACCGGCCCCATGGGAAAGAGCGAGAAGCGCATCCCGTGCGGCAGATCGAGCGCCAGCTCGGGCGGGCAGAGGAACACCACGTCCTCCGCCCCCAGCAGCAGGCAGCGCCGGTCGGCCCGGGCCGCCAGCGTGGATTGCGCCGCCATCTGGTGATCCAGCCGCCGGCCCAGGAACCCGACGCCGATGACCAGCGGCGCCCGGATCGAGCGCAGGCACTTGTCGAAATCGGTGCTGTCCTGCTCGGGGATGGGATGCAGCACGCCGTCGTCCAGCCGGGACACCAGTGCCGGGTCGAGCGAATCCATGTCCCCGATCACTGCCTCCGGCATCAGCCCCAGGGCCAGCGCAACCGCCGCCGCGCCGTCCGCCGCGACCAGCTTGCGACCGCCCTCCATGGCCAGCGAAAGGTCCGCCAGGGGGGCCTCGCCGCCCCCGATCAGGACAACTGTTTCATTACTTTCGACAATCTCGGTCATGCAGGACAAATTAATCGGATCCGGGGACACGGATCACAATGAAGACATGAAATGATACGCTGCCGGGCATAGAATCGTTCACGTTTCGACGACACCTGAATGGTAAACGCTAGATTGAAGGTTATCACCGGAAGCGAGTTGTCGACATGGTTGGTAGTAGCAAGATTCTCACGGTCTCCTATGGCACGTTTTCGTGCACCCTCGAAGGGTTCGACGATTCCTTCGACACCATGAAGGCCATCGCGGAATATTTCCGGGATCTTGCGGCGGACGATCGCTATTTCGGCGCCGAGCCGCCCCAACCCGATGCCGACATGCTGACTCGCATCGCCGAACGCGAGATCGCGCGCCGTGTCGAGGCGCGGGAAGAGAATGGCGCCTTCCATCTGAGGGCCGCCGCGCTTGGCCGCCCCGAGCCCGAAGCGGCGGCAGAGCGCGAGGCAGTGCAGCCCACCGACCGTCCCGCGCCTGCCGGCGAGGCGTATCCGGACGACACCGCCGCGGCCGCAGCCCCTGCCGAGCCGTCGGCGCCCTACGCTCCGGCGGCCGCGCCGCGCGCCGCCTCGACGGCCGGGGCCGAGAATGTCGCGGCCAAGCTGCGCCGCATCCGGGCCGTGGTGGCCAAGAGCGACCGCGCGCCGGAGCCGCTCTATGTCGAGGATGACGAATACGATCCCTATGGCGGCTTCGAGGTGAACGAGATCCTCGGCACCGACCACGCCCCCGCGCCGTCGGAGGCCCCCGCCGAAGAGACGGCCGAGAACTCGGAAGAAGACGCCGAAGCACGATACGAAGCGCCCGAGCCGCAGGAGGCCGCCGCGCCGGATACTGGCGCCGAAGAAGTGCCCGCCGCACCCTCCGACGAGCAGCTCGACGTGACCGGGGAAGTTGCGCCGGACGTGGATGCGCCCGCCTCCGAGGCGGAAGAGGCCGACACACCCACCATCCCGGAACCCCCGACGGTCAACGAGGCGCCCGCGCCGCGAATGGGCCGCATCGAGGAAGTGGTCGCGGCCCAGGACCGTCTGCTCTCGGATCCGGGCCTCCACGACGCGCCGCTGGACCAGGACGACGCGCTTCACCCGGATCCGGGCGCGCAGGACGAGACGCAACCGACGGCCCGGCGGGTCAAGATGCGCCGCAAGGAGGCGGAGGCCGAGGCAGCCCTCGCCCCGGACACCGAAGCGGCGCTCGCCGCCGAGGCCAAGGCAGCGCTCGTGGCGGAAGCCGAGGCCGGTCTCGTGACGGAGACTGAGGCGGCACTCGAGGAGGAGGACCGGGCCTCCGACGCCGTGCAGGACGCGCCCGCCGAACCCGCGCCCGAAGAGGTCACCCAGGCGGAGACCGACGAGGAAGAAGACGAAACGCGCGAAGCGGCCGCCGGGCTGCAAAGCTCCCTGACCCCGGAGCAGGAGGCCGAATTGGCCCGCGAACTGGCCGAGGTCGAAGCCGAGCTGCGCGCCGAGGCGGAGGCCGCCATGGCCGAGACCTCCGGCCCTTCCGCTGCGGAGGAGAACGAGTGGCCCGAGGAGGCTTCCGAACCCGCCGCGACCGTAATGGCGGAGCAGGAAGAGGACGCGCAGCCGGAGGAGGACACTGCCCAGGAGGACGCGGCGGAAGTCGAGGACATCCCGGAGACGGCAGACGAGGAAGACGAGGCCGAGGCCCGCGATTCCGCCATCCGCGAGCGGATCGCCTCGCGGCTGAAGGCGGCGCGCGAGGACGAGATGCCCAGCGCCGAGCAGCTGCGTTCGGTGGAACGGGGCGGCGCCGAGGTCGAAGGCGACGAGGCGGTGACCGAGCCCGCCCCGGCCAGCCGCGCCGATCAGGACGTGGTCGGAGACGCCCAGATCGAAGAGACCCGGGCCGAAGACGATCTGGCCGAAGACGACGGGGCCGAAGAAGTCGAAGCCGAAGAGCGGCATGCCCTGCTTCTGCAGCAGGCGGACGAGCACAGCCTCGCCCAGCCCCCCGCCGAGGACATCCCGCCCGCCGCCGAGACGCCCGAAGCAGCCGAGGGCGCGGCAACGCAAGAAGCGCCGGAACGGACCGAGGCCGCGCAACCCGCCCCCGAAGAGGACGAGTCCTCCGATGGCAGCCTGGCATCGCAGATCCGCCAGCTCGCCAAGCGCACCGTCCGGCTGGGCGGCGAAGGCCGCGCGCTGCTCACCGCCCGCTCGGTCGAGGACGAAAGCTCCGTCTCGCGCCTGATGACGGAGACGGAAGGAAAGATGGACGAGCCCGAGGTCGGGCGCCGCCGCAACGCCATCCAGCACCTGCGCGCCGCGGTCGCCGCCACCAAGGCGGAGCAGGAGCTGACCCGCGACCAGCCCGACTCGGACGGCTCCGAGGTCTATCGCGACGACCTGGCCAGCGTCGTCCGCCCCCGTCGCCCGGGCGGACCGGCCGAGGGCGAACACCGCCCCGCACCGCTGAAACTGGTGGCCGAGCAGCGCATCGACGAGCCGAAGAACGCCGCCCCGGTGCAGCCGCGCCGTGTCGCGCGCCCCACGCTGGAAGAGGTGAGCGCGGCCGAGGGCGGCGGTTTCCCGGCCTATGCAGAAGAGCTTGGCGCGCATCGCCTGCCCGACCTGCTGGAGGCCGCGGCCTCCTACCTGACCTTCGTCGAGGGGCGGGAGGTCTTCTCGCGTCCGCAGCTCATGACCAAGGTGCGGCTCGTGCAGGGTGACGCCTGGTCGCGCGAGGACGGGCTGCGCACCTTCGGGCAGCTCCTGCGCGAGGGCAAGCTGGTCAAGATCCGCGGCGGCCGGTTCTCGGTCTCCGAAGAGATCGGCTTTCGCCCCGACGAGCGCGCGGCGGGCTGACCCGCCCCGCGGCACTGGACGCCAGACGTAAGAAAGGCGCGCCCGGACCGGCGCGCCTTTCTGCATTCGTGCCGCCCCCCGCAGGGGAGGTCGCGCTCAGCGGGCGCGCACCAACTCCGCCAGCCGGTCGAAGATCTCGCCGTTCGCCACCACGAGGTTGCCGTCCTCCAGCGGATCCTGCCCCTCGCGGATCGGCTCCAGCAAGGCGCCCGCCTCGGTCGCGATCAGCGCGCCGGCGGCCACGTCCCAGATGTTCAGCTCGCGCTCCCAGTAGCCGTCGTAGCGGCCCGCCGCCACGTAGGCGAGGTCCAGCGCCGCCGAGCCGAAGCGCCGCACGCCGGCGCATTCCGGCATGATCCGTGCGAGATCCTGCAGGGTCGCGGGCAGCGTCCGCTTGGATGCGAAGGGCACGCCGGTGGCGAAGATCGCCTCGATCATCCGGCCGCGCCCCGAGACCCGCAGGCGGCGCGAATCGTTCAGCCAGGCGCCCGAGCCCTTCTCGGCGTAGAACATCTCGTCCTTGGCCGGGTCGTAGACCACGCCGGAGACGATCTGCCCCTTGTGTTCCAGCGCGATGGAGATCGCCCAGTGGGGCAGGCCGTGGAGGAAGTTGGTGGTGCCGTCCAGCGGGTCGACGATCCAGCGGCGGGTCGGATCCTTGCCGTCCTCGCCCCCCGATTCCTCGCCCAGCCAGCCATAGGTCGGCCGCGCGCCCATCAACTCCTCGCGGAGGATGGTCTCGGCCGCGACATCGGCCCGGCTGACGAAATCGCCCGCGCCCTTCATCGAGACCTGAAGGTTTTCCACCTCGCGGAAGTCCTTCACGAGGCTGCGCCCCGCCTTCCGCGCGGCCTTGATCATGATGTTGAGATTGGCGCTGCCCTGCATGGCCCGGCTCCTTGATGGTCAGGCCGGGCGTATACGCGCCACGCCGCGTCCCGGCAAGGGGAGCGGTCGGGCGATCGCGACGCTGTCGGCAGGGATTCGAGGTGTCCAGCGGCCTATTCGTAGACCACGCCCTTCACGCCCTCGGGTGTCGTGGCCCGCATCGACGCGCCGCCGGAATAGCTGCGGCGGCGGCCACCGGGACGGTCGACGTAATAGGCGTCGGTATTGGGCACACCGCAACAGATCACGCCACCGATGACGATCGGCTGACGTCCGGCCGGGCAGCGGTTGGGGGCGCGGTAGGGATGGATGAGGATCTGGCCCGCCCGTGTCACCCGGTCCGGCCCGCGGTAGCTGTCGTCCAGCGCGAGTGCCGCGCCGGACCCTGCGAGGACCAGCCCCGCCGCAAGCGCGGCCCGCGTCATCCGTCGCGCCCCGCCGATTGACCCCTTCGCCATGACCAAAACCCTCCGGTGCCGCGGCACCTAACCTGAACCAATGCCGTTCGAGGCTACCACCGCCCGGACATAAGTCAAACGCTTCCGCCGCCGGGGCCCGCCTCGGTATCGCCCGTGTCCAGGGGGTATCGCGCCGCCTCGACAGGGTCTCCCGAGGTCCGCCCCCTCACCCCATGGCGCGAACGATCAGCACACCCGCCCAAGCCGACAGGCCGGTGAGCGCGGTGCCCCAGGCCAGGTCCGCCGCCACCATCTGCCAATGCCAATCGCGCAGGGTGGCGAAATTGGTGAACTCGTAGGTGCCATAGGCCAGCGCCCCCAGGATCGCCCCGTTGAGCAGCGCCTGCCCCGGCGCCTGCGCCCGCAAGGCGGGAACCGAGGCGAACCACAGCACCCCGCCCACATAGGCCATGTAGAACAGCGCCGCCGGCGCGACGCGGAACCGCTCTGCCAGCGCGTCGCCCAGGTGGGCGTGAAACAGCGGCTGCATCACGTTGCGCAGCATGAGCGCATCGAGGCCGAGGAACAGGACGGCGGTGACGAGGTAGAGTAGCAGGATCTGCATGGGTATCTCTCCGTTATTCACCTTCGGAATACGGCGCGGCGCGCCCGGCGGATCACCCGCGGCGCCACGGGGCCCGGGGCTCGCCCCCGCGGGCCGCGCCGACC
>SRJI02000095.1 GCA_005473895.2 Carideicomes alvinocaridis
ACCACGGCGGAGCTGAAGGCGTACGCGGGGCACTCGGACTCGAAGTCCGTAGAGGTGTACCAGCACGCCGAGAAGCGCCGTCTCGCGTCCCTATCGGCCGTGGTCGGGCGGGAGGGCATCGGCCCGGAGAGCGCCGCCTAGGGAGTTGTTCACGTAGCCCTGTGGGAATGTGCGTTTCCCGCCCGTTCTGTGGATAGCGAGTGGAAATCGGTGTGAGCTTAGTCACATGCTTGTTCCCTGGTGTAACCCGTAGTGTCACAAGGCAGTTCCTGCCGACGCGGAGTCATGCCAATTAGATCCGTCACATTGTGCCGGAGCGTGAAACACGCGTAACCCCGGGCGAATTTGCGCGGTGTGCAGTCGATTGCACCATCGGGCAGGGTGTTGCCTACCACAGCAACACAAGGCACACGCAAAGAGGCCCCCGAGCACCTACCACAGCAACACGGGGACCCCTTGCTCACCAGGCGGCACAGCCGCAGGTGAAATGCCTTCCCTACCAAGGAGGCAAGATGCACCCGAAGACGCATCCGAGCATGACTGTACCCGCGTCCCCGATATGGGGACTCCCTCACCCCGCCGCCCCGTACTGGCTGACCAGGAAGGAGGCGGCAGAGTACGGGCGCATGCACGTGAACACCCTGGACCGGCACATCAAGGCCGGGAGGCTCCCGGCGCACAAGATCGGACGCTCCGTCCGCATCAACCGGGCCGAACTGGACGCCGTGCTCATGGCGGGGTGCCTGAAGTGAACCCGCGTCTCAACAACCTGCGCCGCACAGACAGCCGCCCCGAGACCCTGGAGAAGTACCTCACCCGACAGGACGCCGCCGAGCTGCTGAACGTCTCGACGGACACCGTGCGCCGGCTGATAGCCCGGGGAGAGCTGAAGGCGTACAAGGTCGGACGCGCAATCCGTATCGACCCCGCCGACCTCCGCCGGGTGTGCAAGCCCATCCGCACGTCCGCGCCCATGGCAGGACGGTGAGACATGCTCCACACGCATGAAGAACGCCGCCCCCAGCAGGAAGCGGCGTCCACGTCGATAGCCCTCGACACGTCCAACCTACCGGACCCGGCGGACATGCTGAACGGTGTTCACGTCGTCGTCGTGGCCTACAAGCAACACGGGGAGCTGCGCTACCGCCGCCGGTTCTACGTGAACCTCACCGCCGCACAGCGCGCCCACGACAGGGCGATAGAGCGCGGACAGCACGCCTCCATCGTCCTGTGCCGCCTCCAGCCCGCCGCCTCCCTCGCCGGGGGGTGGGACGCATGACCGGCCCGTTCTCCGAGACCGTGACCGGCCCCTACGGCCCGACCTGCCCCCGCTGCGCCGACTGGTCCCGTGGATACGCCGCCGGCTACCCGGACGGGAAGGCCGACGGCATGAAGGAAGCCGCAGGACTCGGACC
>SRJI02000705.1 GCA_005473895.2 Carideicomes alvinocaridis
GTGGGGTCCTTCGGTGCCGAGGCCGGGCGGACCGGCGCGCGACCGGGGCGGGGACGGGGATGGCGCTGCGGCACGAACGGCTCCTTCGAGGTGAATGGACCCCGCGACGGCGGGGCGGTCCGGGACGCGACGGACCTGGGACAATGCTTGCATGACCGAGCACTCCGCCGCCGCCCCCGTCCTCCGCTTCGTCGACGACCGCGCTGTGCGGGACCTCGAGCAGCTGGCCACTCGCGCCCGTCGCGTCGCCGACACGGGCATGCGCCTGCACGTGGTGCCCGAGGCGGGGCGCTCCGGCACCCCGATGCTCGCCCAGTGGGTCTCCGTGCTGCAGCCGGCCGGGCTCGGAGACGGGGTGCCCGTCGTCCTGGGGCTGCGCACCGTGCCCCTGGCGACCGCCGACGGCGTGGCGGACCTG
>SRJI02000706.1 GCA_005473895.2 Carideicomes alvinocaridis
TGGCGCTCGGCACGGCGGTGGGCTTCTACGACGGCGTCCTCGGCCCCGGCACGGGCACGTTCCTCATCCTGGGGCTGGTCCTGCTGCTCAAGTTCGACTTCCTGCACGCCTCGGCACAGGCGAAGGTGGTCAACCTCGCGACCAACCTCGGCGCGCTCGCGTACTTCGTGCCCTCGGGGCACGCGGTGCTGGGCCTGGGGCTGCTGCTCGGCGCGGCCAACCTCGTGGGCGGCTACGTGGGGGCCCGCATGGCGATCGCCCGCGGCACGGGCTTCATCCGCGTGGTGTACCTCCTGGTGGTGGCCGCGCTCATCGTCAAGGTCGGCGCGGACACCCTCGCCCCGCTGCTGCGCTGACCTCGCCCCGTCCGACCCGGTCGGGAGCACTCGGCCCCGCCGTGGGCCGCCGGTAGGCTCGG
>SRJI02000707.1 GCA_005473895.2 Carideicomes alvinocaridis
TTGATCAAGACGATGGCGGTGACCACGGGCGGTCCTCATTTCCTCGATGCTGTGGGTCCGGTGTCCCCGACGATCCTAGCTGCGCGCCGGGCCTTCACCTCCGGGTGCGGCGCACCAGCCAGGCGGTCACGGCCCGGCGACCCAGGAGCAGGACGCCCAGCACCCCGAGTGCCACGAGCACGAAGGACACCGGTGCACCACCGAGACCGAAGGCCACGCGCAGGACCATGCCGACCGCCACGGTCCCCAGCCAGACGATCACGCCGTGGGGCCACACGCGGGCCCACGTCCGGTGTCCGGCGGTCACCCCGGTCATGAGGAGGAGGCCCGCCAGGAACGGCGCCGCCGTGACCAGCAGACCCAGCGGGCCGCGCTCCGTGGAGTGCTGCCCCTGACCCAGAGCCACGAAGAGGAGAGT
>SRJI02000708.1 GCA_005473895.2 Carideicomes alvinocaridis
GAACGAGCACCAATGACAATTTGTGCCTTCTCCGCATTGGCCATCACATTGTTCCAGACCTCCACTCGTTCGTGGATACTGTATTTTGAATGATAAACGGACACTTTATGTCCAAAATAATGTCGCAACCTACTGATCAATTGCGAGGTCAGTGCAATCTCGGGCAACAGATATAGAGCCTGTTTACCCTCTTCCAAACATTCTTGGATGAGTTTTACATACACTTCGGTCTTTCCAGAAGAAGTGACGCCATGCAAAAGAACAGGTTTGCCTTCCGAAAAACCAGTTTGAATGGTTTCCAAAGCCTTGGCCTGATGTTCATTCAGGAGCATATGTTGGGATTCTTCCGATTGGCCGTCAAAATTCACCCGATCAGTTTGAATATGGTATTCCTCTAAAACCTCCTTATCAATTAGAG
>SRJI02000709.1 GCA_005473895.2 Carideicomes alvinocaridis
TGGGGTTCGCCCACCGGGGCGCCGCCGTCGACCGCGAGAACTCCCTGGCCGCGTTCGTGGACGCCCACGCCGCCGGATTCACCTACCTCGAGCTGGACGTGCGCACCACGGCGGACGGCGAGCTCGTCGTGTTCCACGACGAGACTCTGGACCGCGTCAGCACGGGCCGCGGCCGGCTGCGCGACCACACGTGGGAGCGGCTGGCGGACGTCACGGTCGGCGGGGAGCCGCTGCTGCGCTTCACCGAGCTGCTCACGGCGCTCCCCGAAGCCCGCCTGAACGTGGACCTCAAGGACCGCGCGTCGGCCCCGGCCCTGGCCCGCATCCTCGCCGAGCACGGCGCCTGGGACCGCGTGCTCGTCGCGTCGTTCCACGACTCGCGGCGCCGCCTCTTCCGGCGCGCCCTCGCCCGCCTCGG
>SRJI02000710.1 GCA_005473895.2 Carideicomes alvinocaridis
GGGGGAAGCGGGCCTGGGCCGCTGGATCTCCGGCGGACGGCCAGGATTGGGCTTGGCCTAATYAAAACGGGACCGCCCGATCTGGGACGGACGGTGGGGATCGGGTGGCCGGCCTGGGCTTCTCCTACGGCTAGCTGGGGCGGCGGCGCTCGTCCCCGCGGCGGAGGACTCGCCGGAGACGAGGGGCGCGGGCGYTYGGCGGGYCYCTGGGGCGACCTGAGCGGCCGGGGAGGTTGGGGAAGGCGCGGGGAGTCTTCTGGTGGGGGCTAGGTCGGGACAGGGGCACCGGAGGGGGGCGGTTCACGGCGAAGCGGCTCGGCGGCGGCGTTAATCAACTCCGACGAGGAATTAAGCGCAGCAGAGAGCAACACAAAAGGTCGATAGGGGGCGGGAGAGGTTCCTTACCTCAAGGCGGGCT
>SRJI02000711.1 GCA_005473895.2 Carideicomes alvinocaridis
GGGCGTGCGCATCGGCTGGGCGCTCGTGCCGGCCGCGCTCAAGCGCGAGTTCTACCTGTGCGCGGAGTCGGCCTACATCCACGCGTCCACGTACTCGCAGATGCTCTCCACCGCCTTCGTCACGCAGCTGGACTGGCAGGGCCACGTCCGCCACGTGACCGGGCTGTACCGCGAGCGGGCCGCGGCGCTCGTGGACGCGGTGCGTGAGCACTGGGACCCGGGGGTCGAGTTCATCACCCCGCAGGGCGGCTTCTTCCTGTGGGCCACCCTGCCGACCGGGGTGGACACCCTCGAGGTGATGCACCGCGGCATCGAGGCGGGCGCGGTGTTCGTGCCGGGGGCGGCCTTCACCCCCGTCGAGGGCACGCACTCCACCCTGCGCCTCGCGTACTCGTTCGTGGACGCCGAGAAGCTCGTG
>SRJI02000712.1 GCA_005473895.2 Carideicomes alvinocaridis
CGGTCCAGCAGGCCGACGAGCACGCCGCCCAGCAGCAGGGCGGCCACGACTGAGACTATGAGCACGATTTCCACGGGCCCAGTCTGTCACACGGGCCGTCGCCCGCCCCGGGCTGCACACCCGGCGCCGTGCGAGGATGGCGGTCATGCCGTCGTCGTCCGCCCGCTCCTCGCGGGTCCCCCTGCCCCGTGAGATCAAGGTCCTCGTCGCCGCCGCGTTCGTCATCGCGATCGGCTTCGGCATCATCGCCCCGCTGCTGCCGCAGTACGCGGCGACGTTCGACGCGTCCGCCGTCGGGGTGGCCGCCGTCGTGTCCGCGTTCGGGCTGACCCGCCTCCTGTTCGCCCCGGTCTCCGGCAAGCTGACGAACCGGCTCGGCGAGACGCCCGTGTACATGACGGGCGTGCTGATCGTGGCA
>SRJI02000713.1 GCA_005473895.2 Carideicomes alvinocaridis
CCAACACCGCCTATGCCGAGGTCGGGAACCAGGAGATGCTCACGGCCACGCTCGACGGCCTCGTCGCGCGGTTCGGGCTCCAGGGCGAGCGCCTCGGCCAGGTCACCGCCGGCGCCGTCCTCAAGCACCCGCGCAACTTCAACCTCACCCGCGAGGCCGTCCTGGGCTCCGCGCTCTCCGCCGCGACCCCGGCCGCCGACGTCCAGGTGGCCTGCGCCACCGGCATGGAGGCCCTGGGCACCCTGGCCAACAAGATCCGGCTCGGCCAGCTCGACTCCGCCATCGGCGGCGGCGTGGACTCGATCTCGGACGCACCCGTCTCACTCTCCGACGGTGCGCGCCGCGTGCTGCTGCAGCTCAACACCGCCAAGACCACGAAGGACCGCCTGCGCGCCCTCGCCCAGCTGCGCCCCGGGCA
>SRJI02000714.1 GCA_005473895.2 Carideicomes alvinocaridis
TAGAAATAAAGGTTTCATCAACCAAACTAAGCAATTTCTTATATTGATATTCTATAAAGTTTAGGAGAATTAAATATAAGTCCTCTGTGATAGCAAGTTTTTTAAATGTTTCTCTGAATAATCCTCCTCTTTTTTTGGCACTAGGGATATTTAGAAAATAATTCCATGTTCCTTGAGAGATTTCCTTTCTTAAATCTTCAAATTTTAAATGGCGTATTTGAATGGGTCTTCTAGCTGTAGATTGAAGTAAGTGAATATATGCATATGTTTCAAATGAAATAAGATCTTCTCTCCAAAGTCTAGCAAGTTCAGCCATTAAAGCCAAAATTTCATTTTCGGTAAATGCTCCTGTATAAGGGCATCTCATTAATACCGATTTACCTTTATCATTTCCACTCAACGTAAAGCTTTCTAGCA
>SRJI02000096.1 GCA_005473895.2 Carideicomes alvinocaridis
GGATAGTGCCCCACGGCGTGGTGTAGGAGGCCGCGGGCGACGCTGATGGCGACGCTGGCGGTCACCGTCGATCTTCGGAAARGTTTGGGTTGCGACACCTGAAACCTGAGACGGAGATGACGATGACCGACGACAGAATGGCGCTRATCGAGCTGGTTGAGAAGCAGGCCGATGGCGACCTCGTGCGCGAGATGCTGGCCTTTGCGGCCGAGCGGATCATGGAAGCAGAGATCGAGGCGCGRACGGGCGCGGCCAAAGGTRCGCGCTCGCCGATGCGGGAGGCCCARCGAAACGGATACCGCGACCGGGACTGGGACACGCGCGCTGGCCGCATCTCGCTGGAGATYCCGAAGCTGCGGAAGGGCAGCTACTTCCCCAGYTTCCTCGAACCACGCCGCACGGCGGAGAAAGCCTTGGTTGCTGTGATYCAGGAAGCCTACGTCCACGGCATCTCGACGCGGTCCGTCGATGATCTGGTCAAAGCCATGGGCGCTGGTGGCATGTCGAAGAGCCAGGTCAGCCGGCTGTGCATGGAGMTCGATGAGCGGGTGGACGCCTTCCTGGCCCGCCCCCTGGAAGGTGCGTGGCCCTATCTCTGGCTCGACGCCACCTACCTCAAGGTCAGGGAGGGCGGRCGCATCATCAGCAAGGCGRTGATACTCGCCGTGGCCGTGAACGAGGACGGCAAGCGCGAGGTGCTGGGCGTCGCCACCGGTCCGTCCGAGGCGGAGACCTTCTGGACCGACTTCCTGCGCAGCCTTGCGGACCGGGGCCTGCGCGGCGTGAAGCTGGTGATCGCAGATGACCACAAGGGCCTGCGGGCTGCCGCACGTCGCGTGTTCAACGCCACCCACCAGAGATGCCGCATTCACTGGATGCGCAACGCCCTGGCTCACGCTCCGGCAAAGCAGCGCACCGCGGTGGCGGCGATGCTGAAGACGATCTTTGCCCAGGAGAGCAAGGCCGACGCCGAGGCACAGTGGGATGTCGTGGCCGACGCCCTGCGGGAAAAACAGCCCAAGCTCGGCGCCCTGATGGACAACTCCCGCGACGATGTGTTGGCCTACATGTCGTTCCCTCGAGAGCACTGGACCCAGATCGCTTCGACCAACCCGCTGGAACGGGTGAACCGAGAGGTAAAGCGACGTGCGGATGTCATCGGGATCTTCCCGAACGACGCCGCCATCATCCGCCTCGTCGGCGCTCTGATGCTCGAAACCAACGATGAATGGGCAGTGGCGCGGCGATACATGAGCCTTGAAACCCTGGCCCGCGTCACCGACAATCCCACCGTCAGGTTGCCCGCCGTGGCATCCTGATCAGACCCGGACCTCTCCGAAGGTCGACGCTCCTACACCACGCGCGGGGGCACTATCGT
>SRJI02000715.1 GCA_005473895.2 Carideicomes alvinocaridis
CCTCCCCGAGAGGGCGCCACTGGGGAAGCTCGCCTTGGAGGACGAGCACGGGCTTCTGGGCGACGGCGTACAGCACCTCCCCGGCAGCCACCTCGCCGGACTCTCCGGCCCGGGTGACGACGCCGGTCAGCGCGTTCACCGCCGCCGGCGTCTGCTCGCGCGACACGGAGACGCCGAGGGTGATGACGCGGCCGAGCTCCTGCTCGGCGACGGTGACGAGGGCGCTCGCGGCCGGACGCTGCTCGGCCTGAGCCGGAGGGGTGAGCGTGACCCGGCCGGCCCAGAAGGCGAGCGCGGCGACGGCCACGAGCGCAAGGACGAGGGCGGCCCAGCGGGCGGGGCGATTCATCCGGATGACCCCCAGAAGACATCCTGCGGCGGAAGCTCCGGGCATGTCTGCGCGACCTCGGCCTGGCG
>SRJI02000716.1 GCA_005473895.2 Carideicomes alvinocaridis
CCCCGGACGGCTCGTTCCTGCTCACCACGGCCGCCACCGCCGAGGCCCGCGGCAACGTGCGCGAGGGCACGGTGGTGCGCGTGGACCTGGCCACGGGCGAGCACCGCGTCCTGCACGACGTCCCCGGTGAGGACGTGGCCATCGGCCCCGTCAGCCATGATGGCACGCGCGCCGTCGTCGTCCGCACCCCCGACTCCACCCCGCACTCCGCCGTGCACCCGCGCCTGTACGTGATGGACACGGCCACGGGCCAGACCACGCCCCTGGCCCACGGCTGGGACCGGTGGGCCGACGTCGTCGCGTGGCTGCCGGACGACTCCGCGGTGATCGCGCTCGCGGACTCCGAGGGCCGCCGCCCGGTGTTCCGCATCGAGGTGGCCACCGGCGCCGTCGCGCAGGTGACCCGGGAGGACGAGG
>SRJI02000719.1 GCA_005473895.2 Carideicomes alvinocaridis
AGCATCACGACGGCGAGGATGATCAGCAGGCCGTTGGCCCGCAGGAACGCGGGGGCGGCCAGCAGGACGGCGATGAACGTCAGGGTCCCGATCGCCGAACGACGGCGGCGCAGCAGACCGATCCAGCCCCACAGGGACGCCGCGGCCAGCAGGGCGACGGCGGTGCCCATCGTGAACTGCCCCGTCGCGCCGCCCAGCACGCCCACCGACTCCATGCCGGTGAGCGGATCGATGACGGGCTCGCCGCTGTCCTGTGCGCGGGCCCCGTTCCAGATGAACGCGCCCGCGATGCCGACCAGCACCACGGTGACCGCGAGCCAGTAGATGCGCGCGACCTTCAGGAGCGGGTGGACGAGGCCGGCGTCGGACTCGGCCGCGTCCCGCTCAGCCAGGTCGCGCTCGCGGTCCGCGCGGCGC
>SRJI02000720.1 GCA_005473895.2 Carideicomes alvinocaridis
CCGTAAAGGTGACCGCCATATTGGAAAAGATGAGCAATATGATGGAATTGGAAATCGAGGCCGAGGGAACGGTGAATGCCGTAAAGGTGACCGCCATATTGGAAAAGATGAGCAATATGATGGAATTGGAAATCGAGGCCGAGGGAACGGTGAATGTGGATTGCGACATGACCGGCGAACCTTTTGACCAACCCATCCATTCAGATTTGCACTTGGTCATCAAGTTTGGGGAAGAGTACAATGATGAAGATGATGAAATTTTGATCATTCCCCATGGCGAGTACCAAATCAACATTGCACAGTACATCTATGAGATGTTGGTGCTGGCCGTCCCTCAAAAAAGAGTACACCCCGGTGTATTGGACGGAACGTTGAAATCGGAAATCTTGGACAAGCTGGAAGAATTGCAGCCAAAAG
>SRJI02000721.1 GCA_005473895.2 Carideicomes alvinocaridis
CAGCACGTCGCCCTCCTGCAGGCGGTCGCCCGACCGGGGCAGCTGGCCGTCGCCGAGCCGGGTGAGGTAGGCGATGCGCATCCCCACCGAGGACTCGACGTCGGTCAGCCGACGGCCCCACCACGAGGAGTGGGGGACCAGCTCGGTCACGAGCAGCCGGCCGGAGGCGTCACGGTGCTCCGCGTCGGCGGTGCCGGCCGGCAGCAGCCGGCGCAGCACCTGGTCGGCCGTCCACTGGATCGAGGCGACCGTGGGGATGCCGAGGCGCTGGTACAGCCGGGCCCGGTCGGCGTCGTAGATGCGCGCCACCACGTGGTCCACGTGGAAGGTCTCGCGGGCCACGCGGGCGGCGATGATGTTCGTGTTGTCGTCCGCCGTCACGGCCGCCAGGCCCTGCGCGCGGTCGATGCCGGCGGC
>SRJI02000722.1 GCA_005473895.2 Carideicomes alvinocaridis
CTTGCCCAGGTACTCCTGGCCGGCAATGCGCCGGGTCTGGCGGGTCAGGCGATGGACGAATACGGCCATCTCCTTGCCCAGCGTGGTGGGCGTGGCCGGCTGGCCGTGCGTGCGGGAGAGCATGGGGGTCTCGGCGGCCTCGGCGGCCATCGCGGAGACGGTGGCCACGGCGGCGCGGGCGGCCGGCAGCCAGACCTGCTCGACGGCGTCGCGCACGCCCACCGCGTAGGCGAGGTTGTTGATGTCCTCGGAGGTGCACGCGAAGTGCACGAGCGGCTTCAGTCGGCCCAGGCCCAGCCCCTCGAGGCGGGCGGCGATGAAGTACTCGACGGCCTTCACGTCGTGCACCGTGACCTTCTCGGTGGCCGCCAGCTCGGCCACGGACTCCGCGTCGAACTCCGTGACGATCGCCCGCAG
>SRJI02000723.1 GCA_005473895.2 Carideicomes alvinocaridis
GCGCTCGGCCAGGCGGATCTGCGGCTCGGACGTGAAGAGGTTGGACACGTGGCCGAGCGTGGCGATCTGCTCGGACACGGCCCGCACCAGCGCCGGGTGGCCGTGGCCGAGCGCATTCACGGCGATGCCGGCCAGCAGGTCCGTGTAGCGCCGGCCGTCGGGCCCGCACCAGCGCCGGGTGGCCGTGGCCGAGCGCATTCACGGCGATGCCGGCCAGCAGGTCCGTGTAGCGCCGGCCGTCGGCGTCCCACACGTGGACCCCCTCGCCGCGCACGAGCACGCGGGCGGGGCGGCCGAAGACTCCGGTCAGGGCGGCGTGGTAGCGCTCCAGCAGCGCGGACTGGTCGGTGCTCATGCGTCCTCCTCGGGGGTGGTCGGGGCGGTGGGTTCGGCGTCGGGCACCACCTGGGTGCCGA
>SRJI02000724.1 GCA_005473895.2 Carideicomes alvinocaridis
GTTCTCGTGGTGGGCGACGCCTCCCCGGACGGCACCGGCGACTGGGCCGACGCCCGCGCCGCCGAGGACCCCTCCGTGCACGTGCTGCACCGCACCACCAAGGACGGCCTGGGCGGCGCCTACATCGCCGGGTTCCGCTGGGGCCTGGAGCGCGGCTACGACGTCCTGGTCGAGATGGACGCGGACGGCTCGCACCAGCCCGAGCAGCTGCCGCGCCTGCTGGAGGCCGTCCGCACCGCGGACCTGGTGATCGGCTCGCGCCGCGTGCCGGGCGGCAAGATGGTGAACTGGCCGACCTCCCGCAAGATGATCTCGTGGGCCGGCTCCCTGTACCCGCGGATCATGCTCGGCCTCAACCTGACGGACATCACGGCGGGCTACCGCGCCTACCGGGCCGACACGCTCCGTGCGATCGA
>SRJI02000725.1 GCA_005473895.2 Carideicomes alvinocaridis
AGGGAGGAGACCGACAGGTCCACCCCCTGGGTGCGGACGTCGAACTCGGCCACGCGGCGCTCGGCGAGCGCCCGCACCGCGGCGGGGCGCATCTGCAGGGCGTTGCCGGCCGGGGCGACGTCGTGCCGGTTGAGCACCATGTTCTCCGCCACGGAGAACGGGCCGACGAGCCCGTCCGTGGAGCGGTCCTCGGGCACGAAGCCGACGCCGGCGCGGATGATCTGGCGGGTGGACCGGCCGATCAGCTCCCGGCCGTCCAGGGTGACGGAGCCGGTGGCCTTGACCAGGCCCATGATCGCCTCGGTCAGCTCGGTCTGCCCGTTGCCCTGCACACCGGCCACGGCGAGGACCTCGCCCTGGCGGACGGCGAAGGACACGGCGTCCAGCAGCACCTGGCCCGTGGGCGAGACGACGGA
>SRJI02000726.1 GCA_005473895.2 Carideicomes alvinocaridis
CCTCCGACGGCGGCACCCTGGCCTCGGACGAGGCCCTCGCGGCCCTGCGCGAGAAGCTCACCGGCAACTGATCGCCGCGGTGCGTGACCGTCCCTGACGGCCCGCGTCGAGCACGCGACGCCCCGTCCCTCCCTCCGGAGGGGCGGGGCGTCGTCGCGTCCCGGGGGAGCGGACGGGACCCGACGGCGCAGCTCAGCGGCGCTCGGAGACCGTCACGGTGAACGTGCGGTCGCGCGCCGTCTGCCGGGTCGGCCCGACGAGGTCCTCCAGCACCGGCCGGTACCGCAGGTGCGAGTTCCAGACGCACCACAGCCGGCCGCCCGGCTCCAGCACCCGCGCCGCGGCGGCCACCAGCCGGTGGGCCACGGAGGGGTCCACGGCGTTGCCGTCGTGGAACGGGGGGTTCAGGAGCACGC
>SRJI02000727.1 GCA_005473895.2 Carideicomes alvinocaridis
CACGTTCTTGCGCTGCTCGGCGTTGCGCCCCTCGACCTGCGCCTGCGCGTTCTGGATCGCCTTCGAGACGAAGCCGAACTCGAGCGCCATGTCGTCCGGGATCGACGGGCTGTTCATGATCCGCTGGGCCACGCCCGGGTTGAAGTTGCGCATGAGCTCGTCCGTGAGGGAGAGGTAGAACCGGGACTCGCCCGGGTCGCCCTGACGGCCGGAACGACCGCGCAGCTGGTTGTCGATGCGGCGCGAGTCGTGCCGCTCGGTGCCCACCACGTACAGGCCGCCGGCCGCGATGACCGCGCGGTGCGCGTCCTCCACGGCGGCCTCGGCCTGCGCCAGCACCTCGGGCCAGCGGGCCTCGTACGCCTCCGGGTCCTCGGCGGCGTCGAGGCCCAGCTCCTGCATGCGGGCCACCGCCG
>SRJI02000728.1 GCA_005473895.2 Carideicomes alvinocaridis
CTGGCATTTGAAGTGCCATTACAAAYGGAACTCCGGTTCCCCCCTCCGCAGGTACGAACAACCCCMCWCGATTGGGGTGGGCCTGCGGAGCAACAGAAGACCGACGAACGGCGCGCCGTCRCCYGCTCCAGCAGCGGCGACGACGACGACTTCTGCYCCGGGGGGCCGAACAGCRGCAGCRMTGACCTCAGGGCGGATGCTGCTGCCAGGAGGCCCCCGCCCATGCCCAMACTCGWRAGGCAAGGACGRGCAGAAGGCCGTAGAGTTGGAGGTCGGTCCRTGGCCAGCCTTGGCCATCGCGCCGGCGGAAGAACCTCTTCCAGCTGCCGTGGCAGACGCCGGCGCCGCGAGCGGCTCCGAAGCCACTCGCGTTCGAAAGCCGGGCACGCTGCAGCTGCCAGCGCCACGGACGACA
>SRJI02000729.1 GCA_005473895.2 Carideicomes alvinocaridis
TCCGGGCTCGACCCCAAATAGGAAGCAGTGCTCGTCGACCCCAAATAGGAAGCAGTGCTCGTCGACTTTCTCCGCGCAAACGCCGACGTCTTYGCGTGGAGTCCCTCGGACATGCCCGSCATACCGAGGRATGTCGCCGAGCACTCGCTGGATATTCGGGCCGGAGCCCGACCSGTCARRCAGCCTCTGCGCCGRTTCGACGAGGAGAAGCGCAGAGYGATWGGCGARGAGATCCACAAGCTAATGGCRGCMGGGTTCATTACAGAGGTATTCCATCCCGAATGGCTAGCCAACCCAGTGCYTGTGAGRAAGAAAGGGGGGAAATGGCGGATGTGCGTAGACTACACTGGTCTCAACAAAGCATGTCCGAAGGTTCCCTACCCTCTGCCTCGCATCGATCAAATCGTGGATTCCA
>SRJI02000730.1 GCA_005473895.2 Carideicomes alvinocaridis
GGCGAGCAGGCGGCGGACCGGGCCGGTGTTCGCCAGGATGTGGCCGAGCATGAGCACGAGCGCCATCTGCGTGATGAACGCCAGCAGCCCGGACAGGCCGTCACCCCAGCCCACGACGACGTCGGCCGGCCCGGCCGGAGTGAGCAGCAGGCACAGGGCCGCCACCGCGAACGTGAGCACGATGGTGAACACGAGCGAGGACGGGATGAACCGCTCCATCGTCGTGTTCAGCGGGCGCATGGCCCGGCTGAAGAACGTGCCCTCGCGGGCGGCACGGCCCGGGGGCCGGGGTGTGGGCGGACGTGTGGACGTGGCGGACATGAGGCTCCTGTTCAGGGTGAGAGGCCGCAACGAGAGTGATGTGGGTCACTCTAGGCGCTCGATCGTCTTGGGCAGGGCCTGGGCCACGTCTCTG
>SRJI02000731.1 GCA_005473895.2 Carideicomes alvinocaridis
GACTTCGAGCGTCAGGCGAAGTCCGCGGAGCCGACCATCGCCTCGCAGCGCGAGATCGTGGAGCGCCTGAAGACCGGTCTGGACCAGATGAAGGTCAAGCGTCAGCAGCTGGTCGCCAAGCGTGACGAGCTGACCGCCCGCGCCAAGTCGGCCCACGCCCAGTCCGCGGTGGCCGACGCCGTGAAGTCGATCGACCTGCTGGACCCGACCTCCGAGGTCTCCCGCTTCGAGGAGAAGGTCCGTCGCGAGGAAGCCCGCGTGCGCGGCCAGCAGGAGATCGCCGCCTCCTCCCTCGACGCCCAGTTCGAGTCCCTCGAGGACCTCGGCGAGAAGACCGAGGTGGAGGCCCGCCTCGCAGCCCTCAAGGCCGGCGGCGCCAGCCAGGCCGCCCTCACCTCGGGCGACGTCGACGCC
>SRJI02000732.1 GCA_005473895.2 Carideicomes alvinocaridis
GTCCACGGCGTTGCGCAGCGAGGCGGGGGTCTTGCGGGCGCCCAGGCCGATCACGCGCTTGCCGCCCTCGCGCAGGCGGGTGGCCAGGCGCGTGAAGTCGGAGTCGGAGGAGACGAGGGCGAACGCGTCCACGTTGCCCATCCAGAGCAGGTCCATCGCGTCGATGATGAGCGCGGAGTCCGAGGAGTTCTTGCCCACGGTGTAGGCGAACTGCTGGACCGGCTGGATCGCGTGGTGGTTCAGCGCCTTCTTCCAGCCGTTGAGGTTGGTCGTGGTCCAGTCGCCGTACGCGCGCTTGATCGTGGGGGTGCCGTAGGTGGCGAGCTCCTCGAGGATCAGGGGGGCGAACTTGGGGGAGACGTTGTCGCTGTCCATCAGGACGGCGATGCGCAGGGATGCGGGGGTGGGTTCGGG
>SRJI02000733.1 GCA_005473895.2 Carideicomes alvinocaridis
AACCTCACGGTGTCGGGCCCGCTGGCCCACACGGTCGAGGACGCCGCCCTGCTCTACGACGTGATGCTCTCCCCCGAGGGCCTGCCCGGCCGGGTGCTGCCGGACCTGCGCCGCACCGTGGAGACCGCACGGGCCGGGGGCGCCGTCGACGTCCGCCGGATCGGCGTCACCACGGCCTCGCCCTTCGCCTCCGACCTCGAGATCTCCCTGGCCCGGCCCGCCGTCACCGCCCTGACGAAGGCCGCCGCCGCCCTGGACGCGGGCGGCCACGCGGTCGAGGACCTCTCCCCCTACTACGGCGAGGACTACCACCGGGACTTCCGCACGGTGTGGACCGCCGGGCTGCTCCGGGCGCCGCTGCCGGAGGACGCCGAGGCGCGTGTGGGCGCGGTGGCCGCGCACTTCCTGCGCACG
>SRJI02000097.1 GCA_005473895.2 Carideicomes alvinocaridis
GGTAGTGTCCCGGGAAATGGTGTAGGAGCGCCGACCTTCGGAGAGGTCCGAGCCTGATCAGGTGGCCACGGCGGGCAACCTGATGTCCGGATTGTCGGTGACGCGCGCGACCGTTTCAAGGGACATGTATCTCCGCGCGACCGTCCACTCGTCATTGGTCTCGAGCATCAGCGCACCGACGAGCCGGATGATGGCCTCGTCGTTCGGGAAGATGCCGATGACGTCGGACCTGCGCTTGATCTCGCGGTTCACCCGCTCAAGCGGGTTCGTGGAGGCGATCTGGGCCCAGTGCTCACGAGGGAAGTCCATGTAGGCGAGGACATCATCCCGGGAGCTCTCCATGAGCGTGCCGAGCTTGGGCTGCTTCTCCCCGAGCGCCTCGGCGACGGTATCCCACTGGGCTTCGGCATCCGCCTTGTTCTCCTGGGCGAAGATCGTCTTCAGCATCGCGGCCACGGCCGTGCGCTGCTTCGCCGGGGCATGGGCGAGCGCGTTGCGCATCCAGTGAACGCGACAGCGCTGGTGCGTCGCATCGAACACCCGGCGCGCAGCAGCCCGCAGCCCCTTATGGTCGTCGGCCACGACCAGCTTCACACCGCGCAGGCCACGATCCGCGAGAGACCGCAGGAAGTCCGTCCAGAAGGTCTCTGCCTCGGAGGGCCCGGTGGCGACGCCGAGAACCTCACGCTTGCCGTCCTCGTTGACCGCGACGGCGATTATTACGGCGCGACTGACGATCCGTCCGCCCTCACGCACCTTCACGTAGGTCGCATCGAGCCAGAGATAGGGCCAAGCGCCTTCGAGCGGCCGAGTGAGGAAGGCGTTCACCCGCTCGTCGATCTCGACGCAGAGGCGACTGACTTGGCTCTTCGACATGCCGCCAGCACCCATGGCCTTCACCAGATCGTCCACGGAGCGCGTGGAAACGCCGTGGACGTAGGCTTCCTGAATCACCGCCACGAGCGCCTTCTCGGCCGTGCGACGCGGCTCCAGGAAGCTGGGGAGATAGCTTCCCTTCCGCAGCTTCGGGATCTCCAGCGCGATCCGACCGGCACGGGTATCCCAGTCCCGGTCGCGGTAGCCGTTGCGCTGAACCTCCCGCAGGGGCGACCGTGCACCTTTCGCCGCGCCGGTCCGCTCTTCGACCTCCGCTTCCATGATCCGCTCAGCCGCGAAGGCCAGCATCTCGCGGACGAGGTCGCCATCAGCCTGCTTCTCAACCAGCTCGATCAGCGTCATTCTATCGTCGGTCATCGTCATCTCCGTTCCTGGTTCATGGTCTCGCAACCCGAACCTGCCCGAAGATCGACGATGGCCGCCAGCGTCACACCCGGCCACGCGCTGCGCAACGCCGGGGGCTCCGCCCGCGG
>SRJI02000734.1 GCA_005473895.2 Carideicomes alvinocaridis
ATCACGCCCGCCGCGAGCTCGGGTGGCAGCTGGAGCACGACGGCGACGCCGAGCCCCAGCAGCGGCATGATCGCGTACTGCGCCACCACGCCCAGCAGCACGGGCAGTGGCCGGCGGGCGACGAGGCCGAAGTCCGGCAGGGTCAGCGTCAGGCCCATGCCGAACATGATGATCCCGAGGAACAGATTCACCTGGGGCAGCAGCGTCTTCGCGGCGGTCGGGGCGAGGAAGCCCACGAGCGCGGCGACGAGCACCAGCAGCGGGAAGACGGTGACGGCGACGCGCGCGGAGCGGTCTTCCGCCCGGCGGACGTCGGTGGGGGCGGGATCCGGTGCGGTCATCCCGTCATGGTAAGAGCGCGACCGCGGTGCGTCGTCGCGTGACGCGGCGCCGTCCTCGGCCTTCCGGAATCTT
>SRJI02000735.1 GCA_005473895.2 Carideicomes alvinocaridis
GCGGCGGGCGGGCCCGGCGAGGTCCGCCGCGGCCAGGGCGGCCGCGGAGAAGTAGGCGCCGTGGGGCAGGCCCGACACGAACCGGGCCGCCATCATGCTCCCCATGTCCGGGGCGAGGAACGCGGCCACGTGCCCCACGACGAACAGCAGCATCAGCACGATGCTCGTGACCCGCCGGTCGACGCGGGCGAACGACGCGGCCAGCAGGGGAGCGCCGATCACGACGCCCAGCGCGTACATGGAGATGAGCACGCCGCCGGCCTCGAGACCGATGCCGAGGTCGGCCACCGCCTGCGGCAGCAGGCCCATCATCGCGAACTCCGTGGTGCCGATCGCGAAGCTGCCCAGGGCCAGCGCGAGGATGGCCGGCAGCAGACGCACGCGGCGGCCGCCCAGCAACGCGCCCGGGCCCG
>SRJI02000736.1 GCA_005473895.2 Carideicomes alvinocaridis
CCCGGTCGTAGGGTGGCGGGGTGCTCAACCTGTGCGCCCCCGAGCGCACCGTGCGCCGCAACACCCACCTGGCGCTGGTGCTGACCGCGATCGCGGGGATCCTCAACTCCGTGGGCTTCGTCGCCGTGGCCACGTACACGTCCCACATGACGGGGATCGTGGCGTCCATGGCGGACGCGGCGGTCCTCCACGCCCCGGGTCTGGTCGGCACGGGCCTGCTCGCGCTGGCCATGTTCACCCTGGGCGCGGTCGTCTGCGCGCTGGTGTTCAATTGGGGCCGGGTCAACGGCCTCCGCTCGCGCTACGCCAACATCCTCCTCCTCGAGGGCGTCGGCATGCTGGTGTTCGGCCTGCTCGCCGAGCGCGTCCGCGATGCGCACCGGCCGCTCGTCGTGGTGGCCGTGCTGTGCTTC
>SRJI02000737.1 GCA_005473895.2 Carideicomes alvinocaridis
CGTCCTCGGCACCACGTACACCCAGGCCGACGCCGTCAGCGGCCTGGCCTGGGCCGGCGCGATCGGCTGTGGGCTGATCTCCACGGCCCTGCTCATGGCCAACAACATCCGGGACATCCCCACGGACCGCGAGGTCGGGAAGATGACGCTGGCCGCCCGCCTGGGCGACGGACCCGCGCGGGCGTCCTACGGCGTCATGCTGGCCGTCGCCCTGCTGCTGCCGCTGTTCTGGGTGGCGGTGCACCCGGGGCTGCTGCTCGTGCCGATCGGCGGCCTGCTCGCGATCCGGCCGATCCGCACGGTGCTGCGCGCCGACGACCGCCGGGCGCTGATCCCGGTGCTGCGCGCGACCGGCGTGATCGGGATCGTCTACGCGATCACGTTCACCCTCGGCGCGCTGCTCTGAGCCGCAC
>SRJI02000738.1 GCA_005473895.2 Carideicomes alvinocaridis
CGCTGGCCGACGTCGTGCGCGAGATGCGCGTGGTGCGCCTGGGCGAGGGCGTGGACGCCACCGGCGCGTTCTCCGACGCCGCGCTGGAGCGCACCTTCGCCGCGGTGGACGAGTACGCCCGCCTGGTCCAGCGCCACCACGCCGGCCGGGTCCGGTTCGTGGCCACCTCCGCCAGCCGGGACGTCTCCAACCGGGCCGCGTTCGTCGACGGCGTCCGGGAGCGGCTCGGCGTCGAGCCGGAGGTCGTCTCGGGCGCCGAGGAGGCCGCCCTGTCCTTCGCGGGCGCCGTCTCCGCCGTCGAGACCGCGGACCTGGGCCCGGAGGACCTCCTGCTCGTCGTGGACCTCGGCGGCGGCTCCACCGAGCTCGTCGTCGGCACGCCTGCGGGCGAGGTCGTGGGCGCGGTCAGCCT
>SRJI02000739.1 GCA_005473895.2 Carideicomes alvinocaridis
CGCCCAGCTCGCGGGTCACGCCCACGGTCCCGACGGCGTCGCCCGGCGCGGCGCCCAGGGTGCCGTTCAGCGCGCCCTCGGCGTTGTTGTAGATGATGACGGCCTCGGCTCCGGAGGCGGCCGCGACCTGGGACTTCTGGGCGAAGGTGCACTCGCCCCGGGAGACCAGGGCGACGCTGTCGGTCAGGTCCGCGCCGGCCCAGTCCGTGTCGGCGCAGCCGGTGGCGGCGCCGGCGGGGGCGGTGAGCGGGGCGTCGGTGACCTGCGCCGAGGGCGAGGACGTGAAGACGGTGTGCCCGAGGTCGCGCTGGACGGGCCCGGTCTGCTGAAGCCGGTCCCGCAGGGTCTCGGTGTAGGTGATCTCGAACTCCTGGAGCTCGACGTCGTAGCCGGCCTCCTCGAGCTCGCCCAC
>SRJI02000740.1 GCA_005473895.2 Carideicomes alvinocaridis
TCCGGCACTGCGGGAGGCCTCGGCGGCGCGGGACTCCTCCGCGGCACGTGCGGCACGCGATCCGGCACTGCGGGAGGCCTCGGCGGCGCGGGACTCCTCCGCGGCACGTGCGGCACGCGACTGCGCAGCCTCGATCGAGGACGACGCCGCGGCGCGCGAGCTCTGCGCGGCGGAGGAGGCGGCCAGCGACGACACAGCGGCACGGCTCGTCGCAGCCGCGTCGACGGAGGGGGTGGACGTGATCGGCATCGTGCCGCCCGACGCGGAGGTGTCGGCATCGCTCGCCGGGGTGACGCCGTCGTCGGCGGCGGTGCAGCCGGTGAGCAGGAGCAGGGACAGTGCGGCCGCGGGGAGCGCCGCGCGCAGACGGGCAAGGGGCACGAGGATCCTGGAGGGGAAGGGACGGGGGCAC
>SRJI02000741.1 GCA_005473895.2 Carideicomes alvinocaridis
TCTTCACGGGCTGGCCCATGTCCAGCACCAGCACCTCACCGGGATTGCCGATCGCACCGGCCTGTAGCACGAGCTCGCAGGCCTCGGGAATGGTCATGAAGTAGCGGGTCACGTCCGGGTGGGTGACGGTGACCGGGCCTCCCTTTTCTATCTGATTCCTGAAAGAGATCAGCACCGATCCTCGGGAGCCGAGGACGTTGCCGAAGCGCACTGAGAGGTATGGCAGGTCATACGTGGTCGCGTGCCAGGCGGTCAGGCGCTCAGCCAGGCGTTTGGTGGCGCCGAGCACACTGGTCGGCGCGGCGGCCTTGTCCGTGGAGATGTTCACGAAGCGCTGCACACCGACCGAGTGGGCGGCCTGCAGGACGTTGCGCGTGCCCAGGACATTGGTGCGCCACCCTTCCAAGGGGAA
>SRJI02000742.1 GCA_005473895.2 Carideicomes alvinocaridis
CGTGCAACTTGTAACCATATTTGCATTGTAAGTGTCACGTGCAACTTGTAACSATRTTTGCATTGTAAGTGTCRCTCATACTCAACATATRTGTGTTATTATTAGTGAGTTGTATAAAATTTCAATATCTGACATGCACGTGTGCGTTGCAGAATGCAACATGATCAGCAGGAGATYCTTTAYGGTACCAAKCCCAATGCTAGTGCCAGTAAAWGGGTTGGGTATCTCAACCCAATAAAGATATCCGAGGATAACCACACTTTTAGAATCGGAAAAGGCAACAAAGCATTACAGGGACTAACGGACGAAGAAATTGAGGTGTGTATCCAGGATCTGAAGAAGGATTTTGAAGCWMGATACGCCACMTACATAGGACATGCAATGCTTCAATTTCAAGACAGGGAAGCCATAG
>SRJI02000743.1 GCA_005473895.2 Carideicomes alvinocaridis
GCCGTCGGGATCAGCGGCCCCGCCATCTACCGCCACTTCGCCGGGCCGTCGGGATCAGCGGCCCCGCCATCTACCGCCACTTCGCCGGCAAGGCCGCCGTGCTCACGGCGATCCTCGACACGGCCTCGCAGGACCTGCTGGACGGCGGGCTGGCCGCCGAGGCGCAGCACGCGCCGGGGGCGGCGACCCTGCGGGCCCTCATCGGCTTCCAGACGGACTTCGCCCTCGCCCAGCGCGACGTGATCCGCGTGCAGGACCGCGACATGTCCGCCCTGCCCGACGGCGCGCGCACGGCCATCACGCGCACCCAGCGCGCCTACATCGACGTGTGGGCACGCCAGCTGCAGGTCGTCCACCCCCACGAGGACCAGGCCACCGCCGTGTTCCGCGCCCAGGCCGTGCTGGGCCTGCT
>SRJI02000744.1 GCA_005473895.2 Carideicomes alvinocaridis
CCTTACAATTGAAGTTCACAAAGAACACAGAGCAAGGGGGAATGAGCAACACACACAAGACTTCAAAAGATCAGAGCAACAACACGCACACAAGTCGCAACAAGAGCTCGCAACACAACTCAAAGAGTTCACAACTCCACAAGAGCTCTATATGCTATCACAAWGAAWCRAATGCGCGRRATCGAWGTCTTGGTGCTTAGGAATGTTGTAGGAATGCTTGGTGTRCTCCTCCATGCRCCTAGGGGTCCCTTTTATAGCCCCAAGGCAGCTAGGAGCCGTTGAGAACAAAYCWGGAAGGCMATYCTTGCCTTCTGTCGTSKGGCGCACCGGACAGTCCGGTGCACACCGGACACTGTCCGGTGCCCGATTTCTTTCTTTAAACGGCGCAGCCGACCGTTGCCGACCGTTGCA
>SRJI02000745.1 GCA_005473895.2 Carideicomes alvinocaridis
CGCCCGGGCCTCCCGGGCCCGCGTGGGACCCCACGGAGCCCACCGACTCGTGGCCGATGCCCGGGCCCGGGCAGGAGCGCCGGCCCCGGCGACAGGACGCCGGCCGCCACGTGTCCCTGCCGGACTTCACCGGGACCGTCCGCGTCGAGTACGCGCCCGTGCCCGGGCCGACGGCCGGGCCGGGCGAGGTCGTGTGGACCTGGGTGCCGTACGAGGAGATGGACGGCCGGGGCAAGGACCGCCCCGTGCTCCTGATCGGCCGGGACGGGGCGCACCTGCTCGGGCTCATGCTGACCAGCCGGGACCGGAACAACGCGCTGACCCGCGACGAGGACTACGTGGACGTGGGTGCGGGCGCCTGGGACCGGTCCGGCCGCGCCTCGGAGGTGAAGCTGGACCGGGTGGTCCGCG
>SRJI02000746.1 GCA_005473895.2 Carideicomes alvinocaridis
ACCACCGCCCGATCCGATGATGGCGAGGTCGTACTTCGTGGGCATCGCAGCTCCTGTCAACACTTGGTCTTCCGGTCTGTCTCAGCCATACTGGACCTTCCAGTGCAGGGGAAGGTCAAGAGGACTTCTGCCGAAAGAAGAGGGGGCCTGCGATGCGCATCGGGGAACTCGCCGAGCGGGCGGGAACGACGGCGAAGACGCTGCGGTTCTACGAGGAGCAGGGCCTGCTGCCGCCGGCCGAGCGCACGCCGTCCGGATACCGCGACTACGCGCCCGAGACGGCCGCCCGGATCGACTTCGTCCACCGCGGCCAGGCCGCGGGCCTCACCCTCGCCCAGATCCGCCAGATCCTCGACATCCGCGACGACGGCGCTGCTCCCTGCGAGCACGTGCGCGACCTCCTCGACGCAC
>SRJI02000747.1 GCA_005473895.2 Carideicomes alvinocaridis
ATTTGTGGACTCATCTCTTTTTCGCCGAGCCTTTCGCCTTGTCGACGGGGGAGAGGAGGATCCGTGCAGCGGTGCGGGCCGGCGGCTGCACCCTCTTGCTGAGGCAGTCGCGGGCGTTGCAGTACATTCCTGCCATCCTCGCGTCTTCGAACAAGGGGTGGCAGCGCCGGTGGTTCTACCTCCGGAAYGACGGCGAGTTGCTCCCRCCRTTYTCCCAACGAGTAGTCACCACCGCCATCGATGCTTGGTGCCACGGGACCCCGCACGAGAGACAAAAGAACCTCGAACCCCTTCTCCAGGCCTTGGAGGCGTTGCGGAAGGGGGGACTCACCGCTGCGGGAGTGATTGCCGCCATTCACCGTCGGAGGGTGCTTCCCTTGGTGGAGCAATGACTGTCGCTTTGGGAGATGA
>SRJI02000748.1 GCA_005473895.2 Carideicomes alvinocaridis
CGTGTCCCAGTCCCTGTTCTGGCGGCCCTTCGGCTGGTATCGGGTGAACGTGGCGGTGGCCGGCTACGGGCAGGAGTCCGACGGCGCCCGGGACGTCGCGCTGCCCGTCGGCCCGTGGGAGGACGTGCTCCGCGTCCTCACGGTCGTGGCCCCGGACCCGGGCCTGGACGGTGATCCGCGCGCCGCGCAGGGGCTGACCCCCGCCGGGCTCATGCACCTGGGCGTGCACGGTTCCGGCACGGAGGGGGGCTTCCAGCACGTGCCGCGGCGCGGCAGGTGGTGGTTCAACTGGTTCGCCTGGCGGCGGACCGGCTTCACGACGACGCGGTCCCTGCTGGTGGTGCGCAGCGGCTGGCTGARCCGCCGGCTGCAGACCCTCCAGCACGAGCGCATGCAGGCGGCTGAGCTGG
>SRJI02000749.1 GCA_005473895.2 Carideicomes alvinocaridis
CGCTCCTTCTCCGCCTCCGTGGTCAACACCGGAGTGATGACCTCCGTGGGCTCCCAGGACGACGGGTTCCACGTCGACGGAGATCCGGACACAGATTCTAGCCTCTCGGCCGACTCGTGACCTGCGGACGTTAGCCCACAACCAACCAGGAGGCATATACCGAGCATGCCCATGATGCCTCCAAAGACACCCCGCTGACCCTTGGTCACAAAATACTCAAGTCAGTAGGGGTAGTAGCAGTAGCCGTAGCTTCCGCTCATGAGACGAGAGACCGACGTCGCCGACCAGTTCTGCTGATATCGAAGGCCCGGCTGCCAGGTCCGGTGGTAGTAGTTCGCCTTCGTCTCAGTCCGCCCGCCAACGTCCAACGAGAGCCAGTCCCCATAGCGCTGCTGTTCGCCTCTTACTCC
>SRJI02000750.1 GCA_005473895.2 Carideicomes alvinocaridis
AACACGATGGACTTGTAGCCGAAGATCGGCTTGCGGGAGAACACCGGGATGATCTCCGACACGACGCCGAAGAACGGCAGGGCGATGATGTACACCTCGGGGTGGCCGAAGAACCAGAAGAGGTGCTGCCACAGGATGGCGCCGCCGTTCTCCGGGTTGAAGATGTGGCCGCCGAAGCGACGGTCCAGGCCCAGCGCGAAGAGCGCGGAGGCCAGCGGCGGGAACGCCATCAGGATCAGGATGCCGGTGATGAGCGTGTTCCAGGTGAAGATCGGCATGCGCCACATCGTCATGCCCGGGGCACGCATCGTCAGGATCGTGGTGATGAAGTTGACGCCGCCCATGATCGTGCCGAAGCCCTGGAGGGCCAGGCCGAACACCCAGAGGTCACCGCCGACACCCGGCGAGTA
>SRJI02000751.1 GCA_005473895.2 Carideicomes alvinocaridis
CTCGGCGGCCGCCTCCTCGAGGGCGCCCAGCTCGGCGCCCAGGAAGTGCAGGCCGGCGCTCGGCGGCCGCCTCCTCGAGGGCGCCCAGCTCGGCGCCCAGGAAGTGCAGGCCGGCGTCGTCGCCGATGTTCACCAGCAGCACCCCACCCGCCGTCAGCAGCTCGAGCAGCTCCCCGTAGAACACGGCGCCGCGCAGGTGCTCGGCGCCCTCCTCGCCGGTGCCGATGTCCAGGACGACGGCGTCGAAGCGCTCCCCGTCCATCGCGAGGTCGACGGCGGCCAGGCGCGCGTCCGCGACCACGGAGACGAGGTCCGTGCCCGCCGGCAGGGGCAGTTCGGCGAGCACGAAGGACACGAGCTCCCGGTCCAGGTCGACCACCGTCTGCTCCGAGCCGGGTCGGGTCGCCTGG
>SRJI02000752.1 GCA_005473895.2 Carideicomes alvinocaridis
GCGCACCGCGGACGGCTCCGTCACGGACAAGGGCGCCACGGTGAACTCCGTGGCTGTCTCCGGCGGCGTGATGGCCGCGCACCGCGGACGGCTCCGTCACGGACAAGGGCGCCACGGTGAACTCCGTGGCTGTCTCCGGCGGCGTGATGGCCGTCGCCGTGGAGGCCGCTGACAAGATCGACCACGGCTGGGTCGTGTTCTTCGAGACCGCCTCCCTGCGCTACCTCGGCGGCGTGCGGGTGGGCGCTCTGCCGGACTCGCTGGCCTTCTCCCCGAACGGGGCGTACGTGGTGGTCGCCAACGAGGGCGAGCCCGCCGACGACTTCTCCGTCGACCCGGAGGGCACGATCTCCGTGGTCTCCGTGCCGAAGAACGCCCGGCAGTTCTCCCGCCTGACCCAGGACGCGGTG
>SRJI02000753.1 GCA_005473895.2 Carideicomes alvinocaridis
AACGCCCCGTGGCCGGAGGGGTCCACGCGGGTGATCACCGCGTCACCCGGGGCGAACGCGGTCACCCCGGCGCCCACGGTCTCGACGATGCCGCTGAGCTCGTTGCCGGCGACCGTGGGGAAGTCGTCGGGGGCGATGGCCTTGAAGTCGCCTTCGCGATGCATCGCGTCGACGGGGTTGAGGCCGACCGCGCGGGTGCGGATCAGCACCTCACCGGCGCCGACCGTGGGGGCGGGGACGTCGGTGAGGGCCATGGCCTCACGGCCGCCGTAGGACTGGAGGACGAGTGCTCGCATGACGCCGAGCCTAGGCGCGCCGCCCCGGAGTGCCGAGCCCTGTTCGCCGTCGTCGATCACGCAGGTCGGGCTCGGCGACCTCCGGCGTGATCATCCCCACGGCCACCCGTGAC
>SRJI02000754.1 GCA_005473895.2 Carideicomes alvinocaridis
GGTCTGCGCGCCGATGGCGACGATGAGGGCGAGGTAGGTCAGGAATCCGGTGGCGAAGATGGTCACCGAGCGAGGATAGGAGTCGCCCCACGTCCGTGCCATCGCGATCTTCTTCAGGATCTGAAGACATCCTTCATGGCCACCCCTACCCTGGACCGCATGAACTCCGACCACCTGCGCGCCCTCGTCGCGGCCGTCGACCACGGCACCTTCGACGCCGCCGCGGACTCCCTGCGGATCTCCGGCTCGGCCTTCTCGCAGCGGATCAAGGCCCTCGAGCGGCAGGTGGGCCAGGTGCTCGTGGCCCGCACCGTCCCCGTCCGGCCGACCGCGGCCGGAGAGCGCATGCTCCGTCTCGCCCGGCAGACCCTCGCGCTCGAGGACGAGGCGCTCGCCGCGCTCGGCCGGG
>SRJI02000755.1 GCA_005473895.2 Carideicomes alvinocaridis
CGGCGAGCTGGCCGCCGCCATCGACGAGTACTTCGGCTCGTTCGACAAGTTCCAGGCGCACTTCACCGCCGCCGCCCTCGGCATCCAGGGCTCCGGCTGGGCCGTGCTGGCCTACGAGCCCATCGGCGGCAACCTGGTGATCGAGCAGTTCTACGACCAGCAGAACGGCGTGCCGGTCGCCACCATCCCGCTGTTCCAGCTGGACATGTGGGAGCACGCCTTCTACCTCGACTACCAGAACGTCAAGGCGGACTACGTCAAGGCGATCTGGAACATCGTCAACTGGGCCGACGTGCAGGCCCGCTTCGAGGCCGCCCGCGCCGGCGCCTCCGGCCTGATCCTCCCGGCCTGATCCACACCGCGCACCGGGGCGCTGACGTCGTGACGCCACGACGTCAGCGCCCCGGTG
>SRJI02000757.1 GCA_005473895.2 Carideicomes alvinocaridis
CGCCTCACCGTTGCCGATCTGCCCCACGCCGAAATAGCCGATGAAGAAGAGCACCGTGCCCACGATGGAGATGAGGAACATGACCGAGACCTGACGCTCGGCGCGCTTCGCAGCCTTCGGATCCTCATCGGCCAGACGCGGACGGTGCGGAGGCAGGCCCGGGTCGTCGATCGCGTACCGGGGCGCGTCCTCGCCGGCGTGCTCGAGGGAACCCGAGCGGCGCTCTGTCCCTTCAAGGCCTTTCTCGCCCATATGTCCTGTTTCCTTTACTCGAGTGATGAATGTCGATGACGGGTGGTCGGCGCGCCTGCGCCGACGGGATCAGGAGGACCGGCTGGTGAGCCAGACCATGAAGCCGATGATCAGCGCCAGGCCCGCGGTCCAGATGAACAGGCCCTCGGAGACGGG
>SRJI02000758.1 GCA_005473895.2 Carideicomes alvinocaridis
GGCAGGTCCGCGACCACGAGGGCACGCTCGGCACCGCGCACCACGGCCTGGGTGAACAGGATCATCTGGTCCAGGGTGACCGGCAGGGTGGTGGGGTGGCCCAGCACGGTGTTGCCCACCGAGTCGCCCACGAGCAGCACCTCGACGCCGGCCTCGTCGAACAGGGCCGCCGTCATCGCGTCGTAGGTGGTGAGCATCGCGAAGCGCCGGCCCTCGTCCTTGGCCCGCTGCAGGTGGACCGTCCGGTACCGGGACGGGGCGGGCGGACCGTAGGGGGCGGTGTCGTCAGGCTGCCGGGGGGACTGGGGAGCAGACATGGGCCGGAGTCTACGCGGCGCGTCTAGAGTGGCGGCATGGATCGACAGCAGGACTACGTGCTCCGCACCATCGAGGACCGGGACGTCAGGT
>SRJI02000759.1 GCA_005473895.2 Carideicomes alvinocaridis
GGGCGCCACGTAGGTGATCTCCGCGCGCCGGGTGACGGGAGCGGCGCCGAAGGTCGCCACGCAGTACGCCAGCGCCGAGTCCGCGAGGTGGAACAGGAAGCCGCCGTGGCAGATCTCGTGGGAGTTCACCATGTCCGCGGTGACGTCGCGGTGCAGCACCACACGCCCCTCGGCCACCTCGCCGAGGGTGACGCCGTGCTCGCGCACCGCGGGGTCGTTCGCGTAGATCTCCTCGAGGCGGGCGAGGATCTCGTCCCGGTTCTGGCCGGACGAGCTCTGGGGGGTCTCAGTCATGGGCCCATTGTGTCGCAGGTCGCGCCGCCCCCGCGCCTAGGCTGGCGGTGTGACGCAGACCACCCCCACCCCCGTGCGCCTCCGCGCCCGCGACGGCTTCGTGCTCGCAGCCCG
>SRJI02000760.1 GCA_005473895.2 Carideicomes alvinocaridis
GTCGTCGGCGCCGCGGTGTCGGCTCACCCGCCGCTCGTCGACGAAGAGCGCCTCGAGCCAGCCGGGCTCGGGCGCGCGGCCCCACTCGATCCGCTCGACCAGGTCCAGCCGGGCCAGGTGGTGGATGAGCCCGCGCCGCGCGTCGGCGGTCGCCGCGAGGAACGCGGTGACGGTGATCGTGGGCGGCTCCTTCTCCCAGCCCTCGAACCGGTACAGCGCGACACCCTGGACCCGCCCGGCGTCGTCGCGGTGGACCGCCGCGTACAGCCCCGAGCCGCGCCCCTCGTTCCGGCTCGCCTCGCGGTCCTCCCAGCGAGGCACGCTGGACGAGGTCCGCTGGACCGAGCCCGGGGTGGCCGGCAGCACCCGTCCGTACAGCTCGTCCACGAGGCCGGGGATCTCGCGCGG
>SRJI02000761.1 GCA_005473895.2 Carideicomes alvinocaridis
GCTGGGCGGGGAGTGAGGGGGCCTGGTGGCCTTGCCTGGCCGGCGGGGCCCCGTCAGGATCGTCTGCATGGATCCTGATGCGAGCCCCCGTGTCCGGCTCACCGCTGACGATCCCCGGCCGGGCAGTCGTCCCGCGACGTCGACCGAGGGGCCCCACCGACAGCTTGATCAGCGATCATCGCCGGAGCTGTGGGGCCGTCTGGTCGCTGCGGTGTTCGCCCTCGACGGCGTCGAGGAGGGCCACAGCACCGTCTCGCCAGCAACGTCGCGCGCCGTCCACCTGACAGGCCGGCCGGAGGAGCGCACCCCGGAGGTCAACCTCTCACCAGGCCGGCGCTGGGAGCCGGTGCACCTGCATGGGGTGGACGACACGTCAGTGCACCTCGTCCTGGCGCCCGAGCGCGGCG
>SRJI02000762.1 GCA_005473895.2 Carideicomes alvinocaridis
CGGCTCGACGAGCAGGCGCTGGCGCTGCGCGACCGCGTGGGCGACGGCGTCCACCATGTCCCGCCGGCCCTTCACCGCCGCCGCGTCGAGGTCCCGCTCCGGGACGGCCCGCACACCCGGCATCAGCGTCCCCAGCGAGGACATCACGACACCGGTCTCGCCCAGCGAGGGCAGCACCCGCTCGATGTACCGCATGAACGCGGTCGACGGGCCGACGATCAGCACTCCCGAGCGCGCGAGGCGCTCCCGGTGGGTGTACAGCAGGTAGGCCGCGCGGTGCAGGGCGACGGCGGTCTTCCCCGTGCCGGGCCCGCCCTGGACCACGACCGCCCCGGGCAGGGGCGCGCGGATCACCTCGTCCTGCTCCGCCTGGATCGTGGCGACGATGTCCCCCATCCGTCCCGTGC
>SRJI02000763.1 GCA_005473895.2 Carideicomes alvinocaridis
ACCAGGTGGACGCCGCCGCGATGGCGCGGGCGGCCGACGACGCGATCTTCCTGCACTGCCTGCCCGCGTACCGGGGCTACGAGGTCACGGCCGAGGTGATCGACGGGCCGCGGTCCGTGGTGTTCGACGAGGCCGAGAACCGGCTGCACGCGCAGAAGGCGCTCATCGCCTGGCTGCTGTACCGCTCCGGCCTGGCCGAGGAGCCGCGCTGATGGCCGCCCCCACGACGAAGATCGCCCGTCAGGCCGCGATCCGGGAGATCCTGGCCACCCGGGGCATCCGCTCCCAGGCCGAACTCTCGGAAGCCCTGGGTGATCGCGGGCTGTCCGTCACCCAGGGCACGCTCTCGCGGGACCTGGTGGACCTCGGCGCGGTGCGGACGCGCGGGCCGGCCGGCATGGTCTACG
>SRJI02000764.1 GCA_005473895.2 Carideicomes alvinocaridis
AGTCCGGCATCGCCCGCACCGGCGCCTGGTTCGCCGCCGAGACCGAGGGCATCGAGCCGGACCTGATGGCGACCGCCAAGGGCATCGCCGGCGGCATGCCGCTCTCCGGCGTCACCGGCCGCGCCGAGGTGATGGACTCCGTGCACCCGGGCGGCCTCGGGGGCACCTACGGCGGCAACCCCGTCGCCACGGCGGCGGCGCTCGCCGTGTTCGAGGCCGTCGAGGAGGACGGTCTCCTGGAGAAGGCCCGCCGGATCGAGCAGGTCATCCGCGAGCACTTCGAGCAGAACGCCGACGACCGCATCGCCGAGGTCCGCGGCCGCGGCGCGATGATGGCGATCGAGTTCGTGGACCCCGCCACCGGCGAGCCGGACGCGACGCTGACCGCCACCGTGGCCGCGGCCGTG
>SRJI02000765.1 GCA_005473895.2 Carideicomes alvinocaridis
CACCAAGAGCGAGGGAACGGGGATTGGCCTGAGCCTGAGCAAACGGGTGATCACCAAGAGCGAGGGAACGGGGATTGGCCTGAGCCTGAGCAAACGGGTGATGCAACTGCACGGCGGGGGTATTCAAGTACACTCCGTACCCGACCAAGAGACCGTTTTTAGATTGACGTTTGCCTAAACCACGAGTGAAAATGCAGAAGAAAGAACAGCTATTAAAGTTCTGTTGGGACTATGTGGACACCCGAACGGAACGCCTGAAAAAAAGTGCCGCGGCACTACAGGAATCCTTGAATTCCGAAACCAAGAGCAGCGCCGGGGACAAGCACGAAACGGGACGGGCCATGGTGCAACTGGAGCAGGAAAAACTGGCCCAGCAATTGGTGGAACTGGACCGACTCAAGGAAGTG
>SRJI02000766.1 GCA_005473895.2 Carideicomes alvinocaridis
GGACCAGGGGCGGATCATCGGCCAGGGCACGTTCGCCGGGCTGCAGGAGACGAGCCCCGAGTTCCGCGAGCTCGTCCGGCTCGGTGACCTCTCCACCTGAGCGGAGCCCGCGCCGCTGCGTCCCGGCTACCCCGTCCGGTGCCCCGGATAGACTCGCGGGCATGGTCCAGCCCTCCCCGCACCCCGCCCCCGCCCCGCTGCTGAGCGCCGCGGACGTGCGGCGCATCGCCGCCGAGCTGGACCTGCGTCCCACCAAGCAGTGGGGCCAGAACTTCGTGATCGACCCGAACACGATCCGGCGCATCGTGCAGGCCGCGGACGTGACCGCGGACGAGCACGTGCTGGAGATCGGTCCCGGGCTGGGCTCGCTCACCCTCGGCCTGCTGGACGCGGCCGCCGCCGTCACC
>SRJI02000767.1 GCA_005473895.2 Carideicomes alvinocaridis
CATCCGCGGCCCGAAGGAGCCGAGCACGGCGCCGTCGTCGCCCGCCGCGGCCCCGAGAACCCCGCGACCCTGAGGAGAGCACCATGTCCATCCCCGCCACCGAGGTCGAGGCCCGCTGGAACGCGGCCGCCGAGCCGTTCACCGCCGTCGTCCATGAGGTGCGCGACTGGGACGCGGCCACCCCGTGCGAGGGCTGGGACGCGCTGGACCTGCTGGACCACGTGATCGCCGGCCAGCGCGACTTCGCCGCCCGCCAGGGCCGGGAGGTGCCCCTCTTCGACGGCTCCCGCCAGCAGATGGCCGCCCAGTGGGCCAAGCACGCCGCCGCCATGTCCGCCCTCGCCGGTGACGAGGAGTTCATCATGCGGCCCATGAAGACCGCGCTGGGGGAGATGACCGTGGGCGAG
>SRJI02000768.1 GCA_005473895.2 Carideicomes alvinocaridis
CCAGGGCAGGGCGAGCTCGGGGAAGGTGTCGGCGAAATGCGAGCTCAGGGTGGGGGCGGACGTGGTCATGGGGCCACGCTACGTGGGGGAGGACGGGTGTTCACGGGCCGACTCCCACTGGTCCCGTCCTTTCGAGGCGGGAAATCGACCCCACGGGCGTGGACCAGAGTGCTATGACCTGGATTTCCCGCCTCGAAACGAGGGGGCCGTGGCGGGCCGCGGGGGCCGTGGATCTCACCGGGTCACCCACTGAACTCGGCCGCCCGGCGCCGCACCCGCGCGACGACGTCCGCGTAGTCGTCCCGGGCGTCGGCCCACATGACCTTGATCGACAGCCAGTCGTCGTCGGCGCACCAGCGGTCGCGCAGCACGTCTCGGGCCTGCTGCTCGGCGGTGCGGTGGTGCT
>SRJI02000769.1 GCA_005473895.2 Carideicomes alvinocaridis
TGCTCCGCGAGGCGTGTGGGGTGCTGCCGTGCGCCTGGTGGCGTTGGGCGCCACCTGCTCCGCGAGGCGTGTGGGGTGCTGCCGTGCGCCTGGTGGCGTTGGGCGCCACCGAAGCCACTCTCACGCGCTCCAGTGCGCTGATCGATGCCGTCGCGGACCACCTGCCTCGGGGGCTCGCCCGTCGACTCATCGCCCTCCAGGTGGAGGGTGCGGCCGAGGCAGGACGGGCCCACCCCCACCGTGCGCAACGGGCCATCTGAGGAGACACGATGTCGGAACAGACCCCCGCAAAGATCGCCATCGCCCACGACTACCTCACCCAGAAGGGCGGGGCGGAGCGGGTGGTGCTCGCCCTGCACCGGATGTGGCCGGACGCGCCCATCTACACGACGTTCTACGACCCCGA
>SRJI02000770.1 GCA_005473895.2 Carideicomes alvinocaridis
ACTCCGGTGGAGTGCTCCAGCACCTCCTTCGCCTGGTCCAGGGCCGCGTCCAGGGCGTCGGCGTCGGCCGCGTAGATCGTCAGCGCGATGTGACAGGCGTCCTGGGTGAACGCCTCGTCCCAGTGCTCCGGGGCGTTCGGCCCGGTGTCCATGAGCTGCTGAGCGCGGGCGGCCATCCCCTGCTGGTAGGGCAGCGGGAAGCTGGCCAGGGAGTCCTCGGGCAGCCCGAGGGCGCGCAGGCCGGCGTAGCTGATCGCCACGCCGGTCCAGGACTGCAGGTCGTCGGCCCAGTCCTGCGCGGAGGTCACGTGCTCGGCCAGGCGACGGACGAAGTCCCGGCCGCCTGCGGCCTCCTCCACGGTCAGCATGGCGTGGGCGCCGACGTAGGGCTCAGGCCGCGACCGCA
>SRJI02000772.1 GCA_005473895.2 Carideicomes alvinocaridis
CGTTCGTCCTCGGCGTGGTGCTCGCCCTGTTCCGCATCTCGCCCGTCCCCTCGCTGCGCGCCCTCGGCGCCGGCTACGTCAACGTGGTCCGCAACACCCCGCTCACGATCATCATGCTGCTCGGCGTGCTCGCCGTCTGGGGACAGCTGAAGATCAGCTTCTCGTCCGACTTCACGCTGAACTTCTTCATCTACGCCGTGATCGCCCTCTCGCTCTACCACGCGGCGTTCATGTGCGAGGCGATCCGCTCCGGCGTCAACACCGTCCCGCTCGGGCAGGCCGAGGCCGCCCGCTCCATCGGCCTGGGCTTCCTGCCCGCGGCCCGCCACGTGATCCTGCCCCAGGCGCTGCGCGGGGCCATCACCCCGCTGGGCAACACCGTGATCGCGCTGACCAAGAACACCA
>SRJI02000773.1 GCA_005473895.2 Carideicomes alvinocaridis
GGCGTGCTGTTCGGCCTGGCCATGGACTACCAGCTGTTCATCGCCTCCGGCATGCGCGAGGCCTACGCCCACGGCCTGCCCGCCCGCCAGGCCGTGCTGACCGGCCTGCGCTCGGGCCGGGCCGTCGTGATCGCCGCGGCGATCATCATGATCTCCGTGTTCGGCGGGTTCATCTTCGCCCACGACGCGATGATCCGCCCGATGGGCTTCGGCCTGGCCTTCGGCGTGCTGCTGGACGCGTTCGTGGTGCGCCTGCTCCTGATGCCGGCGCTGATGCACCTGCTCGGCGAGAAGGCGTGGTGGCTGCCGCGCTGGCTCGACCGGATCATGCCGGACGTGGACGTGGAGGGCGCCCAGCTCGAGCGCGCCCACGCCCCGGCGCAGCCCTCCGTCCCCGCCCCGGAC
>SRJI02000774.1 GCA_005473895.2 Carideicomes alvinocaridis
CGTCGAGGGTCTTGACCTTGTCGGCCACGACGCCGGGCTCCAGGCCGGCGTTGAGGGCGATCTGCTTCAGCGGGGCCTCGATGGCGACCTTGACGATGTTCGCGCCGGTGGCCTCGTCGCCCTCGAGCTGCAGGCCGCCGAACGCCTTGGCGCCGGCCTGGATCAGGGCCACGCCGCCGCCGGCGACGATGCCCTCCTCCACCGCGGCCTTGGCGTTGCGCACGGCGTCCTCGATGCGGTGCTTCCGCTCCTTGAGCTCCACCTCGGTGGCCGCGCCGGCCTTGATGACGGCCACGCCGCCGGCCAGCTTGGCGAGGCGCTCCTGCAGCTTCTCGCGGTCGTAGTCCGAGTCGGTGTTCTCGATCTCGGAGCGGATCTGTGCCACGCGGCCGGCGATCTGCTCGG
>SRJI02000775.1 GCA_005473895.2 Carideicomes alvinocaridis
AGGAGGCCCAGGCGATCGCGAAGGACCCGGCCGTGCTCGGCGTCGCGCCGGACGAGCAGGTGGCCCCGGACTACAGCTCCACCGAGTTCCTCGGCTTGCCCGGCAAGAAGGGCACCTGGAAGTCCGTGTACGGCAAGGCCGAGAACGYGGGCGAGGGTGTGGTGGTCGGCGTCATCGACTCCGGCATCCACCCGGACAACCCGTTCATCGACGGCCAGCCCGTCCAGCCGCTCAAGGGCAAGGCCAAGGTCGGCGTGCCCTACCGCACCGCGGACGGCCAGATCGCCGTGCTCAAGGCGGACGGCACCACCGCCACGGCCGAGTGCGAGACCGGCCCGGACTTCCCGGCGTCGTCGTGCGACTCCAAGCTGATCGGCGCCTACGCCTTCTCCGACGACTTCGAGC
>SRJI02000776.1 GCA_005473895.2 Carideicomes alvinocaridis
GGACACCGAACAGCCGGTGAGGGCGCGGGCGGCCACTGAGAGGGCGGCGAGGGCGCGGTGCGGGATGCGGGACATGGCGGTTCTCCTCTGTCTGGGACGGCAGAGGGGCCGGGACGAGGTCGCCACCGGAATCCCGGGACGACGTCGACCGGGAGACTCGACTTCCTTCGCCGGTGCGGACCGGAGCAGGTTCGAGGGTCTGCGGCGGACCGCACTCTCAGCGCCGCGCGGGCGCTCCCCTGTCGATGTGGACTGGTCCCGACCCTACCCCGTCCGGCCCGCGCATAGACTGCCCGCGTGAGCGCCGCACAGCCCCCGGGGGTGACCCCGCAGCCCGCCTGGTCCAGTCCCGCCTCCGACTGGGACATCCGCCGCCCCCACCGCATGTGGCCGCGCATGCTGGTG
>SRJI02000777.1 GCA_005473895.2 Carideicomes alvinocaridis
GCCCCGTTCGGCCGGCTGAGCCGGCAGGAGCCCATCGAGTGGGCCGCCGAGGAGCCCCTCGCCCCGGACCTGGCCGACGCCCCGTTCGGCCGGCTGAGCCGGCAGGAGCCCATCGAGTGGGCCGCCGAGGAGCCCCTCGCCCCGGACCTGGCCGACTTCTACCGCTACGTGGGACCGGAGTGGCTGGAGATAGACACCCTCGGCCTGCCCGTGATGTTCTTCCCGCTGGACCGCCTGTGGGACGAGCAGGCCGGCTACCGGTGGAACCACCGCACCGGTGCGCTGCTGGTGGACTGGAACGACGACTGGACCGTGGTGGCCAAGCAGGGCGCCGACCCGTTCATCCACGCGGCCTCCACCGGCCAGGTGCTCATGGCCCCGGGAGACGAGGGCTGGGAGGACCGC
>SRJI02000778.1 GCA_005473895.2 Carideicomes alvinocaridis
AGATGTGGCCGGCGGTGCCGCCGCCGGCCAGCACCACCCGCAGGGGTCCGGAGGGATGAGGGGTCTGCGTCATCGGGGCTCCTGGAGGACGGGGGTGGGGATCACGGGGAGGGGGTCGGTGTCCGGCTCCTCCGCCTGCGGGCGGGCGTCCGGCTGCGCGGCACGGCGACGCTCGTGGCGGGCGAAGGCCAGCACGATGCCGACCGCGCTCAAGGACAGGGTGAGCGCGGAACCACCATAGGAGATGAAGGGCAGCGGGACGCCCACCACGGGGATGATCCCGGAGACCATCGCGATGTTGACGGACGCCTGGCCCACCAGCCAGGCCAGGATCCCCCACGTGGACAGGCGGATGAACGTGGACGTGGTCCCGGCGGCGACGCGGTAGATGCCGATCGCCAGGCC
>SRJI02000779.1 GCA_005473895.2 Carideicomes alvinocaridis
GCCGTGGACCGCGCCATGCGCGGCCAGACCTCGCCCGTCCCGATCTACGAGGGCGAGGACGGCGTGAGCGCCTGGCTGCTGGACGGCCCGGACGCCTCCTACGAGGTGCCGCTGCCCGAGCAGGGCGAGCCCAAGCGCGGCATCCTGGACACCTACACCAAGGAGCACTCGGCCGAGTACCAGGCCCAGGCCTGGATCGACCTGGCCCGCAAGCTCCACAACGAGCACCCGGAGGCCACCGACCCGGCGAACGTCGCGTCGGTGCTGATCAAGACCTCGCACCACACCCACTACGTGATCGGCTCGGGCGCCAACGACCCGCAGAAGTACGATCCGACGGCCTCGCGCGAGACCCTCGACCACTCGATCCCCTACATCTTCACCGTGGCCCTGCAGGACGGCTC
>SRJI02000780.1 GCA_005473895.2 Carideicomes alvinocaridis
TCGCCGTCGGCGGCCATGGCGAAGTTCAGGCTGGAGTCGGGGTGACCCTCGTAGGCCTGCTCGGCGACCGTCGGGGACTGCTGCGGGTCGTGCGCGGCGCCGTCATGGCCTGCCACGGTGGCCTCGTCGAACTTCAGCTCGCCGCTGAGGACGCGCCGGGCGCGCTCGCCGTCGAGTTCCCCCACCCAGCGGCCGATGAGGAGCGTGGCCACGGCGTTGCCGGTGAAGTTGGTCAGGGCGCGGGCCTCGGACATGAACTTGTCGATGCCCACGATCACGCCCATGCCGCCGAGCAGCTCGGGTCGGTGCGCCTGCAGGCCGGCGGCGAGCGTGGCCATGCCCGCGCCGGTGACGCCGGCCGCGCCCTTCGAGGCGATGATCATGAAGACCAGCAGGCCGATCTG
>SRJI02000781.1 GCA_005473895.2 Carideicomes alvinocaridis
TTGCACGAGTCATTGGATACGAGATTGAATTTTAGTTCGGCTTACCATCCACAGACTGATGGGCAGACTGAGAGGACTAACCAAGTACTGGAAGATATGTTAAGAGCTTGTGCTCTTAAGCATGGTGGTAGTTGGGATAAGAGYYTACCGTATGCGGAGTTCTCWTAYAATAATAGCTAYCAGGCYAGTTTGAAGATGTCACCGTTTGAGGCTYTRTATGGYAGAAARTGCAGGACTCCMYTGTATTGGRATCAAACTGGTGAAAGRCAGTTSTTTGGRCCTGARATTATACAAGARGCAGAAGAACAAGTCCAGAAAATAAGGGAGAATTTGAGGACTGCACAGTCCAGGCAGAAAAGCTATGCTGATACCCGGAGAAGACTGCTTGAGTTTAAGGAGGGAGA
>SRJI02000782.1 GCA_005473895.2 Carideicomes alvinocaridis
CGTGAGCGAGCACATCCGTCTGGACCCCGTCCCCGCGGCGATCGCCGCGATCGCCGCCGGCCGGCCCGTCGTCGTCGTGGACGACGCCGACCGCGAGAACGAGGGCGACCTGATCTACGCGGCCGCCCTGGCCACCGACGAGGTCACTGCCTTCACCGTCCGCCACACCTCGGGCGTCATCTGCGCGCCCCTGCCGGCCGGCCTGGCCGACCGCCTGGCCCTGCCGCCCATGACCACCGTCAACGAGGACCCCAAGGGCACCGCCTACACCGTGTCCGTCGACGCCGCCGCCGGCGTCACCACCGGCATCTCCGCCGCCGACCGCACCCGCACCCTCCGCGTGCTCGCCGACCCCGGTACCGCCCCCGGTGACCTCACCCGGCCCGGTCACGTGTTCCCCCTG
>SRJI02000783.1 GCA_005473895.2 Carideicomes alvinocaridis
GCCCGCCTCAGAGCAGGCCCAGCCCTCGCACGGCGTCGCGCTCGGCCTCCAGCTCGGCGACGGTCGCGGCCAGCCGCCCGCCCTCACCCGGCAGCACGGACTCGTCCGGCTCCAGCCCCGGCACGATCCGCCACGCGGTGCCGCCGTCGGACGTCACGGGGAACGAGCTGATCAGCCCCTCCGGCACCCCGTAGGAGCCGTCCGAGACCACCGCGGCCGACGTCCGGCGCGGCGCACCGTCCGCGTCCACACCGGTGCCGAGGGTCCAGTCGCGCAGGTGATCGATCGCCGCGGACGCCGCCGACGCCGCCGAGCTCGCCCCGCGCACCTCGATGATCTCCGCGCCCCGCTTCGCCACGCGCGGCACGAACTCCTCGCCCGCCCACGCCGGGTCCACCACCTC
>SRJI02000784.1 GCA_005473895.2 Carideicomes alvinocaridis
CGGTTCTCAAAACCGATTTCCAAGTTATTTCTTGTCATATTGATAAGAGTTGTAAAGCAAGAGATCCAAAGCTCGAGAAATATTTGGATACAGTTCGAAGGCTTGAAGCTTCCTTCGAAGGGTTTTCTGTCAAGAATATTCCACGAGGAGAAAATGAGCACGCTGATCTGCTAGCCAAGTCAGCGGCACAGGGGCTGCCTTTACCTTCGGAAGTATTCTTTGAGACAATAAAAGCACCTTCGGCGGAACTTCTTGAAAGAGCAGTGCTCAATATATCTCCTGTTCATAATGAAGATTGGAGAACCGAGATTATATCTTTTCTCCAGGGCAACTGCCTTTCAGATGACGAAGCTTATAAGAGGCAAGAGCCCGACCATATGTAATAATAGAAGGTGAGTTATAC
>SRJI02000785.1 GCA_005473895.2 Carideicomes alvinocaridis
GTTGGGCACCACCAGGTAGTCGGGCTCGGAGCTGGCCTCGCCGTCGTCCATCCGGTAGACGATCGTGTCGTCCAGGATGGTGCCGGCGTCCGTCAGGCACAGGGCGTACTTGGCGCGGCCGGGCTTCAACGTGGAGAGCACGCTCGAGAGGGCGTGGTCCAGCATGGCCCCGGCCTCCGGGCCGGTGACCCGGATCTCGCCCATGTGGGAGAGGTCGAACAGGCCGGCGGAGGTGCGGACGGCCTTGTGCTCGGCCAGCTCGGAGCCGTACTTCAGGGGCATGTTCCAGCCGCCGAAGTCCGTGAACGTGGCGCCCGCGGCCTCGTGGACCGGGTGCAGCGGGGAGTTGCGCGTCGAATCGCTCATGGGGTGATCCTCTCAGTCCTCGTCGGCGGTGTCGGCC
>SRJI02000786.1 GCA_005473895.2 Carideicomes alvinocaridis
GTCAGACCGCTGCGGATCTGCGAGCTCTCTTCGGCTGCGCTCACGGTGCCTCCTGGTTCTCGTGCGGAGGGGTGCTCCGCGGTGGGCTGCGGGCAGACGATCCGGTCCGGGCCCGCGACGCCGAGCCGGGCGCGTCGCCCGGAGAGTGCGTCTGTTCCTCCCCAGAGTAGACCGGAGCCGCCGCGTCCGCCCGGCCGGAGGCCCCGGAACGGCGGCGTCCACGGCGTATGGTGGTCATCATCACCCGCTCGACGGCGCGGGCCGCAGTGCCCGCCACCATCAAGGAGGACCGGACACTATGCAGGCTGGGTCGACGCCGACCTCGACGGACAGCGCCCTGCTGGCGGAGCTCGCCCTCTCGAGGGGCGACCTGGTGCAGGAGTGGGGGTACGACGACGACGTC
>SRJI02000787.1 GCA_005473895.2 Carideicomes alvinocaridis
GGCCACCACCGCCAGGATCGCCGCCTGCATCCAGAAGCCCAGGTCGGCCACCTCGTTCATGGAGATGACCATGATCTCCAGGGACAGGATGAAGTCCGTGGTGATGGCCCCGCGCACCACGGTGTCCTCGGCCTCCGGACCCCGCTCGACGGCGGGCTCCTCGTCGTCGGCATGCCCGTGGCCGGTGAGCTTGCCCCACACCTTGTGCGCGCCCTCATAGGACAGGTAGGTGCCGCCGGCCAGCAGCAGCCACGGCAGGATCCAGGGGGCGAGCCAGTCGAGCAGCAGCAGCGCGGGCAGGATGAACACGAGCTTGTTGCGCAGGGAGCCCTTGGTGATCCGCCAGATCATCGGCAGCTCGCGGGCGGCGGCCGCGCCGGCCATGTACTGCGGGGTCACCGC
>SRJI02000788.1 GCA_005473895.2 Carideicomes alvinocaridis
GGCGCGGGCGGTCTCCTCGTCCACGACGCGGCGGCGGAAGGTCTGGCCGGACTTCACGATCTTCTGCATGAGCGAGGAGATCTGCTTGAGGTCCTCGGGGGTGAAGGGCTCGTCGACGTCGAAGTCGAAGTAGAAGCCGTCCGTGATGTACGGGCCGATGCCGAGCTTGGCGCCCGGGCGCAGCTGCTGCACGGCCTGGGCCATCACGTGGGCGGTGGAGTGCCGCAGCACCTCGAGGCCCTCGGGCTCCGTGATGTCCACCGACTCGACGGACGCGCCGGCGGGGATCTCGCGGGCCAGGTCCCAGAGCAGGCCGTCCACCCGCATGACGGCGGTGGTCGGCTTCTCGCGGAAGAGGTCGAGGCCGGTGGTGCCGTGCGTCACCTCCCGCAGCTCTCCGTC
>SRJI02000789.1 GCA_005473895.2 Carideicomes alvinocaridis
CGGTGGGCCGGATGGCCCGCACCACGTCCGCCACGACGCCCACGGGCAGCCCCGCGAGCGCCTCGACGCGCGCGTGCAGCGAGGCGGCGAAGTCGAGCTCACCGCGCATCGCGCGCTCCGTCACCTCGGCGACCTCGGCCTCACGGCCGGCGTGGGCGGCGAGCAGCTCGATGACCTCCTGCCGGATGAGCGTGGAGTCCACGTCCGTCACCACGAGGGGCGCCGGTGCGGCGGCGACCGTCGCCGGCAGCGTGAGCACGTCCCATCCGGAGTCCGGCTCGGGGGCCGCCGCCCACTCGTCCGCGGCGAAGCGCCAGCCCAGCAGGCCGTCGTCGGTGAGCCGTTCGGCGTCGTCCGGCACGCCGACCGGGGGCGCGTCCGTGACGAGGAGGGCGGGGTCG
>SRJI02000790.1 GCA_005473895.2 Carideicomes alvinocaridis
GGATGTATTGGTTCATTTTTGTTAATTTAATGCGATTGAATTTACTAAAATTAATTTGGGTAGCTTTTTAATAGGATGTATTGGTTCATTTTTGTTAATTTAATGCGATTGAATTTACTAAAATTAATTTGGGTAGCTTTTTAATATGATGCATAACTACATAGCACTTCTAAGGGGAATCAATGTGGGTGGCCAAAAGAAGATAAAAATGGCAGACCTAAGGGAAACCTTGATCAAAACAGGATTGAACCATGTGGAGACCTACATTCAGAGTGGTAATGTGGTTTTTAGGGATGGGGAATCGAACAAGCGAGTGCTTGAAAGCCGCATCCATAAGGCCATTTTGGATGATTTTGGGTTTGAGGTACCCGTTTTGGTGGTATTGGAAGAGGATATCAAAG
>SRJI02000791.1 GCA_005473895.2 Carideicomes alvinocaridis
AACATCACCGTGGTGAGAAGACGATCCCAGTACCGCCGATCACCCAAGAGAAATTGGTCTTGTACGGTTGCATCGTCGGGCGTCCCATCGAGACAGGGATCCTGAGAGCCGACGGAAGCTGTGCAACTATCGCCAGGCAGAGCGAAGCATGTCTCAGTACGTGCTCCGTCAGATCGCCGCGAAGGCCTGATCCACGGGGCCCGCTCGCGCGGGCCGCCGCCCGCGACCCGCCCGGGCGCGGACCCGCGGAGTAGGCTGGTCGGACCATGGAACATCTGCCCCCCACGAGCCCCGGCGCCCCGCTGCTGCCGCAGATCGCCCGCCCGGCGGACCTGTCGGCCCTCACGGAGGACCAGTTGACCGCGCTGGCGGCGGAGATCCGCGCCTACCTGATCGCCCAC
>SRJI02000792.1 GCA_005473895.2 Carideicomes alvinocaridis
AAAGAACACACTGAGGCAAAGTACTGTYCSAAGTGTAAATCRTCTAGGTTCATGGAGGTAGACTCTGGTGATGGACAGAAGAGGCAGCTCGACATCCCCKTGACAATCCTACGSCACCTTCCGTTCATACCGAGGATCCAGCGTCTRTACATGACAGAGGAATCCGCGAAACAGATGACATGGCACAAAAAWGGMAAACGATACAATCCTGACAAGATGGTGCACGCATCYGATGGTGAAGCATGGAAACACTTTGATGYYATTCACCRTGAGAAAGCCRAAGAGGCTCGTAATGTACGTGTTGCGCTGGCCACAGATGGGTTCAATACCTATGGAATGACCGCTGCCCCATACACATGTTGGCATGTGTTCGTTATCCCCATCAATCTCCCCCTCGGCGT
>SRJI02000793.1 GCA_005473895.2 Carideicomes alvinocaridis
AGACCTCCGCGGCGCGCAGCCCGGTCTCCGCCTCGGCCGCCTCGAGCGATCCGGGGGCGAGGGGGTAGACGTTGTCCCAGTAGCGCAGACGGCCGCCCTCGGTGTCGACGACGAGACGGTCCAGCTCCGCGTCCGCGTCCCCGTCAGGACCGTCCCCCAGGACGGGGATGAGCAGAGACCCGCCGCCGGCCGCCCAGTCCACGTCGAACCACGCCGCATGCGCCGCCTCGGGACCGTGGGTGAGCACGTCCCACCACGCCGGATTGGCCCGGGGCGTGGCCACGCCCACGTGGTTCGGCACGATGTCCACGAGCACGCCCATGCCCGCCTCGTGCGCGGCGCGCGCGACCGCGTCCAGCCCCTCGGCCCCGCCGCGGGCGGCGTCCAGCCGCGTGGGGTCC
>SRJI02000794.1 GCA_005473895.2 Carideicomes alvinocaridis
GGTCCGGCCATGGTTTTCTCAGCATCGTCTGCCACGTCACATCCCCCTGTGGTGCGTTCCATCCTCCCCTTGAGACAACGAGGTCTGCCATGAAGAAGATCGTCACCGGTGCCACCCTGACCGCCGCCCTGGGCCTGTCCCTGTTCGCCGCCGCCCCCGCCACCGCCGTCGAGGCGCCGTTCGCGAACTGCACGGCTGCGTATGAGGAGGGGTACTCGCATATCCCGTCCACGCATCCCCGGTTCCAGCCGAAGCTGGACGCGAATGGTGACGGCGTCGGTTGCGAGGGTCGCCAGAACCTGGAGCGCCTCGACAAGCCCGCCGTCAACGACTCGACGGACTACCACGACCCGACTGACCAGGCCCTGACGGACGCGGCCTACATCTACCCGGACTGCAAG
>SRJI02000012.1 GCA_005473895.2 Carideicomes alvinocaridis
GGTTGCGCAGCCCGTTGCCGCGCCCCCGTCCCCGGGCCGCGCCCGCCCCCACACCGGGCCCGCGGCCGTCATCGGTGACGGTGACATGCAGCCGGGCGTCGCCGCCGGCCTCCTCCACCCGCACGCGGATGGCGACCCGCGCGGCGCCGGCATGGCGCAGCACGTTGTTCACCGCCTCGCGCAGGATGGCGCGCAGGCCGTTGGCCACCTGGGGCGCGACATGGCTGTCCTCCAGCTCCGGCTCGCGCCAGTCGAGCGCGATATCGGCGGAAGCCAGATGCTCCGACAGCTCGGCGCGCAGGTCGCCCAGCACCCGGGTCAGGCTGACCGGCTCGCCCCCGGGGTTGGAGATGATCTCGCGCAGGTCGGTGAGGGTCTGGCGGATCAGCGCATCCTTGCGCTCGGCCTCGGCGCTGTGCAGCGCGCCCAGAAGCTGGACGCCGATATTGTCGTGCATGTCGCGATTGATGCGCCGGCGCTCCTGCTCGGCCCCCTCCTCGTAGGCGCGGCGGCGCTCGATGAACTGCGCGGCCATCTGCAGGATATCCGCCACCCGCTGCAGGTCACGGACCGAGAACAGCCGCCGCCCGCGATGCGCCCAGAGCATCCGGGTCGAGGACAGCGTGTCGAGCCCCGGCACATCCATCACCGCGCCCGCCTCGCGCAGAACCGGGCGGTCCACCGGGGTCGGCGCCGGCATGATCTCCAGCGGGTGGAACATCTCGCTCAGCAGGCGGTGCAGCATCTCGCGCTGCGCCTCGCCGTCCGGCGCCATGGCGACGCCGGTGATCATGTCGAACAGCTCTTCCGTGGACAGCCAGCGCCGGCCGGTGAGCCATTGCGCGAGCCGGTCGCGCAGCGGCAGGTAGAGGAACGCCACGATGAACAGCGCGAGCGAGAAGGCCGGCAGCTCTTCCATCGTCGCCACCGAGATCAGCGCGGCGTCGAGCAGCAGCAGCAGCGCCACGCCGCCCCCGTAGAACAGCGCGCGGAAGGCCCAGAACTCCAGTTCGAACAGCCGGAAGCGCGCCACGCCCACGGCCAGCCCGGCATAGATGATGAGGAACAGCGCAAAGGCGTAACCCTGGCTGATCTGCGGCTCCAGCCCGAAGGCCTGCGGCAGCGCCACGAGGGTCACGAAGCCGCCCGCGCCCAGCGTGACCGACAGCCCGAACCACCGCAACGCGGCGCGGGCATGGGGATTGCCGCGCGTCGCCCGTACCTGCCAGAGCACGGCCAGAAGGATGACGCTCATCTCCAGCACCACGGGGATGTGGATCATCAGCGCCGTGGTGACGGTCAGCCGCAGGAAGGACAGAAGCGCCCAGAGACCGAAGAGCGCCATCACCGCCCCCGGCACCCAGCGGGGCAGCCGCCGCACGGGATAGACCACGAAGAGGCAGATCATCCCGATCCCGAAGACGATCGCCCCCAGCGAGTTGAAGGCCGAGGCCCAGTCGAAGACCGGCCCCGGCAGCGCAAGTTCCCGGCTGGAATAGAGCGCCGCGGCATAGGAGGACACCATGAGCCCGACGCCCGCCAGCGCCAGGTAGCGCGCCTCGGGCTGGCGGCCGCGGATGGCCAGCACCCAGCCGCCCAGCGTGGCACCGCAGAAGCCGACGAACAGCTGCACCCAGTAGACCACCGGCAGATCGCCGACCGGGCGCCGGGGCACGGGGGTCACCTGCACCTGCCGCTCTGCGCCGTCGCGGACAACCCGCAGCACAACCGCCTCGCCCGAGAGCAGCGCGTGCAATCGGTTCTGCCGGGCATAGAGCGCCTCCATCGCCGCGATGTCGGGCAGAGCGTCGGGTTCCTCCAGAAGGTCCGAGGGCTCGAGCGCCACCTCGCCTTCGGCACGGTCCCCCGGCGGCGCCAGGGCGCGCAGGTGGTCGCCCGGGCGCAGCGCGCCGGCGGGGCCGTCAGGCGCCACCTCCAGGACCAGCGCGCCAGCCGTGCCGTCGAGCGCGGGCACCAGCCGCAGGCCGAGCCAGGGCTGGGCCAGGGCGATCCAGGTGACGAGCGCCGCCGCGGCCAGCGACACCAGGCCCAGGACGACGAATGGCGTGATCAGTCTGCGCTGCACCCAGGGCCCCTTCCCCGCATCCCCGAAGGGCCTGCACGGCCCCGTTCGATCTTGGGCGCAAAATACGGCCCGATCAACGCTTTGCTGCCCCCCCGTTCAGGGGGGCGACCGGCGCCGGGCGCTCGGGTCATATGCCGGCATTGCATTTCCGCATTCACGCGAGGGAGAGAAGGTTTCAATGCATTTGAAGGCATTCAAGATGATCATGGCGGGGGCGGCCCTGGCCTCCATCGCCGCCTGCAGCTCTAGCGGCAGCGGCTCCGGCGGATCCGGCGGACCGCTTTCCGCGGACGCCTATGACGACGAGGTCTCGCGCATCCAGGGCCTGGCGCCGACCGGCGACATGCCGACCAGCCTCGACGCCACCTATACCGGCGCCACCAAGCAAAGCCTGCGCGAGACCGCGGGCGGCGCCGAGGTGGGCGAGATGATGGCCGACCTGCAGCTGACCGCCGACTGGACCGAGGGCCAGGCCGGCAATCCGTGGAGCGGCAGCGCCGACAATTTCCGCGGCACGCTGAACGGTGACGCCTTTACCATGGATGGCGAACTGACCGTCGCCGCCGCCGAGGCGCAGAGCCTGACCAGCACGATCGGCCGGAGCGAATCCACCGTGCCGCTGCCCACCGGGGGCACGCGCACCATCGCCACGGGCGCCGCGATGATCCAGCTCGCCGGCGAGGTGGACGACGACGGCACCCCCGTCGACGTGCTCATGACGCTGGGCGGATCGTTCTTCGGCTCGGGTGGCAAGGCGATGTACGGGACGGCGCAGACCCAGGGCTTCCAGGCCGGGGGCGTGCGCAGCGATCTCGTGGCTGCCGGCGACTATTACGCCGAACAATGATCGGTCAGCCGGGCGCGACCCCAAGCGCGCCCGGCTGACCCTCCCCGATTTCGATGACCAAACACTTTTCCCCGCAGTCTTCCGTCTGCACCTGCCGGCGCCCGGATCCCCCCGGGCGCCGGTTCCTTGCCCGGCTCTGCCTTGCGCTGCTGCTCTGCCTGGCCTGCGCGTCGCCCGGCCTGGCACGGGAAGAGGCGCCGCGCCCCTCCGCCACCGCCCCGAGCTATGCGCGGGCCACCCGGCTGGCGGCGCAGGGAGAGCTCGAGGCCGCCGTGGCCCTACTGCGCGGCTGGACCCCCACCACCCGGTCAGAGCGGGAACAGCGGCTCTGGGCGCTCGCCGTCATCCTACGCAGCGCCGGGCGCGCGGCGGAAGCGCTTCCCCTGCTGGAAGACCTCGTCCGCCTGCGGCCCGACGTGCCGCGGTTCCGCATCGCCCTTGGCGAGGTGCTGGCCGACCGGGGCCAGACCGAGCGGGCCCGCTTTCACCTGGAGGAAGCGCGGCTCGCCAGCCCGTCCGAGGCCGACCGCGCCCGGGCCGAACGCGGGCTCGGCGCGCTCGACGCGGGATCGGCCTGGAGCGGTCATGTCAGCCTCGCGCTCATCCCCGCCACCAATGCCGCGCAGGGCACGAACGCACGCCGGATCCGGCTGGGCGGCCTGGACTTCGACATCAACCGGGGCTCGCGCGAACGTCCGGCCTTCGGGATCGAGGCGGGGGCCGGGCTGGCCTATGCGCCCGCCATCGGCCCGGCCACGCGGCTGCGCTTCGGCCTGTCGGGCAAGGCGGAGCTCTATGACGGCAACGCCCCCGACGACATCACCCTGCGGGCCGAGGCCGCGCTGGTCCGCGACCTGGGGGACCGCGCGCTGGTCGAGGGCGGGCTGACCTGGTCGCGCCGCTGGATCGACGGGGCGGGCTATTCCGCCGGGCCGGGGCTGACCTTCGGCTACTCGGCCCTTGCGGGGCCGCGCGGGCGGGTCGACGCGGCCGTGGTCGTCGACCGGCTGGACCATGACAGGGCACCGGGGCTCGACGGCTACCGCAGCCTGGCCGTCCTGGCCTATACCCACGCCCTGTCGCCGCGGCTGCACCTGCGCGGTTCGCTGCGGCTGGAACGGATGGCGGCGCGCACGGCCAGCCTTGCCTCCACGGCGTGGGAGGCCGGGCTGGGTGGCACCTATGCCTTCGAGAACGGGCTGCGGCTGGGCCTCGATTTCGGGCTGCGGCAGGCGGGCTATGATGCCCCCTCCGCGCTATTCGGCGCGCGCCGCGAGGACCGGCGCCTGACCACCCGGCTGCGCCTGACGCAAGGAGCCTACCAGGTCGGCGGCTTCGCGCCCGTGCTGGAGGTGGAATTCGAGCGTCAGGACTCCACGATCCCGCTCTACAGGTTCGAGAACCTCAGCACGAGCATCGGCCTGACCCGCCGCTTCTGACCGGGCCTTGGCCGCGCGCTCATGGTCCCCGGCGTCAGCGCAGCCGGGGCGGCTTCGACGGATCGCTGCCCGGCGCGGCGGGCCGGTGCGGCTCGGGCGCCTCGCGCTCAGGCAGGTCGAAGCGCAGGGCCTTCGCCGCGACGGCGGTGATCGCCGGGTCCTGCTCGTCGAGGAAGGTCACGTCGAGCGACACCTCCCCGGCGTCGGAAAAGGTCAGCGCCTCGTTCACCGTGCCGGCCAGCGCCTGTTCCGAGCCCGGCACCGCGCCGGCGATCACCAGCATGTGCCCGCGCATGCCGTCCGAATAGGTCACGCCCGTCAGGAACGCCGCCCGCGCCAGCCCGGCGGCGCTGGCGAGCCGGTGGTCGAGCGCCGCCACCACGCTGCCCGGAAGCGAGGGCGCGTGGAAGGCGCGCGGCTCGGCCTCCACCTCTTCTGGACCGTGGCTCAGCGTGGCGGCCAGCCAGTCCACCGCCTCGGGCGGCAGCACATGCGACGATGGCGCCACCCCGAGGTTCAGCGCCAGCCCCACCCCCTGGCCGGCCATCATCCCGGCCAGCGCCCGGCCGGACAGCCCGACATAGGCGGCGGCCTTTCCGGCATGCTCGGCCAGCCGCTCTTCGGTGTCGAAGACCAGCAGGCAGGGCGCGCCCTCGATGGTCATGTCCTCGGGGTCGATGCTGTCGCCCTCGGGGTCGGATTTCAGCAGCAGCAGCAGCTCCGCATGGGCCAGCCGGTCGTAGAAGGCCAGCCGCAGCGCGTCATCCTCCGGCGCCGCATCCATCGCCGCATGGGCCTGGTCGAGCGGTGTGTCCGTCATGTCTCGAGCGCCTCTCTCACGCGGGTCCGAAGCACGGGCAGCAGCTCCTCTCCGAACCATGGGTTCCGATTCAGCCACGCCGTATTGCGCCAGGACGGGTGTGGCAAGGGGATCATCCCCGCCGGCGCCTCGCGCCAGCGCTGCACGGTCTCGGTCACCCCGGCGCGGGTGCCGAGATGCCATTTCTGCGCGTAGCCGCCGACCATGAGGGTCAGCCGCACCTCGGGCAGTTCCTCCAGCAGCCGGGCGCGCCAGGTCTGGGCGCAGATCGCCGGCGGCGGGCGGTCGCCGCCCTTGGCGTCATAGCCCGGAAAGCAGAAGGCCATGGGCAGGATCGCGACGCGGGACGTGTCGTAGAACTCTTCCTCCGTGACGCCCAGCCAGTCGCGCAGGCGGTCGCCGGAGGGATCCGTGAAGGGCTTGCCCGACTTGTGCACCCGCGCGCCCGGCGCCTGGCCGGCGATCAGGATCCGCGCGGTGGCGTCTGCCCGCACGACGGGGCGCGGCGCATGGCCGGTCTCGGTCGCGGCGAAACGCTGCGCACAGAGCGTGCAGCCGCGGATCTCAGAAAGCAGGGCGTCCATGGCCCCTATCTATGCAGCCGGCTAGCAAAGGGAAGGGGCGCCATTTCGATGATGTTCGAAACGTCTCTGGACGGCTGGGATCCCCGCGGCCATCGCGGTCTGGGCGCTGGTCAAGCCCCGGGTCTTCACCGCCCATCTGGGCTTCGCGGTCACCGGCGCGCTGCTGGCCGGACTGGCCTGGCAGGCCCTGGCCTGACCCTGCCCGAGGCACGGTTCCGCGCCGCGCGCGGCTGCCTTGGCATTGTCCCCGTAGCGTCAATATTTCGCCCGATGCCGTAGCATTATGCCCCCGCCTCGGACATAATATCACCAAAGTTGACTTCTACTGACGGTACACTCGGTTCCCCGGCCGCCGCATCGCCACAGAAGGGACCGGAGGCGGAAGAGGCCCGGAACGCCCGATGCTCGAGTTCGAGAATGTCAGCAAGTCCTTCTGGACGGGCACGCAGCGCAAGGTGATCCTTGACCGCGCCTCGTTCCGCGTGGACCTGGGCGAAAGCCTCGGCATCCTGGCGCCCAACGGCACGGGCAAGACGACGCTGATCAAGATGATGGCCGGGCTGGAAAAGCCGGACGAGGGCGAGATCCGGCGCGGCTGCAAGATCTCCTTTCCGCTGGGTTTCATGGGGGGCGTGATCTCCAAGCACTCGGCGATGGAGAATTCGCGCTACATCGCCAAGCTCTACGGCCTCGACCCGGATTACGTGGAGGCGTTCTGCCGCTGGCTCTGCGGGCTGGAGGAATATTTCGACCAGCCGCTGGGCACCTATTCCTCGGGGATGCGGGCGCGGTTCACCTTCGCGCTGATGCTGGCGCTGGATTTCGACATCTACCTGATCGACGAGGGCATGCCCTCCTCCACCGACGTGGAGTTCAACCGCAAGGCCGGCGAGATATTGCAGGAACGGCTGCGCACGACGACGATCATCATCGTCTCGCACCAGCCGCAGATCCTGGAAAAGTTTGCGCGTCGGGCAGCCGTGCTGAACCAGGGCCAGCTGTCCATGTTCGAGAGTCTGGAAGAAGCGAAGCAGCTCTATGACTACCAAACCCAAGGCTAGGAAATTCCGCATCCGGCACGGTGTCGGCGCAGGCAGTGCGGGCGGCACCGGCAGCGCCGCCGGCTCGGCCGCGCGCGCCGTGACCACGCCCGAGGCGGAAGAGGCGGATGTCGAGGCCCGCACCGAGCCGGCGACGCGGCCCGAGCCCCCGCAGGGCGGGCTGAGCGGCGACATGGCCTCGGCCCGGCAGGTCAACGCGGAGACCGAGATCGACGCCATCCGGCGCGAGGGCCTGACCGGCCGGCAGCTTCGCATGGCGCGCCGCGTCGCACAGAAACACGGCCTGCCCGCCACGTCGGATTTCGACGCCATCCGCCTGCTGCGGGCCAAGGGGATCGACCCGTTCCAGCGCACCAACATGCTGGAGCTGGTGATCAACGACAACGAGGAACCGCCGCGCGAGCCCGGCCGCGAATTGCAGCTCGCCGGCGAACGCATGCCGCAGCGCACGGACCAGAAGCTGCCGCAGACCGTGCCCGCCGGCCAGCCCCCGGCGGAACCGCAGCCGCGGCAGAACCCGGCGGAACGGCGCGCCGCGGAGATCATGCAGATCCAGCGCGACATCTCGCGCCGCCGCCGGAAAAAGCTGATCCTGCTGCTGACGCGGCTCAGCTTCTTCGTGCTGCTGCCGACGGCGCTGGTCGGCTGGTATTTCTACGTCATGGCCACCCCCATGTACGCCACCGATACCGAGTTCCTGATCCTCAAGAACGAACAGGCGGGCTCTGCCGTGTCGGGGCTGTTCTCGGGCACGCAATTCGCCACGAACCAGGACGCCATCGCGGTGCAGTCCTACCTCGAATCCAAGGACGCGATGCAGCGCCTCGACCGGGACGAAGGCTTCATGGCGCATTTCCAGCAGGACTGGATCGACCCGATCCAGCGCCTGTCCGAGGACGCCACGACCGAGGCCGCCTACAGCCTCTACCAGGACAACGTGACCATCGGCTACGACCCGACCGAGGGCGTGATCCGCATGGAGGTCAGCGCGGCCGATCCCCAGGTCTCGGCCCGGTTCTCGCTGGCGCTGCTGGACTATGCCGAGGAACGCGTGGACGAGCTGACGCGCGAGATGCGGACCAACTCGGTCTCCGACGCCGAACGCCAGCTCGAGGCGGCGCAGCAGGAGCGGCGCGAGGCGCAGGAACGGCTCGTGACGCTGCAGCAGGAGGGGGCGATCCTCGATCCCGAGGGCCGGATCGCCGCACTGCGCAGCCAGATCAACAATGTCGAGCTGCAGATCCAGGAAAAGCAGCTTCAGCTCCAGGCGCTGCTTGATAACGCGCGGCCCAACCAGGCCAAGGTGGACGGTGCGCGCGGCGACGTGGAGCGGCTCCAGGCGATGCGCGCGCAGATCAACAACGAGATGACCAGCGCCACCCAGGGCGAGAATTCCCTCGCGGAGCTGGCGGCGCGCATCCAGCTGGCGCAATCCGACCTCGCCAATACCGACCTGCTGCTGCAAAGCGCGCTGGACCAGCTGCAATCGGCCCGGCGCGAGGCCAACAGCCAGGCGCGCTATCTCACCACAAGCGTGAAGCCGGTGCCGCCGGACGAGGCGTCCTACCCGCGCAAGTTCGAGAACACGATCCTCGCCTTCCTGATCTTCTCGGGGGTGTACCTGATGATCTCGCTCACCGCGTCGATCCTGCGGGAACAGGTTACGTCCTGACCCGCTGCGGCCGGGAGGCGGGGCCCGACGGGCTCAGCCCCCGGCCCGCGCCGCCACGCCCTCGGCCCGGCCGCGACGATCGGCGCGCAGCGAAGCATAGAGGACATGCGTCCGCCAGCGGCCGTTGATCTGCAGGTAGGATTGCGCGACGCCCTCGTACTTGAAGCCGCATTTCTCAAGCAGCGCGCGCGAGGCGGCGTTTTCCGGCAGGCAGGCGGCCTCGATCCGGCTGAGGTCGAGTTGGCGGTAGGCGTAATGCACCACCGCCTCGATCGTCTCGCGCATGTAGCCCTGCCGCGCGTGGTTCAGCCCGACCCAGTAGCCCAGCGTTCCCGCCTGGGCCGGGCCGCGCCGGATATTGTCGAGCGTGATCGCCCCCACCAGCACCTCGTCCTCGCGCCGGATCAGGAACAGCGGATAGGCCGAGCCGCTGTTGATCGACCGCTGCGCCCAGTAGACGCGGTTGGTGAAGGCCCGGCGCGACAGGTGGTCGTCGGCCCAGGTGGGTTCCCACGGGGTGAGGAAGCCCTCGGATTGAAGGCGCAGCGCGCTCCAGTCGCGGTAGTCGCTGTGGACGGGCGCGCGCAGCGTGAGCCGCTCGGTCTCTATGCGGACCTTGCGGCGGCCCAGCAGCATCAGGCCGCCCGTCGCCGCTGCAACGCCTCGAGACGCGGCGCTCCCTTGACCGGGCCGTACAGCGCCATGGCCGCCGGGGCCTCCGATGCCATGCGGGCGGCAAAGGCGCGGACGTCGCCGGTGGTCACCGCGTCGATCCGCTCCACCGCTTCCTCGACATCCGGCACGCGGCCCCAGATCTGCAGCATCCGCGCCAGCCGTTCGGCCCGGGCCGAGGGGCTTTCGAGCCCCATCAGCAGCCCGGCCTTCATCTGCGCCCGGGCGCGGGCCACCTCCTCGTCCGTCATGTCGTCGGCGGCGCGCTTCATCTCGTCGATGGTGACCTCGGACAGCTCGCGCAGCTTGTCGGGCGAGGTGCCGGCATAGACCGTCATCATCCCGGTATCCGAATAGGCCCCCGCCTGCGCGAAGATCGTGTAGCACAGGCCCATCTTCTCGCGCAGCTGCTGGAACAGACGGGAGGACATGCCCCCGCCAAGCGCCACGGAATAGACCTGTGCCGTGTGGATCATGGGGTCGGTGTAGTCGGGGCTTTCGAAGGCCAGCGCGATATGCGCCTGCTCCAGCTTCTTCTGCTTGCGGAACTCGCCGCCGCGGAAGGCCGCCTGCACCGCACCGGCCGCATTGCGCGGCTCCAGGTGGCCGAAGATGCGCTCCGCCTCGCGGACCAGCGCCTCGTGATCCACGTCGCCGGCCGCCGACAGCACAAGCTGGTCCGGGCCGTAATGCTCGGTCACAAAACCGGCGAGGTCATCGCGCGAAAAGGCCTGCACCTTCTCGGCGGGGCCGAGGATCGTGCGGCCCAGCGGCTGGTCCGGGTAGGCCTGTTCCTGCAGCCAGTCGAAGATGATGTCGTCCGGGGTGTCCAGCGCCTGCCCGATCTCGGACAGGATCACCCCGCGCTCCATCTCCAGCTCGCGCGGGTCGAAGACCGGGTTCAGCACGATGTCGGCGATCACGTCCAGCGCCAGCGGCACGTCCTGCCCCAGCACCCGGGCGTAATAGGCCGTCACCTCGCGCGAGGTATAGGCATTGATGTAGCCGCCCACGTCCTCGATGGCCTCGGCGATCTGCAGCGCCGAGCGCCGCGCGGTCCCCTTGAAGGCCATGTGTTCGAGGAAATGCGCGATGCCGTTCTGTTCGGGACGCTCATGTCGTCCGCCCGCCAGGACCCAGAGCCCGATGGCGGCAGATTGCAGCGCGGGCATGCGCTCGGTGACGATGCGCAACCCGTTGGACAACGTATGCAGTTCTACGGTCACTTGTGCCTTTGATCCCTGATGAGTGTTTCCAGCGCGCCCAGGTCGTTCTCAACCCGGGTGACGCGTTCCGGCAGGTCATACAGGCTGGCCATGCGCTCCGGCAAGGGGGGGCGCTCGCCGCTGGCCCGTTCCACCGCGTCGGGGAACTTGGCCGGGTGGGCGGTGGCCAGCGTGATCATCGGGGTGGCCCCGAGGTGATCCGCCGCGACCCGCGCGCCCACCGCGGAATGCGGGCACAGCAGCTCTCCGGTCTCGTCGCGGAACTGCCGGATGGCGGCGAGGGTCTCCTCCTCGCTGACGCGGCCCGAAAGGAACGTCTCGCGCAGGCGCTGCAGCGCGCCCTGGCTGACGGTGAACCCGCCCTGCCCCTTCAGCTCGTCCATCAGCTGGGCCACGGCGGCACCGTCCCGGTCGTAGACCTCGAACAGCGCCCGCTCGAAGTTGGAGCTGACCTGGATATCCATCGACGGGCTGATCGACGGCGAGACCTCGCTGGTGCGATATTCGCCCGTGGTCAGGCAGCGGTGCAGGATGTCGTTCTGGTTGGTGGCCACCACCAGCTTGTCGATGGGCAGCCCCATGCGCCGCGCGATGTAGCCCGCGAAGATGTCGCCGAAATTGCCGGTGGGCACGGTGAAGCTCACCTCGCGATGCGGCGCGCCCAGAGCCACGGCGGAGGTGAAGTAATAGACGACCTGCGCCAGCACCCGCGCCCAGTTGATGGAGTTCACGCCCGCCAGCCGCACCTCGTCGCGGAAGGCGAAGTCGTTGAACATGTCCTTCAGCCGCGCCTGGCAATCGTCGAAATGCCCGTCGAGCGCGAGGGCATGGACATTGTCCTCGGCCGGCGTGGTCATCTGGCGGCGCTGCACCTCGCTGACCCGGCCATGCGGGAAGAGGATGAAGACATCGACCGCGTCCAGCCCCTTGAACGCTTCGATCGCGGCGCTGCCAGTATCGCCCGACGTGGCGCCGACGATGGTCACCCGTTCGCCCCGCTTCTTCAGCTCGTGCTGGAAAAGCTGGCCGATGAGCTGCATGGCGAAGTCCTTGAAGGCCAGGGTCGGCCCGTGGAACAGCTCCAGCAGGAAGTGGTTGGGTGCCAGCTGCTTGAGCGGCGCGCGCGCGACATGGCCGAAGCCCGCATAGGCCCGCGCGATGATCTCGCGGAACTCGTCGTCGGTGAAGGTGTCGGCGACGAAGGGGCGCATCACGCGGAACGCCGCCTCCTCGTAGGACAGGCCCGCCAGCGCGGCGATGTCGCCATGGCTCATCTGCGGAATGGTCTCGGGCACGTAAAGCCCGCCATCCCGCGCGAGGCCGGTCAGCATGGTCTCGTCGAAGCCGAGCGAGGGGGCCTTGCCCCGGGTGGAGACGTATTTCATGCCCTGTCCTTCAGCCATTGGCGGCGGATGTAATAACCGGTCATTCCCAGCCAGACCAGTGCCAGCGAGAACCAGGTGATCGCATATTGCAGGTGGTCGTTGGGGATGCCCTGCGTGCCCACCGGCAGCGGCACCAGCGCGGGCGGGTTGGCCGGCAGGTCACGCGCCACCACCAGCACCGGCTCGGTCCCCAGGGCGTCGGCCATCACTGGCACGTCGCGGGCGAACCAGATGTTGCGCTCGCGGTCCGGCGCGGGGGTCGAGGACGAGGTCTCGTCCGGCCAGTGCAGGTTGCCGGTGACGGTGACGCCGCTCTCGGTGCCGGGGGTGTAGGCGTCGCCCTCGGGGAGCGGGATGAAGCCGCGGTCGACCATGATCCGGCGGCCGCTTTCCGTCTCGAAGCCTTCGACGATGCGGTAGCCCGCGCCGGTCGTCTTGCGGCTGGCGAGGAAGCGCAGTGCCTGCCCGGTGAAGCGGCCCGAGGTGGTGACCGGCTGGTACTTGTCGGCCTCCGGATCGGGCGCCTCGGGCAGCGCCACGGGCGTGTCGCCGATGCGCGCCTCGATCTCGGCCAGGATGCCCTCTTTCCAGGCGAGCCGCTGGACCTGCCAGACGCCCAGCGACACGAGGATCGCCGCGCCCGCGAGGCCGAAGAGAAGGGGAAGGAAGAGTCGCCGCAGCATGGCTCCGTGTTTCCCCTGCCCCGCCGGAATGTGCAAGTGGCGCCTGTGCCGCAGCCCTCGCCAACACCCCCGGGGGCGCAAAGAAAAACCGCCGGGCACGGGGCCCGGCGGTTTGCAAAATTCTCGCGAAGGACCCGGACTCAGCCGCCCCAGATGTAGACCGCGGCGAAGAGGAACAGCCACACCACGTCGACGAAGTGCCAGTACCAGGCCGCCGCCTCGAAGCCGACATGCTTCTCCGGGGTGAACTGGCCGGCCAGCACCCGCATCAGGCAGACGAAGAGGAAGATCGTCCCGATGATCACGTGCGCGCCGTGGAAGCCGGTCGCCATGAAGAAGTTGGCGCCGTAGATGTTGCCCGAGAAGCCGAAGGCGGCGTGGGAATATTCATAGGCCTGGAAGAAGGTGAAGAGCATCCCCAGCACGATGGCGATGATCAGGCCCCATTTCATGTCGTCCCGCTTGTTGCCATGGACCAGCGCGTGGTGCGCCCAGGTCGCGGCACAGCCCGAGCAGAGCAGGATCAGCGTGTTGATCAGCGGCAGGTGCCAGGGGTCGAAGGTCTCGATCCCGGCGGGGGGCCAGATGCCGTCCTCGGCCGGGGAGTTCGGGCCCATCGGGTAGATGGCGTGTTTGAAGAAGGACCAGAACCAAGCGAAGAAGAACATCACCTCGGACATGATGAACAGGATGAAGCCGTAGCGCAGCCCGATATTCACCACCGGGGTGTGATCGCCGGCCTTCGATTCGGACACCACCTCGCCCCACCAGCCGGCCATGGTGTAGAGCACGCCGACAAAGCCGATGAGGAACATCCACGGCCCGCTGTCGTGCATCCACAGCACGCCACCGAAGAGCATGATGAAAGCCGCCACGGCACCGACCAGCGGATACACCGAGGGCGGCAGGATGTGATAGTCGTGGTTCTTGACATGCGCCATGGGTTTTGTCCCTCGTCTTCCTGGCCTTAGTTCACGCTGTTTTCGTCATTTTCGCCGTCCGCCGCAAGGCTTGCGGTGTCTTCCGGCAGCTCGATCTCGTGGAAAGTGTAGCCCAACGTGATCGAATGGATGTACTTGCCCTCGCTGTCGTCGACGATCGCGGGGTCCACGTAGAAGTTCACCGGCATCTGCACGCGTTCGCCGGGCTGCAGCACCTGCTCGGTAAAGCAGAAGCACTGCACCTTTATGAAGAATCCGCCGGCCTGGTAGGGCACGACATTGTAGCTTGCCTGCCCGGCGATGGGCCGGTCGGTGGGATTGTAGGCCTCGAAGAAGGCCAGCGCGTCCTCACCGATGCGCACCGTCATCTCGCGCTGCACCGGCTTGAATTCCCACGGCATGTCGCGGTCCTTGGAGGCGTCGAAGCGGACGGTGATGGTCTCGTCCAGCACTTCGCTCTCGTTCGAGGCGGCGACACCGGTCACTCCGCCAAAGCCGGTCACCCGGCAGAACAGGTTGTAGAGCGGCACGGCCGCCCAGGCGAGCGCGCCCATCACCACCACCACGCCCACCAGGGCAAAGACGGTCTTCTGAGGTCCCTTCATTCCGATCCCTTCGGCAAGTGTTGCGTTTCCGCCGCCGTTCGGCCTTGCACCGCGCGTTCGAAATCGCCCCGCGTCACCTTGACGACGGTCAGGCCGAAGATGACGAAGATGAAGGCGCCCAGCACCAGCCCCAGGCCGAGATTGCGGCCGAAGCGACGCTTGTGCAGTTCGTGGGTGGGCTGCAGGTTCATCCCCAGCCTCCCAGCGACAGGCCCAGCCGGTCGATCCCCGCCTCGGCCAGGATCGCGCCGAAATGCAGGAAGAGATAGATCAGCGACAGCTTGAAGAACCGCCGCTCCACCGCGTGGCTGTCGGCGTCGCAGGCCGCGTCGTCGCGGCGCCAGATCGTCCAGGCGCCCTTGAGGAACAGGGCGTTCAGCACCACGGCCACGGCCAGGTAGACCGGTCCGCCGATGGCGGTGAAGCCGATGGCGACGGTGAACACGGCCAGCAGCACGGTGTAGGCGAGGATCTGGAACCGGGTGGCGCGGCGGCCATGGGTCACGGTCAGCATCGGCACGCCGGCATCGTCGTAGTCGGATTTCATGAACAGGGCGAGCGCCCAGAAATGCGGCGGCGTCCAGAGGAAGGTGATGCAGAACATCAGCACCGATTCCACCGAGATGCCGCCGGTGGCGACGGCCCAGCCGATCATCGGGGGGAAGGCCCCGGCGGCGCCGCCGATGACGATGTTCTGCGGCGTCCAGCGTTTCAGCCACATGGTGTAGATCACCACGTAGAAGAAGATGGTGAAGGCCAGCAGCCCCGCCGCCACGAGGTTGGAGGCCAGGCCCAGCATCACCACGGCGAAAACCGACAGCGTCAGCCCCAGCGCCTTGGCTTCGTCCGGCGTGACCCGGCCCGCCGGGATCGGCCGGCCCTTGGTGCGGCGCATCACCTTGTCGATATCGGCGTCCCACCACATGTTGAGCGCGCCCGAGGCGCCGCCGCCCACCGCGATGAAGAGCAGGGCCGCGAAGCCGATCATCGGATGCACCGGCACCGGCGCGGCCAGCAGGCCCACCAGCGCGGTGAAGACCACCAGGGTCATCACCCGCGGCTTGAGCAGCGCGAAGTAATCGCCGAAGCCGGCCTCCTGGTCCGGAGCGCCTGCCTGCACATTCGTGTTGGTCGTCGCGTCGGTCATGTCATTCGTCGTCCGGATGGCACCGGCCGGTCAGGGCCCTGCCAGATTGGCCTCCGTCGCGCCGGTGGAGCGGCGGGAGGTCGCCCTGCACCTCGTGCTGAACACGCGGGCAGCGGCTTGCGGTCGGATCGCGCGCCGCCCGTCGCGGCGCGCGAAAGAGGTCTTACTCGGCCGAGGCCACGTCGTAGCCGCGGGGCGTGCCGGCATATTCCTCGATCATCCGGTCGAGCCAGGCGTCATAGACTTCCTGGCTGACCACCTTGACGGTGATCGGCATGTAGGCGTGGTCCTTGCCGCAGAGTTCCGAGCACTGGCCGAAATAGACGCCTTCGCGCTCCGGCGTGAACCACAGCTGGGCGATGCGGCCCGGCACGGCGTCCTGCTTCACCCCGAAGGCCGGGATGGTCCAGGAGTGGATGACGTCCGAACCGGTCACGTCCATGACCACGGTCTTGCCCACGGGCAGAACCACCGCCTGGTCGGTCGCCAGCAGGAACTCGTCGCGGCTGTAGCCGGCCTCCTCGAGCTGGGCCACCACCTCGTCGGTGAGCTGGTAGTTCCCGCCGGTCGCTGGCTGGCCGATCATGTAGCTGTCGAAGGAGAACTCGTTGTCCGTGTACTCGTAGCTCCAGAACCACTGCGAGCCGGTGACCTTGATGTGGATGTCGCCCGGCGGGATTTCCTGCTGCTTGAACAGCACCGGCAGGGAGAAGGCGCCGATGAAGACGAGAATCACGATCGGGATGACCGTCCACGCCACTTCCACCGGGGTGTTGTGGGTGAATTTCGAGGGAACCGCGTGGGCCCGGCGGTTGTAGCGCAGGATCACGAATGCCAGCAGCGCCGTCACCAGGATCACGATGGCGGTGATGATCACCAGGATCATCCCGTCCAGCCAGTGCAGGTCACGGGCCAGCTCGGTGCCCGCGGGCTGGAATCCCATGGCGCCGTCGAGTGGCTTGCCCACCACCTCGAGCCCGTCGAGCCCGTCCTGGGCCCAGGCGGGAAGCGCGGTAAGGGCCGCCAGCAGGCCCGCGAACATGGATTTGAGTCGCATTTCTCACCCTCGGTTGAGTGTCGTCTTCGTCTTGTTATTGCGGCCGTCTGCCGCCCGATCCGGCCCGTCACGGCCTGTGCGGGCAGCACGCCCGTTGTTTTCACTGCCGCTAAAAACCATATATCGCGGGTCAGATAAAGCATCATGCTTGCGGCAAACAGACGCTTTTTTGATTCATGTCAAACTTCCCGGGAGCCCCTCATGGCCGATACGCCCTTCCAGCCCTTCACGGACGCGCTCGACAAGGACCGCGCCATGGCGATCCTCAAAGGCGCGACCGACGGTGCCGATGACGGCGAGCTCTTCCTCGAACGCCGCCGCTCGGAATCGCTGGTGCTGGATGACGGCCGGGTGCGCACGGCCAGCTACGACGCGGCCCAGGGCTTCGGCCTGCGGGCGGTGCGCGGCGAGGTGACGGGCTATGCCCATTCCACCGAGATCAGCGAGGCGGCTCTCACCCGCGCGGCAGAAACGGCGCGGCTGGCCGTGGGCGATGGCGGCGGCGTGATCGCGGCCGGGCCGCAACCCACCAACCGGCGGCTCTACACCGCGCAGGATCCCATCGGCGACGCCACCTTCCCGGTCAAGATAGAGACCCTGCGCGAGATCGACGCCTTCGCCCGGGCGCTCGACCCGCGGGTGGTGCAGGTCACCGCCACGATCGCCGCCGCCATTCAGGACGTGGAGATCCTGCGCCCCGACGGCATCCATGTCAGCGACACCCGCCCCATGACCCGCGTCAACGTGAGCGTCATCGTCGAAGAGAACGGCCGCCGCGAATCCGGTGTTGCCGGCGGCGGCGGGCGCGTGGGGCTCGGCGGGCTGCTGGAACGCTCCGACTGGGAGGCCAAGGCCCGCGAGGCGCTGCGCATCGCCCTCGTCAACCTCGAGGCGGAGCCCGCCCCGGCCGGCGTGATGGACATCGTGCTGGGCCCCGGCTGGCCCGGCATCCTGCTGCACGAGGCGATCGGCCACGGGCTGGAGGGCGATTTCAACCGCAAGGGCCATTCCGCCTTTGCCGGGCTGATGGGCCAGCAGGTGGCGGCCAAGGGCGTCACGGTGCTGGACGACGGCACAATCCCCGACCGCCGCGGCTCGATCACCGTGGACGACGAGGGCACGCCCTCGGGCAGGAACGTGCTGATCGAGGACGGGGTGCTGGTGGGCTACATGCAGGACCGCCAGAACGCCCGCCTGATGGGGGTGGAGCCCACCGGCAACGGCCGCCGCGAAAGCTTTGCCCATGCGCCGATGCCGCGGATGACCAATACCTACATGCTGGGGGGCGACACCGATCCGGCGGATATCGTGGCGGATCTGGAGGATGGCATCTGGGCCGTGGGCTTCGGCGGCGGCCAGGTGGACATCACCAACGGCAAGTTCGTCTTCTCCTGCACCGAGGCCTACCGGGTGAAGAACGGCAAGGTCGGCGCCCCGGTCAAGGGCGCGACGCTGATCGGCGACGGCGCCACGGCGCTGCACCGCATCCGCGCGCTCGGCAACGACATGGCGCTCGATCCCGGCATGGGGAATTGCGGCAAGGACGGGCAATGGGTGCCGGTGGGCGTCGGCCAGCCCACGGTGATGATCGGCGGGCTGACGGTGGGCGGCGCCGCGACGTGAGAGATACCGCTAGGAGAGAGTTCGAGATGAAATTTCCCCGATAAGAGGAAAAATCGTGTCGTCGTTCACCTCTCGTTAACCCTTGTTCCTCTAAACCGGAGGGGCAAGAGACGGAGGCATGATGGACGGGCAGAAAGTTTCTTCCACTCACCCCCTACTCCCACCCACCACGGAAGACGCACGTTCATCATGGCTTCGCCTCTTGCGCTCGCGCCGGGTCGGCACCGCCACCTTCTACCGGCTGATGGCCGAACACGGCAGCGCCGAGGCCGCGCTCGCGGCCTTGCCCGAGGTGGCCCGCGCCGCGGGCGTCGATGATTACCGGCCCTGCCCCGAGGGCGTGGTCCGGGCCGAGATGCGGGCCGCCCGCGATGCCGGCGCCACGCTGATCTGCCGCGGCGACGCCGCCTATCCCGCTGCCCTGACCGACCTCTCCGATGCGCCGCCCTGCCTCTGGGCCCTGGGCGACCTCTCCGTCCTCGACCGGCCGGCCGTCGCGCTGGTCGGCGCGCGCAACGCCTCGTCGCTCGGCACCCGCATGGCCCGGTCGCTTGCCTCGGGTCTGGGCCAGGCCGGCCAGGTGGTGGTCTCGGGCCTGGCCCGGGGGATCGACGCCGCCGCCCACCGGGCGTCGCTCGACACCGGTACGATCGCGGTCATGGCCGGCGGGGTGGACGTGCTTTACCCGGCGGAGAACGCCGCGCTGGCGGGCGAGATCCCGGCGAACGGCCTGCGCCTGTCGGAGATGCCGATGGGCCTGCAGCCCGCGGCCCGGCACTTCCCGGCGCGCAACCGCATCGTCTCCGGCCTCGCCCGCGCCGTGGTGGTCGTGGAGGCGGCAGCGCGCTCCGGCTCGCTCATCACGGCACGCGCGGCGCTCGACCAGGGGCGCGACGTGCTGGCTGTGCCCGGGCACCCGCTGGACGCGCGCGCGGCGGGCTGCAACATGCTGATCCGCGACGGCGCCACCCTGGTGCGCGGCCCCGAGGACGTGCTCGAAGCGCTGCGCCCCCTGCCCGAACCGGTCCAGGCGGCGGAGGCTCCGCCCGCAGCCCCGGCAGCGCCGCCCGATCCCCCTGCCGCTGCCACCCGGCCACCGGACCGGCGCAGCCTGCGCGACACCGCGGCGCTTCACCGCCAGATCCTCGACCGCCTCGGCCCGGCCCCGCTGGCGGAGGACCAGCTCATCCGCGACCTCGACCGCCCCCCGGCCGACATCACCCCTGCCCTGACCGAGTTGGAGCTCGACGGCCGAATCGCTCGCCATTCCGGCGGCCTGCTGTCCCGCGCCTGAGCCCATTCCGCCTCGATAAACGGCCGAAACAAGCGCACGGCCCGGGCCACCCCGGCCACGGGCCCCCCTTCAGGAATGACTGGGTCGGCCCGCCACGCGCTTCCTCCTCCCCCGTGGGAGGAGGACAGGAGGAGGGGTCGGGTGACATGCGCGCCGGCAGGCGCACTGCGGGAAAAAGCCCCGCACAGGCGGAAAGGCAGGCCGGAAAGGCGTCTCGGGAACGACCCCCGCCGCCTTCGCATTGACAAATCGGCGGCCGCCCCCACATGTTCCGCCGCCATGGTGCACGGCCCCCCGCACCACGAGTCGCAAGGAGAATGCATGCCCGTCGTCGTCGTCGAATCCCCGGCCAAGGCCAAGACCATCAACAAGTATCTGGGATCCGACTACACCGTTCTGGCGTCCTACGGCCACGTGCGCGACCTGCCCGCAAAGAACGGCTCGGTCGATCCCGATCACGGATTCGACATGACCTGGGAGGTCGGCGCCGACTCTCGCAAACACGTGAAGGCCATCGCCGACGCGCTCAAGGACGACAACGCGCTGATCCTCGCCACCGACCCCGACCGCGAGGGGGAGGCGATCTCGTGGCACCTCGAGGAGACGCTGCGCAAGCGCAAGGCGATCAAGAAGGACACGCCGGTCAGCCGCGTCGTCTTCAACGCCATCACGAAGAACGCCGTGACCGAGGCGATGCAGAATCCACGCGACGTCGACGCGCCGCTGGTGGAGGCCTATCTCGCCCGCCGCGCGCTCGACTACCTCGTGGGCTTCAACCTGAGCCCCGTGCTCTGGCGCAAGCTGCCCGGCGCCCGCTCGGCCGGCCGGGTGCAATCGGTCTGCCTGCGTCTCATCGTCGAGCGCGAGATGGAGATCGAGGCGTTCCGGGCGCGCGAATACTGGTCGGTCAAGGCCCTGCTCTCCACCCCCCGCGGGCAGGAATACGAGGCGCGGCTCACCGTACTGGCGGGCAAGAAGCTCGACCGCTACGACATCGAGAACCAGACGCAGGCGGAAATGGCCGTGCAGGCCATCACCTCGCGCGACCTGACCGTCACCTCGGTCGAGGCCAAGCCCGCCTCGCGCAACCCCTCCGCCCCCTTCATGACCTCCACGCTGCAGCAGGAGGCGAGCCGCAAGTTCGGCATGGGCGCGCGCCAGACCATGGCGGCGGCGCAGCGGCTCTACGAGGCCGGGCACATCACCTACATGCGGACCGACGGCATCGACATGGCGCCCGAGGCGGTGCAGGCCGCCCGCGACGCGATCAAGGAGCGTTACGGCGCGGAATACGTCCCCTCCAGCCCGCGCATCTACAAGAACAAGGCCAAGAACGCGCAGGAAGCGCACGAGTGCATCCGGCCCACCGAGATGACCAAGGATGCCGCCGCGCTCAAGCTGCAGGATGCCGACCAGCGCAAGCTCTACGACCTGATCTGGAAGCGCACGCTCGCCTGCCAGATGGAGGGCGCGCGGCTTGAGCGCACGGTGGTGACCGTCGGCTCGCGCGACCAGCAGGTGGAGCTGCGCGCGAACGGCCAGGTCGTTCTGTTCGACGGCTTCCTCAAGGTCTACGAGGAAGGCCGCGACGACGATGCCGCGGCGGAGGATGACGACAAGCGCCTGCCGCAGGTCCACGAGGGCGAGAAGGCCGAGAAGAAGGGCGTCACGCCCGAGCAGCACTTCACCCAGCCGCCGCCGCGCTACACCGAGGCGACGCTGGTCAAGAAGATGGAAGAGCTGGGCATCGGCCGGCCCTCCACCTATGCCTCGATAGTCACCACGATCCAGGAGCGGGAATATGTCCGCAAGGACAAGAACCGCCTCTTCCCCGAGGACAAGGGCCGGATCGTCACCATCTTCCTGCTGAACTTCTTCCGCCGCTACGTGGGCTACGAGTTCACCGCCGAGCTGGAGGAGGAGCTTGACCAGGTCAGCGCCGGCGACCGCGACTGGAAGGATCTGCTGGCCCGTTTCTGGCGCGACTTCTCCGCCGCCATCGCCGAGACGTCCGAGCTGCGCATCGCCGAGGTGCTGGACGTGCTGGACGACGCGCTGGCGCCGCAGCTCTACCCGCCCAAGGAAGACGGGAGCGATCCGCGCATCTGCCCGCTCTGCGGCGAGGGCAAGCTGCACCTAAAGACCTCGCGCTCGGGCGGCTTCGTCGGCTGCTCCAACTACCCCGAATGCCGCTATACCCGGCCCATCGGCGGCGATGCCGCGGAACAGGGCGACCGTGTGCTGGGCGAGGATCAAGGCGACGAGATCTCGCTCCGCTCGGGCCGGTTCGGGCCCTATGTCCAGCGCGGCGAGGTGACCGAGGAGAACAAGAAGCCGCCGCGCGCCTCCCTGCCCAAGGGCTGGTCGCCGGACGACATGGACCTGGAAAAGGCGCTGACCCTGCTGTCGCTGCCGCGCGAGGTGGGCCCCCACCCCGATGACGGCGAGATGATCGAGGCGGGGATCGGCCGCTACGGGCCTTACGTCAAGCACGGGCGCCTCTATGCCAACCTCAAGGAGGTGGACGAGGTCTTTACCATCGGCATGAACCGCGCGGTGGAGGAGCTGGCCAAGAAAGCCGCCTCTCGCGGGCAGGGCCGTGCGGCGGCGAAGCCCCTCAAGGAGCTGGGCGAACATCCCGAAAGCGGCGGGCCGGTCAATGTCATGGACGGCCGCTACGGGCCTTACGTGAAGTGGGAAAAGGTCAACGCGACGCTGCCCAAGGACACGGATCCGGCGGATGTGACCATGGACATGGCGGTGGAACTGATCGCCGAGAAGGCGGCCAAGAAGGGCGGCAAGAAGAAAGCGCCCGCCAAGAAGGCCGCGGCCAAGACTGCCACCAAGACGACCGCGAAGAAATCCACCGCGGCCAAGAAGACCACTGCGAAAAAGGCCCCGGCGAAATCCGCCAGCACCGCGAAGAAAAGCGCCGCCACCAAGAAGGAGTGACGCCGGGCCCCTGCGGCACCGGCGCGCCGGCTCCGCCCCCCGCCCGGGCACCGCGTTGACTTTGCGCCCCCGGGCCGTCACATACGGCAGGAACGATGTGACAGGGGGAGAGCCCATGAAGAAAGTCTATGGTTCCGCCGCCGAGGCACTCGATGGTCTGCTGTTCGACGGCATGACCATCGCCGCCGGCGGTTTCGGTCTTTGCGGGATCCCCGAGCTGCTGATCGACGCGATCAGGCAGGCCGGGACCAAGGACATCACCATCGCCTCCAACAATTGCGGCATCGACGATTTCGGGCTGGGCGTGCTGCTCAGCTCCAAGCAGATCAAGAAGATGATGTCGTCTTACGTGGGCGAGAATGCCGAGTTCATGCGGCAGTACCTCTCGGGCGAGCTGGAGCTGGAATTCAACCCGCAGGGCACGCTGGCGGAACGCATGCGCGCCGGTGGCGCCGGCATCGCGGGCTTCTACACCAAGACCGGCTACGGCACCCAGATCGCCGACGGCAAGGAGGTCAAGGTCTTCAACGGGGAGCATTACATCCTCGAGGAAGGGATCTTTGCCGACCTCGCCATCGTCAAGGCGTGGAAGGCCGACACGACCGGCAACTGCATCTTCCGCAAGACCGCGCGCAACTTCAATCCGCCGGCCGCCATGTGCGGCAAGGTCTGCGTGATGGAAGTCGAGGAAATCGTGGAACCGGGCGAACTGGACCCCGACCACATCCACCTGCCCGGCATCTACGTGAACCGCCTGATCCAGGGCGAGCACGAGAAACGCATCGAGAAACGCACGACCCGTCCGGCGGCGTGACAATGGTGATCGGCAGCCAAGACCAGGTTCCCAGCCAGTCGATCTCCGACCAGGAGGCGTTTCGGCTGTTCAACAGCTCGAACGTCTCCATGGTGATCACCGATCCGCATGCGGAGGATCACCCGATCGTCTATGTCAATCGCGCCTTCGAGGCGACGACGGGCTATGCCGCCAACATGGCGGTCGGGCGCAACTGCCGGTTCCTGCAGGGCGAGGAGACGGATCCGGACGACGTGAACCGCATCCGCGAGGCGGTGGCGAATGTCCGCGACGTGACGGTCGACCTGCTGAACTACAAGGCGAACGGCAAGAGCTTCGTCAACCGGCTGATGATCTCGCCGATCTTCGGGCCGGGCGGGGCACCGCGCTACTTTCTCGGCATCCAGCGGCCGCTGGACAAGCGCGACACGTCGATGTCGCCCAACGCGATCACCCACGAGATGCGCGAGGTTCAGCACCGGGTCAAGAACCACCTGGCGCTGATCGTCGGCCTGATCCGGATGCACGAACGCGACGCGGTCGGCGCCCGGGACCAGTTCGAGGTGCTGTCGCGCCGGGTGGAGGCGCTGCAGGTCCTCTACGAGGAGATGTCGAACCCCGAGCTGTCGCGCAACATGGACACGGTGTCGCTGGGCGCCTACCTGTCGCGGCTGGTCTCGGCGCTGCAGCAGTTCGACGGCCGCGCCGGGATCCGGATGAACGTGTCGGTGGACGACGTGCAGGTCAGCACCGATACCGCCGTCAACGTGGGGCTGGTGATCTCCGAGGTGCTGACCAACGCGCTCAAACATGCCTTCATCGGGCGCGAAACCGGCCTGATCGAGCTGCGGATGACGCGGCTCACCGGGGACGGGGCACGGGTGATCGTCAGCGACGATGGCGTCGGCATGGATGAAGGCGCGGAATGGCCCGACACGTCCAGCGTGGGCGGGCGCGTGATACAGGGGCTGATCCAGCAACTTCAGGGCAAGGTGGCGGTGATGCGCGGGGCGAACGGCACGGTTGTGACGCTCGACCTGCCGCAGCTCGCCGATCAGGTTTAGGACAGGAGGACCCAATGGCTTGGGATCGTGACCAGATGGCCGCACGCGCGGCCCAGGAGCTTGAGGACGGGATGTACGTCAACCTCGGCATCGGCATTCCGACGCTGGTGTCGAACTACATCCCCGAGGGCGTGCAGGTGACCCTGCAATCGGAGAACGGCATGCTGGGCATGGGCCCCTTCCCCGTCGAGGGGCAGGAGGATCCCGACCTCATCAATGCCGGCAAGCAGACCATCACCGAGCTGCCGCACACCTCCTATTTCGACAGCGCCACCTCCTTCGGGATGATCCGCGGCGGCAAGATCGCCATGGCCATCCTCGGCGCCATGGAAGTGGCCGAGAACGGCGACCTGGCGAACTGGATGATTCCCGGCAAGCTGGTGAAGGGCATGGGCGGCGCCATGGACCTCGTGGCCGGCGTGAAGCGGGTCATCGTGGTGATGGACCACACCAACAAGGCCGGCGAGCCCAAGCTGCTCAAGGAATGCACGCTGCCGCTGACCGGCACCGGTGTCGTCAACCGGATCATCACCAATCTCGGCGTCCTGGACGTGGTCGAGGGCGGGCTGGAGATCGTCGAATGCGCCGAGGGCGTGACCGAGGACGAGATCCGCGAGAAGACCGAGGCGACGATCGTCAACTGATCCGGCGCGCGGGCCGGCCTATGGGCCCGGTCCGCGCCGCCCTCAGTTGAACCGGAAGACGCAGCCGTCACTCAGCAGGACGGGCGGCGTGAGGCACATGTCGCGCGCCACCGCGTAGGCCGCCAGCACCTTTGGCACGTAATCCCGCGTCTCCGCAAAGGGCGGCACGCCGTCATGGGCGGTGATGGAGTTCTCGCCCGCATTGTAGCCCGCCAGCGCGAGGATCGGGTCCCGGTCAAAGCGCTTGAGCAGCCAGTCGAGGTACCTGACCCCGCCGCTGATGTTCTGGGGCGCGGCGAAGCTGTCGGTGACCCCGAACCGCGTCGCGGTGGCCGGCATCAGCTGCATCAGCCCCTCGGCCCCCGCCCCGCTGACCGCGTCGGCACGCCCGCCGCTTTCCACCGCGATCACCGCGAGCACCAGCGCCGGGGAGACCTCGGTGCCCACCGTGGCGCGCAGGATGTCCTTGCCCTGCGCCGAGACGATGGCCTGCAGCTGCTGCAGCCGCGGCGCCTGTACCCCCTGCCCCTCCGGCGGGCGGCCCAGCCGCGTCAGGGCGGGCTCCAGTCGCCCCGGGCCGGTCGCCGCCAGCTCGGGAGAGATCGTGTCCCAGAACCAGCCGTAGCGCGTCGCGGGCATCGCCACCGCAGCGACGGCACTCTCCTCCGCCTTGCCGCTCTTGCCGGGCGACGGCTTGGGCGCGGGCGGCGGGGCGGTGATCTGGACGGTGATGCGCTTCGAGGTGCCGGGCTTGGGCGGGGTGACGCGCTTGGCCTGGAAATCCGGGAAGGGCGGCGGCGATTCGGCCCCGGCGCCGGCGGCTGCCAGCCCGAATGCCAAGAGCCCCGCGAACAGAGGGGTGATCCTGCCTGCCATACTGCCTCCGCGCCCTGCGGCGCCTGTCGTTGCGCGGGCAGGATAGCGCAATCCGCGCTGAATCTCCTCCCACGGGGACGGGATTCTCGGCTCCGTGACCGGCCGGACACGGCTCCGGCCTGCGTATTCGCGTCACGATTTCAGATTTTATATCGCGAGGACAAGGACTTGAACGATCCAACCCCGCGCCGATCCGATGCAAAAACGGTCCAATCCCGTCAAACTCCTGCCCCAATCCGCTGGCCATATGGGGGCCATACCGAAGCGGGCGAGGTCTGAGTTGAGAGGCAGGCTGTCGAAATCCGGTGAGGTACCGACATCGAAGACTGATCCTACGGAGACCGAAACAATGACCAAGTTCATCAAGAATTTCTGCAAGGCCGAAGATGGCGCCGTGACCGTCGACTGGGTCGTCCTGACCGCAGCCGTCGTGGGTCTGGCCATCGCCGCATATTCGGCGATCGAAACCAACGCCACCACCCTGATCGAAGCCGCGGGCACCGCGGTCGCTGGCGAGAACGACTTCTCCTCCGGCACCCCGTAAGCGGAGTTCCCTCGCGTCGGCCCGGCGTAGCGCCGGGTCGGCCCCTCCGCGCCTGACGATGAGTGAAGTGAGACAGTCATGACCAAGCACCTCGGTAGATTTTTCTGCGACGAAGACGGCGCAGTGACCGTGGACTGGGTTGTGCAGACCGCTCCCATCGTCGGCCTTGCCATCGCCGCCTACTCGGCGATCGAAACAAACGCCACGACGCTGATCGAAGCGGCGGGCACCGCGGTCGGCAGCCAGAACGACTTCGCCGACGGCTAAGATCATGACGCGCCGGCCGTCCTTCGCCTGATCGCGACCTTCGGCCGGCCGCCATTCTTCAGCTCCACCCGTGCTTCCGGAGTTCAACATGTCCAGCTTTCTGAACAGCTTCTTCACGGACGAAACCGGGGCGGTCACCGTCGACTGGGTGGTGATCACCGCCGCCGTCGTCGGCTTTTCCGCAGTCTCCTTCTGGGCGATCGAGGACAACTCGAACGACCTGATGGAAGCGGCGGGCGGCGCGATCGCCGGGCAAAACGACTTTACCGGCGACGGCGGAAACTGACGCCGGTCGGGTCCGGGACCAGACCAGAGATGCGCGCGGGGGCCGGCCGAAGGGTGCGGCCCCCCTGCCTTTCCGCCCCGAAGACGGGGTCGAGGCCGTCACGCGAGAGTGATCGCGTTTCGGAAACATGTCCCACAAACCCCAACAAGTGTCCCTGCTTTGGCCACAATGCTTTGACAGGCTGCCACTGAGGATAACGGGCCCCGCATCATGCGCCGGGGCCGTCCGCGCAAGTGAGAGGTGACAAGATGCGGCTGATCTTCGGATTGGTGCTGGTTCTCGGGCTCGGGATCGCCGGCTTCGCGGTCTACATGGCCAAGACCTATATCGGGGCCTACCAGGTCGAACTGGCCAAGGCCCGCCAGGGCAGCGCCCAGGCGATTCCCACGGTCGGCGTCTTCGTCGCCGGCAAGGCACTGAAATACGGCGACCTGCTGACGCGCGATTCCGTGCGGCAGGTGAAGTGGCCCCAGAACGCGGTTCCCGAAGGCACCTTCACCTCGGCCGAGGACCTGTTCGACGACACCAAGCGTCCCCGCATCGTGCTGCGCGCGATGGAAAAGGACGAGGCCATCATGCAGATCAAGGTAACCGAACCCGGAGAGGATGCCGGCCTGACCTCGCGGCTGGAGCGCGGGATGCGCGCCTTCACCATCCGCGTGGACGTGACCTCGGGCGTGTCGGGCTTCCTGCGGCCGGGCGACCGGGTGGATGTCTACTGGACCGGCCGCACCGAGGCCTCCGGTGGAGATCTGACCAAGCTGATCGAGCCGGGCGTGCAGCTCATCGCGGTGGACCAGACCGCCGACAGCGACACCACGGAAACCAATGTCGCCCGCACGGTGACCGTCGCGGCCACGCCGCAGCAGGTCGCCACCCTCGCCCAGGCGCAATCCACCGGGGACCTGAGCCTGTCCCTGGTCGGCAACAGCGACGAGACGGTGGCCGAGGCGATCGAGGTGGATCAGCGCGCCATGCTGGGCCGGGCCGAGCAGACCGTCGCGCCCCCTCCGCCGGAGCCGAAGAAGAAAGAAGTCTGCACCATCCGCACCCGCCGCGGGTCGGAAGTGGTGGAGATCGCCATTCCCTGCACGAACTGAACGTGAATCCAATGGCTTGACCGGCGCCGCCCTCGGGGTGCCGGTCGGGCCTGCGGCCGTGGAGAACCTGCCATGTTGCCGGTTCTCCACATCAAGACCGGGCGCAAAGCCCATGATTCTTGCAAAAAAATTCAAACTGCCGCACAGTCACGGCAAAATGCGGGCGAAAAGACCCGCGATCGAGGCGTGATCGAAAGGGCAGGTCACATGACAATCGACAGGATCCTGAGGGCGACGATCGCCGCGCTTGCCCTTGCGGCGGCGCCGTTGCTGTCCGGCCCTGCCCAGGCGGATACGCTCCGGGTCGTGCGGCAGGGCGCGCAATCCACGCTCAACGTGCCGATGAACCGCGCCGTGGTGGTGGAAAGCGACGTGCCCTTCGCCGAACTCTCGATCGCGAACCCCGCCATCGCCGACATTTCCTCGCTGTCCGACCGGACGATCTATGTCCTCGGCAAGTCGCCGGGCCTGACCACGCTGACCATCCTGGACGGCGCCGGCCGGCTGATCACCAACGTGGACGTGCGCGTGGCCGCCGACATCTCCGAGTTCAAGGAACGGCTGCGCCAGATCCTGCCCGGCGAGAAGATCGAGGTCCGCACCGCGAATGACGGCATCGTGCTGTCGGGTGTCGCCTCCTCCAGCCAGAAACTGCAGCGCGCGCTCGACCTCGCGGAGCGCTACGCGCCGGAACGGGTCTCCAACCTGATGAGCGTGGGTGGCGTGCAGCAGGTCATGCTCAAGGTCCGCTTCGCAGAGATGCGGCGCTCCGTCGCCAAGTCCCTGCAAAGCTCCGTGGCGCTTGGCGGCGACCTGTTCGGCGGCGGCGTGGGCGTCAAGGCCGGCTCCGGCGACGGGGCGACCACCAGCGGGCAGAGCTCGGTCCTGGGCGGCGCGCTGAGTTCGACGAATTCCGAGGGCGCCATCACCTTCGGCTTCAATGCCGGCGCGGTCGAGGTGGCCGTGCTGCTGGAAGCACTGGAATCCAAGGGCGTCGTGCGCACGCTGGCGGAACCGAACCTCACCGCCCTTTCGGGGCAGGAGGCCAAGTTCCTTGCCGGGGGCGAGTATCCGGTGCCCGTCGCGCAGGACGGCGGCTCCATCACGGTGGAGTTCAAGCCCTTCGGCGTGGAGCTGAACTTTGTCCCGCGGGTGGTGGACGGCGACCTCATCAACCTCGAGCTTGCCGCCGCCGTCTCGGCGATCGACAGCGCCAACGGCTTCGACAACGGCACCTTCCGGATCGACGCCTTTTCCCGGCGCGAGACCTCCACCACGGTGGAGATGCGCGACGGCGAGAGCTTTGCCATTGCCGGGCTGCTGCAGGACGATTTCCGCGACGTGAACGGCCAGGTGCCCTGGCTGGGCGACGTGCCGATCCTGGGCGCGCTGTTCCGCAGCGCCGAGTACCAGCGCGAGCAATCGGAGCTGGTCATCATCGTCACGCCGCACCTGGTGACGCCGACGCGGGGCGAGGCGCTGGCCCTGCCCACCGATCGCGTGCATCCCCCGACCGAGAAGGACCTGTTCCTCAACGGCAAGATCGCCGGCTCGGGCCGCACACCGCGCAGCGGCGCCGCCGGCGAGGTGGCGAAGCAGGATTTCAGCGGCTCCTACGGCTACGTGATGGATTGAGGCGGGAGACCCGGGCGATGTGGAAATACGCAGCTGTCGCGGGACTTTCGGTCCTGACCGCCTGTTCGGCGGAAGATCCGACGCAGACCGCCTTTTACCGCGAGGCGGGCGCGGGCGTCGAGGGCGGCACCTTCGGCACCGCGACCATCAACAACACCATGATCATGTCGGGCGAAAAGCAGTACACGCTGGACCTCGCCCATCGCTTCGCGCGGGAAGTGCCCAGCATGGTCAACTTCGCCTTCGACAGCGCGGTGCTCGACAGCAATGCCCGGGCGGTGCTGCGCGAGCAGGCGCAGTGGATCCGGCAATTCCCCGAGGTGCGGTTCCGCGTCTACGGGCATACCGACCTCGTGGGCCCGCAGACCTACAACAAGCGGCTGGGCCTGCGCCGGGCCCAGGCGGTCGTGGGCTATCTCAGCACGCTGGGGATTTCGCGGGCGCGGCTGGAGGCCCTGGCCTCCTTCGGCGAAACGCAGCCGCTGGTCGTGACCGAGGGCCGTGAGCGGCGCAACCGCCGCACGGTGACCGAGGTGTCGGGCTTCGTGCGGTCGCACCCGACGGTGCTGGACGGCAAGTATGCCCAGGTGATCTACCGCGAATACGTGGCAAGCGCCGAGCCTCCCAGCCAGCTGACCGGGATGACGGTGGGCACCGGCGAGGAATAGCCGCCGGCCCGACTGCACCGCCATGCGCGTCCTCTGGCGCGCCTCCGGGCGGGATCAATCCGCGCCACCTCGCGCGATCGTTCCCCGATACCCAACAATTTGAACAATCCGGCCCCATTATCGCCCAGATCCTCGGCCAGTTTCCATGACCTGAGAGTGGTGCGTCCGACTCCTGAGTCGGCGCGGGCGACCGCGGAAACGCGGAGTCGGGCGATTGGGCAGAAAGCCCATTCCGGGATCCGTCTCCGCACGTTTGTACTACACAGGGTGTAACAGGATGGCGAGTAGCGTGACGACGACGACCGAGGCGAGCCCCATCGTGGCCTGCACGATCAGTCGGGACATCCAGAATTTCGACCTTCTGATCGAGGACATGGAAGCGGCGCTTGGCGACGGCTGGGGAGACCTCGGCTTTTCCGAGGCCCTGGCCTTCCTTGGCCAGCCCGAGGCGGAAGAGCTGGAATTCGTCGCCATCGCCATCGACGAAAGCGACGAAGACGACCTCGCCGTGCTGATGGACCTGATCACCGCCGCCAAGGGCAAGAGCGTCAAGGTCATCCTGATCGCCGAGGACGTGTCGACCGCCGCGCTGCACCAGCTTCTGCGCAACGGGGCGGACGAATTCGTCCCCTACCCCCTGCCCGAGAACGAGCTGGAGGCCGCCATCTCGCGGCTGCGCAAGCCCGCCGCGCCCGACCCGGCCGCGGTGCAGGCGGCACAGACGGTCAACCCGCTGGCCAAGGGCGCCCGGCGGGACGGCGCGATCATCGCGGTCCACGGCCTGGCCGGGGGCGTCGGCGCCACCACCTTCGCGGTGAACCTCGCCTGGGAACTGGCCAATATCAGCAAGGACCAGCAGCCGCGCATCTGCCTGCTGGACCTCGACCTGCAATTCGGCACCGCGGCCACCTACCTGGACCTGCCCCGGCGCGACGCGGTGTTCGAGATGCTCTCCGACACCGAAAGCACCGATGACGAAAGCTTCGGCCAGGCGCTGCTGTCCTACGAACAGAAGCTGCAGGTGCTGACCGCGCCGGCGGATGTGCTGCCGCTCGATTTCCTCGGGCCGCAGGACGTGGAGCGTCTGTTGTCGCTGGCCTCCAACCATTTCGACTATGTCATCGTCGACATGCCCACCACCGTGGTGCAGTGGACCGAAACGGTGCTGAACGCCGCGCATATCTACTTTGCGCTGATAGAGCTCGACATGCGCTCGGCCCAGAACGCGCTGCGGCTCAAGCGCGCGCTGCAATCGGAGGACCTGCCCTTCGAAAAGCTGCGCTTTGCCCTGAACCGGGCGCCGCGCTTTACCGACCTCAACGGCAAGAGCCGGGTCAAGCGGATGGCCGAAAGCCTTGGCATCTCCATCGACCTGCTGCTGCCCGATGGCGGCAAGCAGGTGACGCAGGGCGGCGATCACGGCCTGCCGCTGGCTACCTCGGCCGCGAAGAATCCGCTCCGTAAGGAGCTGAACCGCCTGGCGCGGCAACTCAACGAACTCGGTCAGTCCGAGGGCCAGGCGGCGTAAGGAGTCCCGCGCATGTTTTCCCGCTACAAGAAGCCCGGCGATCCTGCACGGCAGGGCAAGGCCCGCCCCGCCCCCCGGCCCACCGAGGAGCCGGCGCAGAAGGCGGCCGAGAACCGGCCCGCCGTCCTGCGCAAGCCGATGCCGGTCACCCAGCCGGCCGAGGTGGTCGCGGTGGACAAGGAGCGCAAGCGCAAGGAGCGGCTGGGCGAGATCAAGCTCGACCTGCACCGGGCCCTGCTGGACAACCTGAACCTCGCCGCGCTGGAGCACGCCTCCGAGCAGGACCTGCGGACTGAGATCAACTCGATCGCCGCCGAGGTGCTGCAGGAAAAGGGCATCGTCCTGAACCGCGAAGACCGGCAGACGATGAGCCAGGAGCTCTACGACGAGGTGCGCGGCCTGGGCCCGCTGGAGCCGCTGCTGAAGGACGACACCGTCTCGGACATCCTGGTGAACGGCCCGCAGCAGATCTTCATCGAGCGCAATGGCCGGCTGCAGCTCAGCGACGTGACCTTCAAGGATGAACGCCACCTGCTGCGGATCATCGACAAGATCGTTTCGGCCGTGGGCCGGCGGGTGGACGAATCGAACCCCTATGTCGATGCGCGGCTGGCCGACGGGTCGCGCTTCAACGCCATGGTCCCGCCGATCGCGGTGGACGGCAGCCTCGTCTCCATCCGGAAGTTCAAGAAGGACAAGCTGGGCATCGACGACCTGGTGAATTTCGGCGCCTTCTCCGAAGAGATGGCCGCCTATCTCCAGGCCGCGGTGGCCACCCGGCTCAACGTCATCGTCTCGGGCGGGACGGGCTCGGGGAAGACCACGACGCTCAACGCGCTGTCGTCCTTCATCGACAACTCGGAACGCATCCTCACCATCGAGGACACCGCGGAACTTCAGCTGCAGCAGACCCATGTGGGCCGGATGGAAAGCCGCCCGCCCAACGTCGAGGGCCGCGGCGCGGTCACCCCGCGCGACTGCCTGCGCAACGCCCTGCGGATGCGCCCCGACCGCATCATCGTCGGCGAGACGCGTGGCGAAGAGGTCATCGACATGCTGCAGGCCATGAACACCGGCCATGACGGGTCGATGACCACGATCCACGCCAACTCTTCCCGCGATGCGGTGAGCCGGCTGGAGAACATGATCGCCATGGCCGGGATCGAGATGCCGCTCAAGGCGGTGCGCTCGCAGATCGCCTCGGCTGTCCACCTGATCGTGCAGGCCAGCCGCCTGCAGGACGGCTCGCGCCGCATGACCTCGGTGACCGAGGTGACGGGGATGGAGGGCGACGTGATCTCCATGCAGGAGATCTTCCGCTTCCAGCGCGTCGGCCTGACGCCGGAGAACAAGATCATCGGCCACTTCACCGCGACCGGCGTGCGGTCGCATTTCTCGGAACGTTTCCGGATGTGGGGCTACGACCTGCCGGCGACGATCTTCGAACCCATGGCGGCGGAGTAACCCCCATGACCATATCCGCGGAACCGCTGATCTACGGGCTGATCTTCGTCGGCGTTCTGGTGCTGGTCGAAGGCATCTACCTGGTGCTCTTCGGCAAGTCGATCCGGCTCAACAGCCGGGTGAACCGCCGGCTGCAGATGATCGAGAAGGGCGCGCGGCGCGAGGAGGTGCTGGAGAAGCTCCGCAAGGAGATGGACCAGCACATGCGCTCGCGCTCCATCCCGCTGTATTCCCTACTGGCCGACAAGGCGCAGAAGGGGGCCATCGCCTTCACCCCGAACCAGCTGATCATGATCATGGGGCTGGTGTCGCTCATGGCCTTCGTCGGGCTGACAGTCGGCACGGAAACCGCGGCGCCGATCCGGCTGGTCGCCTCTGTCGGGATCGGCATCGGCGGGGTCTATGTCTGGATCAACCACAAGGCCAACAAGCGGCTGGCGATGATCGAGGAACAGCTTCCCGACGCGGTGGAGCTGATGGTGCGGTCGCTGCGCGTCGGGCACCCGTTCTCCTCCGCCATCTCCATCGTGTCGAAGGAAATCCAGGATCCGCTAGCGACCGAGTTCGGTGTGATCGCGGACGAGGCCGCCTATGGCCGGGACCTGGGCGAGGCGCTCAAGCACATGGCGGAACGGCTGGACATGCAGGATCTGCGCTTTCTCGCCGTGGCGGTCACCATCCAGCAGCAATCGGGCGGCAACCTCGCCGAGATCCTGATGGGTCTGGCCAAGGTGATCCGCGCCCGCTTCCGCCTGTTCCGGCGCGTGAAGGCGATCACCGCCGAGGCGCAATGGTCGGGCAAGTTTCTGTCCGCCTTCCCCATCGTGGCGCTGATCGCGATCAACGTCATGGACCCGCATTACTACGACGAGGTGCTGGATCACCCCTGGTTCGTGCCCGCCTGTTTCATCGTCGGCATCTTTCTCGCGGTGAACCTCTTCGTCATGCGGCTGCTCGTGAACATCAAGGTCTGAGGACGCGCCATGGACATCATCATCGACATGCTGGTCACCACGCTGGGGCCCAAGGGTCCGCTGATCGCGGTGGTCGTGCTGGCGCTGTTCTTCGGCCTGCTCGCGGTGCCGGTGTTTGCCAACCGGCGCGAGGACCCGCTGACCAAGCTCAAGCAGAGCCAGGCCCTGCCCCGCGACGAGAAAGGCGCCAAGCTGCGGCAATCCGGGGCCAGCGAGCGGCTGGACCGCTACAAGAAGTTCCTCGAGCCCAAGGACGAAAAGGAACTCTCGGCGATCAAGATGAAGCTGCTCCAGGCCGGCTATCGCGGCCGGGACGCGGTGCGGTACTATTACTTCGCGCAATTCGCCCTCGGCATGGGCCTGCTGATCGCGGGCTTGGGCTATTACCTCTTCGCGCTGGACCAGACGCAGACTTCGACCCAGCAGATGATCATGTATGTCCTGGGCCCCGGCGCGGCGGGCTACATGTTGCCGAAATACTGGATCACCCGCAGGGTGGAAGAGCGCAAGGAAGAGATCCAGGACGGGTTTCCCGACGCGCTGGACATGATGCTGGTCTGCATCGAGGCGGGCCAGTCCATGGACCAGTCGATCATCCGGGTCGCCAAGGAAATCCGCGCCTCCTACCCCGCGCTCGCCGATGAATTCGAGCTGGTGAGCCACGAGATGAAGGCCGGCAAGGACAAGACCACCGTGCTGAACGACATGTCGGCGCGGGCCGGCGTGCAGGACGTGTCGAGCTTTGTCACCGTTCTGGTCCAGTCGCAGACCTTCGGCACCTCGATCGCCGACGCGCTGCGGGTCTATGCCGCCGAGATGCGTGACAAAAGGGTCATGCGGGCCGAGGAAAAGGCAAACAAGCTGCCGACAAAGATGACCCTCACCACTATGATGTTCACGGTGCCGCCGCTGCTCATCATCTTGGTGGGTCCCTCCGCGGTGGGCATCACGCAGATGGGCAATCTCGGGAACTGATCTCCATGCGTCGGGTGGGCGCCTCGCTTGGTCTTCTTCTTGCCGTGGCCGCCTGTTCTCCGGGCGGCCGCGACGCGTCGGACGGGGTCTATGCGCCCGCCCTCGACACGCGGGCCGAGGCGGTGGACGGGATGCTGGTCGGCCACCGGCTGATGGCGGCGGGCGAGCACGAGCTGGCGCTCGACGCCTATCGCCGGGCCGCCGCCACCCGCGGCTTCACCACCGAGGTGCTCAGCGCGCTCGGCTCGGCCAACCTCGCGCTCGGGCGGCTGAACCAGGCGGAGGATCTGCTGCGCCGCGCCACCCGCCGCGACGATGCCATGCCGGAGGACTGGAACAACCTCGGCGTCGTGCTGATGGAACGCGGCAAGACCGCCGAGGCAGAGCAGGTTCTTCACAAGGCCTACGCGCTGGATAATGGCGAAAGTGACGCAATTCGCGACAATCTGCGGCTGGCGCTCGCCAAGAACGCCGATCCGGACTATGATGCCGGGCAAGAGCAAGATTACAGATTGGTGCGGCGCGGCAGCTCGGACTACCTGCTTCGCCGGACAGATTGAGGCAAGAGCAGCAAAAGGACGCATCCCATGCGCCACCCGATCCTTGTGTCCCTGTGCCTTGGCGCAGGTCTTGGGCTGTCCGCCTGTGGCGGTGGGTCCGGCAACGAGGTCGACCGCAAGCTCGCCGATGTCAACGTGGTGGACGAGACCAACCTCAACGACGTGATGCTGACCGTCGCCGACCCGAACGAGGCGGTCTCGTATTTCCGCCGCACCGTCGACGAGAAACCCAGCCGGATCGACCTGCGGCGCGGGCTGGCGCAATCGCTGATCCGCGCCAAGCGCTATTCCGAGGCAGTGCCCGCCTGGCGCCTGGTCACCGAACATTCTGAGAGCACTGCCGAGGACAAGGTACAGCTGGCCGACGCCCTGATCCGCGCAAACCAGTGGGACGAGGCGGACCAGATCCTGGATTCCATCCCCCCCACCCACGAGACCTTTCAGCGCTACCGGCTGGAGGCGATGATCGCGGACAGCAACAAGGAATGGCAGAAGGCCGACAGCTTCTACGAGACGGCCGTGGGCCTGACCACCCAGCCGGCGGGCGTGCTGAACAACTGGGGCTATTCCAAGCTGACCCGCGGCGATTATGCCGAGGCCGAGCGCCTGTTCACCGAGGCGATCCAGCAGGACGGCACCCTTTTCACCGCCAAGAACAACCTGGTGCTCGCCCGCGGGGCGCAGCGCGACTACACGCTGCCCATCGTGCCGATGACCCAGATCGAGCGCGCGCAGCTTCTGCAGACGCTGGGGCTTTCGGCGGTCAAGCAGGGCGACGTGGAAACCGGCAAGGGCCTGCTGCGCGACGCGATCGAGACGCATCCGCAACATTTCGAGGCGGCGGTCCGGTCGCTCGACGCGCTGGAAAACAACGTCGTGAACTGAGATGGGCCTGAGCTGACATGGCGCCGTCGATCACCCCATCCGAGGCGCTGTGGTTCGCGCCCTTCGTCCTGCCGATCTGCCTGTATGTCTGCTGGAGCGACCTGCGCGCGATGCGGATCTACAACCGCACCGTGATCCTGCTTGGCCTGGTCTTCCTGCTGGTCGGCCCCTTCGCCCTGCCGCTGTCGGAGTATCCCTGGAGGCTGCTGGCGGCACTGGTGGCGCTGATCCTTGGCATGGTCGCCAATGCGCTCGGGATGATGGGGGCCGGGGACGCCAAGTTCATCACCGTGGCGGTACCCTTTGTCGATCCGGGCGATGCGGGGCTGGTGATCATGCTGCTGGCGGTTATCTCGGCCGCCGGGGTGATCACGCATCGCGCGGTGCGCCGCACGCGGCTGACACGGCTGGCCCCGGATTGGGAAAGCTGGCACCGGGGGAAGGATTTTCCCATGGGCCTCGCCCTGGGCAGCACGCTGGGCCTCTACCTCCTGCTGGGGCTCGCGACGTAGGCGGGCCGTGAAATTGCCGCAATGCTTTCACGAAAACGCAGGTTTCGGGCGGCATCATCGGCAGTGACCCCAAGCCACGGAACCGAAGACCTCGCGAATGAACATGCAGACGCCGACCGCCGTGCAGGCGCCGCCCCCGCCGCAGGGGCTCGAAGCCATGCAGCTTTCGATCGTGATGATGCGGGATATCCTGCTCAAGACGATCTACCGCAAGAACGTCAACCAGGTGTCCGACATCGCGCGCGCCCTCTGCCTGCCGGTCCCGGTCACGCAGGAGCTGGTGGATATCGCCCGCTCGCAGCTGTTCCTCGAGGCCATGGGCACGCTGTCGGCCACCGCCGGCAACGAGATGGGCTACCAGCTGACCGATGCCGGCAGGGGCCGCGCGCAGGACGCGCTGGCGCAGTCGGAATATTTCGGCCCCATGCCGGTGCCGCTGTCGGTCTACCGCGAACAGGTCAAGCGGCAGTCCGTCCGCAACATCCAGATCACGCGCCAGCAGCTTACCTCGGCCATGGGCCATCTCGTCCTGCCCAGCGACCTGCTGGATCACCTGGGCCCCGCAGTCAGCTCGGGCCGGTCGATCCTGATGTACGGGCCGCCGGGTAACGGCAAATCCTCGATCTCCAACGGCATCCGCGACGCGATGGGCGACAAGATCTACGTCCCCCGGGCGATCGAATATGCCGGCCAGGTGATCACGGTCTACGACCCGATCGTGCATTCCTCCGCCGAGGAAGAGCTGGACGATCCGACCTCGCTGCGCCGCCGCCGGACCTTCGACACGCGCTACGTGCGCTGCGAGCGGCCCACGGTGATCACCGGCGGTGAGCTCAAGCTCGACATGCTGGACCTGGTCTACAACCCCACCGCGCGGACCTACCAGGCGCCGCTGCAGCTGAAATCCACCGGCGGCATCTTCATCGTCGACGACCTCGGCCGGCAGGAGGAAAGCCCGCAGGCGCTGATCAACCGCTGGATCGTGCCGCTGGAGGAATCGAAGGACATCCTCGCCCTGCAATCGGGCGAGAAGTTCGAGGTGCCCTTCGACACGCTGGTGATCTTCTCCACCAACTTCCACCCCAACAAGATCTTCGACCAGGCGGCGCTGCGCCGGATCTTCTACAAGATCAAGATCGACGGCCCCGGACAGGAGGATTTCCTCAAGATCTTCGCCATGGTCGCGCGCAAGAAGGGCGTGCCGCTGGACGAGGCCGCGCTGGTCCACCTGCTGGACACCAAGTATCCCACGATCGACAACATCTACGCGAACTACCAGCCGGTCTTCCTGATCGACCAGATCCGCTCCATCTGCGATTTCGAGGGGATTCCCTACCAGATGTCGCCCGCGCTCATCGACCGGGCCTGGGCCAACATGTTCGTCCGCGAGGAAGAGATCGTGCGCTAGGGCCCGCTATTCCGCCGGGGCGCCCTGCGCTCCCTGGGCGGTCGGAAGCCGATCCTGAAGCGGATGCTCGGTCAGCAGCAGCGACACGGCGCTGGCGATGCAGCCCATGGCCGCCGCGATCCAGAAGACCGGGTGCAGCGCGCCGGCGATGCCCTCGGTCACCAGCTCCTGCGTGGCCGGATCCATCTGCGCGATGGCCTGGGCCGTCAGGCTGCGCGGGTTCATGCCGCCCAGCTGCCCGGCGACCGAGCCCAGCTCGCGCGCCAGCCCGGTGGCGAAGATCGCCCCGAACAGCGCCGTCCCGATGGAGCCGCCGATCAGCCGGAACATGTTGGCGCTGGCGGTGCCGATGCCCACCATGGTCAGCGGCACCGCGTTCTGGATCGCGGTCACCCCCACCCCCATCACCGGCCCGATGCCGAGCCCGGCGCAGAAGACGAAAAGCACGATCAGCGCGTTGGGCGTGTGGGCGTCGACCGTCGCCATGCAGGTCATCGCGAGCCCCAGCAGCAGAGTGGAGCCGACGGGCAGGAACTTGTAGCGCCCGGTGCGCGACATGATCTGCCCCGACGCGGTCGAGGCGCCGATCAGCCCGACCATCATCGGAAAGACGAACAGGCCGGACATTCCCGGCGACATGCCCTTCACCACCTGCATGAACATCGGCACGAAGGTGATCGTCCCGAACATCGCGGTGCCGATGATGAAGCCCACCATGTTGGACACCACGAAATTGTTGATGCGGAACAGGGGGAGCGGAAGAATGGGCTCGCGCGAGCGGGCTTCGGCGGCAATGAAACCCGCCAGCGCGAGCACCGCGCCCAGGACCATCAGCAACATGGTCGCGCTGATCCAGGGCACGGTATTGCCGCCGAGGCTTGCGATCATCACGGCCAGGGAGAGAACTGCCGCGAGTAGCGCCGCGCCCGGATAATCGAGCCCCTGCTTGCCCTTGGGGGCTGGAGACTCGAGAACGACGGCAAGAACGGTGAAGGCGATGGCACTGATGGGAATGTTGGCGAGAAAGATCCATTCCCACGAGAAATGTTCGACCACGAAACCGCCCGCCAGCGGTCCGATCACGGTGGACAGCCCGAAGACCCCGCCCAGGTAGCCCTGGAACCGGCCGCGCTGCCGGGGCGGCACGAAATCGGCCACGGTGGCCATCGACACCACGATGAGCCCCCCGCCGCCGAAGCCCTGCACCGCCCGGCCCAGGACGAGGATCCCGAGGCTCCCGGCCATGGCGCAGATGACCGACCCGGTGAGAAAGACGCCGATCCCGCTTTGCAGCACGATCTTGCGCCCGTAGAGGTCGCCCAGCTTGCCGAAGACCGGCGCGCCGATCGTGGCCGCCAGCAGGTAGGCGGTGATCACCCAGGTGATCTGGTCCAGCCCGCCAAGCTCGCCCACGATGGTGGGCAGCGCGGTGGTCACGACGGTCTGGCCCATGGAGGCGAGGAACAGCACGCAGCATACCGCTGCGAAGACGAGTCGCAGTCGCGCGTAATCGATTCCGTCGGAGGCCGTTGGGCTATGGTCCGCCACGTGCTAATCCCTTGAACGAACAAAAACGCGCGCCGCCCCGAAAATGGCCGGGCGGCGCATCCGCGATCTTGAAGTCTATATGTGCTATTGACAAATACGTGTCAATAGCATGGAAATGCCGGCCAGACCTGTGGGGTGAAATTCGCTGATGAGCGACCAGAGCAAAACGGAAAAGCGCCAGTCGCGCGACGCTGCCATGGGAGAATTCCTCGAAGCGGCGGGCATCGAACGCCGGGTCACCGACTCGGCGCTGGAGGTGGATGCGGTCCTTCAGCAATGGCGCCGCCGAGCGAACAAGCGCGAGCTGGGCACCGCCGCGCTGCGGGCCTTCGGGCTGGGGGCGGAGATCGACCTCGCCCAGCTCGACGTGCTGATCGCGATCTGGGCACCCTCGCGTGAATTCGCGAGCTGCGACGCCGACGAGACCATGGTCTCCACCATCGCCTCCCGCCTGGGGATCGACCCGTCCCGCGCCTCGCGCCTGGTGAGCGAGCTGATTTCCAAGGGCCTCGCCCGGCGCGCCGTCAGCCAGCAGGACGCGCGCCGCACGATCGTGGAGCTGACCGCCCGCGGCCATGCCATCGTCCATGCCGTGCGGCGCTTCAAGTTCCTGGTGATGGGGGATTTCCTGTCCGACTGGACCCAGGAGGAGCTGGACACCTTCGTGCCGCTGCTCGAGCGGTTCGTGCAATGGGCGGACGAGGCGCAATCCGTGGGCCCCGACCGTTTCGCCAGCGAGATCGCCGAGATCTCGGCCGAGCTGGCGCGCAAGAGCGCCTCCTGACCCGGCCCTTGCGCCGCGACCGGGGCGCGCCCTAAATCCCCCTCATGCCCACTCTGCCCGAACCATTCGCGGCGTGGTTCGCCGGCCGCGGCTGGACCATCCACCCCCACCAGCAGGAAATGCTGGAGCGTGCCGATGACGGCGCGCTCCTGCTCATCGCGCCGACCGGCGGGGGCAAGACGCTGGCGGGCTTCCTGCCCACGCTGGCGGAACTGGCCGAGGGCGATCACGAGGGGCTGCACACGCTCTACGTCTCGCCGCTCAAGGCGCTGGCCACCGACATCCGCCGCAACCTCACCACCCCGGTGGAAGAGATGGGCCTGCCCATCCGCATCGAGGACCGCACCGGCGACACCTCCTACACGCAGAAGCGGCGGCAGCGGGCCGATCCGCCGCATATCCTGCTGACGACGCCCGAATCGCTCGCCTTGCTCACGTCCTACGAGGATGCGCCGCGCATCTTCCGCGGATTGCGCCGGGTGATCGTGGACGAGATCCACGCGCTGGCGGAATCGAAGCGCGGCGATCAGCTCATGCTGGCGCTGGCCCGTCTGCAGACACTCTGCCCCGACCTGCGCCGCGTCGGCCTGTCGGCCACGGTGGAGGACCCGCAGGCCGTGGCCTCCCTGCTGGCGCGCCATCCCGATCCCTGCCACGTGGTCCATGCCGATCCCGGCCCCGATCCCGACATCGCCATGCTGCGCACCGAGGAAAAGCCGCCCTGGTCCGGCGGCGGCGCGGCCTATTCCATCCCGGCGGTGCTGGAGCAGGTGAAGCGGCACAAGACCACGCTCATCTTCCACAACACGCGGGCGCAGGCAGAGATCTTCTTTCACAACCTCTGGCTCGCCAACGAGGACGACCTGCCCATCGGCATCCACCACGGCTCGCTCGACCGCGGCCAGCGCGCCCGGGTGGAAGAGGCGATGGTGCGCGGCGACCTGCGCGCCATCGTCTGCACCGGCAGCCTCGATCTGGGGATCGACTGGGGCGACGTGGACCTGGTGATCCAGGTGGGCGCGCCCAAGAACGTCAAGCGGCTGGTGCAGCGGATCGGCCGCGCCAACCACCGCTACAACGCGCCCTCCAAGGCGCTGCTGGTGCCCGCCAACCGCTTCGAGGTGATCGAATGCGTGGCCGCGCTGGAGGCGGCGCGCGACCATGACCTCGACGGCGATCCGCGGGGGCCCGGGCCGCTTGATGTGCTGTGCCAGCAGATCCTGATCACCGCCTGCTCCGGCCCCATCGACGCGGTGGCGCTTTATCACGAGGTCAAGACCGCCGGGCCCTACGCGGGCCTGCCGCGGGCGGCCTTCGACGATTGCCTCGATTTCTGCGCCACAGGGGGCTACGCGCTGCGGGCCTACGACAAGTGGCAGCGGCTGAAGCAGCGCGCCGACGGGCTGTGGGAGCTGCGCGATCCCCGTTCGGCCCAGCGGATCCGGCAGAATATCGGCACGATCCAGGACACCGACACGCTCAAGGTGAAATATCGCGGCCGGGGCGGCGCGCCACTGGGCGAGATCGAGGAGGGCTTTGCCGCCTCGCTGGAGCCGGGCGATACCTTCCTCATCGGCGGCCAGATCGTGCGCTACGACGCCATGCGCGAGATGACGGTGATGGTCAGCCGCGATGCGGCCCGCAAGCCCAAGATCGCCACCTTCATGGGCACCAAGTTCGCCACCTCCACCCAGCTCTCGCAACGCATCCTGCGCATGTTCCGCGCCGAGGACTGGCCCGAGCTGCCCGCCCATACCCGCGACTGGCTGCACCTCCAGCGCGAGATCTCGGCCCTGCCCCGGGCCGACCGGCTGCTGGTGGAAAGCTTTGCCCATGACGGGCGGCAGCATGTCTGCGCCTACGGTTTCGCCGGCCGCAACGCGCAGCAGACGCTGGGGCTGCTGCTGACCAAACGGATGGAAGAGATGGGGCTGCACCCGCTGGGCTTCGTCGCCACCGATTACGCCACGCTGATCTGGGGGCTGGAGGCCCTGCCCGACCCCGAACCGCTGTTTTCGCTCGACACGCTGGAGGCGGGGCTGGACCGCTGGCTGGCGGGTAACGCGTTGATGAAGCGCACCTTTCGCGCCTCCGCCACCATCGCCGGGCTGATCGAGCGCAACATCCAGGGTGCGCGCAAGACCGGGCGGCAGGCGACCTTCTCGTCCGACATCCTCTACGACACGCTCCAGAAATACGACCCGGATCACCTGCTGATGCGGATCACCCGGGCCGAGGCGATGCGCGGCCTCGTCGATTTCGACCGCATTCGCGAGATGTGCGCCCGCGTGCAGGGGCGCATCGACCACGTGAGCGCACCCCATGTCACCCCGCTGGCCGCGCCGCTCTTCCTCGAGATGGGGCGCGTGCCGATCGAGGGGGCGGGTCGCCAGCGGCTGGTGGAGGAAGAGGCGCAGGCCCTGATGCAGGCGGCAGGCCTGCAATGACGCGCCCCCTGCCGTCGCTGCCCCCTTGCGCCAGCCGCGATCCGAAGGCAAGGAACGGAGCATGAACGCCTATCGCTTCACCCTGCACGGGGCCGAGCTGCACGCCCTGCCCTCCGGCGCGCTGTGGTGGCCGGCGGAGCGGATGCTCTGCGTCTCCGACCTGCATCTCGGGAAGTCGCTGCGCTATGCCCGCCACGGTGGCGCCCACCTGCCCCCCTACGAGACCCGCGACACGCTCGCCCGGCTGGAGGCCGACATGGACGGCACCGGCGCGCGGCAGGTGATCTGCCTGGGCGATTCCTTCGACGACACGATGGCGGCGCACGGGCTCGACCCGGAAGAGCGGCAATGGATCCTGCGCCTTCAGGCAGGGCGCGCCTGGACCTGGATCGAGGGCAATCACGATCCGGGGCCCATCGACCTTGGTGGCGCGCATCAGGGTGAGGTCCAGCTCGGCCCGCTCACCTTCCGCCACATCGCCGCGCCGGGCGCCGAGGCGGAGGTTTCGGGCCATTACCACCCCAAGGCCGGGCTGCGCGGCGTGTCGCGCCCCGCCTTCCTGCTGGACCGGTCGCGCCTGATCATGCCGGCCTACGGCACCTATACCGGGGGCCTGCGGGCGCGGGACAAGGTGCTGGCCGAGCTGATGGGCCCCGAGGCGCTGGCGATCCTGACGGGCCACCGGGCGTTGCCCATCCCTATGCCGCGCGCCGCTCCGCCGCGGTCCCGCGCGCAGGCCTGAACCCGGGCCGGGGGCCGACACGCCCCGCGGGCTAGGCGCGCCGCTTCTCTCCCGGTGCCTCGCCCCGGTTGGCGCCCTCCCGCGGCTCGATCACGCCCGCGCTCTCGAGGTCCTCGCGGTACTTGCGGCTGACCGGCACCTTCTCCCCGTTGTCGAGCCGCAGGTACAACCGACCGTTCTGCCGCTCCGCCTGCATCACGGCGGCACTGGCGACCCAGTGGGAGCGGTGGGTGCAGAACCCCTCGATCGGCTCCATCTCGTTGACCGCGTCGGAAAACCGCATGCGCAGCCGCTCGCGTCCGCGGTCGGAGATCACGTCGACGAAGTGGTCCTCCACGGTCAGGCGGATGATCGTCGCCTCCGGATCCTCCAGCCGGTCGGCCAGCCGGGGCCGCGGCGTTTCCCTCTCGCGCAGCAGCGCGCCGAAGGGATCCCGCAGCGCCGGGATCAGCTCCCGCACGAGGCCGACCGCGATGGACACGGCCAGCGCCGTCAGCACCAGCCGGGACAGCGGCGGCACGCGCGCCGGGTCGGCGCCGTAGAACGCCATCATGACCAGCCACAGCACGGACCCGATCAGCGCCGCCGAAAGCAGGCAATGCATGAGGTAGAACAGCCTCCGACGCCCCGGCCCCACGACCAGCATGGTGATCAGGCGCGACAGGTAGGCGGCGAGGATCGCCAGCGTCAGCAGCGTCGGCCAGAAGATGGTGCGATCGGCGAAGGACAGGCTGGCATAGGTGCCGAAGGGCCCCGAGAGCACGCAGGCCACCGTGGTGACCACCCAGACCGAAATCGTCAGCGGCGACACCAGGCTCATGAAAACGTTACGAGCGATGTCCCGCGGTGCTATGATTGTATTATTACTCAAGGAACTATGTTTGCCGGTGCAAAGTAGTGTTTGCGTGTCCGCTTGGAACTCAATGTTGCTATTTGATCGAAAATTCAAGTCCTAAGAACCGCTGCTTCATTGCTATTGCAATATTAATCCTACATCTTCCAATTGTTGAACCTGACGTCGAGGCCCGGATGAGCGACATCGAAACGCGTTTGCGGGAAAGCTTCGGTCGGCAAACGATGATGCAGACCCTCGGAGCGCAGCTCGTCACCGCCGGAAACGGAGAAGCCCGGATCGAGGCACCCATCCTCGAAAGCTGCCGCCAGCAGCACGGCTACGGCCATGCCGGGCTCAGCTTCTCGATCGGGGATACGGCCGCGGGCTATGCCGCCCTGAGCGTGATGCCCGAGGGCAGCGAGGTGCTGACCGCGGAGATCAAGATGAACCTTCTCGCCCCCGCCCGCGGCGACCGGCTCGTCGCCAGCGCCCGCGTGGTCAAGGCGGGGCGGCGGCTCGTCGTTGTCACCGCCGAGGTCACGTCGGAGGAGGATGGCAGGACCCGCAGCGTCGCCCTGCTGCAGGGCACCATGATCCCCGTTCCCCCGGAGGACGTGGCCGCCACCGGCGACGCCTCCGCCGCCCCTTCCATCGGCCGTTCCTGAGCCCGATCCAACCTGACCAGCCCGTTTCATCCTGACCAGCATGACTGACAGATCATGACCGACCTCGACACCGCCTTCCAAGCGCTTTCGGATCCGACCCGGCGCGCCATCCTGCTCCGCCTCCGGGCGGGCGAGGCCAGTGCCGGCGAGCTTGCGGCGCCCTTCGACATCTCGCAGCCGGCGATCTCGCGTCACCTCAAGACCCTGCGCGCGGCGGGATTGATCACGCAGCGGCGGGACGGAACGAAGCGGCTGTTCAGCCTCGCGCCCGGCAGGCTGCGCCACGTGAACCGGTTCCTCGCCGATCTCGTGTCGTCCCCCGAGGTGCCGGACGCCCCCGTCCATTCGCCACGGGCCCGGGAGGGCGACGGGCTCGACAAGGCGAGATAGGGCCCCGGGGCCGCAGCCGGCCCCTGTCCGCTCCGCCGGGGCTCGACGCCGCGCTCAGGCGGTCAGGCCCTGCGGCTCCGGCAGGTTGTTGGCGCGGCAGCAGGCGGTCAGCGTGTTGGCCAGCAGGCAGGCGATGGTCATCGGCCCCACCCCGCCCGGCACCGGCGTGATCGCGCCCGCCACCTCGGCCGCGCTGGCGTAATCCACGTCGCCCACCAGCCGGGTCTTGCCCTCGCCCTTCTCCGGCGCGTCGACTCGGTTGATGCCCACGTCGATCACCGTGGCCCCCGGCTTGATCCAGTCGCCCGGCACCATGTTCGGCCGGCCCACCGCCGCCACCACGATATCGGCGCGCCGCACGGTCCCGGCCAGGTCCTTGGTCCGCGAATGGGCGATGGTCACGGTGCAGCTGTCGCCCAGCAGGAGCTGCGCCATCGGCTTGCCGACGATGTTCGACCGCCCGATCACCACCGCGTCCTTGCCCGAGAGCGAGCCCAGCTCCTCGCGCAGCATCATCAGGCAGCCCAGCGGGGTGCAGGGCACCATGGATTTCTGCCCGGTCCCCAGCAGACCCACGTTGGAGATGTGGAACCCGTCCACGTCCTTCGCCGGGTCGATGCTGTTGATCACCTTGTCGCTGTCGATGTGATCCGGCAGCGGAAGCTGCACCAGGATGCCATGCACCGCCGGATCGGCGTTGAGCTGCTCGACCAGCGCCAGCAGGTCCTCCTCGGAGGTGGTCACGTCGAGCTTGTGCTCGAAGCTCTGCATCCCCGCCTCCAGCGTCTGGCGGCCCTTGTTGCGCACGTAGACCTGGCTCGCCGGATCCTCGCCCACCAGCACCACGGCGAGGCCGGGGGTGATGCCATGCTCCGCCTTGAGGGCCGCGACCCCCTCGGCCACCTGCCCGCGCACCTTCTCCGCGAAGGCCTTGCCGTCGATCACCCTTGCCGTCATGGATCGCTCCTTGTCCTGCATCCGTCACTCACGCGGCGGCCCGGCCATCCCGCGCCCCCGCTTCTTCTGACCATAAATATCCCCGCCGGAGGCATCCCGCCCCCGCCACGGGCGCCTTGGCCGGGCCATACGCCAAGCGGCCCCGCGCGGAAAGCTCCCCGGTGAAACCCCTAGAACAGCCCCTCGATCTGCCCCGCGGCGTTCAGCCGGATGGATTCCGAGGCCGGGACCGAGGGCAGGCCCGGCATGGTCATGATCTCGCCGCAGATCACCACGATGAACCCGGCCCCGGCCGAAAGCCGCACCTCGCGCACCGGCACCGAAAAGCCGGTGGGCGCGCCGCGCAGGGCGGGATCGGTGGTGAAGGAATATTGCGTCTTGGCCATGCAGACCGGCAGGTTGCCATAACCGGCCTCTTCCCATTCCTTCAGCTGGCCGCGCAGCTTGGCATCCACCAACACCTCGTCGGCGCGGTAGATCCGGCGCGCCACGGTCTCGATCTTCTCGAAGAGCGGCATGTCGTCGGGATAGAGCGGCGCGAATTGCGATTCGCCCCGATCGGCGATCTCGGCCACGCGGGTGGCCAGCGCCTCGGTGCCCTCCGATCCCTTCGCCCAGTGCTGGCAGAGGATCGCCTCGGAACCCTGCTCGGCCACGTAGGCCTTCACCGCCTCGACCTCGGCCTCGGTATCGGTGACGAAGTGGTTGATCGCCACCACCACCGGCACGCCGAAGCTCTTGACGTTCTCGACATGCCGGCCGAGGTTCGCGCAGCCGGCCCTGACCGCCTCGACGTTCTCGGTGCCCAGGTCGGCCTTGGCGACGCCGCCATTCATCTTCATCGCCCGCACCGTGGCCACGACCACCACCGCCGCCGGCGACAGCCCGGCCTTGCGGCACTTGATGTTCATGAACTTCTCGGCCCCCAGGTCGGCGCCGAAGCCCGCCTCGGTCACCACGTAATCCGCCAGTTTCAGCGCCGTCCGCGTAGCCATGACCGAGTTGCAGCCATGGGCGATGTTGGCGAAGGGGCCGCCATGGACGAAGGCGGGGTTGTTCTCGAGCGTCTGGACGAGGTTCGGCTGCATCGCGTCCTTCAGCAGCACGGTCATCGCGCCGTCGGCCTTGATGTCGCGGCAGGTGATCGGCGCCTTCTCGCGGGTATAGGCCACGATGATGTCGCCCAGCCGCCGCTCCAGGTCCGCGAGGTCGGAGGCGAGGCAGAGGATCGCCATGACCTCCGACGCCACCGTGATGTCGAAGCCGGTCTGCCGGGGATAGCCGTTGGCCACCCCGCCCAGCGAGGTCACCACGTCGCGCAGCGCCCGGTCGTTCATGTCGAGCACCCGGCGCCAGACCACCCGGCGCTGGTCGATGCCAAGGCTGTTGCCCCAGTAGATGTGGTTGTCGATCATCGCCGACAGCAGGTTATGCGCGGTGGTGATCGCGTGGAAATCGCCGGTGAAATGGAGGTTCATGTCCTCCATCGGCACGACCTGCGCGTAGCCGCCCCCGGCAGCGCCCCCCTTCATGCCGAAATTCGGCCCGAGCGAGGCTTCGCGGATGCAGATCGCCGCCTTCTTCCCGATGCGGTTCAGCCCGTCGCCCAGGCCCACCGTGGTGGTCGTCTTGCCCTCGCCCGCGGGCGTCGGGTTGATGGCGGTGACGAGGATCAGCTTGCCGTCCGAATTGCCCTGGATGGAGTTGATGAAGTCCTGGCCGACCTTGGCCTTGTCATGCCCGTAGGGCAGCAGGTGCTCGTTCGGGATGCCCAGCTTCGCGCCGATCTCCTGAATCGGCTTCTTGCTGGCCTCGCGGGCGATCTCGATGTCGGTCTTGTGGCTCATCCTTCGGGCTCCTCCTTGGGGCGCACCTGCGCAATCTGCCCCGTGTATACGGAGAGGCCAAGGCGGGCAGAGCGGCGAATCCGACATTTGACCCGCCCGATGCGGCGGGAGGGCGATGCGCGGTCGCCCATTGGAAACCCGCAGCCGCCTGTCGCGCGGCCGCGAGCCGGGGACGCCGGGTATAGATGCCGGCTGTGGAAACCTTTTGTCCCCAGGCGGCGTTATCCCGGTAACCAGTTGAAGGAGAGGACATATGTCCGGAGCGACTTTCATGATCCATGCGGGCTTTGCGCTCGGTCTCGCCAGCTTCGTGCTGATCTCTATCTGATCCAAGCCACCGCGGGCGCGCCCTCCGATCCGGGCGCGCCCGCGGCGGTTACCTTCCCCCGACATTTTCAAGATTGCCTGCGGCCCCCGGCGAGGGGTCAGCCTTCTGCCGCCTCCGTGGCCGGCACCTCCATACCACGCCAGCCCCGCTGGCCGGGCAGGAAGAGGCGCAGCCGGTCACCCAGGGCGATCCGTCCCTCCCGTTCAACCCAGGCCGTGACGCCGCGACGCCCCTCCGCCGCACGCTTGAAGCTGCGGCCATGGCCGGGCTGCTCGCGCTCGATCACGCGGGCCGGCAGGTTGCAGGGCAGGTTCTGCATGTCGACGGTTAGCGTCGCGCCGCTCGGGGCCTGCAGCCGCGCGGACGGGGGGAGATGGCTGAAATCCGCGATCCCCTCCAGCACCAGCGAGGCGCCGAGCCAGGCGGGCGGCAGCGCCTCCAGTTCCATGGCAGCGGCGATTTCCGCCATGTCCTCGGCCGAGAGGATGGAGAGCTGGCGCACGTTCCGGATCACCGTCCCGCGCGGGTAGAGGTCGATGACCCGGCTGCAGGACAAGCGCGTCTCGCCACCATGGCATTCCCCGGCGATCCCGCCGAAGGTCAGCTCGGCCGCGTTTAGCCCCTCGGCGCGCAGGTCCGCGGCGCTGTCGGCCACCCGGCCGATCCAGGTGATGCGGGCGGTGATGTCGGTCGGGACAAGGGCGGGCATGGCGGCTCTCCGGCGGCAGGGTGCGGAGAGAAAAATCTTGAACCAAGATTTTTGCAAGACTTTTGGTTCAAAAGTCTTTGGCCCCGCCCCGACGCAGCGAGAAGAAGACGCGGCGGAAGGGAAACAACACCGAGCCGTCGGCACGGCGAGGATAATGCCGCTCGATCTCCGCCTCGTAGGCACGCACCAGGCGCTGCGTCTCCGCGGCGTCTAGGGCGGCCAGGACAGGCCGGGCGAAGGTGGCTTCGGTGAAGCGGCGCACCGGATGATCCTCCTCTACCGCGGGCAGGTCCTGCCAATAGGTCGTCTCCCACAGGCTGACCTCGCCCAGCGGCGCGAGGATCGCGTGATAGGCCTCCGGCGCGAGGATGCCCGGCCCGTCGCCTGCGACCCGGCCGGGGAACATTTGCTCTGCCAGTTCGCGCCAGAGCCGGTGCGACGGCGCCGCGTTCTGCCCCGGCACCTGCACCGCCAGCACCCCGCCCGGGGCGAGCTGGGCCACCAGGCGCGGCAGGAGCGCCTCGTGCCCCTCCAGCCAGTGCAGCGCGGCGTTGGAGAAGAGGAGCGCCACCGGCCCCTCCGCCTGCCATTCGGCGATGTCGGCCCGTTGCAGCGCGTCGTGGCAGCCGCCTGCCCGCGCCTCCTCCAGCATGGCCGGGGAGCTGTCCACGCCCACCAGCCGCCGCCCCGGCGTCACGAGCGCCGGACCCGCCGCCCCGCTGCCGCAGCCGAGGTCGACGATGTCACCCGCCGGCAGCGCCCCGATCGGCCCCACCGCCGCCAGCAGGTCCATGGCGGGGCGCAAACGAAGACCCCGGAACCTGTGATAGGTCCCGGGGTCCCAATCGGCCGTTGCGGCCTGTGTCATGCGGAGGGTTCCGGCTCCAGCCCGCCGGAGGGTTTCGGCTTGGGCTTGGTCTTGGGGATCGCGGTGACGGAGGGCTTGTCCTCCTTCTCCGGCGATCCGCCCTGGTCGTCCCCGGCCTGGGGCGGCTCGCCGCGGATCACGCGCTCGATCTCCTCGCCGGTGAGCGTCTCGTATTCCAGCAGCCCCTGGGCCAGGCGCTCCCACTCTTCCTGCCGTTCGGTCAGGATGTCGCGGGCGCGCTCATAGGCTTCCTGGATGAAGCGCTTCACCTCTTCCTCGATCAGCTCCTTGGTGTGAGCGGAGACCGAGAAGCCGGCGGTGTTGCCCTGGTAGCCCTCATGGGCCTCGGCGTAGTCGATGTTGCCAACCTTGTCGGACATGCCCCAGCGCATGATCATCGCACGGGCCAGCGCGCTGGCCTGCTGGATGTCGCCCGCGGGACCGTTGGAGACATTGGGCTCGCCGTACTTGATGATCTCGGCCGCCTTGCCGGCCATGGTCATCGCCATCTTTTCCTCGCACTCGGACTTGTGCCAGTTCAGGCGGTCGATTTCCGGCAGCGAGACCACCATGCCCAGCGCGCCGCCGCGCGGGATGATCGTCGCCTTGTAGACCGGGTCGCATTGCGGGAGCGTCAGGCCGACGATGGCGTGTCCGGCCTCGTGATAGGCGGTCTTTTCCTTCTGCTCGGGCGTCAGCACCATGGAGCGCCGCTCGGCCCCCATCATGACCTTGTCCTTCGCGTTCTCGAAATCTTCCATCGTGACGAAGCGCCGGCCCACGCGGGCGGCCATCAGCGCCGCCTCGTTCACCAGGTTGGCGAGGTCCGCACCGGAGAAGCCGGGCGTGCCGCGGGCGATGATGCGCAGGTCCACGTCGGGGCCCAGCGGGGTCTTGCGGGCATGGACGCCGAGGATCTTCTCGCGGCCCTTGATGTCGGGGTTGGGCACGGTGACCTGGCGGTCGAAGCGGCCGGGCCGCAGCAGCGCCGGGTCCAGCACGTCCTTGCGGTTCGTCGCCGCGACGATGATCACGCCCTCGTTCGATTCGAAGCCGTCCATCTCGACCAGCAGCTGGTTGAGCGTCTGTTCGCGCTCGTCGTTGCCACCGCCATAGCCGGCGCCGCGGTTGCGGCCCACGGCGTCGATCTCGTCGATGAAGACGATGCAGGGCGCGTTCTTCTTCGCCTGTTCGAACATGTCGCGCACGCGGGACGCACCCACACCCACGAACATCTCGACGAAGTCGGAGCCCGAGATGGTGAAGAACGGCACCCCGGCCTCGCCCGCGATGGCGCGTGCCAGCAGCGTCTTACCGGTGCCCGGAGGGCCCACCAGCAGCGCGCCTTTCGGGATCTTGCCGCCAAGACGCGAGAATTTCTGCGGGTTGCGCAGGAATTCGACAATCTCTTCCAGCTCTTCCTTGGCCTCGTCGATGCCGGCCACGTCGTCGAAGGTCACGCGGCCATGCTTTTCGGTCAGCATCTTGGCGCGCGACTTGCCGAAGCCCATGGCGCCGCCCCGGCCACCGCCCTGCATCCGGTTCATGAAGTAGATCCAGACGCCGATCAGCAGCAGGAAGGGGATGAGCGAGAGGATGAAGCCCTGGAAGCTCGATTCTTCCTGCTTTTCCGCCCGGATGGAGACGCCGTTGTCGATCAGCAATTGCGTGACCTGCGCGTCCTCGGGCTTGATCGTGTAATATTCCTGTCCGTCCGCGCCGCGGAAGGTCACCTGCTCCCCGTCGAGGGTCACCGAGTTGACGGCGTCGCTCTCCACGTTCTGCACGAATTCGGAATAGCTCATCTCGCGGCTCTGCATCGAGGTGCCGTCACCGTTGAACATGGTGAAAAGCGCAAAGATCAGCAGGAACAGGACCAGCCAGAAGGCGATGTTGCGTGCGTTGCCCAAAGCGGACCTCCCAAACGTGGAACACGGGCGAAGTGCCTAACACGATCGCCTGCAGAGTAACATAGAGATTAGCCCGTCACATTCAATGAGCGCGACACCAGGCGGCGAAGGTGTCGCGGGGGGTGTCGGCCCGCCAGCCGCCCCCGTCCAGGTGCGGCACGGCAAGCAGCGTCCCGTCGTGCCAGAGCGCCGGAAGCCCCAGCGCCACCTGCCGGGGTAGAGCCGCCGCGCGCCAGTCCGGGCGGGCCCGCAGCCCGTCGGCCCCGAGCGCGCCGATCTCCGCCGCGCCGGCCAGCTCTCCCCACGGCCCGTGGAGGCGCCAGCGCCCGTCCCAAACCGCCTCCGGGCCTGCAGGGCAAGTCGGCGGCAGGGCGGCGGGTTCCCGCGCAAGCCACAGCCTCTCACCGCCGAGGGCGATGATGCCGCCCAGCATCCGCGTCTCGCCCGCGAGGATCCCGTCGATGAATTGCCGCAGCGAGTCGCGGCGCGGCGGATAGGGCGCCCCGCCGATCCACCCGATCGCCGCCTGCAGCAGGCGCCGGCGCAGTTCAGGCTGCATATCGGCGAGCACAGCGCGAGGCAGGACCAGCGCGCCGGCCGCCTCATGCAGCTGCGCTTCGGCGGTCTGCGCGACCACCTGCCGCAGCAGCTCGTTTTCGGCGCGCAGATTCGCCGCCACCGCCGCCAGGCGCTCCGCGCCGAGGCCCAGCGGGCCGAGCGCCTCCAGCGCGCGGCGGGCCCGCACCCGGTCGAAGCGCGGGTCGTCGTTCATCGGGTCCTCGGCCCAGGCGATGTCCCGCGCCCGCAGGTGATCGCGCAGCTCCGCCCGCCCGACCTCCAGCAGCGGGCGGAGGAACGGCGGGCAGCCCCCCTCGACGCGAAAGGCCTGGCGCATGCCGCGCAGCCCGTCGCCCCCGGCCTCGCGCGCCAGGCGCATGAGGATCGTTTCCGCCTGGTCGTCGCGTGTGTGGCCCAGCAGGATGCCCGCCATGCCGGTGTCGCGGCCCCATCGCGCCATCGCCGCGTAGCGCGCGCGCCGCGCCTCGGCCTCCAGGTTGCCGCGGCCGTCCCAGCCCTGCCAGGCCAGCACGTCGTGCCGGATGCCGAGGCGGGCGCAGTAGCGCGCCACCGCCTGCGCTTCGCCGGCGGAGTCCTCGCGCAACCGGTGATCCACGGTGACGGCGGCGATCTCCGTCCCCCGCTCCGCGGCCCAGCCCTGCGCGAGGTCCAGGAGCGCCATGCTGTCGCCGCCGCCGGACACGGCAACGCCCAGCCGCAGGGGCCGGGCGTCGGAGAAGTGAGCCTCGAGAAAGCGGGCAAGCGCCGCGCCGGGCCTGTCCGTCACGGACATCCCATGCCGGACATGGCCTGCCGCGCGGCGCTGACCTGCGGCGCCGCCGGAAAGCGGTTCTCCATCTGCGCCAGCGTCTGGCAGGCGGCCTCCCGCTGGCCGATCCCGTCGAGCGCGCGGCCGAGCTTGAGCAGCGCCTCGGGCGCCACGTCAGCATCCGGGTGGCCGGAGAAGGAATCGAGATAGGCCCGGGCCGCGCCCTTGCCGTCGCCCGCCTGGTCCAGCGCATCGCCCCGGCGCAACTGCGCCTCGGCCTCTAGCGGGCTGCCCGGGTAGGTCTGGACATAGGTCGCAAAGAGATCCGCGGCGCCGCGAAAGTCACCATTGGCGAGCGCCTCCTCGGCCCGCCGGAAATCCGCCTCCTCGCCCACGGCCATCTCGACCCCGCCGGTCTCCGGCGCGGCCGGGGTGGTGGTGGCCCCTTCCGTGACACCGCCCTGCTGGGCCGGCGGCAGTTCGATCGGGTTCTCGACCGCGGCGCTGCCGTCGCCGCCTTGGGTTGCAGAGCCGGTGCCGGCCCCCGCCCCGCTGGCGGCAGGGCCCTGGCCCAGCGTCGTGGTCTCGTCGAGCTTGGAGACGTCGCCGCCCTCCAGCTCCACCAGCCGGAATTCCAGGTCGCCGATCCGCGCCGTGCCGTCCTCGACCACGCGGTCGAGGCGGTGCCCGATCTGCTCTGTCTGCGCGGTCAGGCGCTGCAGTTCCGACTCGATGGCGTTGACCCGGTCCAGCATGCTGCCGCTGCCGGCGGTGGCCTGCGCCCCGCCGGTGGTGGACAATTCGCGCTTGAGCTTCTGGATCTCGACATAGAGCACGGACAGGTCCTGGCGCACATCGGCCAGGGTCTGGTCACGGTCCTGCGCGAGCGCGCCCCCCGCCCCGGGGAGCAGCGCCAGAAGGACGAGGAAGAGCCGGAAATACCGCATGCCGACCCCGTCAGCTCGTCAGGCCGCCGGCCGCGATCACGGTGACCGCGCGGCGGTTCTTGGCGTAGCAGGCTTCCTCGGAGCAGATCTCGATCGGCCGCTCCTTGCCGTAGCTCACGGTGCGCAGCCGGTTCGGCGCCACGCCCTGCGCCACGAGGAATTCCCGCACCGCGTTGGCCCGGCGCGCGCCGAGCGCGAGGTTGTATTCCCGCGTGCCCTGCTCGTCCGCGTGGCCTTCGATCACGGCGGTGTAATCGGCGTTGGTCATCAGCCACTCCGCCTGGCCGCGCAGGGTGGTCTGCGCCTCGGGCGTCAGCGAGGACTGGTCGACGGAGAACAGGACCCGGTCGCCGATCGCCTGCTGGAAATAGACCGGGCTGGTCGGGTCGGAGACGGTGCCGGCCGCGCCCGCACCCATGCCGGCGCCGGCACCCGCGCCCCCGTTCATGCCACCGGCCCCGCCGGCAAAGCGGTCCGGGTTGGTGCAGGCCGCAAGGGCCATCAGGCCGGTCAGGAGTACCGCGCGCGAAAGAAGTCTCATCGTCATGCCCCGCTCGAAAAGGTTATGTTGCGTTTTGTTAGCACAGCCCGGCGGCCTGGGAAATGCCGCCGCTTGCACTCACCGTTTTGTGCGCCCTTGCCCGCCGCCAGGCCGGCCGCACGGGAAGGAAGTGGGGCTCTGCCCCCGTCGCTTCGCTCCTCCCCCGGGATATTTATGGTCAGAAGAAACACGCGCCCTGGCTTCTTCTGACCATAAATATCCCCGCCGGAGGCTCCCGCACGGGCCGCGGGGCGCCGCGCCGGGACGGGGGCGCGCCGTCTCACCGGCGCCTCCCCCGCGATGCCGGAGGCAGCGCAAATCCTCATTGCTGCAGCGGGCCCCAGGAGGGATCGCTGGCGCCGGCCGGGGTGCGCACGGGCTTCAGGTTCCGCCCCGACACGTCCACCGAATAGAGGCTCGCCTGGCCGGAGGCGCCCTGGGTCTCTCGGGTGAACATGATCACCCGGCCATTGGGCGCCCAGGTCGGTCCCTCGTCGAGGAAGGAGGCGGTCAGAAGCCGCTCCTCGGAGCCGTCGGTGCGCATCACGCCGATATGGAAGCGGCCCTTGGATTGCTTGGTGAAGGCGATGAGATCGCCGCGCGGCGACCAGACCGGCGTGCCGTAGCGGCCCTGGCCGAAGCTGATGCGCTCCGCCTGACCGCCGCCCGCGGGCATCACGTAGAGCTGCTGGGTGCCCGAGCGGTCGCTTTCGAAGACGATCTTCGAGCCGTCGGGCGAAAAGCTCGGCCCGGTCTCGATCGAGGGGGCCTCGGTCAGTCGCCGGGTCGAACCCGAGGCCACGTCCATGGCGTAGATGTCGGTATTTCCGCCCTGCTCCACCGAGAAGACCACGGTGCCGCCGTCGGGCGAGAAGCGCGGTGCGAAGGTCATGTTGCCCGGCGTCTCCGGCAGGGCGCGGCGCTGCACGGAGCCCACGTCGAGCATGTAAATCCGGGGGAACCCCGTCTCGTAGCTGGTATAGAGCACCCGGTCGCCATTGGGCGAGAAACGTGGCGCCAGCACGATGGAGCTGCTGTCGGTCAGGTACTGGATGTTGGCGCCGTCGTAATCCATGATCGCCAGCCGCTTGCGCCGGTCATCCTTGGGCCCCTGCTCGGACACGAAGACCACGCGGCTGTCGAAATAGCCGCCCTCGCCGGTGATCCGGGAATAGACCGCGTCGGCCACCTTGTGCGCCATGCGCCGCCAGCCATCCGTGGTGCCCTGGAACTGCAGGCCCGAGCCCATCTCCTGCCCGGAGAACACGTCGTAGAGCCGGAACTTCACCGTCAGGCTCTGGCCCGAGACGCTGACCGCGCCGGTGATCAGGGCCTGGGCATTGATCGCCTTCCAGTCCGAGAACTGCACCGGCGAGCCGAAGCTGGTGATGGAGGAGATATAGGCCGAGGCGGGCACCTCGCGGAAGAGCCCGGTGCCCGTCAGGTCCTCGGCCACGACGCGCGACAGCTGCGCGCCCCAGTCGCCGCCGCCGCCTTCGGAGACGAAATCCGGCACGGCGAAGGGCAAGGGCTCGATCACGCCCTCGGTGATCTCGATCCGCAGGGGTCCGTCCTGGGCCAGCGCGGGCTGCGCGGCCAGACCCGGAAGGGCCAGTGCCAGAAGGAGAGCAAGGAGACGTGTCATCATCTGAGCCTCATATTCTCGGGATTGAAGGTCATTTCAATCTCGCGCCAGGCGGCGAATTTCTCGCGCGGGAAGACGCTTTCGGGAAGGGTGAACCCGCGCCGCCCGCACGACAGGATGGCGGTGCGCGCGGACCGATAGGCGGCATCCGCCGCGGCCGCATCCCCGCCGCTGGAAGACACCAGGTTGGGGGTCGCCGCGATCTTGCCGTCCTGCGTCAGTTCGAACGCAACCGTCACGGTGACATTAGCGGAGCGCGCGCCGACATCCACCGTCCAGCATTCGCGAATGGCCTTTCGCAGCACTTCTGCCATGGAATTCCGCTCACCTTCGCTCAGCCGGGCGGGCGCGGGGGCCGCAGCCTCCTCGGCGTCCGTGCCGCCGCCATCGGCCTCGCCCAGCGCGGCGGCCACGGCGGAATCGAGCGAGGGGCCGCCGGTCTCGGCCGGCTCTTCCGGTTCCTCGGCGGGGGCAGGCTCAGGCTCGGACTCCGGTTCCGGCTCGGGATCCTCGGCCTCGGCGGTCTGGGTCGGCGCCGGCTCCTCGGGCTCTTCGGGTTCCTCGGCGGGCTGCGCGGTCTGGACCGGGCGCGCCGGGCGGGTGCGGGGCCGCGGCGAGGTCTCGGGCGAGCCGGAGGGCTCCTCCGCCTCGGTCACGATCTCGGTCGTGGCTTCCTCGGGGGCGGCGGGCTCGGGTTCCTGCTCGACGACCTCCGGCTCTTCCTGCGGCTCGGGCGTGGTGTCCTGCACCACCTCGGGCGCGGTCTCCGTCGCGGGTTCCTGCGGCGCGGTGGGCTCGGGCGCGACGCGCGGAGCCTCGCGCGGCTGGGGCGTCTCGCTGCGCTCGGGCATCTGCACGGCCAGGTCCTGCGCCGGCTGGTCGATCTCGGGCGGCGTGTCCTCCACCTCCGCCTCGGCGGGGGGTTCGGGGACCTGCGGCGCGGGCTCGGGCTCGGCCGTGTCCTGCGGCTGCGGCTCGCGCGGGGGATCGGGGCGTGCGGGCGGCGCCTGCTCGGCCGATTTCGGGGGCGCGGCGCTCTCGGTCTCGGCGGGCGGCTCGGGGCTCTGGACCTCGGTGGCGCTTTGCGGCGATTGCTGGGCATTCTCCAGCGCGGCGAATTGCTCGCCCGAGATCACCGACACCTCGGAGACCTGCATGGGCAGCTCATCGGGCGCGAACATGCCCCCGAAGAACGCCCAGAGGAGGATGCCCGCATGGCCCGCCCCGGAGATATAATGCCCGACATTCATGGATCGGCTCAGCCGCCCTGCCCGTCATTGCCATCGAGCCCCGGCCCGCCGATGTCGGTGACCAGCCCGATATTGGAAAAGCCGCCGGCATTCAGCGCGCCCATGACCTGGGCCACCTGTTCGTAGCTGACCTTGCCGTCGGCGCGCAGGTAGACCCGGTCGGAGCTGCGTTCCTCAGCGATGCCGCGCAGCCTGGCCACCAACTGGTCGCGCGGGGTCTCGGTCTTCTGGATCAGCACCGCGCCCTCGGCGGTGATGGTGACGGTGAGCGGCTCTTCCGGCTCGGCCGGCAGCGCGGTGGCGGCCGTCTTGGGCAGCTCGACCGGCACCCCCACGGTCATCAGCGGCGCGGCGACCATGAAGATGATCAGCAGCACCAGCATCACGTCGACGAAGGGGGTCACGTTGATCTCGGCCATCGGGCGCGCGCGGTTGCGACGCCGCCGGCGCCCCCCGCCCGAGCCGCCGCCTCCGCCTCCGCCGTTCTGGATCACGCCCGCGCCCATGTCAGGAATCCAGCTGGCGCGACAGGATGGTGGAGAACTCGTCGGCGAAGGCCTCGTAGCCCGCGATCAGGTGATCGCTGTCCGACGACAGCTTGTTGTAGAAGATCACCGCGGGAATGGCCGCCAGCAGGCCGAGCCCGGTGGCCAGCAGCGCCTCGGCGATGCCCGGCGCCACCACGGCGAGGTTGGTGTTCTGCTGGGCCGCGATCTCGATGAAGGCGTGCATGATGCCCCAGACCGTACCGAACAGGCCGACGAAGGGCGCGGTGGAGCCCACGGTGGCCAGCACCGGCAGGCCCTTCTGCAGCTCTTCGCCCTCCTTGGCGATGGCCACGTCCATGGAGCGGTCGATGCGCTGGTGGGCGCCGGCGATCAGCGCGCCGTCGTCGCGATGCGAGCGGCGCCATTCCATCATGCCGGCGGCAAAGATCTTCTCCGACCGCCCGGAGGGGTCGGGGCCGATCTGCTCGAACAATTCGTCCAGCGGCTCGCCGGACCAGAAGGCGCGGTCGAAGCGCGCGGCCTCGGCCCGGGCGGCCCGGTAGGCGATGATCTTCTGGATGATGATCGACCATGACCAGAAGGAGGCCACGAGAAGTAGGATCATCACCAACTTCACGGTCAGCGTGGCGCGCGCGAAAAGTGCCAGCAGGGAGAAATCTATCTGCTGCGCCGCGGCAAGGGTTTCTGCTTCCATCTGCCTGCTCGTCTGCTTCGGCCCGCATCCGGGCTCTCGTTGAGGCCGGAACCTAGCGCAACACAGGTGGGAAGGCCAATGAAATAGGCCCCGCTGGCGTCAATGTGAGGTATCTGCCGCGAGCGCTTGGCGAATATCCGCCGGCATCCGGGCCGGCCGCCCGTCCGCGCGGAGCGCTACCAGCGTGACCCGGGAGGCGAAAAGCCGCGTACCGTCGCGGGTCACGTCCTGGATCAGCTCGATCCGCGCGCCGGAGAGGGTTTCGAGCGTCGTTTCCACCGTCAGCTCGTCGTCGAAGCGCGCAGGCAGGAGGTAATCCGCCTCCACCCGCCGGACGGCAAAGACCACGCCCTGCTCGGCCTTGAGCCGCGACTGGTCGATGCCGAGGCCGCGCACCCACTCGGTCCGCGCGCGTTCGATGAAGCGCAGGTAGTTGGCGTAGTAGACGATCCCGGCGAGGTCCGTGTCCTCGTAATAGACCCGGACGGGGAAGCGGTGGGGCGCGCCGCTCATGCCGCACCGCCCGCGGACAGACGCGCCGCGAGGCGCAGAGCGTGGCTCGGGTCGTCGGCCACGGCGGGCATCACCGGGTCGTAGCCCGCGCGGATCACGCCGGCGATCTCGGGCCGCAGGATCAGCGTGCCGCTTTCGGTGCGCGCCAGCGGGGAGCTGTCGGCGAAGGCCGTGTCGGACCAGAGCAGGATCACCTGCGCCGCCTGCGCCAGGGCCAGATCCTCGGCCGGCTGGTCGGAGAGCGCCGCGTCCATGCGCAGGAAGACGAAGCTCGCCCGGATCGCGCCCGCCTCGTCGAAGCGGAAGGCGCGGTACTGATTGGCGCCCGCCGCCTCCAGCCGCGCCACCAGCGGGCCGAGATCGGGGATCAGCCGGTCGAGGTCGGGCACCTCGGTCAGCTCGCGCCATTCGCGGAAGAAAAAGACCATGAGGTTGGCGCCAAGCTCCGGGTCAGTCTCGGCCATGCGGTGGCCGGCCAGCGTGACCACCGCCTCGATCGCGCCCTTGACGACCGACAGCGTCACTTCGGCCACGCCGAAAACGATCGGCGCGATGGGGCGGCCCCAGCGGGCAAAGAGGTAGGTCCCGTCGGAGCGGGTGAAGAGCGGGGCGATGTCCTCGGGCGTCATGGGGCGGGAGTAGCGGGTTTGCGGGGGAAGGAGCAAGGGGGATGGGATCTGCGCTGCCCGGGCGGTGGCGTGGGTGGAGCCTGCGGGAGCGAGGGGCCAGCCCCTCGCGCTCCCCGGGATATTTATGGTCAGAAGAAGCGGGCGCCGGGAGCGGTTTGGCCCGTGCCCTGCCCCGGCGGCGTTACTTGCCGAAAAGGTCGGACTGGCCGGGTGGTGCGGGGGCGGCGAGGCCGAGATGGGTCCAGCCCTTCTGCGCCAGCATCCGGCCGCGCGGGGTGCGCTGGATCAGGCCCTGCTGCAGCAGGAAGGGTTCGATCACCTCTTCCAGCGCGTCACGGCTTTCGCTGAGCGCGGCGCCGATGGTCTCGATCCCCACCGGGCCGCCGGCATAGTTCTCGGCGATGAGCGTCAGGTAACGCCGGTCCGCCCCGTCGAGGCCCAGCCCGTCGACGCCCAGCCGGGTGAGCGCGCCGTCGGCCAGCTCGCGGGTGACCATGCCGTCGCCCTCGACCACGGCGAAATCCACCACCCGGCGCAGCAGGCGCCCGGCGATCCGCGGGGTGCCGCGGGAGCGTCGGGCGATCTCGTGCGCGCCCGCGGGCTCGACGCGGACCCCGAGCTTGCGGGCATTGCGCGAGACGATCTCCTCCAGCTCAGCCACCTCGTAGAAGTTGAGCCGGGTGGGGATGCCGAAACGGTCGCGCAGCGGCGTGGTCAGCAGGCCCAGCCGGGTGGTGGCGCCGACCAGCGTGAAGGGCTGCAGCTCGATCCGGACGGTGCGGGCGGCGGGGCCCTCGCCGATCACCAGGTCAAGCTCGAAATCCTCCATCGCGGGATAGAGCACCTCTTCCACGGCCGGGTTCAGGCGGTGGATCTCGTCGATGAAGAGGACGTCGCGCGCCTCGAGATTGGTGAGGATCGCGGCAAGGTCGCCGGCCTTGGCCAGGACCGGGCCGGAGGTCATGCGGAAGCCTACCCCCAGCTCGCGGGCCATGATCTGCGCCAGGGTCGTCTTGCCGAGGCCCGGCGGCCCGTGAAACAGCGTGTGATCCATCGCCTCTTCGCGCTGCCGGGCGGAGCGGACGAAGACGGAAAGGTTCGCCCGCGCCTCGGCCTGGCCGATGAACTCGTCCAGCCCCTGGGGGCGCAGCGCGCGGTCGCGGTCCTCGGGCAGGCGTTCGGCGCGCAGGGCGGGATCGGGGTCGCTCATGGCCCGGCGCGCCCGGCGCGGCTATGGAGGCTGCCTGTCATCGTCATCCTTTCGGGGCGAGACGCCGGAGCGCCGCGCGGATCAGCTCGGAGGTTTCGGCGCCGGCATTCTCCTCGGCCGCCTCGGCCACGGCCTGCGACGCCTCGCCCGGGCCGTAGCCCAGGTTGGACAGGGCCGACAAGGCCTCGGACTGGGCGCGGGCGGAGCTGCTTTTCCGCGGCGTCGCGGGGGTGGCGGGTTTCGGCGCGGCGGCGTCGCCCGCGGGCTCCACCACCTCCGGTGCCGCGGCCGGGACGGTGCCCGTCGCCTCTTCCAGCGAGCCGCCAAGCGCCATGATGCCGGGGGCCTTGTCCTTCAGCTCGTGGACGATGCGCTGCGCGGTCTTCGGGCCGATCCCCTTGGCCGCCTTGATCGCGGTGGCGTCGCCCAGGGTGATGGCGCGGCTCACGCCCTCGGGGCCGAGCGCGCCGAGAATGGCGAGCGAGGCCTTGGCGCCCACGCCCTGCACCGACATCAGCAGGCGGTGCCACTCCTTCTCGATCAGGGTAGTGAAGCCGAAGAGCTGCAGCAGGTCCTCGCGGACCAGCAGGTCCGTATAGAGCGCGACCGCCTCGCCCCGGCCCGGCAGCGCGGCCAGGGTCCGGTCGGAGCAGAAGACCACGTAGCCCACGCCGGCCACGTCGATCAGCACGTGATCCTGGCCGCGATAGTCGATCCGGCCGGAAAGCTTGCCGATCATGCGCGGATCCTTTCACGGGCGGAGAGCACGGCCGCCGAGCGGTAGTGATGGGCGTGACAGATGGCGATGGCGAGCGCATCCGCCGCGTCGGGGCCCGCCGGCTCCGCTCCGGGAAGCTGCATCTTCACCATGTGGGCGATCTGCGCCTTGTCCGCGTGGCCCACGCCCACCACCGTCTTCTTGACCGTGTTGGGGGCGTATTCGCCGATTGTCAGCCCGGCCCGGGCCGGCACCAGCATGGCGATGCCGCGGGCCTGGCCCAGCTTGAGCGTACTCTGCCCGTCGCGGTTGACGAAGGTCTGCTCGACCGCCGCCGTCTCGGGAGCGTGGAGCGCCAGCACGGCCGACAGCTGATCGAAGAGCGACAGCAGCCGGGCGGCCAGGTCGGCGCCCTCGGAGTGGCAGATGCCGTTGGCGACATGGGCGAGTCGCGGGCCATCGGCCTCGATCACGCCCCAGCCGAGGTTTCGCAACCCCGGATCGATCCCGATAATCCGCATCCTGCCCTCTGCCTGTGGTTTTTTCGTCCCACTAGCACGAAACGCGAACATTTGCCAAGGATAATGGAACCTTTCGGCATCGGCGGCTTTCGCGGGCGCCCAAGGTTTGGGCGGGTTGAAAACGCCCCTTCGCGGCCTGAAAGCGACAGAAATCCCCGGCCGGACAGGAACAATTTGGCCTTGTTTTGAAGGGCTATGGCCCATGCGCTTTTTGCAAGGGTGACATGCACAAAATCCCGCTTGTGGGCCTATTCGGCCCGGCTTAGGTCCGCGTCACACGAAACACGCCCATGATTTGGGCATCATGCAAAAAGGACCGAAGGTATGGCTTCTCTCGACACCTCCCGCGCCGCCTACACCGCCGTCGGTTTCGTCGAGCGCCTGGGGCAGGCATTCGCCGGCACCGTGGCATCGTTCGCCGAATGGAACGACGCGCGCGTGACCCGCAACTCCCTGGCGCGTCTGACCGACCGCGAACTCGACGATATCGGGCTCTGCCGCGGTGATATCGCAGACGTGTCCCGCCGCCGTTGAGGCCCGGGACAATGGAGACCGCACCGCCGGGCGACCGGCGCATCCACCACTCACGCGGATGAAACCGCGCCCCTGGCAGCAGGAGCGCGGTTTCCTTTTTACGACATCGGATCCTTGAGAGGGATCAGGCGATGAACGTCCGGGCTAGGCTGGCGATCAGTGTGGTCAGGGGATCGCTCTGCATGGCAAATGCCCCGATCCGTTCGACCACGGTCCCCGCATCCAGCAGGGCCAGCTTTTCGGCATAGACGCTGTCGCCCAGGGCGGCCAGCAGACAGCCTTTGAAAACAAAGAACCCACACAACACAGACAAAAGCGTCAGCTGCGGCAACCGGACCCGGGTCGTGGGCTGGATGGTGATCAGACCGCTCCGGTCCATGCGGGGCTTCCACCCCGCGGCCAGGCGACGGTTCCGTTTCTCGATTTTGCTCAGACGAGCGGAGAAACCTGAATTGGCAGCAGACATCACTGTTTAACCTTCGTACCGGCCCCCACCGGACAAAGGCAGAGCTAAGGGCAAAATGTGGCGAAAATCGGGCAGGCGGCCACAAATAGACCCAATTCCGTCATTCTTTGGTCAGGGTTAGCGTCGTCCATTCACCAATCTCTTCCCTATGGGCAAGATTGGTTCCGTTCCGTGCATAAACCGCGATCACCTCGTCCGCCTGGTCGTTCAGGATGCCGGACAGAATCGCGTGGCCGCCGGGGGCGAGTCGCGAGGCCAGGTCGGGGGCGAGGTCGATCAGCGGGCCCTTGAGGATGTTGGCGAAGACCAGATCGAAGGGCGCCCGGGCCTCCAGCGCCGGATGGTCGAAGCCGGTGGCCTCGAGGCACTCCACCCGGCCCTCCATCCCGTTGGCACGCAGGTTGGCCTCGGCCACCTCCACCGCGACGGGGTCGATGTCGGAGGCGAGCATCGTGCCCTCCCAGATCCGCGCGGCCGCCATGGCGAGCACCGCGGTGCCGCAGCCCACATCGACGACGCTGCGGCTGACGAAGCCGTCCGTCGCCAGCCGGTCGAGCGCGCGCAGGCAGCCCAGCGTGGTGCCGTGGTGGCCAGTGCCGAAGGCCATCGCGGCCTCGATCAGCAGCGGCTCGGCGCCCTCGGGGATCTTGTCGGCATCGTGGCTGCCATAGACGAAGAAGCGGCCGGCCTCCACCGGGCGAAGCTCGCGCCGGACCTTGGCGACCCAGTCCGTCTCGGGCAGCTCGGAGACCGCGAAGGGCTTCGCGCCGAAGGCCGCGGCCAGCAGCGCCAGCTCGGCCTCGTCCGGGGCCTCGGTGAAGTAACCGCCGACCTCCCACAGGCCGGACCCGTCCTCCACCTCGAAGACGCCGATGCCGGTGGGTTCGGGCTCCATCCCCTCCATCGCCTCGCCCAGCGCTTCGGCGGGCGCCTTGCCTTCGAGAGTGGTGAGCGCAGTGAAGGTGGGCATGGCAGGTCTCCGGGTCAGGTCTGGCAGGGCCGTAGGCCGGGCGCGGCGCCGGGTCAATCCCCGGGAAGGCGTCGGGGGCTGATGCGGCTCCGGCTGCGGTGCGGGTGGCGGGGGCGTGCCCATCAAAGGGGGCTGTCTGCCCCCTCGGCCTTCGGCCTCACCCCCGACCATATTTGGGGACCGAAGAAGCGGGGCGAGGCGCGGGACGGGTCAATCCGCGGCAGGTGTCGGTGGCTGGTGCAGCTCAAGCCGCGGTGGGGGTGGCGGGGGCGCGCCCATGAAAGGGGGCTGTCTGCCCCCTCGGCCTGCGGCCTCACCCCCGACCATATTTGGGGACCGAAGAAGCGGGGCGGGGCGCGGGACGGGTGAGGGTCAGAAGAAGCTTTGCGGGTCGATGTCGACGGCGAGGCGCAAATCGCCTTTGGGGCGGGCGGGGCGGATCCACTCGGCGACGGCCTGTTGCAGCGGCGCGCCCTTGGGGGCCTTGACCAGCAGGCGCACCCGGTGGCGGCCGCGGACCCGCGCGATGGGGGCGGGCGCCGGGCCGAAGACCTGCGCGCCGATCCGGTCGAGCGGCGCGGTGTTGCGGGCGAGCGCGGTGCCCAGGGCAAAGGTCTCCTCGAGGTTCGACCCCGAGAGAATGATCCCGGCGAGCCGGCCATAGGGCGGCATGCCCGCCGCCTCGCGCCCCGCGGCCTCGGCCCGCCAGAAGCCCTCCTCGTCGCCGGCGAGGATGGCGCGGATCACCGGGTGCTCGGGCTGGAAGCTTTGCAGCAGCGCGAGGCCCGGCTTTTCCGCCCGGCCGGCGCGGCCCGCCACCTGGCGCATCAGCTGGAAGGTGCGTTCGGCGGCGCGCAGATCGGAGCCTTGCAGCCCGAGATCGGAATCGATCACGCCCACCAGCGTCAGCAGCGGGAAGTTGTGCCCCTTGGCCACCAGCTGCGTGCCGATGACGATGTCGGCACCGCCCGCGGCGATCGCCTCGATCTCGGCCTTGAGCTGGCGGGCGGAGCCGAAGAGGTCCGAGGAAAGCACCGCGATGCGCGCCTCGGGCCAGAGCTCGGCCGCCTCCTCGGCCAGCCGCTCCACCCCCGGGCCCACCGGCGCGAGCTTGCCCTCCACCTCGCAGGAGGGGCAGGCCTCGGGCATCGGTTTCGTCTCGCCGCATTGGTGGCACATGAGCCGCTTGAGGAAGCGGTGCTCGACCATGCGCGCGTCGCATTGGTCGCAGCCGATCTGGTGCCCGCAGGCGCGGCAGATGGTGACCGGCGCATAGCCGCGGCGGTTGAGGAACAAAAGCGCCTGCTCCCCGGCCTGGATCCGGGCATCCACCGCGCGGCGCAGCGTGGGCGAGATCCAGCGGTGGCCCGGCAGATCCTTGCCCCGCATGTCGATGGCGCGCATCTCGGGCAGGACGGCGGCGCCGAAGCGGGAGGTGAGGTCGAGCCGGCGGTACTTGCCGCTTTCGGCATTGGCCCAGCTTTCGAGCGAGGGCGTGGCCGAGGCCAGCACCACCTGCGCCCCGGTGATCGAGGCGCGCAGCACCGCCATGTCGCGGGCATTGTAGAGCACGCCGTCCTCCTGCTTGTAGGAGGTGTCGTGTTCTTCATCCACGACGATCAGCCCAAGGTCGCGGAACGGCAGGAAGAGCGCGGAGCGGGCCCCCACCACCAGCTGCGCGCCGCCCTCACCCACCATCTTCCAGGCGCGCCGCCGCTCGGTCATGGTGACGCCGGAATGCCATTCGGCCGGCTTCGCGCCGAACCGGGCCTGCACGCGGGAGAGGAATTCGCCGGACAGCGCGATTTCCGGCAGCAGGACCAGCGCCTGCCGACCCTGTCGCAGGCATTCGGCGACCGCTTCGAGATAGACCTCGGTCTTGCCGGAGCCGGTGACGCCCTTCAGCAGGGTCGTGCCGTAGCCGCCCGTCCGCACCGCGCCGCGCAGGCTTTCGGCCGCCGCCGCCTGGTCCGCAGTCAGGTCGCGGCCCGCATGGTCGGGGTCGAGCGGGGCATAGGGCAGGTCGCGGGGGCTGTCCTCCTCGTCGATGGCGCCCTGTTTCACCAGCCCCTTGATCACGGAGGAGGAGACGCCGGCGTGATCCGCCAGCTCGCCCAGGGTGAAGGCGAGGCCGCCGAATTCCTCCAGCACCGCCAGCACCTTTTCCCGCGCGGCGGTCATGCGGTCGGGCGTGCCGTGGCCCAGCCGGTAGACCTTGCGCATGGAGGGCGCGTCGCCCAGCCCCGGCGCGCGGGAGGCGAGGCGCAGCATGGCGGGCATGGGGGTGAGCGTGTATTCGCCCATCTTCTCGAGGAAGCTCTGCATCTCCTCGCGCATGGGGGCCACGTCGAGCACCCGGTTCACCGGGCGGATCTTCGACAGGTCGTAATCGCCGCGGCCCCTGCCCCAGACCACGCCCAGCACCCGGCGGGGCCCCAGCGGGACGTCCACATAGGCGCCGGCATGGCAGCCGCCGGCGGGCGCGCGGTAATCGAGCAGGCGATCGAGCGGCTGCGTCGTCAGCACGCCCACAAGCTCACCCTCGTCGAAGAATCCGTCCATGCCGCGTCCTGCCTCGCGCACCCGCCCGGGGGCGGGCGTTAGCGCCAACAATGATGGGGTTTCTGACCGCCCCGCCTTGGGGTATGACACGCGCGAGAGAATGCCAAGCCGGGCCTGGGAGGGCCGCTTCGATATGAAATTCTTCGTAGACACCGCAGACATCGACGCGATCCGCGAACTCCATGAATTGGGCATGATCGACGGGGTGACCACCAACCCCTCGCTGATCATGAAATCCGGGCGCGACATCAAGGAAGTGACCAAGGAGATCTGCGACCTGGTCGACGGGCCGGTCTCGGCCGAGACTGTGGCGCTCGATTCCGAGGGGATGATCGCCGAGGGCCGCGAGCTGGCCAAGATCGCCGACAACATCACGATCAAGGTCCCGCTGACCTGGGACGGGCTGAAGGCCTGCAAGGTGCTGACTGACGAGGGCCGCATGGTCAACGTCACGCTCTGCTTCTCGGCCAACCAGGCGCTGCTGGCGGCCAAGGCCGGCGCGACCTTCATCTCGCCCTTCATCGGGCGGCTGGACGACCTGAACCTCGACGGGCTCGACCTGATCTCGGACATCCGGCAGATCTATGACAATTACGGGTTCGAGACGAACATCCTCGCCGCCTCCATCCGGTCGGCGAACCACATGTCCGATTGCGCCAAGATCGGCGCCGACGTGGCGACCGCGCCGCCGGCGGTGATCCATGCCATGGCCAACCACGTGCTGACGGACAAGGGGCTCGATGCCTTCCTGAGCGACTGGAAGAAGACCGGCCAGAAGATCCTCTGAGCCGCTGCTTTCGCGACGACCCCGGGCGGCCTGTGCCTCGCCCGGGGATCCGTGCCGCGCGGTCCCACTCCGGCCGCCGGTCACGCCCCGCCCGAGATCAGCACCCGCTGGCTCCGGCCGCCCCGCACGGCGATGCGGCGCCCGACCACGCCGCCCTCGGGGAGGTAGCTGCCCGGCACCGTCCAGGTGACCTGGCTCGCCACGAAATACGTGCCGTCGGGCACCCGTTCGAAGACGAAGTCGCCCTCGGCGTCGCACCGGCTTTGGCGCGTGTACTCGAGGAAGCCGGGCGGGAGCGTTTTCGGCCCCATGACGAAGGTGCCGGCGACGCCGCCCTCGGGATTGCCCCAGACCCTGGTGAACAGTTCCGTCGCGTAGCCGCCCGCCGGAATGAGCAGCACGCCCGACCCGGCACAGGTGACCACGCCCCCGCCGCGCTGGCGCAGGAAAGCCTGCCCTTCGATACGGGCACGGCCGTCACGCTTGATGCCGCGCACCTCCTCGGCCCGGAAGGGTGTGGCGATCGCCATCGGGGCGCAGGCGGCCAGCACTGCGCCAAGCAGCAGCCCGGCGGCGAATCGTGAAACAGGTGTCATGCGTCCTCCGCCTCCATGAGGGGACCAGGAGGACGCAATTTGTTTAAAGTCGGGTTAAACCTGCCGCGACGGGCGACCGGCGGTCAGTCGAAGATCATCTTTCCCAGCGCCAGGACGATCGCCGCACCGACCAGCGCCGCGATGATGATCGCCACCACCCCGCCGGCGGCCAGCACGCCCACACCGAGCGCAGCCAGGATGAAGGGCAGCGCCACCGCCCCCACGATGCCCAGCACGACGTAAAGCACCGTGCGCCGGCCGGCGATGCGCCCGGCGATCAGGCCGGCAAGCGCGCCGATCACCACCAGCACGATCAGCAATACGGTGCCCAATGCGTTGAAGAATTCTTCCATTCCGGTGACCCCTTCCGAATGTTGCGCCCATCGCGCCCTTTCGGATCTACACGCGCACCGGGCATCGCGCTAGCTTTGCCGTCATGCGGCAGCTCAGGGCCAGCCATACCCATCTCTATCCCGGCGCGCGGGGGACCTGCGACGGCCCGCTCTGCGACGGGCCGGTGCTGCTGGAGTTCAGCGACGGGGTCGCGGTGTCCGGCCAGATTGCGGGCGACCGGCTGCAGCTTGCGGCCCATGTCACCGCGGCCGGGACGGCGATTCCGGCGAAGGCCTGGCAGATCGAGCCGCGCGGCGCGGACGGGTTCCGCATCCGGGCGCGCGCCGGCTGACCCGAGGGCCGCTTGTCCCTTGACGACTCGGCCCGCTTGGCGCCATATCCCGCGCCATCGGGGCCTTAGCTCAGCTGGGAGAGCGCGTCGTTCGCAATGACGAGGTCAGGGGTTCGATCCCCCTAGGCTCCACCATTTTCCTTCAGTTTTCCGTGTGCTTTGCCGTGGGCTCGGCCGCGCCCCCTCGACCATCGTGGCGCCCGGGAGCTTAACCGCAAGAAACGGGAATTAGCCGCGCAGTGAGGCGCTGCGCCACGGTCTTTCCAGGCGTTACGAGCCCCGTCTCTCCTGCCTCGGCCCCATCTTGCGCACCTGCCCGGCGCGCCCACCCCGTCCGTCGGCGGAAGGTCGCCTGCGGGTCGCGCCGTGCCGGATCCGCGGCCCTTGCCGAGGGCCATGGCGCGTCCCATCTGCGCTGCGGGGCGTATTGTGATCCGCGAGGGCGCGGATCCGCCCGGGAGGCCGAGGCGGCGCGTCAGCGCCCCGTCAGACACCATGTCACCCACTCAGCCTGCCCCCACCGGCGCGCCCGTCGCCGGCCCCCTTCCCGACCGCGATGCGCGCCGCGTGATCCCCTTCACCCGCTGGCGCCGGGCCGGGTTCGCCACCTCTGTGGCGCTGCTCCTGCTGACCTGCCTGTCGCTGGCCCTGCACGGCCTGAACCTCGGCATCGACTTCACCGGCGGCACGGTGGTGGAGGCCCGGCTTGCCGCGCCCGAACCGCTGGAGCAGCTTCGCCAGCGGCTGGCCGGGGCGGGCTTCGCGGAATCGGTGGTGCAGACGCTCGACGATGGGGCGACCGTGCTGATCCGCCTGAAATCGAGCGATGTCGGGGCGCCTGCCAAGCTGCAGGAGGCGCTCGGCGCCGGCACGGAGATCCGGTCGCAGGCGGTGATCGGGCCCAAGGTCTCGTCCGGGCTGCTGCGCTCGGGGGTTGAGGCCAGCCTGCTCGCCGTGGGTGTGATCGCGGTCTATGTCTGGCTGCGCTTCGAGGCAAGGTTCGGCCTGTCCGCGCTGCTGACCACGCTGCATGACGTGGTGATGATGGTGGGCTTCTTCTCCGTCACCGGGCTGAGCTTCGACCTGACGGCCATCGCGGCGCTGCTGCTGATCGCGGGGTACTCGATCAACGACACGGTAGTGGTCTTCGACCGGCTGCGCGAGACACTCGGCCGACAGCGCGACATGGCCCTGACAGAGGCGATCGACCGCTCCGTCACATCCACGCTGCGGCGCACCCTGATGACCTCGGGCTCGACGCTGGCCACCTCGGTGTCGCTGATGATCTTCGGCGGGCCGGTGCTGTTTCCCTTCGCCACGGCGGTAACCTTCGGCATCTGCGCCGGCACCCTGTCGAGCATCTTCGTCGCCGCGCCGATGCTGCTGCACCTGCCGGGGCGGCTGCCCGGCCGCGATCCCGACCCCGACCCGGCGCCGGCACCCGAGCCCGATCCGATCCCCGACCCGGTGCCGGATCCGCGCGAGCCTCGGGACCTGCGGCCGTGACCGCCATGACCCCGCCGCCCCGGGCCGCGCTGCCCGTTCCGCTGGAAGAGCCGCGCTTTTCCGTCCTGCTGCTGCAGATCACCGATGCGGCGCCGCATCCGCGTATCGCCATCGGCGAGCTGATCGACGGGTTCGGCCGGCGCGGCCATGGCGCGCTGCTGATCGTGCTGGGCGCGCCCAACATCCTGCCGCTGCCCCTGCCGGGCCTTTCGATGATCTCGGGCCTGCCGCTGCTGCTGCTCGCGCTGCAACTGGCGCTCGGCTACCCGGCGCCGTGGTTTCCCGAGGCGCTGCGCCGGCGGTCCTTCGACCGGACGGAGTTCCGCCGCATCGCCATGGCGATCGCCCCGCGGCTGCTGCGGCTGGAGCGGGTGATCCGGCCGCGCTGGCCCTCGCTGACCACGGGGCTGTGGCGGCAGGCCCTGGGGCTGCTGGCGGTGATCCTGGCCGTGGCGCTGATGCTGCCGCTGCCGCTGGGCAACGCGCTGCCGGGCCTCGCGCTGGCGCTGATCGGCCTTGCGGTGCTCGAAGGGGATTCGGGGGCCGGGCTGGCCGGGATCGTCGTCGGGGCGATCGGCCTTGCCGTCACCGCCTTTGCCAGTGCCGCGCTGGCGGGCGGCGCGTGGCTGGCCCTGCGCGGCCTGCTGGGTTGAGTCGGGGACCAGAGACAGGATAACCCACCATCATGACGACCACTCTCTTGCTTCTTGGCGGGTTCGTCCTGCTCATCCTCGGCGGCGAATTCCTCGTGCGGGGGGCGGCCCGCAGCGCCACGATCCTCGGCCTGTCGCCGCTGCTGATCGGGCTGACGCTGGTCGGCTTCGGGACCTCGACGCCCGAGCTTTTCACCAGCGTGCAGGCCGCGCTTCGCGGGTCTCCGGGGATCGCGGTCGGCAATGTCGTCGGCTCCAACATCTGCAACATCCTGCTGATCCTCGGGGTGGCGGCGCTGATCCGGCCGGTGGCCGCGGCCGCATCGAGCTTCCGCCGCGACGGTGCGGTCGTGGCGCTGGTGACGCTGGCCTGTCTCGGCGTCCTGCTGAGCGGACAGATCGGCAGATGGACCGGCGCGGCCTGCGTCGCGCTGCTGCTGGGCTATATCGTCATGGCCTACCGCTCCGACCGGCGCAGCCCGGCCGCGACGGAGCCGGTGGCCGAGGCGCAGGGGACCATGTCACTCGGCGCGGCGCTGCTGATCGCCGCGGGCGGGCTGGCACTGGTCGTGGTCGGCGCGCATCTGCTCGTCACCGGCGCGATGGCGCTGGCCTCGGGCCTCGGCGTGTCGGACACGCTGATCGGGCTGACCATCGTGGCGGTCGGGACCTCCCTGCCCGAGCTGATCACCTCGGTCATGGCGGCGATCCGGCGGCAGGACGAGATCGCCTTCGGCAACGTGCTGGGCTCCAACATCTACAACATCCTCGGCATCCTCGGCGTCACCGCGCTGGTGGAGCCGATCGCGGTCCCGCCGGAGATCATGCAGGTCGACGGCTGGGTGATGCTGGCGGCGACGGCCGCGCTGATCCTCTTCGCCATCACCGGGCAACGGATCAACCGGGCCGAGGGCGGCGTGCTGCTGACCGGTTACGCCGCCTATCTGGCGTGGCTCGTGGCCGGCTGATCTGTCCGCGGTCTCGGGGTTACCGGGTGGCGGAGCGGTTCGCCATCCGGAGCTTCCTCACGGCATGGCGGCCGGATCCTGCCAGCCCACGGCCGCGCTGATTCGGCTCGCCACTGCCTGCCCCGTATCCACCGAGCCAAGGCCGGCGTGCGGCTGCCCGACTCCGCCTTTCACCGGTCGCCCCGCGTGACCGGATCAGCCCACCCGCGCTATAGGCGGGATCCCGCGGTGTCACTCACGATCCCGTGATCGCGTTGTACTCCGGAGCCTCGGGTGCTAGCTGACGCGCCAATGGTCGAGAGAGATCACATCAACTCGCCAGCGTCTTCGGTACGCTTCTGTGCAGCGCTTCGCTGCCGGCGGGCGAAGGTGCATCATCAGCCCCCGAATACGTCAGAAGCGGCGCAGGCCGCCAAAGCTCGTGTCGCGGGGCGCGTCGACCATCTCTGAAATAAATGAAGGGATATCCCATGCGTAAGCTGACAATGATTGCCGCGGCAGGGGCAACGACCTGCCTGACCGCCCTGTCCGCACAGGCTCAGGACGCCGGTCAGTGCGGCGAAGTGTCGATCGCACAAATGAACTGGGCCGCGGCCGAGGTCACCACCAAGGTCGCCGAATTCCTGCTGGAGCAGGGCTATGGCTGCGACGTGAGCCTCGTTCAGTCGGACACGATCCCGGCCATCACCTCGGTCGCCGAGAACGGCGAGCCGGACGTGGTGACGAACCTGTGGCTGAACTCCGCCGGCGACGCCTACAAGAAGCTGGAAGAGAACGGCACGATGAAGCGCCTGACCTCCGTGCTGGATCCGGGCGGCGTCGAAGGCTGGTGGATCCCCACCTACCTGGCCGAGGAACACCCCGAGCTGACCACCATCGAGGGCGTTATGGAGAACCCCGAGCTGGTCGGCGGCACCTTCAACAACTGCCCCGACGGCTGGGGCTGCCGCGTCGTCTCCGACAACCTGGTGCGCGCGCTCGACCTCGAATCCTCGGGGATCGAAGTGTTCAACCACGGTTCGGGTGAAACGCTCGCCTCCTCCATGGGCTCGGCCGTCACCTCCGAGAAGCCGTGGTTCGGCTACTACTGGGGTCCGACCGTGCCGATGGGCAAGTATGACATGACCCAGGTGAAGCTTGGCGACTACAACGAAGACGCCTTTGCCAACCTGCAGAACCAGGATGCCGACGACCCGCAGGTCTCGGAATTCCCGGCGGCGCCGATCCTGACCTCGGTCACCACCGACTTTGCCGAGGAAAACCCGGAAGTTACCGAGTTCTTCAGCAAGATGAACTTCAAGACCGACACCATGAGCGGTCTGCTGGCCTGGCAGGACGAGAACAACGCCTCCGCCGAGGAGACGGCCGTGCACTTCCTGACCAACAACCAGGACGCCTGGTCCGGCTGGATCAACGACGCGGCGAAAGAGAAGCTTTCCAACCTGCTGAACCAGGGCTGAGGAGGCGTCATTGACGCCCGTATTGTGGACGGGGCCGGCTGCCGGCCCCGTCTTTCGTTGAAGAATAACAGATTGGGCGGGCCTTCGCGGGCCCGAGTGGACAGATGGCGACATATGACGGCGTGTTCAACGCGCTAGGACTGAGAGAATGGTGCGACGGCGGCCAGAGTGACGGGCCGATGTCGATGGACGCCCTGCTGGCCCAGACCGGCGGCGGCAGCGAAAAGACGTTCTGGGACTTCCCCTTTCCATCGCTGGACGCACTCAACGAGGCCTGCGGGAAGATCCCGCAATCGCGTGACCTGACGGTCGGCCTGGAGCAGGGGTTCCTGGCCATCCGCGACGCGCTTCAGGTGGTGCTGGACCCGGTGACCCAGCCGCTGAGCTGGCTGCTGCGCAACGCGCTCCACGTGATGACCGACACGCCGTGGTGGATCGTGATCCCGATCCTGCTGCTGGTCTGCTGGGCGGTCACCCGGTCGCTGAAACTGGTGGGTTTCGTGGCGATCGTGATCGGGCTTCTGGCCTTTATCGATCACTATGAATACGCCATGCAGACGCTGGCGATCATCTTTGTCTGCGCCTTCATATGCGTGTTGATCGGGGTGCCAATAGGCATCGGCATGTCCCGCAGCGACAAGGCGCAGAGGGTCATCATCCCGATCCTCGACATGCTGCAGACGCTGCCGCCCTTCGTCTACCTGATCCCGCTGATCTTCCTGTTCTCGGTGACCGAGCCCAAGCTCTACGGCATCGCGATCATCCTCTATGCCATCGTGCCGGTGGTGCGGCTGACCGACCTCGGCATCCGGCTGGTCGACAAGGACGTGATCGAGGCCGCGGACGCCTTCGGCATGACCTCGCACCAGAAGCTCTTTGGCGTGCAGATCCCGCTGGCGCTGCCCAACATCATGGCCGGCGTGAACCAGACGATCATGATGAGCCTCGCCATGGTGGTGATCGCGTCGCTGGTCTCGGCCCCGGGTCTCGGCGTGCTGGTGCTGCGCGGCATCCGCAACCTCGAGCTGGGCGTGGGCCTCGTCGCGGGCTTCGGCATCGTGCTGCTGGCCATCCTGCTGGACCGCGTGACCAAGGCTTCGCTGGCGCGGATCGACGCCAGCCAGAGCAGCCGCTGAGGAGGACCGGACATGAAGGATACGCAACAGAAGAACGTCAAGGTCTCCATCAAGCACCTCTACAAGATCTTCGGCGAGGACCCGCAATCGGTCCTGCCGCGGGTCAAGGAGGGGCTGGGCAAGACCGAGCTGCTGGAGCAGACCAACCACGTGCTGGGCCTCAACGACATCAACGTGGACATCCACGAAGGTGAGATGACGGTGATCATGGGGCTGTCCGGGTCGGGGAAATCCACCCTGATCCGCCACCTCAACCGGCTGATCGAACCGACCGACGGCGAAGTGCTGGTGGACGGGGAGAACATCCTCGACTGGAACGAGTCGAAGCTGCGCAAGCTGCGGCGCGAGACCATGTCGATGGTGTTCCAGAAGTTCGCGCTGCTGCCCCACCGCACGGTGCTGGAGAATGCGGGCATGGCCATGGCCACCCGCGGGCAGAGCCGCAAGGACTTCGAATCCGAGGCCAACAAGTGGCTCGACCGGGTGGGGCTGGACGGCTACGGCAACCAGTACCCGCACCAGCTGTCGGGCGGGATGCAGCAGCGCGTGGGGATTGCCCGGGCGCTGACCTCCAACTCGCCGATCATGCTGATGGACGAAGCGTTCTCGGCGCTCGATCCGCTGATCCGGACCGACATGCAGGACCTCCTGCTGGAGCTTCAGGCCGAGCTGCACAAGACGGTGATCTTCATCACCCACGACCTCGACGAGGCGCTGAAGCTGGCCGACCACCTGGTCATCCTCAAGGACGGCGCGGTGGTGCAGCAGGGCGAGCCGCAGCAGATCCTGCTGGAGCCGTCGGATCCCTACATCGAGGACTTCGTCAGCGACATCAACCGCGCCCGGGTGCTGCGCGCCCGCTCGGTGATGGAAGAGGGTGCGCCCTCGGGCGAGGTCTCGGGCGAGGTGGACGTGAACGACAACCTCGAGAGCGTCATCGCCAAGGCCGGCGGCGACCTCGACCGCAGCTTTGCCGTGACCCGCAAGGGCGAGCGCGTGGGCACGCTGGACATGGCCACGATCATGCGCGCCCTCGTCCCCCGCGAGGCCAGCCGCGACACGGCCCGGGCCTGAGCCTGCCGAAAGCGACAAATGAAGGGGCGCCGGGGATGATCCGGCGCCCCTTTTTTCATGCCGCGAGGCCGGTCCCGTTGACGGTCATTCCGGGTCGCAGCGGCCGAGCGGATCGCGGGTGACCAGCGGGCGGGCCGTGGCCTGCTCCGCCTCGGCCTGCGTGAGGTTTCCCGCCTTCGCCATCTCGCCCAGAACGAAGTTCCGCCGGGCCAGCGCCCGCTCGCTCTTCTGCACCGGGTGAAGCGCCGTGGGCGCAATCGGCAGGGCGGCGAGATAGGCCATTTCCTCGGGCGTCAGATCGCCAAGCGGCTTGCCATAATAGGCCTGCGCCGCGCCCGCCGCGCCATAGCAGCCCTGCCCGAGATAGACCTCCGAGACATACCAGTCGAGAATCTCGTCCGGCGACAGGGCCTGCGCCAGCGCGATCCCCAGCACCATCCTGTCGAAGCGGCCGCCGTCCTGCATGATGAGGGCCGCCGCGACCCGCCGGGTGATCGTGGAGCGGGCGGCGGGGCGATCGAAGAACTGCCGGTCCTCCGCCGCGGCGAAGGCCAGGCGAAGCGGGTCGGGCAGCGCGGGCCAGCCCGGCGCCCGTCGGTCGTATTCGGCGCGGTACTCCGCCGGTCCGGGCGCCTGTGGTGCGACCGCGGCCTCCTGAGCCGACGCCACCCGCGGCAGGGCGAGCGGCGCCAGCGCGGGGACCAGCAGCGCCGCCGCAACGGCCATCGCGCGGGGGCGTCTCATCCGTCTACCCGCAGCGCAGGTTCTCGATCACGCCCAGCTCGTTCGTCTCGATGTTGAGCCGCTCCGGCACGAAGTCCTGGGTCACCATGTCGCCGGGCTTGATCACCCGGGCGTTCAGATCGGTCGGCAGGGTCACGGCGGCGAGGTTCTTGCCGATCAGGTCGGAATAGCCGCTGGCCCCGCAGGCATCCTCGGGCGGATCCGCGGGTTGCTCCTGCGCCATGCAGGCGGGCAGAAAGGCCACGAGGGCGATCGGGGCAAGGGCAAGGGCTCGGCGCATCGGGGTCTCCTTTGGCGATAGGTCTTTCATCTTGAGATGTGGCGACCGCGGCGGCAAGGCAAGCCGTTGGGCGTCCTCCCGCCCATTGCCTATTGCGCGAGACCCAAGCGCTCCAGATGCGCGACGCTGTCACGGACCCGGTGGAAATCGCGGATCTCGACGATCAGGTGCGGGTCCGCGCGCAGGTTTCGCAGCGCGGCAAAGATGGCGTGAAATCCGACGCTTCCCTCGCCCAGCACCCAGTGGCGGTCGGCCCAGCCGTCGCTGTCCTGCAGGTGGACATGGGCCAGTGCCGGCCCCGCCGCGGCCACGAAGCGGTCGGGCGGCGGGGCGCCGCAGGTCCGCTCGGCCCAGTAGGCATGGCCCACATCCACCGACAGCCGCAGCGCCGGGCTGTCCGCCGCCTCCACCACCTGGGCACGGTCGGCCGGATCGGTGTCGCGGATGTTCTCCAGCACCATCTCAACCCCGATCTCCTCCGCCCGGTCGAGCGCGGGGGCCAGCGTGTCGAGAATGGCCTCGATCCGCCGCCCGCGATCCCGGGGCCGGATGTCCAGGTTGGCCGCATCCCAGGCATCGTAGGGCGAGTGGATCACCATCTGCGTCGCCCCCAGCCGCTCGCAGACGCCAAGCGCCTGGTCCAGCCGGACCTGCACCACGTCGCGAATCTCGCGGTCCTTCACGTCCAGCTCGAAGCCGGAATAGGGCCCGTGGATCCCCAGTCGCCCGTTCCAGCCGTCGAGCTTTTCACGGGCCATGGCGACGAAGGCATCAGGCGACTTGAGGATGTCGGTCATGGAGAACTCGGGCAGCTCGACGTCGCGATCCTTCTCGAACAGCCAGTCGCGGTGCCGGTCGAGGTCCAGCACGCTGAGCTGCGCGCCGACGATGGGCGGGTCCTGCATGTGGCCTCCGTCGCGTTGCCTGGGCGATCTTCCCCCGAAACTTTCCACCGGGCAAGGCCGCGCCACGGAGATGTTTCAGAAAAAGAATGCAGCAATTACAACGGGATGGAACTTTGTCGCCAAGTATTTTGAAACTGCTCGGTCCCAGGCTCCGTAGCTAGGGGCAGATCGCAAGGCAGGAGGCCATGCGAACAACCAATAGGAGGAATTGATGCTTAAACAGACCCTTTTCGCCACCGCCGCCCTGATCGCCAGCACGAGCTTTGCCGCCGCGCAGGACAACCCGATGGTCGGCGGCGCGCCGATGATGGCCGACATGACCATCGCGGAAAACGCATCCAACGCGCCGAACCTGACCACGCTGGTCGCCGCCGCGAAACAGGCGGGCCTGGTCGAGACGCTGATGGGCGAAGGCCCCTACACCGTCTTCGCACCGACCAACGACGCGTTCGGCATGATCTCCGAAGCATCGCTGAACAAGCTGATGATGGACGAAAACAAGGATCAGCTGGCGCAGATCCTGACCTGCCACGTGGTCGCGGCCGAGGCCTTCTCGACCGACATCGCGGGCATGATCTCGGATGATGGCGGGATGCACGTCGTGCCGACCGTCGGTGGCTGCAAGCTCGAAGCCTACATGGAAGGCGGCGAGCTGAAGCTGAAGGACGAGAACGGCCGCGTCGCGACCGTGACCACGGCCGATGTCGATCAGTCCAACGGCGTGGTTCACGTGATCGACCGCGTGCTGCTGCCGGCCGGTCAGGCCGGGTAAGGGTCACCGCATCGCTGATCCCTCTTCGGGCGATGCGCATCGACCCCGCCCGAGCGACCGGGCAGAGAAGGGCCGTCCCGCGGGGCGGCCCTTCGCATGTTCGGGGCGAATGTGCGGGTTCAGAAGTCGAAGATCTCGCCCAGCAGGCCGCCGCGCTTCTTCCGGCGGCCGGTATGGCCACCTCCGGCGGGGTAGACCCGCGCCTCCGGCGGGTCGGGCATTTCACGGGCCGAGCGTTCGATGATCTTGTCCAGCTCGCCGCGGTCCAGCCAGACACCGCGGCATTGCGGGCAGTAATCGATCTCCACCCCCGCGCGTTCGGTCATCGTCAGCTGGGTTCCGTCGATCGGGCATTTCATGGCGCTCTCCTTCGCAATGGCCCGTTTCAGATGGGCATGACCGCCCTCCCCCACAACTGGCGCGGCAGCGATCCGCCCGATGGCGCCCAGGCGAAGGCACCGTTTCCGGTTTCCGTTCGCCGGAAATCCGCGCTAAGCACGGGAAAACCGACCGGAGACCTGATGATGCCCGCCTATATCCGCGAAAAGACCGTACATTGGGGCGATTGCGACGCGATGGGAATCGTCTTCTACCCCAATTACTTCCGCTGGATCGATTCGACCTTCCACGCCATGTGCGCCGAGCTTGGCTTTTCCCAGAAGAGCCTGGCCGAGTACGGCGTCGCCGGCACGCCGCTGGCCGATGTCGGCTGCCGCTTCCGCAACCCGGTCAGCTACAACGAGACCCTGCGCATCGAGGCGCGGGTGACCCGGCTGGGGGGCTCCAGCCTGACCATGGGCTACACCTTCCTCGCCGGCGACAAGGTGACTGCCGAGGGGCACGAGGCCCGGGTCTTCGTCGCCAAGGGCGAAAACGGGATGAAGAGCACCGCCATTCCCGAGGAGATCCGCGCCCTGCTCTCCCGGTACGCGGAGCCCGATGATGGACCTCTCTGACGCCCGCGCCCTCCTGCGCGACCTGTTCCGCGCCGCGATCCGCGCCGCCGACCCGGCGGAGGCGATGAGTCGCGCGCTCGACCGCGATCCCCTGCCCCGCCCCGATGACGGCGGCCGCCTGATCCTCGTGGCCTTCGGCAAGGCGGCGCCCGCCATGCTGAGGGCCGCCATGGAGCGCGCGAAGGGCCCGGTGACCGCGCTGGCCGTCACCCATCACGAAAACGACGGCAGCGTTCCCGAGGGCGCGGAACTGCACCGCGCGGGCCATCCCGACCCCGACGAGGCCGGCGCCGCGGCGGCGCAGCGCGTCTGCGACCTGCTGGCCGGGGCCGGCGCGGCCGACCGGGTCGTGGCGCTGATCTCGGGCGGCGGCTCCGCCCTGCTGCCGGCGCCGGCCGGGGACCTGACCCTGGCCGACAAGGTGGAGACCAACCGCCTGTTGCTGCGCAGCGGGCTGGAGATCGAGCAGATCAACCTGGTCCGCCAGCAGCTGTCGCGGCTCAAGGGCGGCGGCATGCTGCGCCTGGCCGCGCCCGCGCCGGTCACGGCCTACATCCTGTCCGACGTGGTCAGCGACGACCTGCGCGCCATCGCCTCCGGCCCCACGGCCGAACCGCTGGGCAGCCCGGAAGAGGCGCGCGACGGCCTCGCCAAGGCGGGGATCTGGGACGAGTTGCCCGAGGCTGTGCGCCACCACCTGGAGACGCTCCGCCCCGACAGCGACCCGGTGCCCGAGGCGCACAACATCCTGATCGGCTCCAACCGGCAGAGCGTGGCGGCGATGGGCCTTGCCGTGCCGGAGGGGCTCGAAAGCTTCCAGCGCGAGGAGCCGCTGACCGGCGACGTGGTGGACGCGGCCGAGATCATCTTCCGCGCCGCCGAGACGGTGGAGCGGGGCGAGGCGCCGGTGCTGCTGCTGTTCGGCGGCGAGACCACCGTGAAGCTGCGCGGCGAGGGTACCGGTGGCCGCAACCAGGAGCTGGCGCTGCGCGTGGCGCTCGACGGCGAGGAGCGGCTGGGCCGGAACTGGGCCTTCCTGAGCGGCGGCACGGACGGGCGCGACGGCCCGACCGACGCGGCGGGCGGGATCGTCGATGCCGGCACGTTCGAGCGGATCGACGCCAGCGGAGAGAATGCCTGGGCCCTGCTCGACGACAATGACAGCCACGCGGCGCTGCAGCTTTCGGGCGACCTGCTGGTCACCGGGGCCACCGGCACCAACGTGGCCGACGTGCAGGCGCTGATCCTCTGGCCGTGAGCGAGCGCGGCCTGCGCAACCCACTGTGCCCGCAGCTCGCCTCGGGCGATTGCGCGGCGGGGGGATTTCCGTCATGAGTGACACATGACCGACCAGACCCGCGCCCTGCTCGTCCACCTTCTGACCGCCACCGGCGCGGTCTTTGCCATGCTGGCCATGCTGGCCGCGGCCGACGCGAGCTGGGACCTGATGTTCCTCTGGCTCGTCGTGGCCTTCGCCGTGGACGGGGTGGATGGCCCGCTGGCGCGGAAATACGACGTCAAGCTGAACGCGCCACGTTTCGACGGGGTGCTGCTGGACCTGATCATCGACTACCTGACCTACGTGTTCATCCCGGCCTTCGCGCTGTTCTCCTCGGACCTGCTGCCGGGCTGGACGGGCTGGTTCGCGATCATCGTCATCACCTATTCCTCGGCGATGTATTTCTGCGACAGCCGCATGAAGACGGACGACAATTCCTTCCAGGGCTTCCCCGGCTGCTGGAACATGATGGTCATCGTCATGTTCGCCTCCGAGCCGCCCTTCTGGGTGATCGTCGGGCTGGTGGCGATCCTCGCCGTGGCGATGTTCCTGCCGCTCAAGTTCATCCACCCGGTGCGCACCAGGCGCTGGCGCAAGCTGTCCCTGCCGGTGGCGCTGATCTGGACGATCTGCGCGGGCTGGGCGGCCTGGATCGACTTCCACGTCGAAAGCTGGGCGAACTGGGTGCTGGTCGCGACGTCGCTCTACCTGGTCTCGGCGGGGATCCTGCAGCAGATCTTTCCCGAGCGGCGCTGACCGCCGACCCCTGGAGGGGTGCGGCGTGGCGCCGCTTTCCGGGCGGCGGGACCCCGCCGGCGCCTTGTATCTTCGGGCCGGAACGATAATATAGAGGGCACTGGATTTCCGAGGGGCGGCCCCGTCAACGCGGCCGCTCTTTTACATATGAAGGCAGACAGATGTCCTGGACTGACGAGCGCGTCGAACTTCTCAAGAAAATGTGGAACGAGGGCCAGTCCGCGTCGCAGATCGCGAAAGAGCTGGGCGGCGTCACCCGCAACGCGGTGATCGGCAAGGTTCATCGCCTGGGTCTTTCCAATCGCGCGGGCGCCGCGCCGGCCGCAGCGGCGGCCCCTGCCGCGGCGCCCAAGCCGGAACCCAAGGCCAAGCCCGCGCCGAAGCCGGAAAGCCGGGCCAAGCCGGCGCCGAAGCCCGAGGCGCAGCCGCGCCCGGAGCCCGAGGAACCGGAAGAGACCAAGGCCGCCCAGGTGCCCGCCGCCCGCAAGATCATTCCCGCCGGCCAACCCCTGCCGCCGCAGCCTTCGGCGAACGAAATCAGCCCCGAGGCGCTGGCCAAGGTGTCCGAGGTCGAGAAGAAGTCGAAGAAGCTCGGCCTGATGGAGCTGACGGAGCGGACCTGCAAATGGCCCGTCGGCGACCCCGCGACCGAGGATTTCTGGTTCTGCGGCCTGCCGGTGCAGCAGGGCAAACCCTATTGCGAGGCGCATGTCGGCGTGGCGTTCCAGCCCATGTCCTCGCGCCGCGATCGCCGGCGTTGACGCGCGCTGCACACCGCTGATTTCAGGATGACCCCGCCCCTCCGGCGGGGTTTTTCGTTGCGGTCTCCCCGGCGCGCCAAAACTCTTGAACCAAGAGTTTTGCAAGACTTTTGATGCAAAAGTCTTGGTCGCTCAGCCCGTAGCCTTCAGGCGCTCTTCCATCTCGCGCGCATATTCGGAAACCCGGGTCTCGAACTTGCGGGTCACCCGCCCGCGCGCCAGTTTCAGCGATTGCAGCAGCAGCCGGGCCGACAGCGTTTCCGCCTCGGGGGTGAGCGTGAGGCTCAGCCGCGTGCGGTGGCGGGCCAGCGCGATCAGCTCCACCTCCACCGCCACGTGCAGCCCGTCGGAGCGGCTGTCGCAGCGCAGCCGGTGCGGCGGCTCGTAGCCGGTGATCTCCAGCTGCACCTCGCGCGGCCTGCCGCGGAAGCGAAAGCGCACGTCCCAGGTGGTGCCCGGCCCGCCCCCCTCGGGGCCGCCGCGCGTGACCTCGGCGCCGCGTTGCATCGCCGCGCGCTCCAGCGTGTCGTAACGGGTCAGTTCGGCAAAGACCTGCTCTATCGGGGCCTCGATGTCTTCCCTGGTGGAGAACTGCATCCCTCTCCGTTCCTTTCAGCCTGCCCCCGTCGCGGCGGCAGCATCGCGTCAATCCAGGCGGTCCGCAAGCCAGTTGCGCAGCAGGAACTGGGCGATCGCGCCCTTGCGCGCCGGAAGCATGTCCGGATGGCGGCCGGCAAAGGCTTCCATCAGCTCGCCGCGGGTGACCCAGCGGGCGGCCTCGATCTCCACCGGGTCGATGGTGATCTCCTCGCTCAGCGCGTCGCCCCGGCAGCCGAACATCAGCGAGGAGGGAAAGGGCCAGGGCTGGCTCGACAGGTAATCCACCGCGCCGACGCGGATGCCGGTCTCTTCCCAGACCTCGCGGCGCACGGCGGCCTCGATGGTCTCGCCCGGTTCCACGAAGCCGGCGAGGAGCGAGAACATCCCCTCCGGCCAGCCCGGGGAGCGGCCCATCAGCACCTTGTCCCCTCGCGTGATCAGCATGATGACCACCGGGTCGGTGCGCGGAAAGTGATGCCCCCCGCAGGACGGGCAGATGCGCTGCCAGCCGGCCATGGCCATGTCGCTTTCGGCGCCGCAGACCGCGCAGAAACGGTGCGAGCGATGCCAGCCGAGGATCGCGCGCGCGGTCGCCGCCAGCTCCGCGTCCCGGGGGCTGAGATGGAACATCCGCGCGCGCAGCTCGCAGAACAGGTGATTCTCGGGCAGGTCGGGATGGTGCTGCTTGCTGGGATCGGTGAAGGCGCCCAGCGTGTCGGTCTCCTGCCCCTCGGGCTCCCAGTCGGAGATGTCGATAGCGAAGCGCGCGCCGCCCTCCTCCCGGCCCAGCAGGATCGCCTCGCCCCGGGCCGTGGCCAGGACCGGGTGGTCGAGCGGCAGGCGCGCCAGCTCTCCCTGCCGGTCGCCGCAAAGCAGCGGCTTGCCCCGCCAGTAGAGCACCGCCCGCGCCGCGGGATCGCGCCGCGCCGCCTCCAGCGCCTGCGCATCGCCGCGGATCTCGGCCGCGCGGTCCAGGGCGGATCCGCCGAAGGTCACCGTTTCTGCAAGTTTCATCTGCCGCCTGCCCCTCTTTGCGACCAGAGGTGCCACGTGCGGCCGGGACAGGCAAACAAAACCGCTTTGGGTGAATTGCCTCTTACATTACCCGTTATACGGGTGTAGTCAGGAATTGTCAGAAAGCATCATCAGGCCGTTTCAAAGCTGTGCTAGCCTTCTCTCTCAGACTCAGGAGACGGGACAGATTCCATGCCCAAGAAACCAAGCCTTCACCTTTCACGCCGCGCCTTCCTGGCCGGCACCGCCGCAGGAGGCGCCTTGATCGCCCTGCACCCCTATTCCGCGCGCGCGGCGGCCGGCCAGGCGCATCTGCGGATCATGGAGACGACGGACCTGCACGTCCACGTCTATCCCTACGACTATTATTCCGACAAACCCGTGGACACGGTGGGCCTGTCGCGCACGGCGTCGATCATCGACGACATCCGCGCCGAGGCGACGAACTCCATGCTGCTGGACAATGGCGACTTCCTGCAGGGCAACCCGCTGGGCGATTACATCGCTTATGAACGGGGCATGAAGGAAGGCGACATGCACCCGGTCATCACCGCGATGAACACGCTCAACTTCGACGCGGGCACGATCGGCAACCATGAATTCAACTACGGGCTGGGCTTCCTCGAGAAATCCACCGCGGGCGCGAACTTCCCCATCGTCCTGTCCAACATCGCCAAGACCAGGGGCGGCAATCCACGCGACGACAAGACGCTCTACAAACCTTACGTCATCCTCGACCGGGAGCTGACCGACGGCGCGGGCGAGACGCATCCGATCAAGGTGGGCATCATCGGGTTCACCCCGCCGCAGGTGATGAACTGGGACCGCAAGCATCTCGAGGGCAACGTGGAGGCGCGCGACATCGTCGAGACCGCGCAGGCCTGGGTGCCGGAGATGCGCGAACAGGGCGCCGACATCATCATCGCGCTCAGCCATTCCGGCATCGGCGAGGCGGAGCACAAGGAGGGGATGGAGAATGCCTCCGTCCCGCTGGCCGCGGTCGACGGCATCGACGGGCTGATGACCGGGCACTCGCACCTCGTCTTCCCCTCGGCCACCTATGCCGATTTCGCGGGGCTCGACGCCGAGAAGGGCACGATCCACGGAAAACCCGCGGTGATGGGCGGTTTCTGGGGCTCGCACCTGGGCGTCATCGACCTGATGCTGGAGCGCGAGGGCGGCGAATGGCGCGTGGTCTCCACCGCGTCGGAGGCGCGGCCCATCGCGCAGCGCAACGAGGACCGCAGCGTCACGCCGCTGGTGGAGGACGACGAGGAGGTGCTGGACTCGATCCGGGAAGAGCACGAGGCGACGCTGGAATACGTGCGCCGCGCCGTGGGCCAGACCTCGGCCCCGCTGCATTCCTACTTTGCGCTGGTGGCGGATGACCCGTCGGTGCAGATCGTGTCGAACGCGCAGACCTGGTACATCAAGCAGATGCTGGAAGGGACGGAGTATGCCTCGCTCCCCGTCCTGTCCGCCGCCGCGCCCTTCAAGGCCGGGGGCCGGGGCGGGCCGGAATATTACACCGATGTCGGCAAGGGCAGCGTGGCGATCAAGAACGTGGCGGACCTCTACCTCTATCCCAACACCGTGCGCGCGGTGAAGGTCACGGGCGGCCAGGTGCGCGAATGGCTCGAACGATCGGCCGGCATGTTCAACCAGATCACGCCCGGCGAGGCCGATCAGACCCTGCTGAACGACAGCTTCCCGAGCTACAATTTCGACGTGATCGACGGGGTGACCTACCAGATCGACCTGAGCCAGCCCTCGCGCTACGACGGCGACGGCAACGTGGCGAATCCCGACGCCCATCGCATCGTGAACCTGGAATTCGAAGGCCAGCCCATCGACGAGAGCCAGGAGTTCGTCATCGCCACGAACAATTACCGCGCCTCGGGCGGCGGCAATTTCCCCGGCACCGGCGACACGATCATCTTCGAGGCGCCGGACACCAACCGCGACGTCATCGTGCGCTACATCGTGGACCAGGGCACCATCAATCCGTCCGCGGATGCCAACTGGTCCTTCGCACCGATGGAGGACACTTCCGTCCTGTTCCAGACCGGGCCGAAGGGGCGCGACTATGTCGAGGACGTGAAGGGCGTGCATATCGAGGATGCCGGCGACGGCGCGGACGGCTTCGCGCAGTTCCGCATCACGCTCTGATCTGCGGAACGTGAAACATGCGCGGCGCGGGGGGCTACCCCTCGCGCCGCACCGCCTCAGAGATCGAGGACCAGCTGCGGCGCCCCGTCCGAGGTGCGCCGCGGCGACCGGCCGTCCCGGCCCACCTCCGCCCGGATTTGCCGCCGGAGGTTGGAGAAGCTGGCGAAGCGCACCGTGTCCACCGGCGCGTCGAACCTGATCTGCAGCCGCCACAGCCCCCCGCCCGCCTCGGTGACCGACAGGATCCGGCCGGTGAAGGGCTGCGACAGGTAGCGTCCGCTGACCGCCTGGCCTGCGCTGAACGGAGGGCCATCCCCGGCCCGCAGCCGGGCGCTGAGCGTGTTCCAGTCGCGCGCGCCCTCCTCCCGCGCCACCAGTTCCAGCGCGGCCGAGTGGCTGCCGGCCTGCCCCGCCGCGCGCAAGGCCCGGGCCCGCGCCTTGGCCTCTTCGATGGTCGAGATCGTCATCACGCGCCCCTCCGGCCCGGCAACGGCCCCGGCCGCCGCGCCGTGCCGCGCGCGAGCTGCCAGAGCAGGACCAGCGCGACCCCCGCCATCAGCGCATCGGCGAGCGGCGGGGCCAGCCAGATGCCCGGCTCTCCCAGCGCCGCGGACAACGTGGCGATCAGCAGCGGGGCCAGCAGGAAGGGCTTGGTCAGGCTCAACACCGCGGCGCGCGGCGCATCCCCGATCGACTGGAAATAGGAGGCGAGCATCAGGTTCGGCCCGATCACCACGTAGGCGACGGTCATGACCGGCAGGATGCGCGTGACCTCGGCGATCACCGCCGGGTCGTCCACGAAGATCCCGCCGATGCGGCCGGAAAGCATCTGCATCACCAGCTCGAGCAGCAGGCAGTAGAGCGCGGAGATCCCCAGCGCCAGCTTCAGCGCCGCGTCGGAGCGGGCGAACTGCCCGGCCCCCACGTTGTTGCCGACGATGGCCTGCATCGCCTGCCCCAGCCCCATCAGCGGCAGGAAGCCGAAGCTCAGGACCCGCGTGACGATCCCGTAGGCGGCGGTGGTCGCCGCGTAATCGCCGGCCCCCTGCACCTGCACCGCGGCCACGATCACTGCCGAGATCAGCCCGATCCCGAGAAACCCGAGGCTGGGCGGCGCGCCAAGTGCGAGGATGCGGCCCCAGCCGCCCCACCAGCGGTGGCGCAGCAGCGACGACAGCGGCAGCGGCGTCTGCATCCGCAGGCGCAGGCCCAGCACGAGGGCCAGCGCCAGCGCCTGTGCCAGCGCGGTGCCCAGCGCCGAGCCGGCGACGCCCAGTTCCAGCACCGCGATCAGCAGGTAATTCAGCGCAATATTGGCCAGCGACACGAAGACGCTGAGCAGCGCCATCAGCCCGGCGCGCCCCTCGTTACGCAACCCGTCGGCATGGAGCGACAAGACGAACATCAGCGGAGAGGTGAGCATCGAGATCGCCAGGTACTCCCAGGCCATCGCCGCCAGCAGGTGGTTGCCCCCCGCGGCCAGCATCACCGCAGGCCAGCCGGCGAGGACCAGCAGCGCTGCCAGCGCCGCACCGAGGCAAAGCGACAGGCCGTGGGCGCTGGCGAAGACGTCGCGCGCGCCCGCCTCGTCGCCGGCGCCCAGCCGCCGGGCCAGCAGGCTCGCCATGCCGGCGGTGACGAGGGTGGACAGGGCGAAGGTCGCCATGGTCAGCGGAAAGATCACGGTGATCGCGCTGACCGCATCGGCGCCGACATAGACGCCGAGAAAGATCGCATCGACCACGGTCAGCAGCCCGTTCACCGACATCACGAGGATGATCGGCAGGGCCGTGCGGGCAAAGACGGCACCCAGCGGCGCGGTCAGAAAGGCATTGGGTCGCGGGGGTGCAGACGACATCTCACTTACCTCGGCGGGCATTTCCTGTGCGATGGGGGCCTGCATTGCCCACCGTCGAAATGCTTCGAGGGTGAGGGGGTCGTTCCGTTCCGGACTTCACCGTGACCGAGGTCACGCAGGCGGCAGGCGTCCGGCGCCCGCGCTGCACCTACGAAGCGGGCCGGGCTCTGTCAAGCTGCAAGAAGCGCCGGGCCCTCTCAGGCGGCGCCCAGGTGCTGCTCGGCCTGAGCGAGGTCTTCGCGCGTGTTGAGGTTGAAGAACGGGTCGGGTCGACCGGAGGGGAACTGCGCCTCGCGCGCGAAATGCGCATCCGCCCAGAGCGAGACCTGCCGCAGCCCAGAGGCCAGCTGCGACCGCAGATCGTGGCGCAAAGCCACCGGCCACAGGCCGAAGGTCGGGTGCCGGCGTAGCATGCCCGCCTCGTCGGGGGTGACGGCGATCGCCATCGGCGCCTCCATCGGTTCGGCCACGAGCAGCAGGTGGGGCACCAGGTCGGCGGGAAAGAACGGCGTGTCGCAGGCCACGGTGACGATGGTGTCGGCCCCCTGCTCCGCCGCCCAGTCGAGACCGGCGAGGATCCCCGCGAGCGGGCCGCGTCGGTCGTCGTCCTCGTCCGGCAGGATCCGCATGTCCCAGCCCGCGAACCGCGCCGGATCGCCGTTCGCGCTGATGGCGAGCCGCGCCACCTGGGGCTCCAGCCGGTCCACCACATGCTCCAGCAGCGGACGACCCGCGAGCGGCACGAGCGCCTTGTCGGCACCGCCCATCCTCCTGCCCTCGCCGCCGGCGAGGATCACGCCCAGGGGTTGCTTCATCGGTTCATGCTCCGCTCTCGCTGTTGCGCTCTGCTATGACAAAATCCGCGGGCGGGGTCATCGGTTCATTTCGCCCGGCACCCCCGGCGGGAGAACGCGCAGGCGCACCACCGAGCCGCCTCCGACAAAGCTGGTCATTTGGCGGCGGCGGATTTATGGCTGCACCCTGTTGCGATGAAAGTGCAGGCGTTCCCATGTCCTCTCCGACCTCCCGCTCCGCGTTCTTTCTCGGCCTTCGCGAGGCGTTGCCGATGGCGCTGGTGGTGTTTCCCTTCGGCATGGTCTTCGGCGTGGTCGCCACCGAGGCCGGGCTGGAGCTGATCGAGACGATGGTCTTCACCTCGGCGGTGATCGCCGGAGCGTCGCAGCTGACCGGGCTGCACCTCATGCAGGACGCGGCGCCGCTACTGATCGTGCTGGCCTCCGCTCTGGCGGTGAACCTGCGGATGGCGATGTATTCCGCCGCGCTGACCCCGCATTTCGGTCAGGCGAGCCTGCTGCGCCGGGCGCTCATCGCCTTTTTCACGGTGGACCAGAACTACGCGCTCTGTGCCAAGCGGTTCGACGGGCCGGAGCGGCTGAGCCTCGGCTGGAAGACCGGCTATTTCGCCGGCACCACCGTGCCCACTGCCCCGTTCTGGATCAGCGGTACGCTTCTCGGGGCGCTGGTGGGCGACGCGATCCCCGAATGGCTGCCGCTGGATTTCGCGGTGCCGATCACCTTCGTCGCGCTGATCGCGCCCGGGCTCCGGACCGGGGCGCATCGCGGCGCGGCGCTGGTCTCGGCCATGCTGGCGCTCGCCTTCGCCTGGCTGCCGTACAACCTCGGGCTGATGGTGGCAGGGATCGGCGGGATGATGACCGGCGCGCAGCTCGAGCTGATCCTCGAGCGCCGCAAGCTGAAGAAGGAGGGCCTGGCATGACCGGCACGCAGTATGACGGCCCGCTTCTGTGGGTGGTGATCTTCGGCCTCGCGCTCGGCAGTTTCGGCCTGCGCTTCCTGTTTCTCGGCGTCGTCGGCAACCGGCCGATGCCGGAATGGGTGCTGCGCCACCTGCGTTACACCGCGGTGGCGGTGCTGCCCGGGCTGGTGGCGCCGATGGTCGTCTGGCCCGCCGCCACCGGGGGCGAGCCGGAGCCCGTGCGCCTGACCGCCATCCTGGCCACGCTCGTGACCGGGCTGGTGACCAAGAACATGACCCTGTCGATCATTGCCGGGGCCGTCGTGCTGGGCCTTGGGCTGGCGCTGACCTGACCTGAGCCGGGGCTACTCGACCGCCGCCTGCTGGCGGTAGCGGTCGGCATCCCATTGCTTCAACGCGCGGTTCAGGTCCGCGTCGTCGTCTTCGTAAAGCTCGTGGCTGCGCACGCCGGGAATGCGGCTCATCGCCTCGCTCAGGGTGTTGGGGTACCACGTGCCGGGGATCGAGCCGAAGCCCGGAAGCTGCCGCAGGATCCCGGAGGTCGACAGCGCGCATTGCGCCGGAGCGGCCGGCCCGGCCTGCAGGGCAAGGCGGTAGGCCTGCCGCGCGACCTCGGGCGAGACGTCCACTTCCTGGATGACCACGTGATGGGTCTCGCGGGCATGGGCGTGTTCGTAGAATTCCTCGGCCAGCGGGGTGATCCCGAACAGGACATCGTTGCGCTCCGGCACCGAGGACAGCTTGGTGGAGCCGGCGGGGTCGAAGATCACCCGTTCGTCGGCATTGATCATCAGGCTGGTATGCGCCCCCGCCCCGCTGGAATTGTTGACCATGGTGAACAGGGTCAGGCGCGGCGGCCCGTCGTGACGGTAGCGCACGGCCTCGATTTCCTGGTCGGTGGCCCAGACGGATTCGCCGGCGCACCCGGCCAGCGCCAGCGGCACGGCCAGCGCGATCATCAAGCATCGCAGCATTTCGATGGGCTCCCTGCCCGTGCCTGTCCGGCCCCGATCAGACGTTGAGGAACGCCAGCAGGATGACGCAGACGATGATCACCACGACCGTGCGGCTGACGAAGGTGATGAAGCCATCAAAGGTCTTTTCCTGGGTGGTGATGTCCATTTCACCGTGCTTGTGGTCGGCCATGTCGATTATCCCTCGAGATCGGTTTTCCGGCTGAGTAGCGGATTTCGCAGCCCCTGTCACCACGACACGGACGCGCAGGGCGCAGCTTGGTCAGGCGCCGTCCAGGTCGGCGGCGAGCCGAAAGCCGATCCGCGCCGGTTCGGCGGTTTCCACCGGTTTCGGCAGGGCCCGCAGCATCACCGAGAGCTGGCTCACATGCTGCACGAGCTGGGTCCGGCCGCCGGTGGCGTCGCGGCCGTAGAAGGTCACGATGTCGGGGTCGAAAAAGCCCAGCCCCTCGATCCGCAGAACGCCCGAATCACCGCCGGCAAAGCCCATGGCGACCTCGTGCTCGTTGTCGAGCTGCGCCTCGAAGTTGCGGATGTAGAGGATCAGCCGCTCATAGGCCCATTCCGCCGGGCTTTTCTGCTTGAGCGGCTTGCGGGTCATGCCCTCGGGCAGGGGCGCGTCGCAATCGCCGCGGCTGCCATCGGCATGGACCTCGTGGCGGCGCGGCATGGCGGCGCTTTCGGCGAATTCGGCTGAGGTCTCGATCCGGTTGTCCATCGGCCTATCCGATCTGCTGATAAACGTAGGCGCCGTCCTCGCGCAGGCTGCGCGTCACGCGCCCATGCTGATGAAGGTGGACGAGGTGGGCCACCGATTCAACCATCGCCATCCCGTAGACGTCGCCGTCGATCTCGCGCTTGAAGAGCGGCGCGAAACATTCCGCCGCGCTTTTCGGCGTGTCGAGATAGGCCTCCAGCCGGTCCAGCGCGTGATGGTGGTTGTCGATCAGCTGCCGCATGCGGAACGGCAGGCCGGTGAAGGGCAGCTTGTGCCCGCCCAGAACCAGGTGCCCCTCATGGGCGAGCGTGGCGAGCCGTTCGCAGCTTTCGAGCCATTCGCCCACCGGATCGGCCTCCGGCTCGGTAGCGTGGACGCCGATATTGGACGAGATCGTCGACAGGATCTGATCCCCCGCGATCACCAGGTTGTCATCACGGCTCCAGAACGTGGCGTGGGCCGGCGCATGGCCGTGGCCCACATGCATGTCCCAGTCGCGGCCGCCGATGCGGATCACCTCGCCCTGGTGCATCCGGCGAAAGCCCAGCGGCAGCGGGTGCACCACGTCGGAGAAGTTGAACGGCCGCTGGTTCGCGCGTTGCTCGTAGATGTCGGGCCGCATGCCCGCCTTGCGCCAGAAATCGAGCATTTCGGGCGTCGGCATGTCCTGCGTGTCGAGCTGCAGCATCCGGGCCATCAGCCAGGCGGTGCGCGTCATCCACAGCTCTGCGCCCCTCTCTTGGAACCAACCGGCCAGGCCGACATGGTCGGGATGGTGGTGGGTGACGATCAGCCGGGTCACAGGCTTGCCGCCCAGCGGACCGGCCAGCACCTTTTCCCAGATTGCGCGGCTGCGGCGAGAGTCGAAGCCGGTATCGATCACCGTCCAGCCGTCGCCCTCGTCCAGCGCGTAGATGTTGACGTGGTCCAGCGCCATGGGAAGCGGGAAGCGCAGCCAGAATACGCCCTCCGCGACCTCGATCGCCTCGCCCTCTTCGGGCGGTACGTCCCACGGGTAGCGAAGACCGACCTGACCGTCCATCATGCCGCGAAATCCTCTGTGCTCAGCGCGTAGAGCTCCTCGGCCCCGCCCCGCGCATGGGCCAGATGGCCGACATGTTCGGGCAGCATCCGCGTGATGTAGAACCGCGCCAGTCGGCTGCGCGGCCCGGTCCCGCCCTCTGCGGTGGCGGCGCGCAGATGGGCGAAGCCGCCCAGCACCCGGGCAAAGCCCATCAGGTAGGGCACCGCGCCGGCGAAACGGTCGTTCAGGTCCTCGCGGGCCAGCAGCCATTCCGTGGCCTCGCGCAGGGTCTCGATCGAGTCCCAGACCGGGGCGGCCAGTTCGGCCAGGCCGCCGCCCTCGTCGCGGGCGGCCTCGGTGGCGGCGGTCAGCTCGTCCATCAGGGCAAAGGCGGCTTCGCCCCCGTCCATCAGCTTGCGGCCCACGAGGTCCATCGCCTGGATCCCGTTGGTGCCCTCGTAGATGGCGGTCACCCGCACGTCGCGCAGGTATTGCGCGGCGCCCGTCTCCTCGATGAAGCCCATGCCGCCATGGACCTGCACGCCGAGATTGGCGACGCGGATCCCGGTCTCCGTCCCGAAAGCCTTGGCGATGGGGGTCAGCAGCGCGGCGCGGGCGGCATGGCCCTTGTCCCCGGTCGCGGTCTTCATGTCGAGCGACACGGCGCAGGCCGAGGCGATGGCCCGGGCGGCAAAGATCTCGGCCTTCATCTCGGCCAGCATGCGGCGCACGTCGGCATGGTCGATGATCGTGCCCGCGCCATTCTCGATGGGCGAGCGGCCCTGCTTGCGCTCCTGCGCGAATTCCAGCGCCTTCTGGTAGGCGCCCTCGGCCACGCCGATGCCCTGGGTGCCGACGCCGAGGCGGGCATTGTTCATCATGGTGAACATGCACTTCATCCCGTCGTTTTCCTCGCCCACGAGCCAGCCCTTCGCGCCCTCGTATTCCATCACCGCGGTGGGCGAGCCGTGCAGGCCCACCTTGTGCTCGAGGCTCTGGACCCGCAGCGAGTTGCGCTCGCCGGGATTGCCGTCGGCGTCGGGGATGAGCTTGGGCACCATGAACAGGCTGATCCCCTTGGTGCCGGGCGCCGCATCGGGCAGCCGCGCCAGCACCAGGTGGCAGACGTTTTCGGAGAAGTCGTTGTCGCCCCAGGAGATGTAGATCTTCTGGCCGGTGATCGAATAGGACCCGTCGTCGTTCCGCTCGGCCCGGGTGCGCAGGGCGCCCACATCCGAGCCCGCCTGCGGCTCGGTCAGGTTCATCGTGCCGCACCATTCGCCCGAGATCAGCTTGGGCAGGTAGATGTCGCGCAGCGCCTCGCTGGCGTGGTTCTCCAGCGCCTCGATCTGGCCCTGGGTCATCAGCGGGTTGAGCTGGAGCGACAGGCAGGCGCCCGACATCATGTCGTTGACCGCGTTGGCGATGGCCAGCGGCAGGCCCATGCCGCCGTTCTCGGGATGCGCGCAGACCGAGACCCAGCCGCCCTCGGCGATCTTGCCGTAGGCGTCGCCGAAGCCGGGCGAGGTGCGGACCACCCCGTTTTCCAGCTTCGCCGGGTTCTCGTCGCCCACCCGCTGCAGGGGCGCCATGACCTCTTCGCACATGCGGCCGGCCTCGTTCAGCACGGCGGTGACCATGTCGGGCGTGGCCTCGGCGAAACGCTCGGTCGCGGCGACCTTGTCGAGGCCGACAACGTGGTCGAACAGGAACTGGAATTCCGAGACGGGGGCGCGGAACGGCATGGCGGGCTTCTCCTCAAGGTCGCCTTGGCCAAAGTCAGCTTGGCAAGACGCGACAGGGGTATTATGTGCGTGGCTCCGCGTCAAACTAGGATCGGCCGCGCGGGGCGCCAACCGGAACGCGGCGTCACGGCTCCGGCCCGGATCGGAGCGGCGGCGCGGGGAACGGAAAGCCCGAGGATGCAGACCGAACATCTGGACAGCGACGAGCGGGGCCTCGCCCGGGCCTGCGAGCTTCTGGGCCGCGGCGGGCTGGTCGCCTTCCCGACGGAGACGGTCTACGGCCTCGGGGCGGATGCCACGGACGACCGCGCGGTGGCCCGGATCTTCGAGGCCAAGGGCCGGCCGCATTTCAACCCGCTGATCGCCCACGTGCCCGACATCGCCATGGCCCGCCGGCTGGTGGAATGGCCCGACGCGGCCGACCGGCTGGCGCAGGCCTTCTGGCCCGGCCCGCTGACGCTGGTCCTGCCGCTGCGCCCCGGCCACGGCATCGCGCCGCTGGTCACCGCCGGGTTGCAGACGCTGGGCGTGCGCCTGCCCGGTGCGCCACTGGCGCGGCAATTGCTGGCCCGGCTGGGCCGTCCCGTCGCCGCCCCCTCGGCCAACCCCTCCGGCAGGATCAGCCCGACCGAGGCGGCCCATGTGCTGGCCGGGCTCGACGGCCGGATCGAGGCGGTGCTGGATGGCGGCCCCTGCGAGGTGGGGCTTGAATCGACGATCGTCGGCATCGGCGACCGGGCGGTGCTGCTGCGCGAGGGCGGCCTGCCTGTCGAGGCAGTGGAGCAATGTCTCGGCGAAAAGCTGGCCGCCCGCGAGGGCGACGTGCTGACCGCGCCCGGGCAGATGCAATCGCATTACGCCCCCGGCGCGGCCATGCGGCTTGACGCCGGGGAATGGCGGCCGGGCGAGTTGCGGCTGGGCTTCGGCCCGGTGGAGAGCGACCTGAACCTCTCGCGCTCCGGTGATCTGGTGGAGGCGGCGGCGAACCTCTTTCACCACCTCCATGCGCTCGACGCCATGGAAGGTGAGGTGATCGCGGTGTCCCCCGTGCCAGAGACCGGGATCGGCCGCGCCATCAACGACCGCCTGCGCCGCGCGGCCGCCCCGCGCGACAGCTGAGCCGCTGCGGCAGCGCGCGCCTTAGCGCTTTGCCGCGTTGCGGAGCTAGTCGGAGCCGCCCTGCCCCGCGCATGAGCCCAGCTTGACCTCCGGCCGGCCGACCACCCCCTGACGCCGCGTTCCGCGTGACAGCGCCACCCCCCTTGCGCCACCCTGCGCGGGTCAGAGGAGGAGGCCGCCAGATGACCCGCTACCCGCATCTTCTCGAACCGCTGGACCTGGGATTCACCACGCTGAAGAACCGCGTGCTCATGGGCTCCATGCATACCGGGTTGGAAGAGACGAAGGACTGGAACCGGGTGGCCGAGTTCTACGCCGCCCGCGCCCGCGGCGGGGTGGGCCTGATGGTCACCGGCGGCATGGCGCCCAACCGCGAGGGCGGGGTGTTTCCCGGCGCAGCGGGGCTCTTCAGCGAGCAGGACATCGCCAACCACCGGATCGTCACCGACCGGGTGCACGAGGCGGGCGGCAAGATTGCCATGCAGATCCTCCATGCCGGGCGCTATGCCTACGGGCCGGAATGCGTCTCGGCCTCGGCCATCAAGTCGCCCATTTCTCCCTTCCCGCCGAAGGAGCTGGACGAGGACGGCATCGAAAAGCAGATCGCCGATTTCGCCACCGCCGCCGCACGCGCGAAACAGGTGGGCTATGACGGGATCGAGGTCATGGGGTCCGAGGGCTATTTCCTCAACCAGTTCCTCGTGCGCCACACCAACAAGCGCGAGGACCGCTGGGGCGGGTCCTACGAGAACCGGATGCGCCTGCCGGTCGAGGTGGTGCGCCGCTGCCGCGAGGCGGTGGGCCCGGACTTCATCATCATCTACCGCATCTCCATGATCGACCTCGTGCCCGAGGGCTCCACCCACGACGAGGTGGTGCAACTGGCCCGGGCGGTGGAGGAAGCCGGCGCCACGATCCTCAATACCGGGATCGGCTGGCACGAGGCGCGGGTGCCTACCATCGTCACCTCCGTCCCGCGCGCGGCTTTCGCCTGGGTGACGAAGAAGCTGATGGGCAAGGTCTCCATCCCCGTCATCACCTCGAACCGGATCAACACCCCCGAGGTGGCCGAGGGGCTGCTGGCCGAAGGCTGCGCCGACATGGTGAGCATGGCGCGCCCCTTCCTCGCAGATGCGGATTTCGTGGCAAAGGCTATGGAGGATCGCGCGGCCGAGATCGCGCCCTGCATCGCCTGCAACCAGGCCTGCCTGGACCACACCTTCTCGGGCAAGATCTCCACCTGCCTCGTGAACCCCCGCGCCTGTTACGAGACGGAGCTGCCGATCACTCCCGCCGAGACGCCCAAGCGCGTGGCCGTGGTAGGCGCAGGCCCCGCCGGGCTGGCCGCGGCGATCACGGCGGCGGAGCGGGGCCACGCGGTGACGCTCTTCGACAAGGCGGAAGAGATCGGCGGACAGCTCAACATGGCGCGCGTCATTCCGGGCAAGGAGGAATTCGACGGGCTGGTTGCGTGGTTCCGCACCATGGTCGCCAAGCATGGGATCGAGACCCGGCTGGGCGCGGCGGCGGAGGCCGAGACGCTGGAAGGCTTCGACGAGGTGGTGATCGCCACCGGTGTGAACCCGCGCGATCCGCAGATCGAGGGGCAGGATCACCCGAAGGTGCTGGGCTACGTGGACGTGCTGCGCGGGCAGGCACCCGTGGGGCAGAGCGTGGCCATCGTGGGCGCCGGCGGCATCGGCTTCGACGTGGCGGAGTTCCTGACCGAGGGCGAGACCAGCCCCACCCTGGACCTCGCCCTCTGGCGCGAGGAATGGGGTGTGGGTGACCCCGAGCAGACGCCCGGCGGCCTGTCCCCCGAAGGCCCGCGGCCGCAGCCCCCGGCGCGTCAGGTCACCCTGATGCAGCGCAAGGCGAAGGCGCTTGGCAAGGGGCTGGGCAAGACAACCGGCTGGATTCACCGCGCAACCCTGCGGATGAAGGGCGTGGAGATGCTGGGCGGCGTCAATTACGAACGCATCGACGACGAAGGGCTGCACATCTCCTTCGGGGAGGAGCGCAAGGATCCGAAGGTGCTGGCGGTCGACAACGTGGTGCTATGCGCGGGCCAGGTGTCGGAAACCACGCTGGCCGAGGCGCTGCGGGCGCAGGGCATGGAGCCGCACGTGATCGGCGGCGCCGACGTTGCCGCGGAACTGGACGCGAAACGCGCCATCGACCAGGGCACCCGGCTGGCCGCGACGCTCTGACCGCGGCTCACGGGCGATTTACCACCGACGCCGCGTCAGGCGTCAATCGGCGGGGAACACCTGCCGACCCCGCGTGTTGGCCTGATGAACGCGGGACGGGGCCATCCGGGCCTCGCCCCTTCTCAGGAAAGGAGGCAATCATGCCCGCTATCAACGACGCGAAAGTTCTCATCGTGGCGACCCACGGTTTCGAGCAATCCGAACTGACCCATCCGCGCGATTCCCTGCGCGGAACCGGCGCCACGGTTGACGTGGCCACGCTCGACGGCCAGAAGATCCGTGGCTGGGACGGCGACGACTGGGGCGAGTTCGTCGAGGCCGACAAGGCGCTGTCGGACGTGAACGCGGCCGATTACGACGCTCTGGTCATCCCCGGCGGCCAGATCAACCCTGACCTGCTGCGCGTGGAAGAGGACGTGATCTCTCTCGTCCGCAACTTCCACGATTCCGGCAAGGTGATCGCGGCGGTCTGCCACGGTCCCTGGGTCCTGGTCGAAGCCGGCGTGGTCAAGGATCGCCACGTCACCTCCTACCACTCCATCGCCACCGACGTGAAGAATGCCGGCGGCAAGTGGGAAGACAGCGAAGTGGTGGCCGACCAGGGCATCATCACCTCGCGCAATCCCGGCGATCTCGAAGCCTTCTTCAAGAAGATCGTCGAAGAGATCGAGGAAGGCCGTCACGAGCGTAAAGCAGCCTGACGACCCCTCGGGACGGAAGCGGCGCGGTCTCTCCCGCCGCTTCCACTCCATCCTCTCCGATCCATCTCCGGCCCGGCCAACCCGCCGGGCACGACATGGACCGGCCTAGCGCTGGCGCAGGCGGGCGCGGATCTTGGCCCAGGCGCCGGGCGCCACCAGGAAGCTCATGGCGAAGCCGGTGACGAAGCCGCCGACATCGGCCACCCAGTCACCGTTCCCCCCGAACAGGATGCCGAAGACGAGCTGGATGAACAGCAGCCCGCCGATCAGTAGGAAGGCGCGATACTGGTTCTCGCCCATCTGGCCCAGCCGCAGCCACAGTAGGAAGGTGAAGGCGCCGATCAGCCCGTAGATCCCGGGAAACGCCCCGATCAGCGGCTGCGGCGTCGACAGGATCAGGCCGAAGGCCAGCGCGCCGCCGATGCCCGACACCACGAAGATCGCCAGCGTCGCGATGGCGGAAAACACCTCGCCCACCATCTTGCCCAGCGCCAGCAGGAGCGCCACGGCGAAGAGCGCGTGGGTAAAGCTCGCGTGGACGAACTGGTAGGTCACGAAGCGCATCAGATGCTCGGGCGGCCAGATGTTCTGCGTGATCATCCAGCCGAGGATCTGGCCGCTGAAGCCGTAGGTCTCCACCGCCGCCATCCGCCAGCCCACGGCGCCGGGGCCACCGGCCAGCCCGGCCTGGCCCAGGGTGAAGGCCGCCTCGATCCCGGCGATGACAAGGAACAGCCCCACCACCACCGGGGGCAGCGGATTGACGGGGCTTTCGTTGTAGGGTGCGGGCATCGCGCGTCTCCTTGACGGTTGGTGCCCCCCCAAGTAAGCCAGCCGCGCAGATTATTCCAGACGGAGAACGCCATGAACGACGCGGCCCAGACGGCGCACGGCACCACGGGATTCACCCCGCGCGTCTTTTCCGGCATCCAGCCCTCCGGCGGGCTGACGCTGGGCAATTACCTCGGCGCGCTCAAGCGCTTTGCCGATGCACAGGATGCGGGGACCGAAACGGTCTATTGCATGGTGGACATGCACGCGATCACCGTCTGGCAGGACCCCGCGGCGCTCAAGCGGCAGACGCGGGAACTGGCGGCGGGCTTCATCGCCTCGGGGATCGACCCGGAACGCTCCATCCTCTTCAACCAGAGCCAGGTGGCGGAACATGCGCAGCTGGCCTGGATCTTCAACTGCGTCGCCCGCATGGGCTGGATGCGGCGCATGACCCAGTGGAAGGACAAGGCCGGCAAGAACTCCGAGGAGGCGTCGCTCGGGCTCTTCGCCTACCCGGCGCTGATGGCCGCGGACATCCTTCTGTACCACGCCACCCACGTGCCGGTGGGCGAGGACCAGAAGCAGCACGTGGAGCTGACGCGCGACATCGCGGCCAAGTTCAACCACGATTACGGCGTCGACTTCTTTCCCATCACGGAGCCGGTGATCGAGGGGGCGGCGACGCGGGTGATGTCCCTGCGCGACGGGTCCAAGAAGATGTCCAAGAGCGATCCGTCGGACATGAGCCGGATCAACATGACCGACGATGCCGACACGATCGCCAACAAGATCCGCAAGGCCCGCACCGATCCCGAGGCCCTGCCGTCGGAGGCCGAGGGCCTGACGGACCGGCCCGAGGCGCGCAACCTCGTCAACATCTACGCCGCCCTGTCGGATCAGAGCGTGGCCGAGGTGCTGGCCGACGTGGGTGGCAAGCAGTTCTCCGAGTTCAAGCCGATGCTGGCCGAGCTCGCGGTGGACAAGATGGCGCCGATTTCCGGCGAGATGGCTCGGCTGATGGAAAACCCGTCCGAGATCGACGCGATCCTCGCCCGGGGGGCCGAGCGCGCGCGCGAGATCGCCAGCCCGATCCTCAAGCGCACCTACGAGATCGTGGGCATGGTGGGCGCCTGACGCGGCCACCCGCAGCCCTGGCGGGGGCGCCCGGTCGCGCCCCCTGCCCGCTTTCGGTCGCGATCAGATCAGCTTGACCTGCGTGCCGACCTTGGCGAAGGAAAACAGCTCCGCGATTTTCTCGTTGTAGAGACCGATGCAGCCGTCCGACGAGCGCCGCCCGATCTTGCGCGTGTCGTGGGTGCCGTGGATGCGGTAATACTGCCAGCTGAGGTAAAGCGCGTGGGTGCCGAGCGGGTTCTCGGGCCCCGCGGGCACCGTGATCGGCAGCGAGGGGTCGCGTTCGCGCATCGAGGGCGTGGGCGTCCAGGTGGGGCCTTCGACCTTCTTGATGACACGGGTATAGCCGCGCTTGGTCAGCTCTTCGCTCATCGGCACCGAGGTCGGATAAAGCCGGTAGACGCTGCGATCCTCGTTCCAGAAATGCAGCGCGCGCGATTGCGTGTCCGCGATGATGACCCCGTTTGTCGTATCGTCGAAATGGTCCTGCCACCGAATCTCGCGAAAGCCCGAGATGTTGTGGCGAACCCCTTCCGCCGCCCGGGCCGCGCCCGGCAGAAGCAGCGCCGCCGCCGCCCCGGTGACGATGGCCTGCCGTCGGTTGATGTTGCGTTGCATGGGTCCTGTCCTTCTACTGCCCTCGTTACGGCGCAAGCCACCATTCCGGAGACATATTCACAATTCACGATACGGAGAGCCGGATTTGACGTGACGAAGCCGCCACAGGAACGGGCGCCGCGGCACGTCGCCGCTCAAATTCCATGCGCGGCCGCCCGAGATTTCCGTGGGCCGCCCGCTCGCGGGGGAGGCGGGCGCGTTATCCTCGCTGCAGACCTGGGCGACGGGACGAGTCGGGGCGGCGCCCACCCGCTGCCGCCGCATATCAGTCAGGACGTCCGGCGCGCAAAAGTCACAACTTGTCATTCAAAACAGCCTGTTACGCAGACCTCCCACCCTGTCACAAATATGAATCCCGGCGCCGCTAGCGTTTCGTCATGCGAGTCGCACAGGTGCGCCCCGACGCCCCATCCCCATGTGCCTCGGCCCGCTTGCCCGGGCACGGCCGAGCCGCTCGCGTCTTCCCCCGGCACGTCGCCCCATGCGTGCCGGGGGCCCCCGCCCCTCGGTTCCGGTCACTGGACCCCGGCGGTCGTCGGGCCTAGTGTCGCCGCATTCCTGAAACGGCAGAGAGTGTGACCCATGACCGTCGGCACGCAGATCCGAACCTATTTCGATGGCACCTGGCACGAGGGCGACGTGATGATAATGCGCGCCGCGGACCATGGCGCCTGGCTCGGGTCCACGGTGTTCGACGGGGCGCGTTACATGGAGGGCCTGCTGCCCGATCTCGAGGCCCATTGCGCCCGGGTCAACCGCTCCGCCGAGGCGATGATGCTGAAGCCCGGCGTCTCCACCGAGCAGATGGTGGAGATCGTGCGGGAGGGGATCTCGGCCTATTCGCCGGACCAGGCGGTCTATATCCGGCCGATGTACTGGGGGCTGGACGGCGACCAGACCGCCATCGTCCCGGAACCGCAGGCCGGCTTCGCGATCTCGCTCGAGGTCATCCCGCTGGCGCCGGCCTCTGCCTCCACCACCCTGACGCGCACGCGGTTTCACCGCCCGACGCTCGACACCGCGGTGGTCAATGCCAAGGCCGGGTCGCTCTATCCCAACAATGCCCGCATGATGGCCGAGGCGCGGGCCAAGGGGTTCGGCAACGCGCTGGTGGCGGATGCGACGGGCAACGTGGCGGAAAGCGCCTCGGCCAATGTCTTCATGGTCAAGGACGGCGTCACCTTCACGCCGATCCCCAACGGCACCTTCCTGGCCGGCATCACCCGGGCGCGGCACCTGGAGAACATGCGCGCCGAGGGGATGGAGGTGCATGAGACGGTGCTGACCTTCGAGGATTTCGAGGATGCGGACGAGGTCTTTCTCTCGGGCAACCTCAACAAGGTGACGCCGGTGACCGCCTTCGACGATCGCCAGTACCAGATCGGCCCGGTGACCCGCCGGGTGCGCGAGCTTTACTGGGACTGGGCGCGCTCCGCCGCCTGATCGACGGGGGCACCCGACGTCGCATTGCCGCCGAAGCGCGCCAGGCCTATCCTCGGCGCGCCGCCGGGGGGCGGAGGGGCCGCGATGCGGGGCGAAACCGGACATCACCGCAAGACCGGGCGGCGCTGGCGCATCGCGCGGCGGCTGTTGCTGGCCCTGCCGCTGGCCGTGAGCCTGGCGCTCAGCCTGTGGGCACTGTCCCAATCGCCCTTCGCCCGTCCCCTGGTCGCCGCCACCACCGCCGAGGCCGCCCGCGCCCTCGACCGCGCGGTCGCCCGGCGCCTGACCCCGGCGCGGCTGGAGCGTGAGATGTCCGCGGCAGTGGAAGCGGAAGACCTCGACCGGATCGACATGCTGCTGCCGCTCGCCGCACGGCACCGCATCACGCCCTCGCCCACGATGACGGCCCGGATCGCCGCCCTGCGCGACGCGCAATCCGGTCTCTGGACCACCGCCGCCGCCTGCGCACGCTGCATCGCCGATATCCGCGATTGTCCCTCGCTCGCCTATCTCGGAAGCTGCGGGCTCCCGGTCGAACTGACGCCGGTGGGCGATCTCAACGCCCTGCGCCGGGCCGGCACCGCCGCCTGGACCGGGCAGGAGGTCGACCGGCTCGATGTCGGGCTGGCCATCGCCGGGCTGGGCGGCACGGTGGCGATCGTCGCCTCCGGCGGCAGCTCCGCCACGGTCAAGGTCGGGGCCACGGCCCTGCGTGTCGGCCGTCGCCTCGGCACGCTGACGCCGGAACTGCTGCGGGTGCTCGGCCGGCTCGCGGATCTAGACGTCAAGCCCGGGCGCATCTGGCCCTGGATATGGGGGCGCATGCCGGCCTCTGCGGTCTACGACACCGCCCGGCTGGGCCGGCTTGGCGACATGGCGGGCGACATGTCGCGGGTCGCCGCCAATACCTCGCCGGCCGAGACGCTGCTGCTCCTGCGCCACGTCGACGGACCGCGGGATGCGGCGCGGCTGGCCCGGGTCTCCGACGCGGCGGGCCCCGAGACCCGCGCGACGATGGAGGTGCTGGGCAAGCGCCGGGCCTTCCGCGCGCTGGTCCGGGTGTCGGACCTGGCGCTCGGTGCGGTGGCGCTGCTTTATGCCACGCTCCTGCAGGCGGCCCTGATGGTCGCCTCCTGGATCGGCGGCCGGGCCGCGCGGACCCTGCTGCGCGCCCTGCCCGGAGGATGAGGTGACCGCGCACCTCGTCCGGCCCGCCCCCTCCAAAGCGGCGCGTCCCGTGATGTCCCGGGCCCTCCGGTCGCCCCTCCATCCCTTGCGACGCCAGGGCATGTGATCTCGCCGTCGGGCCGCCTAATGCAGACGTCACCCCCGGCGAAACCGCCGCGGCGCGCTCTATTGCACCCCTCCGGCCCTTGGGCCATGATCCCGCCGAAAGGGAGACCTCTGATGCGGAAATTCCTCGTTGTGCTCGACGACAGCCGCGAATGCCTCAACGCCATGCGCTTTGCCGCCATGCGCGCCGCCCATACCGGTGGCGGGGTGGAGATCCTTGCCGTGATCCCGCCGGAGGAGTTCAACCACTGGATCGGCGTCAGCGACATCATGCGCGAAGAGGCGCGGGAGCGGATCCAGGCGCATTTCGAGGTCTTCGCCAAGTGGATGCGCGACAAGCAGCAGGTGGACCCCGAGCTTGTCATCCGCGAGGGCGAGGCGGTGGCGGAAATCCTCGACCAGATCAGGGAAGACCCGGATATCGGCGTGCTGGTGCTGGGCGCCGGCAGCGACAAGCAGGGGCCCGGGCCGCTCGTGACGCAGTTGACGCGCAATGCCGGCAGCCTCCCGGTGCCGATCACCATCGTGCCCGGCGATCTCAGCAAGGAACGGCTGGAAAACATCACCTGAGAGGGGATGCGGCGCGCAGACCGCGAGGGGCCGCTATGGTCGAAGGCGCGCCCTGACCCGTGACCTCACCGGGCCGTCACGGCCCCGGCAAGGTCGGAGGTCACCACCAGGTGGGTCGTCACTGCGGCGAAGAACAGCAGGCTCGCCACCAGGACGAAGACGTGCCAGATCGTGTTGTGGAACGGCAGGCGCTCCCACAGGTAGAAGGCCACGCCGCCGGTATAAAGCAGCCCGCCCAGCGCCACGAGCGTCAGCACCGGCCCCGAAAAGGTGGCGAAGAGCGGCCAGCCCGCCACCACCCCGGCCCAGCCCATGGCCAGGTAGAGCGACAGCGCCGCCCAGCGGTAGCGATCGCCCACGATGACCTTCAGCCCGGTGCCCGCCAGGGCGGCCGTCCAGAGCCCGCCCAGCAGCCAGGCCCCCTGCCCCGACAGCAGGGTGAAGGGCGTGTAGGTGCCGGCGATCTTCCAGTAGATGGCGGAATGGTCGAGCCGCTGCAGAAGCGCGCCCCAGGCCTTGGACGGGATCATGTTGTAGAGCGCCGAACACAGGATCATCGCCAGGAAGGTGACGCCGTAGATCACCGTCCCGGCGATCGCCGCGCCGTCGCCGCGCAGCATGGCGGCCAGGGTGATCAGCACCGGCACGCTCACCAGCACGAGGACAAGGCCGATGACGTGGACGACCGCGTCGCTCAGCCGCTCGGCACGGCTGTAGGCGGGCCGGAGAATGGGGGATGCACTGGGACTCATGCCTCAAGGTTAGGCCGGATGCGCCGCGAGGGAAATGCACGTTACCGCGACGGCGCGGCGTTTCGGCCCCCTGCGCCCCTTTCCCGGGCAGGGCTGGGCTGAAACGTGGCGTGAACAGGCCCGAGGAGCAAATTTAGAACGGTTCCAAATCTTGACTTGGAGGGGGATCGGGCGCATATCGGGACCAAGCCGGAGAAAGGTGCAGATCAGATGTTCATTCAGACCGAATCCACCCCGAACCCCGCCACGCTCAAGTTCCTGCCGGGCCAGACGGTGCTGGAAGCGGGCACCGCCGATTTCCCGACCGAGGAGGCCGCGGGCAAATCGCCGCTCGCCAAGCGCATCTTCGGTGCCGGGCAGGTGTCCGGCGTGTTCCTGGGCAACGACTTCGTCACCGTGACGAAGGCCGAGGACGTGGAATGGGATCACGTGAAACCCGCCATCTTGGGCGCGATCATGGATCACTTCCAGTCCGGCCAGCCCGTGCTGAACGAGGGCGGCGCCGAAGGGTCCGGCCATGCCGAGCATGACGGCGAGGATGGCGAGATCGTCGGCCAGATCAAGGAACTGCTGGACACCCGGGTCCGTCCCGCGGTGGCGCAGGATGGCGGCGACATCACCTTTCACGGCTTCGAGCGCGGGGTGGTCTACCTCCACATGCAGGGCGCCTGCGCGGGCTGCCCCTCCTCGACCCTGACGCTCAAGATGGGGATCGAGAACCTGCTGCGGCACTATATCCCCGAGGTGACCGAGGTGCGGCCCGTTGGCGTCGCCCTCTGACCCGCTGATCTTGGGATTCGACACGTCGGCCGCGCATTGCGCGGCCGCTTTGCTATGCGGTGACCGCCTGCTCGACTCCCGCGCCGAGGAAATGACCCGCGGCCAGGCCGAGCGCCTGATGCCACTGATTGAGGAGATGCTGGTGCAGCAGGGCGTCGGCTGGCCGGACATCTCGCGGCTCGGCGTCGGCACCGGGCCGGGGAATTTCACCGGGATCCGCATCTCCGTCGCCGCCGCCCGCGGCCTCGGCCTCGGCCTCGGCATCCCCGTCATCGGAATCTCGACCCTCGACGCGATCCTCGCCGGCGCCCCGGCGCCGGCCCGCGCCGCGGTTCCCGCGCCGCGCCAGCGCGCCTATGTCCAGAACCGGGGCGAAGCCCCGGCGCTGCTGCCCGCGGAGGCTGCCGAAG
>SRJI02000795.1 GCA_005473895.2 Carideicomes alvinocaridis
GGTGGTCGGCGGCGATCGGGGCGACGGGCTCGCCGTCGAATGCGATCTGCCCGTACGGGTTGTCCTCCACGATGAGCACGCCGTGCTTCTCGCAGATCGCGCCCACCTCGGCGCGGCGGCCCGGGGGCAGCAGGGCGCCCGAGGGGTTCGCGAACGAGGGGATCGTGTAGAGGAAGGCCACGCGGCGGCCCTCGGCGGCCAGGCGGGTCAGGGTCTCGTCGAGGGCCGCGGGCACCAGGCCGTGGTCGTCGGTGCCCGTGGCCACGGCCTCGAGCTGCCAGGTGGTGAAGGTGGTCAACGCGCCCACGAACGTGGGGTCCTCCACCACGACGACGTCGCCCGGGTTCGCGAACGCCCGGCAGGCGGTGTCGATCGCGGCCTGCGAGCCGGGGGTGATGACC
>SRJI02000796.1 GCA_005473895.2 Carideicomes alvinocaridis
TGAACTACCTCGTGGAGAACGGCGAGCGCACCGTCGGCCGCGAGGAGCTGCTCGACGCCCTGTGGCGCAACGCCGACGAGGTGCCCAACGAGCGCACCATCGACGTGCACATCCGCCGCCTGCGCGCCAAGCTCGGCCGCCTCGCGAACACCGTGCGCACCGTGCGCGGCCAGGGCTACCGCTTCTACCGCCACCCCGAGGTGGTCGTGTGGGCGGCGCCGGAGTACAGCATCTGACCCGCGCCCGCCCGTGTCCGACGACGGCCCCCGCTCACCCGAGCGGGGGCCGTCGCCGTAGCCTGGCCGCATGAGCACCGCCGACGCGAAGACCCTGATCGTCCTCCGGCACGCCAAGGCCGGCTGGCCCGACGCGGCCGACGACCACGCCCGCCCGCTCGCCG
>SRJI02000797.1 GCA_005473895.2 Carideicomes alvinocaridis
GAGGACCACCGCGTTCAACGACCATCCAGAACCCACGGGAGGCATCACATGGCTCGCAAGACCCTGCACGACGAGATCCAGCACGACGGCGGCGCGAACGCGTTCGTCGCACGCCAGGCGGAGAACCTGCGCCACTGGGCCGCCCCGAAGGTGGAGTCCACCCGCGCCTGGAGCGAGGTGGCCGCGGCCTACGGGCTGATCGGCGGCTCCGCCGCGGCCGAGGAGGGCCGCCGCAAGGCCCAGGACGCCAAGAAGGAGTACGGCCCCGTGGTCGAGCGCGGGGCGCGCAAGGCCGGCGAGGCCGTCGCGCACCAGTACGGGCTGCTGGCCCCCGCCGTCGCCAAGGGCGTGGACACCGTCCAGGACTTCCTCGAGCACCTGCAGGCCCAGGCGCAGGACG
>SRJI02000798.1 GCA_005473895.2 Carideicomes alvinocaridis
TGGGCCCAGGTGGCCCCGGTGGCGCTGCTGCCGGTGCTCGCCGCCGCCGTCGCGACGCTGGCCGACCGCGGCCTCGACGCGCGGGTGACCGTGGAGGTCCAGGACACCGTGCAGGACGAGGACGCCCTGGCCGCGCTGCGCGCAGGCTGCGCCCACCACGGCTTCGAGCTGTGGCAGCACGACCGGCTCGACGACCCCGCCCTGCACGCGCTGCTGCGCGACGTGGACGTGTCCGTGCTGCCGTATCGCATCGGCACCCACTCGGGCTGGGTCGAGATGTGCCGGGACCTGGGGGTGCCGGTGGCCGTCGCGGACATCGGGCACATCGCGGACCAGTCCGGCGCCTGGCTGACCCCCGACTCGCTCGCCGCGTTCGACCCGGAGGACCCCGACTCCCTCG
>SRJI02000799.1 GCA_005473895.2 Carideicomes alvinocaridis
CCAGGACCTGCAGTGGGTGTCACGGGGAACCTCCTGGTGCGGGGCCCCCGGCGCGGGAAGGGGACGCGACCGTCATGTGCCGCCGGTGACCGTGGCGGCGCTCCCCGGTGACCGTGGGGAGGACGACGGAGGCGCCCCGGGTGGCGGGGCCCTCTTCCCCTCGAAGGTACGCGCGGGTCCGGGGGCGGTCAACGAACCCGGCGGCGAGGCCGCGCCGTGTCGCGCCGGCTCCGCTCAGGCGAAGTCCTCGGGGCGCACGGTGTCCAGGAAGTCGCGGAAGTCCTCGACGGCGCGCTCCTGGCCGGCGTCCTCCTCCCCCGTCCGCGCCGGCATGCCGGCGTCCGCGAGCACGGCGGGGCTGCCGAGCACGGGGGCGTCGGCGCGCAGGGCGACCACGAC
>SRJI02000800.1 GCA_005473895.2 Carideicomes alvinocaridis
CGCCGGGTGCTGGTCAGCCAGTAGGGCGTGCGGTCGCGCTCGTCGGTCAGCTGGATCCGCACGACGGGCGCGATCCAGCCGCGCACGTTCACGAAGGCCACGCCGGGTGCTGGTCAGCCAGTAGGGCGTGCGGTCGCGCTCGTCGGTCAGCTGGATCCGCACGACGGGCGCGATCCAGCCGCGCACGTTCACGAAGGCCAGCCCGTGCAGCAGCGGGCCGCGCTGGGCCCGGGCGTCCTCGCCGCGATACCCCGTGACCTGACCGACGTGGTGCCGTTCGATGCTGGCGCGGCCCACCTGGAGGGTGCGTTCGCGCACCACGATGCGCGGGGTGGTGGCCACCAGGATCAGGACCTCGACGGCGAAGAACACGACGGCGGCGGCGATGCCCAGCCCGAG
>SRJI02000801.1 GCA_005473895.2 Carideicomes alvinocaridis
GAATGGTTGGCGCTTCTTCCATCAGCAAGAACGAAGGTTTAGAATTTCGCACGCTCATCTGCTTTGTAATGGTGTGAATAATGGTTGCGATGACAGGCGAATAAGACGTTTCATATTTCGGGGTGTTGACTACCGAAATTATGGCAGGATTTTCCTCGTTATTTATATCGAGTGGCACTTCGTCTGCGGATAATGCCATAAAAATGCGTTGTGTACTAATTCGTTTCAGGGCATTTGCCAAGGTACTTTTTACACCAGCTGTTTGCCTATCGGAATCTTTACCGCTAATAAAAGCATCAGCCATTGCCCGTGAAGTCGTATTAGTTTCCAAAAACTGGATAAGGCTATCTGTATCAAGATATTGGTAAATAGCAATTAAATGGGGAAGCGTACAAAATT
>SRJI02000802.1 GCA_005473895.2 Carideicomes alvinocaridis
TGATCGGCACCAGACGAAGACCGGCGACGAAGGCATCCCACAGTGCGGCCTCGTCCAGCTCAGAGGCCCACGTGCGATCCGGCCCATTGTAACGGGTGATCGGCACCAGACGAAGACCGGCGACGAMGKCATCCCACAGTGCGGCCTCGTCCAGCTCAGAGGCCCACGTGYGATCCGGCCCATTGTAACRGGCCCTGCGTGGCCRCYGCGYRTTACGGGCCTAATTTGTAAAGGCGTCCCTGTAATTACAGTYTGTAACCCTGCTTTATGGGAATATTCTGGGGATAAMMTAGGTGTCTRAGGGCACATGCGTCCTTAACACTAGRCGCTGGGCTCTCAGCCACCTATAAATACCCCGGCACAGTGCCCKTGCGAGGCCTGATYAACAGAGCTATTGCC
>SRJI02000803.1 GCA_005473895.2 Carideicomes alvinocaridis
TCCTGATTGTGGCTGTCCAGATCCGGCAGCAGCCGCTTGCCCTCCACCCCCAGCACCTTCAAGGCCCAGCCCCGCGGGGCGGGAGTGCGGTCGGTGTGGATGTCCCCGGGTGCGGAGGAGAGCCGCGCCACCGCCTCGTAGGTGCCCGGACGGGCGAAGATGCCCTGCGCCAGCTCGGGAGCCAGGTCCTCATGCACCTCCAGCGTGGCCTTGAGGACGGCGTGGCTCTTGGCGTGGGCGTCGCGGTGGGCGTGCTTGTGCTCTCCCGCCGCGCGGCGCTGTGCCGCGCCCATCTGGGCCAGGATCTCGCGGGTCAGGTCCTCCTCGCCGTCGACCGAATGCTCGATGTCGGGCGTGTACTTCACCGGTTCAGTCATCAGTGCTCTGCCTTCCCTCTC
>SRJI02000804.1 GCA_005473895.2 Carideicomes alvinocaridis
GTCGTCGTTCGCCATGACGTCCTCGAAGAACACGTTGGGCGACTTGCCGCCGAGCTCCAGGGTCACCGGGATGATGTTCTCCGAGGCGTACTGCATGATCAGCCGGCCCGTCGTCGTCTCGCCCGTGAACGCGATCTTGCGGATGCGCGGCGACTGCGCGAGCGGCTTGCCGGCCTCGAGGCCGAAGCCGTTGACCACGTTGACGACGCCGGCCGGCAGCAGGTCCGCGATCAGCTCGATGAACACCATGATCGAGGCCGGGGTCTGCTCGGCGGGCTTGATCACGACGGCGTTGCCCGCGGCCAGCGCGGGCGCCAGCTTCCACACCCCCATCAGCAGCGGGAAGTTCCACGGGATGATCTGGCCGACCACGCCGAGCGGCTCGTGGAAGTGATAGG
>SRJI02000805.1 GCA_005473895.2 Carideicomes alvinocaridis
CTTCTCGATCAGGCCGGACCACCCGTTGCGGATGCCCACCATCTCCATGTCGTACGACTTGATGCCGTGCAGGACGGCGGAGCGGATGACGGCGTTGAGGCCGGGGCAGTCGCCTCCGGAGGTGAGCATTCCGACGCGCATGGGGGTCCTCTCGGGCGTTCTCGTGGGGGTCGGCACCACCCTAGGCGTGCCCGCCGCGTCGCGTCAGGGGACGGGCGACGGGCGGCGGGTCAGCCGAGGGCCACGAGGACGGCGACCTGGAGGGCCGTCGCACCCACGAGGATGCCGCTCGCCGGGCCGAGGGTGCCGGGACGACGGCCGCTGAGCAGAGCGCCCAGCAGGACGGGGGCGATCACCGCGAGAGCGGCGACGAGCATGGGCACCGCCAGCAGCGTGGG
>SRJI02000807.1 GCA_005473895.2 Carideicomes alvinocaridis
CCGTGACCGCCGCGACGTGACCGACGCCGACTCCGTCGTCGTCAAGGACGAGCAGCTGAACGTCGGCACCGAGCGCCGCGCCTCCGGCCGCGTCCGTCTGCGCAAGCAGGCCTACACCACCACCGAGACCGTCGAGGTGCCCGTCACCCGCGAGGAGGTCGTGGTGGAGCGCGAGTCCGTCGACCCGAACTCCGCCGAGGCCCGCACCGCCGGCCGCGACGGCGACGTCGAGGTGACCACCTACGAGGAGACCCCGGTCGTCGACAAGACCGTGGACGCCGAGAAGGTCTCCCTGGGCAAGCGCCAGGTGCAGGACACCGAGACGGTGACCGAGGAGGTCCGCCACGAGGACGTCAAGGTCGACGGCGACGCCACCGATCGCGACCTCGACGGCCGCA
>SRJI02000808.1 GCA_005473895.2 Carideicomes alvinocaridis
GGCTGGGCAGGTCCTGAAGGCCGGCTTCTCCCTGGGCGCGGTAGCGGGCSACCCAGGTGGCCACCGTGGGSCGGCTSACSCGGAACTCGGCGGCCACGTGTGCCTGCGGGATCCCGTCGTGCAGGTGGCGGTGGACCATCCTGAGWCGGCCRGTGGGGGTCAGGGGTGCGTTAGCGTGAGTCATGAGTGGGTCTTYTCGGGCAGGTSGGTGGTGTAGGAACTTCCATCCTGCGGGAGAGGCCCACTCGTCTCATCTCAGCCCGGTACSSATGTCAAGAACCTCATGACCCACAACATCTAGGGAGCCGGAGATGGGCGTGGCCGACGGGGTCAGCGGACGGTGTGCCCCGCCTGCCGCAGGGCTTCCTTGACGCGGGTGAGCATGTCGTCCGGGCCGA
>SRJI02000809.1 GCA_005473895.2 Carideicomes alvinocaridis
AGGTGGGGAAGGTGTGATTCATCAGCTGGTAATGCAGGGGATCCACCAAACCCCTCATGAACCTGTACTGCCTCTTGGCATCAGTGTTGACATCCTCRGGWGCATARCGAGACAGCTGCAGAAACTTGTCTCKGTACTCACTAACAGACAGGGGYCCYTGCTTCAGAGCCAGAAACTCCTCCTTCTTCACGATCATCAGTCCCTCTGGCACATGGTACCKRCGGAAACTCTCGCTRAATTCYTCCCAGGTGATGGCTTCRGGGTCAGCATGKGTGGCGAGGTAGGACTCCCACCAGGACTGGGCTGCTCCCCTYAGCTGRCGGGGACCATACAGAACCTTCTCCCTGTCGTYRCATTGGGCGGTGCGCAGTTCCCTTTCCACTGCACGCAGCCAGTC
>SRJI02000810.1 GCA_005473895.2 Carideicomes alvinocaridis
GTCCACCCCTCGGACTTCACGGAGCTCGGGGACCTCGCCAAGTTCCCGTACACGGACAAGGAGTTCCTGCGGAAGAGCTACCCGTTCGGCGCCTTCGCCGCCACGGGCCCCGAGCTGCGTCGCATCCACGCCTCCTCCGGCACCACCGGCCAGCCCACCGTGGTCGGCTATACCGACGACGACCTGGCCACGTGGGCCACCCTCGTCGCCCGCTGCTTCCGCGCCGGCGGCATCCGCCCCGGTGACCGCGTGCACAACGCGTACGGCTACGGCCTGTTCACCGGCGGCCTCGGCGCCCACTACGGCGCCGAGCGCATCGGGGCGGCCGTGATCCCGATGTCCGGCGGGCAGACGGAGAAGCAGGTGCAGCTGATCACCGACTTCCAGCCGCGCGCCA
>SRJI02000811.1 GCA_005473895.2 Carideicomes alvinocaridis
CGCGGCCAGCGCCGGCTCTTCGGAGGCGATCGCGTCCGTCGCGATCGCGGCGTGGAAGTCGTGGGCGAACGCGGCCGTGGCGGTCTCGGCGATGCAGCTGTGGGTGGAGACGCCGCACAGCAGGAGCCGATCCACCCCGCGGCCCCGCAGCTCGGCTGCCAGTCCGGTGCCGTGGAAGGCGGAGTCCCGGGTCTTCACGACCTCGACGGCGTCCGGGGCGGCTGCCGCGACCCCGTCGAGCAGAGCGGCCTGCCGGGTGCCCGGGAAGGCGAAGCCCTCGCCGTCGGCCAGCATGTTCAACGTCCACGTGGAGCGGTCCCGCGCGTGCTCGGTCCGCACCAGGAAGACGGGACGGCCGGCCTCGTGCGCGGCCCGGAGCAGTTCCACGACCGCCGCC
>SRJI02000812.1 GCA_005473895.2 Carideicomes alvinocaridis
GAAGAAGACCGAGAAGAACGGCGCCCCCATGGGCCCCGGCACCTCCAACATCAAGGACCCCGAGGTCTACGAGGCGCTGCGCCGCGAGGGCGCGAGCGAGGAGAAGGCCGCGCGGATCGCCAACGCCTCCGCCCGGGACGGCCGGGACGAGGTCGCCGAGCGCGGCGGCGAGGCCGGCTCCTACGCGGACTGGACCAAGGACGAGCTCGCGAAGCGGGCCCGCGAACTCGACATCGAGGGCCGCTCCACCATGACCAAGGACGAGCTCATCGAGGCGCTGCGCAACCACTGACCGGCGCCCGCACCCCCGCTTCCGGGGGCGGAACCCGGTGCTTTGGGAGCGGAATACCGCCGGAAACCGCCCCCAACGCGGTGGGTGGGTGGGGGATAGCCGGAG
>SRJI02000100.1 GCA_005473895.2 Carideicomes alvinocaridis
ACCCGCATCCGTCTCTTCGAGGAGCTCCAGACCCTTGGCTACGAGGGCGGCTACGATGCCGTGCGCCGCTATGCGGCCAGCTGGGCCAGGACCGAGCGCGCGGCATCGGCGGCAGCCTATGTGCCACTGAAGTTCGCTCCGGGTGAGGCCTACCAGTTCGACTGGAGCCACGAGGTCGTGCTGACCGACGGGGTCACGGTGACGGTGAAGGTCGCGCATGTCCGGCTCTGCCACAGCCGCATGCTCTTCGTGCGGGCCTATCCCCGGGAGACCCAGGAGATGGTCTTCGACGCCCATGACAGGGCCTTCGCCTTCTTCGGCGGCACTTGCGCGCGGGGTATCTACGACAACATGAAGACGGCGGTGGACACGATCTTCGTGGGCCGCGACCGTGCCTACAATCGCCGCTTCCAGCAGATGTGCGGACACTACCTGGTCGAGCCGGTCGCCTGCACGCCTGCCTCGGGCTGGGAGAAGGGGCAGGTCGAGAACCAGGTGGGCGTGGTCCGCCGCCGGTTCTTCGTGCCGCGGCCGCGCTTCAAAAGCCTCGCCGAACTCAATGCCTGGCTTCTCGACCGCTGCGTGGCCTGGGCCAGGACACACCCCCATCCCGAGCTGCGGGAGAGAAGCACTTGGGAGGTCTTCGAAGAGGAGCGGCCGAGCCTGGTCTCCTATGCCGGGCCGTTCGACGGCTATCATGCCGTGCCAGCCTCGGTCTCCAAGACCTGCCTCGTGCGCTTCGACAACAATCGCTACTCCGTGGAGGCCCGCGCCGTCGGCAGGCCGGTGGAGATCCGTGCCTATGCCGAGCGCATCGAGGTCTGGCAGGACGGAACGGTCGTCGGCGAGCACGCGCGGGCCTTCGGGCGCGGCAAGGACCTCTACGATCCGCTGCACTACATCCCGGTGCTGGCCCGCAAGCCCGGCGCTCTGAGGAACGGCGCTCCCTTCAAGGAGTGGGACCTGCCCCCGGCCATGCGACGGGTCCAGCGCAAGCTGGGACGGGCGCCCAATGGCGACCGCCAGATGGTCGACGTGCTGAGCGCGGTGCTGACCGACGGACTGGACGCGGTCGAGGCCGCCTGCGCCGAGGCGCTCACCGAGGGCGTCCACTCCTCCGCCGTCGTTCTCAATATCCTGGCACGCCGCCGCGAACCGGCGCCGCCTCTGACCATCGCCACGCCGGACGCGCTGCGCCTGAGCTGTGAGCCGGTCGCCGATTGCAGCCGCTATGACAGCCTCAGGAGAC
>SRJI02000813.1 GCA_005473895.2 Carideicomes alvinocaridis
GCTCAGCGGGCGCCTCGGCGGTCCGACAGCAAGGTTCGCACAGCCCAGGCACCGGCCATGCCGTGGACGCCGGCGCCCGGCGAGGTGGAGGCGGAGGCCAGGTAGAGGCCGGGTGCCGTCCGCCCGGAGGACGTGCGCCAGGCAGAAGGGGCTGCGGCGCGGAGGCGATGCGGGGCAGCTGAGACCCGTGGCCGCGCCAGCAGCTGCAACCCGTCCATGGCGCCGCCGGCGATGTCCCCGCCCACGAGGTTCGGATTCCACGCCTCGAGCTCAGCCGGGCTGGTGGCCACGATGCGCACGATCCTGTCCCGCAAGCCGGGAGCGAACCGTTCGATGCGGGCGAGGACGGCATGGGTGGCATCGCCGGAGTGTCCGTGGGGCACGTGCGCGTAGGACC
>SRJI02000814.1 GCA_005473895.2 Carideicomes alvinocaridis
ACTCAGGGCGGTCTCCGGATCCGCCCCCAGCAGGTCCATCACCTCGCGCAGGGTGCCCTCGGTCAGCCCCTTGGGCAGGGCCTCGGCGCGCCGCTCGCGGGAGACGCGGAAGACGGCGTCCACCTGCTCCTGGCCGTCGAGGGCGCCGTCGCCGGCCAGCATCGCCGCGGCGGCGCGGAACCCGCCCAGCCGGTCCGCGAACTCGTCGAACCCGAACGGCTTCACGAGGTACTGCGTCACGCCGTACGCGACGGCCCGGCGCACCACCGGCAGGTCGGTGGCCGCGGTGAGCGCCAGCACCCCGCCGTGGAAGCCGGCCGCGCGCAGTTGGCGCAGGAAGTCCAGACCGTGCCCGTCGGGCAGGTTCATGTCCAGCAGGACGACGTCGAACGGGAAG
>SRJI02000815.1 GCA_005473895.2 Carideicomes alvinocaridis
CCAGAAGCATCACAATAAACTTCAAATGGCTTGGTGTTGTCWGGTTGAGCCARCAYTGGGGCTGTTGTCAAATGCTGCCTCAAAGTRTGAAAGGCATCTTCGCACTTTTGGCTCCAATCATACTTGACTCCCTTCTTCAACAGTTCAGTCATTGGTTTGGCAATYCTGGAGAAATCCGGAATAAATCGTCGATAATACCCTGCCAAWCCCAGAAAACTYYGAATYTGCYTCACTGTAGTCGGGGGTTTCCAATCCATYACCTCTTGTACCTTCTCMGGATCAACTGATATCCCATCCTGAGAAATTGTGTGACCCAAGAATTTRATCTCCTTYAGCYARAATTCACATTTRGACAACTTAGCATACAATCGATGGTCACGCAGTCTCTGAAGTACAG
>SRJI02000816.1 GCA_005473895.2 Carideicomes alvinocaridis
TGGCGAAGTACCGGTACGCGACGTCGATCGTGATCCCCTGCTCCCGCTCGGCGCGCAGGCCGTCGGTCAGCAGCGCCAGGTCCAGCCCGCCCTCGGCGCCGCCGAATGGCGAAGTACCGGTACGCGACGTCGATCGTGATCCCCTGCTCCCGCTCGGCGCGCAGGCCGTCGGTCAGCAGCGCCAGGTCCAGCCCGCCCTCGGCGCCGCCGAAGCCGCGCTCGGCGGAGGTGCGGGCCACGGCCTCGAGCTGGTCGGCCAGGACGGCCTTGGAGTCGTGCAGGAGGCGGCCCACGAGGGTGGACTTGCCGTCGTCGACCGAGCCGGCCGTGGCCAGGCGGAACAGGGTCCCGGCGGGGGCGCGCCGGTCCAGCAGTGCGGTGCTCATCAGAAGTACCC
>SRJI02000817.1 GCA_005473895.2 Carideicomes alvinocaridis
GCGACGACCGGCTTCGCGGTCTTCGCGCAGACCTGGGCCAGCAGCTCCGTGTTCGGCCCCTTGAGCGTGCCGTCCTTCGTGACGTCGGTGACCACGTAGCGGGCGCAGCCGGCGTCCTCGAGGCGGGCGAGCACCTCCCAGAGGTCGCCGCCCTCCTTCGTCCAGCCGCGGGCGGCGAGCGTGGTGCCGCGCACGTCGAGGCCCACGGCGACCCGGTCGCCGAAGCGCTCGATGACGCGCGCGGTCCAGTCCGGGTCCTCGAGGGCGGCGGTGCCCAGGTTCACCCGCGCCGCGCCCATCTCGAGGGCGTTCTCGAGCGAGGCGTCGTCGCGGATGCCGCCGGACAGCTCGATCTTCACGCCGATCTCCTCCACCACACGGCGCATGACCTCGCGAT
>SRJI02000818.1 GCA_005473895.2 Carideicomes alvinocaridis
AGTCCCGGGACAAGAAGATCGACGCGCTGCACGAGTTCTACCCGGAGGCCGAGGGCGGCGAGTGGGAGCTGATCACCGCGGGCCAGCGCGTGCAGGTGATGAAGCGCAAGGGCCGCCTCGGCGGCGTCCTGCAGTTCGGCACCGAGGTCGTCACCCACGCGGACGGCTCGCTCGGCGGCCTGCTCGGCGCCTCGCCGGGCGCCTCCACCGCGGCCCCCATCATGGTGAAGCTGCTCGAGCGCTGCTTCCCCGCGAAGATGACCGGCTGGGACGGCACGCTCAAGGAGCTCATCCCGTCGCTGGGCCACACACTCAACGACGACCCGGCCCTGCTGGACGAGGTCCGCACCGTCACGGACGCCGCACTGAAGCTGGCCTGACGCCGCGATGGGAGCG
>SRJI02000819.1 GCA_005473895.2 Carideicomes alvinocaridis
CCCAATGGTGGCGTGATCGGCGGTCTTACCGAGCAGGTCTACGGGGACCACCGCCTTGATCTCGTGGCCTTCACCGCGGAGGGTGGTGAGGGCCTGCTCGAGCAGGGCGGGGTTCATGTTGCCGGACTCGTCAGCGTCGACGAACACCGGCTCGGCACCGGTGTAGGTGATCGCGTTGGCCGTCGCCGCAAACGTCAGCGATGACGTCGGCACCAGATCGCCGGGACCAACCCCGAGGTTGAGCAGACCCAGATGGAGAGCTGCCGTCCCCGAGGACAGAGCGACTGCGTGGGCGCGTCCGGTGTATTCCGCCAGCTCGGACTCGAGGGCGTCCACTTCGGGGCCCAGGGGCGCGATCCAATTCGACCGGAAGGCTCGGACGAGGGCGTCCTCCTC
>SRJI02000820.1 GCA_005473895.2 Carideicomes alvinocaridis
GAGGAGATGCGCTGCGACATGACCGCCTTCCGCGAGTGCGTGGCGATCGAGCGCCGCCTCACGGCGCGCGCCGCCGCCGGCGAGCAGCTCACCGCGCTCGAGGAGCAGACCCGCCGCCACGCCGGGCTCGTGCAGCACGCCGTCCTCTTCGACCGCGTCTTCCGCTTCGCCCTCACGGGCTCCCGCGTCCGCAACTACGACGGCCTCGGCGGCCAGCTGCTCTTCGCCTGGCTGCACCGCAAGGACGTGATCCAGTGGCGCGACGTCGAGCTCAGCGTGGACTGGGACCGGCTCGCCGACGCCGTCGTCGAGCTGGGTGACGCCATCGACACGCTCTACTGGGAGTCCATCGACCGCCCCAAGACCGTGCACTGGCTCAAGGCCTACGAGCTCGTC
>SRJI02000822.1 GCA_005473895.2 Carideicomes alvinocaridis
TCGACCGGGCGGCGGCCGGGGTGACCCGGATCGTCGTCGCCCAGCGGGTGGCCACCATCACCGACGCCGACCAGATCATCGTCCTGGACGAGGGCCGCGTGGTCGGCCGCGGCACCCACGCCGAGCTGCTGGCGGACAACCAGACCTACCGGGAGATCGTCGACTCCCAGCTGACCGCGGAGGACGTGGCATGAGCGAGCACCTGACCGACGAGGAGATCCTCGAGATCCAGGAGCAGGGCGCCACCGACGACTGGGGCGGCGGGCCGGCCCGCAAGGCCAAGGCGTTCTGGCCGTCCGCGAAGCGGCTCATGAGCCTGTTCCGCACGGAGAAGCTGGGCCTGGTGGTGGTCGCGCTGATGGTGCTGGTCGCCGTCGTGCTCAACGTGTGGGCCCC
>SRJI02000823.1 GCA_005473895.2 Carideicomes alvinocaridis
GCAGCGCGCCACCACCGCGACCACGGCAGGAGGCCGGGCATGAGCCACGCAGAACAGACCATGGACTTCGCGGCAGCGCGCCACCACCGCGACCACGGCAGGAGGCCGGGCATGAGCCACGCAGAACAGACCATGGACTTCGCGGAGGCGATGGAGCGCTTCGACCCGGTGCTGGGCTTCGAGGTGCACGTGGAGCTGAACACCGCCACGAAGATCTTCTCCTCGGCGCCCAACGCGTTCGGCGATGAGCCGAACACCAACGTGACCCCGCTCGACCTCGGCCTGCCGGGCACCCTGCCGGTGCTCAACCGCGAGGTCGTGGAGTACGCGATCCGCCTGGGCGTGGCCCTGGACGCGCAGGTGGCCGAGACCTGCCGGTTCGCGCGGAAGAACTAC
>SRJI02000824.1 GCA_005473895.2 Carideicomes alvinocaridis
GAGGCCGCGCACGTGCCCGCGATCTGGGCCACCCAGGTCCTCGAGTCCCTCGCCAAGACCGGCCTGCCCTCACGGGCGGAGATCACGGACGCCGCGATGGCGCAGCGGGCCGAGGCCGCGATGCTGAACAAGGGCCCGTACATCGACCGCGCCGTCACCGTCCTCGGCGACATCCTGGGGCGGATGCACGGTCACGCGAGCAAGAAGCGCGACATGCTCCGGCGACTCGAGTCCTGGTCCCTCTGACGGGGCTCAGCCGCGCGGCTCGTCCTGGGGCCGGGGCGGGTGGCCGCCGCGCGCCTCGATGAGCTTGGCGACCTCCTCCGGCGGCAGGGTCACGCCGTAGGAGCGGTCCAGGCCGGTGGGCGCGGGGTCCGCCTCCGGGGCGGGCCGGG
>SRJI02000825.1 GCA_005473895.2 Carideicomes alvinocaridis
CCGCCGCCCGCGCGAACGCGTGGAGCTCCTCGAGGGAGGCGTCGGACACGAGGTGGGAGAACACGGTGCCGTGGGCGGGCCACGCGGGCGGGTCGATCAGGACGGTCATGCCTCCACTCTAGGAAGCACGGACCGGGGCGCGGCCGGCCGGCCGCGCCCCGGTCCGTTCCGGGCGCTCAGAACCGGAACATCGCGGCGTTGGCGGTCTCCGCGTCCTGGTACTGGGTGGCGGCGGTGTCCATCGCGCGGCGGATGCCCGCCAGGGACTCCTCCACGCGCTGCTGGGTGGCGCGCCACTCGGTGAGCACACCCTGGAAGTTCGCGGCCGCCTGGCCGCGCCAGGTGTCCTGCAGCTGGCGCAGGCTGGCCTCCATGGTGCTCACCTCCGCCTGGAG
>SRJI02000826.1 GCA_005473895.2 Carideicomes alvinocaridis
CATCGGTCACGTGGTACCGGCCGAGCAGCTCGCGCTGGACCTTGAACATGTCCTCCGGGTAGCGGACGTGGTCCATGAGTCCGGCGCTCATCTCCGAGTACGGGCGCAGGGAGGACGGGTAGACGTTCTGCCAGGCCCGCAGCAGCGGATCCTGGTCGTCCCACGCGTAGAGGGACACCGAGCCGTCGTACGCGTCCACCGTCGCCTTCACCGAGTTGCGGATGTAGTTCACCCGGCCCTGGAGCGCCGGGTTCTGGCCCTGGCTCAGGGAGTCCACCGTGACCTCGCCCAGCTGCTGCGCGGTGGAGTACGGGAACTGGTCCGAGGTCGTGTAGGCGTCCACGATCCACTGCACGCGGCCGTCGACGATCGCCGGGTAGGGGGCGGTGTCCACC
>SRJI02000827.1 GCA_005473895.2 Carideicomes alvinocaridis
CGGCGACGCGCTCGCGCTCGTCGACGACGATCTGCACGCGCTCGAGGACCTCGTCCAGGTGCTCGAGCGAGGCGATCGCGGCCTCCTCGGCCACCGTGGACACCGCGAACGGGGTGGCCACGGTGCGCAGGGCCTTCGTGATCTCCGGCTGCGAGACCGAGTAGCCCACGCGCAGGTTGGCCAGGCCGTGCGCCTTCGAGAAGGTGCGCAGCACGACGACGTTCGCGTGCTTGCGGTACATCTCCAGGCCCTTGACCGCGTCCTCGTCGCGGACGAACTCCCCGTAGGCCTCGTCGATGACCACGAGGATGTGCGCGGGCACGCGCGCCAGGAAGTCCTCGACCTCGGCGGTCGTGAGCACGGGGCCGGTCGGGTTGTTGGGGGTGCAGAGCAGG
>SRJI02000828.1 GCA_005473895.2 Carideicomes alvinocaridis
GATGTCGAACACCACGCGGGCCGCACGCATGCGCTGCATGTCCAGCATGCCGAGGTGGTCGCCCGGGTCGTCGAGGAAGCCGAGCTCCTCCATCAGCTTCTCCGCGTACAGGGCCCAGCCCTCGCCGTGGCCGGACGTCCAGCAGAAGCTGCGGCGCCACAGGTTCAGGTGGGCCCGGTTCATCATGGCGGTGGCGATCTGCAGGTGATGGCCCGGCACGCCCTCGTGGTAGACCGTGGTGGTCTCCGCCCACGTGGTGAACTCGTCCTCGCCCGGGGGCACGGACCACCACATGCGGCCCGGCCGGGAGAAGTCGTCCGAGGGGCCGGTGTAGTAGATGCCGCCCTCCTGCGTGGGGGCGATCATGCATTCGAGCCGGTCCATCGGGGCCGGGA
>SRJI02000829.1 GCA_005473895.2 Carideicomes alvinocaridis
CGATCCGGCCGGTGGCCGCCGTCTCGACGGCCTGCCGCACCGCGTCCTGGAAGGCCTCGACCGGGGAGATCACATGGTCCGCGGCGAACGAGCCCATGATCGTGTCCGGGTCGCGCAGGGAGAGGATCGCCGCGGCCAGGCCGATGGCGGCCGCGGAGTCCTTCGGCGAGGGCTCGAGCACCAGATCCGTCTCCGCCAGGGCCGGCAGCTGCGTGCACACCGCCTCCCGGTGGGCCTCCCCGGTCACCACGAGCATGCCCGCGGCCAGGGGCGCCAGACGGTCCCACGTGGCACGGATCAGGGTCTGGCCCGAGCCGGTGAGGTCGTGGAGGAACTTCGGCGCGGCGGCCCGCGAGAGAGGCCACAGGCGGGTGCCCACGCCCCCGGCGGGGAT
>SRJI02000830.1 GCA_005473895.2 Carideicomes alvinocaridis
CGTCCTTGAACTTGTAGGGGCCCATGGAGGGCACCAGCGAGGCGTCCGGCAGCTCGCCGGGGCTGAAGTCCCAGCCGTCGTTCCAGAACTCGGCCGCCGGGGTGAGCGCCTCGACGTCCTTCTCCTTCGCAGCGGTGACGAGCTCCTCGAAGCTCATGCCCGCCTCCTTGGCGACGATGTGCGCCGGCAGCGCGGTGCTGATGAGGATCTCCCAGTCCGCGTAGGGCTCCGGGTAGGTGACGGTGAACTCCTTGCCGTCGGCCTCGCCCTCGGGCGCCTCCGGGATGTACTTGCCCTGCTCGAAGGAGATCGAGTCGAACAGCGGGGTCTCGGAACCCTCCGCCTTGACCGTGTCGTTGTTCGCGGCCCAGTGGAAGATGAAGTCACCCGCGGT
>SRJI02000831.1 GCA_005473895.2 Carideicomes alvinocaridis
CTGAAGCTCAGGCGGAGGCCCGCCGCCAGGAGGAAGCCAAGCCCCGGGCGGTGATGTGGACGGCCGCCCAGGGCGCAGACTTCACAACCGTCCAGGACCAGCTCCGCCCCGGTGACACGCTGGTGCTCGAGGAGGGGGACTTCCACCTCCCTGATCCTGCGATCATGCTGAACTGCCACATCCGCGGCACGGGGCGCGCTGACCGCATCCGCCTCCACGGCGCTGTCGGCATCCCGAACGGTGCCAACGTCCGCCTCGAGAACATGCTACTTGTGACACCGTCTACCGGGAACGCCGTGAATGTGCACGCCGGCGGCAACGCCACGCTCACTGGTGTCCTGGTGGACCCCACCAAAGCGGAAGTATTCTCTCCACTGTGCTCCTCCGGTGGGCG
>SRJI02000832.1 GCA_005473895.2 Carideicomes alvinocaridis
GGGGCGAGCGCATCCGCCGCACTCTGCGGCGCCTGCTGGCCGCCGTCGACCTGGCGCAGGCCGCGGACGTCCAGGTGGACACCACGTGGGTCAAGGGCCACGTGGGGGTGCACGGCAACGAACTCGCCGACGACCTCGCCCGGGCCGCCGCCCGCCATGCCAGCGTCGGCACCCCCGAGGGGGACCTGCCCGAGCGGCTGGGGCAGCTGATCCAGCTCCGCGTCGAGGACGACGCCGCCGCCGGCTGACCCCGGCCCCGATTCCGCGTCCTCCGTCCCAGCCTCTAGGGTGGGGCTGTGGAAGCGACAGTGGAACAGATCACAGCGGCCGTCACCGCCTTCAACGACAAGTACTGGTACGTCGTGATGGCGCTGCTCTTCGTGGCCGGGGTGTG
>SRJI02000833.1 GCA_005473895.2 Carideicomes alvinocaridis
CAACCCGGTCGGCCTCCGCCACCGGTTCGTCCGCGTCGTCACCCGCCGGTGAAGAAGCACTCCCCGCCGCGCTGTTCGAGGAGGACGGGATGACGTTGGTCGAGTACACGCGCCGGCATCCGGATGCGGGCTATCTCGACCCGGAGAAGGAGTCCGTCCTGGAGGAGGCGGTCGGGACGGGCACACAGCAGATCACCGTGGACGCCCAACAGGGTGCGGTCCTTCGGGTCATCGTGCTGTGTCCTTCGGATGCCACCGGTGAGACGGAGATCCTGACCTCACGGGGTGGCGGGGGAACGAAGACCTGGATGGCCGGGTCGGAGGCGCTGTGCGGCGGCTGGTCGGCGGCGACTCCCCCCGTGGATGAGGCGGGGCCGATGACGTTCACCGTCAC
>SRJI02000834.1 GCA_005473895.2 Carideicomes alvinocaridis
TGGAAGGACCAGGTCGCAGCCCTGTCCCCGCACTATCGCGTGATCACCTACGACCGGCGCGGCTTCGGCGCCTCGGAGAAGCCCGCCGGCGGCTACGACTACGACACGATGACCGCCGACCTGCACGGCCTGCTCACCGAGCTCGATCTGCGCGACGTGACGCTCGTGGGCTTCTCGATGGGCGGCGGCGAGGTGGCGCGCTACATGTCCCGATTCGGCGCGGACCGGATCCACTCGGTGGTGTTCGCCGGCGCGGTGCCCCCGTACCTGCTGAAGACCGACGACAACCCGGACGGCCCGCTGACCGAGAAGCAGGCCGCCGAGATGCGCGCGGGTCTCGAGAAGGACCGCGAGTCGTTCTTCGACGACTTCACGACGACGTTCTTCTCCACC
>SRJI02000835.1 GCA_005473895.2 Carideicomes alvinocaridis
CCAGGAGAACCCCGCCTACACGCAGGAGCTGTTCGGCATGGCCTCCGTGGTCTACAAGGTGTCCTCGGCCGAGGAGGCCGTGGCCCTGGCCAACGACTCCCAGTACGGTCTCGGCGGCGCCGTGTTCTCCACGGACCTGGACGAGGCCAAGCGCGTGGCCGGCCAGCTCGAGGTGGGCATGGCGAACGTGAACCTCGCCTCCGCCGCCGGCGCGAACCTGCCCTTCGGCGGCGTGAAGCGCTCGGGCTTCGGCCGCGAGCTCGGCCCCATGGCCGTGGACGAGTTCGCCAACAAGCGCCTGTACGCGGTGCAGGGCCCCCTGGAGGGCTGACCCGGGGCCGGGTCGGCCGGGCGGGTCTCCCGCTCCGGCCGCCCCGTCGGCCTCTCAGCCGC
>SRJI02000836.1 GCA_005473895.2 Carideicomes alvinocaridis
GCACGGACAACGACTCCCGCATCCTCGCCGTCGCGAAGGCGCTCGCGGACGAGGGCGCCGCGGTGACGGTCGTGTCCAAGGACCTGCCGATGCGCGTGAAGGCGGCGGCCATGGGCCTCGCCGCGGACGAGTACCGCCACGAGCTCGTGCGTGACTCGGGCTGGCGCGGCACCGTCTCCCTCAGCGTGGCGCAGGAGCGGCTGGACGCGCTCTACGACGACGGCGAGGTCGACCTGGCCGGTGTTCCGCTGGGGACTCTGACCGGCACGGGCGTCGAGACCGGTCCGGAGGAGGCCTCGGCCGAGGCGGACCGCCTGCCGGTCAACACGGGGCTGGTGCTCACCGCGCCCCGGGGCTCCGCCCTGGCCCGGGTCGGCGAGGGCGGCCGAGCCT
>SRJI02000837.1 GCA_005473895.2 Carideicomes alvinocaridis
GCAGCCGGGCGGGATCGCGAAGACCGCCGAGCCGACGGGCACGGTCCACAGGTTCAGGTGGTCCGACTCGGCGAGCCGGGCCTGGACGGGGACGAACTGTCGGTCCACGTCCGCCTGGTAGGCGGCGAAGATCAGGCCGGAGCCCGCCTCCAGCGCCCCGCGCGGGTCGTCGTAGTTGTAGCTGCGACGCAGCATCCCGTACTCGGGCTCCTCCCCGCGGGCCCGCCGCAGGTGCGCGATGTCCGAGATGACCGGGAAGCCCGTGGGGCCGACGGCGTCGAAGTCCGGCTCGTCGTGCTCCTGCTCCCCCGTGAGGGGGGCGCCGGTGCCGAGGCGACGGCCGATGACCTTCTCCTTGGCCGGGCGGTCGAGCTCGTCCCACGTGTCCATGAG
>SRJI02000838.1 GCA_005473895.2 Carideicomes alvinocaridis
TGCGGATCACCGTGGCCGGCTTCGTCGCGTTCCTCGTGGGCTCTCTGCTCAACGCGTCCATCGTGGTCCGCCTCAAGGAGCGCATGAAGGAACGCCACGTGGCCTTCCGGCTCATCCTCTCCACCGTGGTCGGCCAGTTCTTCGACACCCTGATCTTCTGCACCATCGCCTACGCCGGCACCATCTCGCTGCTGGAACTGGCGAACTACACGGTGACCGGCTTCGGCTACAAGACGCTCGTGGAGATCCTCATCGTGCCGGTGACCCTGCTCGTCATCCGCGCCCTCAAGCGCCGGGAGCCCACCTACCGGGCGCCCGGCTTCGAGATCCACCGCGACGACGCCCCCGCCGCGTCCCGCTGACCCGCACGGGCCCCGGCGTCGGCCGCGCCG
>SRJI02000839.1 GCA_005473895.2 Carideicomes alvinocaridis
GCGGACCTGCTCGAGGCCCACGGCTCCACGCGGCTGCGGACCACCCCGCACCAGAAGATCGTGGTGCTGGACGTGGAGCGGGACCGGGTGGACGCCGTCGTGGCCGGCTTGAAGGAGCTGGGGCTGGACCCGGAGCCGTCCGTGTTCCGCCGCTCCACCATCGCCTGCACGGGCCTGGAGTTCTGCAAGCTCGCCATCGTGGACACGAAGGACACCGCCACCGCCGCGATCGCCCAGCTCGAGGAGCGCCTGGCCGACCTCGCCGACCGCCTCCCCGAGCGGCTGAGCCTGCATGTGAACGGCTGCCCCAACTCCTGCGCCCGCATCCAGACCGCGGACATCGGCCTGAAGGGCCAGCTGCTCCCGGACGACGACGGCGGTCAGACGCCCGG
>SRJI02000840.1 GCA_005473895.2 Carideicomes alvinocaridis
GTCGGCCGGCACCGCGGCGCAGGCATCGGCGGCGGCAACGACGAGCGCGAACAGACCCTGAACCAGATGCTAGTGGAGATGGACGGCTTCGACGCCTCCACGAACGTCATCATGATCGCCGCGACCAACCGCCCGGACGTCCTGGACCCGGCGCTGCTGCGCCCGGGCCGCTTCGACCGCCAGATCCCCGTGGACGCCCCGGACCTCGAGGGCCGCGCCAGGATCCTCGAGGTGCACGCGCAGGGCAAGCCGATCGCCCTGGACGTGGACCTGCGCTCCCTGGCCAAGCGCACCCCCGGCTACACGGGCGCGGACCTGGCCAACGTGATCAACGAGGCCGCGCTGCTCACGGCGCGCTCGAACAACAACGTGATCGACAACCACGCCCTGG
>SRJI02000841.1 GCA_005473895.2 Carideicomes alvinocaridis
CCGCCAGCCGGCCCAGGCCGGTGACCTGGAGGCCGGCCTCGCCGGCGCCGAGGCGGCGGGGGAGCGGTTGCGGGTCGGCTTCCTGCCCCTGACCGACTTCGCCCTGCCCGATGACGACGGCCCCCTGCGCGCGCTGCTCATGGACTGGGCGAGAGCCGGCGGCGATGCGGCGGGGCCGGCGTGTTCGGGCAGCCCCCGGTGGCTCGTGCTGACGAGTCCCAACACCGTGCGTGCGCTCAGCGCCGTCGGCTGGGACGGGCATGTCCCGGTGGGGGCACGGATCGCGGTCACCGGGCCGGGGACGGCGCGGGTGCTGGCCGAGGCCGGCTGCGGCGCGTCACCGTGGCTGCCGCCGGAGGACCACTCCGCCGAGGGCCTGATCGCCGGGCTC
>SRJI02000842.1 GCA_005473895.2 Carideicomes alvinocaridis
GAGATCATCGCGACGTGCCCGCCCTCCCGGGCCGCCGCGTCCATCTCGGCGCGGTGCCGCGGGATGAGCTGGTGGTTGTCGTAGGTGTCCACGGTGGTGAAGTGCCGCGCGTAGCCGGCCGCCTGCTCGGGGATGTCCGTGGCGCTGCCGAGGCAGAGGAACAGCACGTCGATCTCCCCGGCGTGCTCGGCGGCCCGCTCCGCCGGGAGCACGGGCGTGTCCGTGTCCAGGCCGGTGCGGCGCGAGAAGATGCCCACCAGCTCCATGTCCGGCTGGAGCTTCACGAGCTTCTCCACACTGCGTCCGAGGTTCCCGTATCCGACGATGCCGGCGCGGATGGTCATGTGCGTCCTCCTGGTGGGGTCGTGGTCAGGTCGGTCCCGCCAGCCTA
>SRJI02000843.1 GCA_005473895.2 Carideicomes alvinocaridis
GCCGCAGCGGGCGGCGTCGTCGCTGCTGCGGGCCGCCCAGAAGCGCCGGGACCTGTCCGTGGACGACCTGAAGGACGCGTTCGGCGTCTCCTACGAGGCCGCCGCGCACCGGTTCACCAACCTGGCCACCGTGGACCTGGGCATCCGCTGCCACTTCCAGAAGGTCCACGAGACCGGGGTGATCCACAAGGCCTACGAGAACGACGGGATCGTGTTCCCCGCCGACCACACCGGTGCGATCGAGGGCCAGCAGGCGTGCCGGAAGTGGGGCGCGCGGCAGGCCTTCTCCCGCAACGACCGGTTCCGCGCCCACACGCAGTACACGGACTCGCCCAACGGGACGTTCTGGTGCACCTCGATGATCGAGAACGGCCCCGACGGGCTGTTCGCC
>SRJI02000844.1 GCA_005473895.2 Carideicomes alvinocaridis
CGGTGTGAGCACCGGCTGCGGCAGCGCCTCCTCGGCCACGGGCCCGTTCTACTGCCCGGCGGACGAGTCCATGTACTTCGACACCGCGTTCTTCGCGACGCTGCAGACCGACTTCGGCGCCGAGGGCGGGCCGCTGGCGGAGGAGTACATCGTGGCGCACGAGTACGGCCACCACGTCCAGCAGGTCACCGGCTACCTGCAGCACTCCAGGGACGGGACCACCGGCCCGACCTCCGGCGCCGTGCGCGCGGAGCTGCAGGCCGACTGCTTCGCCGGCATGTGGGCCGGGCACGCCGCCTCCACCGTGGACCCCGAGTCCGGCGCGCCTTTCCTGAAGCCGATCTCGCAGGACCAGCTGCGCCAGGCCATCGACGCGGCCTCCGCCGTGGGC
>SRJI02000845.1 GCA_005473895.2 Carideicomes alvinocaridis
GGGCCCGGTCGGGTGGCTCGACCAGGACGGCGACGGCGAGATCGCCCTGGCGCTGCGCTGCGGCCAGCAGGTGCCCGGCGGGGTGCGGCTGCAGGCCGGAGGCGGGATGGTCCCGGGAGCGGTGCCCGAGGAGGAGGTCACGGAGATCCGGGCCAAGTTCCTGCCGATGCGCCGAGCGCTGGGCGTCGCCGAGGACTGAGGCCTCCCGTTTCCGCCGGCCTCACCCGCGCCACCCGCGCTTTCGTGTAGGAAACGGCGGCGTCTCGCCGTGCTTTCGTGTGGGAAACGGCGCCGCAAGCCGGAGTCGCGTGGGCGGCGATGGAACGGCGCCCCGGAGCGTTCACGCCGATTCTCGAACGAAAGCGTCCTGGGGCTCGCCATTTCTCGAACG
>SRJI02000846.1 GCA_005473895.2 Carideicomes alvinocaridis
CCTGGCCCCGCGTGCTGCGCAGCTCCGGCAGCGGAAGCTCGGCGGCGGTGCGGGCACGGGCGGACCAGCGCCGCTCGGCCCGGCGGTGGCCCAGCCAGTCGAGGAATCTGCCGCCCCTGCCGCCCATGTCCCTGCGCCTCCTGCCCCTCGGATGCCCGTGCCCGCCGGCGATCGCGACCGGCCCGAGGATATGCCTCCCGGTGCCGGTCCCGGCGCGCCCGTCTTAGCGCATAACCGCCGTCCGCGCCAAACCTCGCGGCGCGGCGGGGGCGTGCGCCGGGATCATTCCGCCGTCGCTGTGGCCGAACCCACGCGCTTTTCGGCGCCGGCGCCGCTGCGGCTGGCGCTGCGGATGGCCGCCGCCAGCCGGCGGATCAGCCGTTCGCCGCCG
>SRJI02000847.1 GCA_005473895.2 Carideicomes alvinocaridis
CCCGCCCATCCGATGGAGCCCCATGAGCCCCGCCCACACCGCCACCCCCGCGGCACGCCCCGAGCCGACCCGCGAACAGGTCCGACGCTGGCGCCGCTACCTCGCCGACGAGATCGCCGAGGGCCAGATCTACCGCGACATCGCCGCCCGCAAGGACGGCGTGGAGCGCGACATCCTCCTCGGCCTCGCCGAGGCCGAGCGCCGCCACGAACAGCACTGGCGGACCCTCCTGGGCGAGCACGCCGAGAACCCGCCGCGCCCCTCCGTCCATCGCATCCTGCTGCGCTGGCTCGCGCGGATCTTCGGCTCCGTGTTCGTGCTGGCCCTGGCGCAGCGCGCCGAGTCGGACACTCCCTACGCGGAGGACCAGGACGCCCCCGAGGGCATGGTG
>SRJI02000848.1 GCA_005473895.2 Carideicomes alvinocaridis
GGAGTACGCCACCACCGCGAACAGGCTCACCGCCAGCACCAGCACGGCGGCCCACTCGCCMCGCACGGCGGACCAGCCCGCGAGCACGGCCACGAACGGCACGGGCAGCAGCACCGACCACGCCAGCACCCGGCGGCGCACCGCGGGGTCGCCCAGCACGGAGCCCTCCACGCCCCCCTTGCGGGGGTTGCGCAGGTCCGAGGCGAAGTCGAACACGTCATTGATGCCGTACATGGCCAGGTTGTAGGGCACGAGGAAGAACACGACGCCCAGGACCACCAGCCACGCGGGCAGCCCCCCGGTCAGGATCGCGGCGGCGGCGAACGGGTAGGCCGTGTTCACCCAGCTGACCGGCCGGGACGCCCAGAAGAGGGTGCGGATCATGCGCCGC
>SRJI02000102.1 GCA_005473895.2 Carideicomes alvinocaridis
GCCGGCCTCGAAGGGGTTCGCCGTGGCCGCAAGCCGATCACCACGAAGCCCACTGGTGAGCCGGATACCCGCCCTGACTTGGTGGAGCGGCAGTTCACCGCGGATGGCCCGCATCAGCTCTGGGTCGCAGACATCACCTACGTGAGGATCCTGGGCGGGTTCTGCTACGTCGCTTTCATCACCGACGTCTWCWCCCGSCGCATCGTGGGCTGGGCCGTCTCGGCCTCGCTCCACACCACGGGGCTGCCGCTACTGGCCCTCGAACACGCTCTCCTGAGCACCGGTGCAAGCCGTGGCCGCCAAGGCCTGATCCACCACTCGGACCGAGGCGCCCAGTACGTCAGCTTGGCCTACTCCGACGCGCTCATCACCGCCGGGGTGAGCGCCTCGGTCGGAACCGTGGGCGACTCCTATGACTGTCAGTCTCTGAGGGCCGGATTCCGCGAGGATGAGGAAGTCCTGGCCGTGGTGCTCTGACCCATCTCTACGATTGACCCACATGGTGTCTTGGCGTTGATCTGTCGGGCCCGCGGCCGGGCACGTACGACCACTGCCGCCGGTCCGGGCGTGACCTGATAGGAGCCTGGAGCATTTTCGTGACCGTGTCCCCGTGACAGTCCTGTCCGCCCACCGGCGTCGGTGCCGCCCCCGCACCCGTAGCCGAAGGACAGCCTCGTACATGAGCCAGATCGCCCCCACCCGTTCCGGTCACGTCGTGATCGGCGTGGACACCCACAAGCACATCCACGTGGCCGCCGTCATGGACTCGATCGGTGGGATTCTCGCGACCGGCACGATCGCCACCGACCGTGCCGGTTACCAGCAGCTACTGGAATGGGCCGCGGACTACGGCACCATCATCGCGTTCGGCATCGAGGGCACAGGCTCCTACGGGGCTGGTCTGGCCTCGTACATCCGTCGCCAGGGGCACAAGGTCGTGGAAGTCTCGCGCCCAGACCGACGCCTGCGTCGGTTGAACGGGAAGTCCGACACCTTGGACGCTGAGAACGCGGCCCGCGCAGTCCTCGCGGGTTTCGCTACCGCCACGCCCAAGAGCGCCGACGGGAGCGTGGAAATGATCCGTCAGCTCAAAGTCGCTCACGACACTGCGGTCAAAGACCGCTCTGCAGCGATGATCACGTTGAAGGCGATGCTCGTGCACGCCGAAGAAAATCTACGCAAGGTACTGCAGGGGAA
>SRJI02000849.1 GCA_005473895.2 Carideicomes alvinocaridis
CCTGCACTCRGTTGTGTTTAGCGCCCAGACYGCCTCYGGTAAYAAATCKGTCCATCTGCCTTTTTTTCATCGAGGAGCATCTTCTTGACAGCTGTGAAGATTTTCCCATTGGCRCGCTCCACGACCCCGTTGGACTGCGGATGATARACTGAAGCGAAGGCAAGCTTGGTGCCGATGGAGAAACAAAAATCCTTGAAATCTTGGYTGTCRAACTGCTTGCCGTTGTCAACTGTTAGYTCGGACGGTACTCCGAAGCGGCAAACAATRTTTTGCCAGAAGAATTTTTGGGCAGTCTTTGATGTTATTGTGGAAACAGCCCTCGCYTCGATCCATTTGGTGAAGTACTCGACGGCGACGAAGGCGAACTTAAGGTTCCCTTGAGCGGTGGGCA
>SRJI02000850.1 GCA_005473895.2 Carideicomes alvinocaridis
CGATCATGTCCCCGTGCGCATCGCGGCCGAGGCGGCCGGCGAACAGGACGGGCCGCTCCAGCCGGCTCAGGCCCACGGCCACGTTCAGGGGGCTGCCCCCGACGTGCACGCGGGGGGTCGCGGTGTCCGAGACCACGACGTCGACGAGCGCCTCTCCGATCACACCACAGTACTGAGCCACGCGCCCCACGGTACCCTAATCACCGGCGCGGAACCGGGGCTGTGCGCAGGCTTCCAGGCCCCCGAGAAACGCCCGACACCCCCATCCCCGACCCCTCGGCAGGCGGCCATGTCCCCCACCCCCACCCGGCCCTCACGCGGCCCCGGCTGGCGCCTCCACGGCGACGGCCGCACCATCACCCCGGGCACCGTCGTCGCCCCGGACGAGCG
>SRJI02000851.1 GCA_005473895.2 Carideicomes alvinocaridis
CCGCTCGAGGAGCGCGGGCAGGTCCGCCATGACGGACTGCTTCAGCGCGGAGCCGGCGGCGCGCAGCTCCTGCCAGTCCGGCAGCTCCTCGACGACGCCGGCACGCTTGGCACGGATGGTGTGGGTGGCCCGGCGGATGTTGGCGCGCATCTGGCCGTTCTTCAGCTGCTCGCGGGCAGACTCGGGGAACGGGGTGTTCAGCAGGATCTCGCCCTCGCCGTGGACGGGGCGGACGGTGGGCATTCCCAGGCGCACGCGGGTGGGTGCGGTGCTCATCGGCGGGCCTCCTGAACACGGGCGGAGGGTCCGCGGCGGACGCCGGCGGACGCGGGGATGGACAGTTCGACGGGGCCGTCAACGTCGAGCGGGTTCTCCCGGGTGGCCGCGAGG
>SRJI02000852.1 GCA_005473895.2 Carideicomes alvinocaridis
CCGCGTGGCCCTTCTCCCCGGGCGTGGGGAATGCGAGCTCGGCCTGGCCCGCGTCCGCCGTGGCGGGGTCCCCGCCGCCGAACGCGCGGAGCACCGTGGTCAGGTCCTCGGCGACCTCCAGGAGGCGGTGGTGGCCGGTGTCCGAGACGAGGAACGTGCCCGGGCGGGAGCCGCGGCCGCCGAGCGACACGGCCTTGCCGGGGAACGACAGGTCCCGGGCCACGGGGGCGGGCGGGACGTAGGGGCCCGAGCCGCGGTGCAGCGTGCCCTTGGCCTCGTGCTCGGCCACGAGCTCGCGCACGAGCCCGTAGAGCCCGGCCACGTGCCCCTCTCCGGACAGGTGCGCGGCGATGTAGCCCTCCGGGTCCACCACCACGAGGGTGGGCCACG
>SRJI02000853.1 GCA_005473895.2 Carideicomes alvinocaridis
CGAGGAGGGCCACGTCCAGTCGGGGCACTGTCTGCTCTCGCCATCGACCGAGCGAGAGGTTCACGGGCTCGCCCCACGACCGGCCCACGAGATCCCCGAGGGAGCGCCCGATAACGCCCACCCGGCGGGGACGGTCGAGATCTGCCATGCCGATGAACGTCTCGAAGGGCACCGGTAGTCGCTCGGCGGGCCCGGCCCCGATGAGCCGAGTGGCGGAAGCGGCAGCCAGTAACGCTAGGCGTCCTTGAGGTGTAGGCGCGTCCGGCAAGGCGCGCATCCGCATCAACAAATCGCGGGCCGCTGGCTCGCTGGTGAGGTCCCATACGAAGGGGATCCCGAGCCACCCAGCGACGGCGCCGCCCGCTAGCGCCAGCATCTCATCGCCGATC
>SRJI02000854.1 GCA_005473895.2 Carideicomes alvinocaridis
CTGTTCGGCATGCTGGACGGCACCTTCGCCTCGTTCCTGCTCGTGCAGACCATCGCCCTGCTGGCGGTGGCGCTGCTGTTCGGCGTCAACGGCGCCGTCTGGTCCGAGGTGCTGCCCACGGCGGTGCGCGCCAAGGGCGTGGCCACCATGCTCTCGCTGGCCACCGCGATCTTCGGCGGCACGGCGCCGTACCTGATCACGTGGCTGACGGCGCAGGGGTGGACCAGCGCGTTCCCGATCTACCTCATGGTGGTCGGCGGCCTCACCGGGCTGACCGGCCTGTTCATGAAGGAGACGAAGGACGTGGACCTGGCGGCCTGAGCCGGGGCGACCGGGCCCGCAGGCCGCCCCCTCCGCACACAGAGTGGTCACGACACGCCGTCTCGTGC
>SRJI02000103.1 GCA_005473895.2 Carideicomes alvinocaridis
GAGGCCAAGATGGCAAAGGAAAAGTTTGAGCGCGGCAAACCGCACTGCAACATCGGCACGATCGGACACGTGGACCACGGCAAGACGACGCTGACGGCGGCGATCACGAAGTATTTCGGCGATTTCCGGGCCTACGACCAGATCGACGGCGCGCCGGAAGAAAAGGCACGCGGGATCACGATCTCGACCGCRCACGTGGAATACGAGACGGAGAACCGTCACTACGCGCAYGTSGACTGCCCCGGCCACGCCGACTACGTGAAGAACATGATCACCGGTGCCGCCCAGATGGACGGCGCGATCCTGGTGGTGAACGCGGCCGACGGCCCGATGCCCCAGACGCGCGAGCACATCCTGCTGGGCCGCCAGGTGGGCATCCCCGCCATGGTCGTGTTCCTGAACAAGGTCGACCAGGTGGACGAYCCGGAACTGCTCGAGCTGGTGGAAATGGAAGTCCGCGAGCTGCTSTCCGAGTACGACTTCCCGGGCGACGACGTTCCGATCATCGCCGGCTCCGCGCTGGCGGCGATGGAAGGCCGTGACCCGGAAATCGGCGAAGAGAAGATCAAGGAGCTGATGGCGGCCGTGGATGAGTACATCCCGCAGCCCGAGCGCGCGATCGACCAGCCGTTCCTGATGCCGATCGAGGACGTGTTCTCGATCTCYGGCCGCGGCACCGTGGTGACCGGCCGYGTGGARCGTGGCGTGATCAACGTGGGCGACGAGATCGAGATCGTCGGCATCAAGGACACCCGCAAGACCACCTGCACCGGTGTCGAGATGTTCCGCAAGCTGCTGGACCGCGGCGAAGCCGGCGACAACATCGGCGCCCTGCTGCGCGGCATCGACCGTGAAGGCGTGGAACGTGGCCAGGTTCTCTGCAAGCCGGGCTCGGTGACCCCGCACACCAAGTTCGAGGCCGAGGTCTACATCCTGACCAAGGAAGAGGGCGGCCGYCACACGCCGTTCTTCGCGAACTACCGTCCGCAGTTCTACTTCCGGACCACGGACGTGACCGGGACGGTGACGCTGCCGGAAGGCACCGAGATGGTGATGCCGGGCGACAACCTGAAGTTCGGCGTCGAGCTGATCGCGCCGATCGCCATGGAAGACGGCCTGCGCTTCGCCATCCGCGAAGGCGGCCGGACCGTCGGCTCGGGCGTCGTCTCCAAGATCCTCGAGTGATCGCGGC
>SRJI02000855.1 GCA_005473895.2 Carideicomes alvinocaridis
CCTTGAACGTCGCCACGCCCGGCAGCCGCGCGTCGTCGCCGACCCGCACGTCGGTCAGCGTGATCTCGGCCTGGTGGATCGCCCGCAGCGCGCCCTTGCCCGTGATCACCTCGGCCTCGTAGCCGGGCGTGGACTGCTCCACCACGAACCCCTTGACCTGCCCGTCCTCGGTGTCCCGCGCCCACACGATCGTGATGCCCCCGGTGGCCCCGTTGCCGATCCACTTCTTGGCGCCGTTCAGAACCCAGCCGCCGGCGCCGTCGGGCCGCGCGGACGTCTCGAGGGACACCGAGTCCGAGCCGTGCAGCGGCTCTGTGAGCGCGAACCCGCCCGGCAGCGTGCCGCGCGCCACCGGCTCGAGGTACCGCTCCTTCTGCTCCGGGCTCGCG
>SRJI02000856.1 GCA_005473895.2 Carideicomes alvinocaridis
CAGCGTCTCTCTTCAAATCATCACCCAAAACATCTATGGCGACCGGGCATCGGTGGTCTCACAAGGGCAGGTTGACGGCGCCGCCTCAGTTGCAATTGACGCTCGCGTGACTCCTGGAGATCGTGAGGGACTTTTGGATGCTGCCGCCAAGCTTCTCGAGCCCGATCAGGTTGCAGATCTTCGACAAGCTCTCGATGAGGACGGCAATACGGTCGGTGAGTCCACACGCTCGTTTCTGACAAAATTGCGCGACGGGGCCGCCGAAGCTTCCGGCCAAGCTGCCGTGAGTGGCCTCACTGCACTACTGACCCAGTTCTTGGGCGGCACGTTTCCCTGGTGAGAGGAGCACGGCCCCCACTGATCGCCTACTAGGACACCCTGCCGCCGGA
>SRJI02000857.1 GCA_005473895.2 Carideicomes alvinocaridis
TGACCTCGCTGCGCCCCGCAGCGCGCCCCGAGACGCTCAAGGTCCCCGAGCGCAAGCCCGACCCCCAACCCGCGCCCGAGCCGAAGCGCCAGGCGCAGCGCGCCGACCGCGCGCAGGAAGCGAGCCAGGGCCAGGCCGGCCAGCGCGCGGCCGGCAGCGGCGGCCAGCAGCAAGCGGGCACCACCGGGCGGTCCCAGGTCAAGACGCTGAGCAATGCGCAGAAATCGCGGCTCACGGCGGTCTGGGGCGGCCAGATCCGCGCCCGGATCGAACGCCGCAAGCCGCGCAACACCCGCGGCCGCGGGCGGGTCGTCCTGCGCATCACCGTGGCGCGCAGCGGCCAGGTGGCGGGGGCCGGCATCGCCCGCTCTTCCGGCATCGCGGCGCTC
>SRJI02000858.1 GCA_005473895.2 Carideicomes alvinocaridis
GGAATTGGGAGACACGCCCTAAGTGGCGCTGCGGAGCTCGTCCCAGAGGGCCTTCACTCGGGTATCGATGGCGTCGACGATGGCGCGCACGCCGTCGGGGGTCTCTGCGGCGGGGTCGGCGATCTCCCAGTCGAGGTAGCGCTTGCCCGGGTAGACCGGGCAGGCGTCCCCACAGCCCATGGTGATGACGTAGTCCGCGGCCCTCACCACATCATCGGTCAGCGGCTTCGGGTACGCCCCGGACAAATCGATCCCGCGCTCGGCCAGGGCCTGTACGACCAGGGGGTGGACCTCGGAGCCGGGCAGGGACCCCGCGGAGCGGACCTCCACCTTATCCCCGGCGTGGTGGGTGAGCAGGGCCGCGGCGATCTGGGAGCGGCCGATGTTGT
>SRJI02000859.1 GCA_005473895.2 Carideicomes alvinocaridis
ACCCAGGCCACCGACTCCCTGCCCCGCTGGGCCGCGGAGAACGGCCACGAGGTCACCGACTTCGTGAAGCGCGGCGCCGCAGAGTGGACGATCACCGTGAAGAAGGGCTGAAGGGCGGAGGAGCCCCTCGGCACCTCCGCCCGCCGCGGGCCCCTCAGACCTCCAGCAGCACCTTGATCTCGCGGCGCTCGTCCATGGCCCGGTAGGCCTCGGCGGCGTCGTCGATCGGCATGCGCGCGGTGAACACACGGCCGGGCTGGATCTCGCCGGACTGGATGCGCTCGATCAGCTCGGGCAGGAAGCGGCGGACGGGGGCGGGCCCGCCCTCGAGGTGGATCTCGCGGGCGAAGAGGTCGGAGCCGTCGAGGGTCTGGTCGTGGGAGACGCCC
>SRJI02000860.1 GCA_005473895.2 Carideicomes alvinocaridis
CCATCTCCCTGCCATCTCCCTGCACACCCCGCTCGGCGAGGACGGCGACTCCGAGTTCGGCGACCTGATCGAGGACTCCGAGGCGGTCGTGCCCGCGGACGCCGTCTCCTTCACGCTGCTCCAGGAGCAGCTGCACTCGGTGCTGGACACGCTCTCCGAGCGCGAGGCCGGCGTCGTCGCCATGCGCTTCGGCCTGACCGACGGCCAGCCCAAGACGCTGGATGAGATCGGCAAGGTCTACGGCGTGACGCGCGAGCGGATCCGCCAGATCGAGTCGAAGACCATGTCCAAGCTGCGTCACCCCTCCCGCTCGCAGGTGCTCCGGGACTACCTGGACTGAGTCGGAGCGGCATGACGAAGGGCCGGACCCCCGCGGGGGTCCGGCCCT
>SRJI02000861.1 GCA_005473895.2 Carideicomes alvinocaridis
GAGGTGCTGGTGCTGCGGTACTACGGCGACCTGTCGGAGGCCGAGATCGCGGAGGCCACCGGCATCTCCAAGGGCACGGTGAAGTCCACCGCCAGCCGGGCGCTGGACGCGCTGCAGAAGATCATGGCCAGCAACTAGGCAGCCCGCACGGACACCGGGCCCCCGCGCGCCAGCGCGGGGGCCCTTTGACGCGCGGGGGCGGTCGGGGCCGCCACCCGTTCGGCCGTTCCGTCCCAGTGGGCGCGACCGTGCTCCCAAAACGGAACTTGGTATAGACCAATGACGGGTGCATGGCGCAGTATCGGTCCCCGTGGCGCGAACCCAGCACGTGATCGCCGTCGACGTCGGCGGCACCGAGACGAAAGCCGCGCTGGTCGAGGCCTCCCCC
>SRJI02000862.1 GCA_005473895.2 Carideicomes alvinocaridis
TTAGAAGAAAGCCATCCATGCATATCTAGAAGAAATAATTATTGGTTTAATTCCAAGCWAYCTTTGCACTTACMTTATGCAAACTAGTTCAATTATGCACTTATATATTTGCTTTGRTTTGTGKTGGCATMAATCACCAAAAAGGGGGAGATTGAAAGGGAAATAGGSTYAMACCTTTTCCTAAATGATTTTGGTGGTTGAATTGCCCAACACAAATAATTGGACTAACTAGTTTGCTCTAGATTATAARTTYTACAGGTGCCAAAGGTTCAACACAAACCAATAAAAAGTCCAAGAAAGGGTTCAAATAAAAAGAGCAAAAGACAACCGAAAGGCAGCCCTAGTCTGGTGCACGGGACAATGTCCGGTGCACCAGGGAGCTCAACT
>SRJI02000863.1 GCA_005473895.2 Carideicomes alvinocaridis
GAACAGCTCCCAAGGAGTTTTCAAAAAAGGCCACCGAACTTCTTAAAGGGTATGACTGGACCGGAAATGTTAGGGAGCTACGTAATGTGGTTGAACGTTTGATTATTCTTGGGGGCAAGGAAGTGTCCGAAGAGGACGTTAAGCTCTTTGCCAGTAAATAATCATTCCAAAGCGCCACATTTATCCAAACGTGAAAGTGCATCTTTGGTAAGGTTCTTTACCCGCTGATGGTATTCTTTCTTGTGGGCCGACAATTCGGTGTTGAGCAGGACCAACCTTGATTCCTCATAAATATTGCTCACAAATCGTTGCGCTTCCTCACAATCTACCTCTTGAACCACTTTTTCCAAAGAGGATTCAAACCCTAAAAGGCAATTGTGTACCTGC
>SRJI02000864.1 GCA_005473895.2 Carideicomes alvinocaridis
GGATCCGCGAGGACGGCCGTCTCGTCCCCAGCTCCTCCGTGGGCAACAACAAGTCCTGGATCGACCTGGCGGATCAGGTGATCCTCGAGGTCAACTCGTGGCAGAGCGAGGACCTCGAGGGTCTGCATGACGTCTACTATGGCACCGCGCTGCCCCCGCACCGCACGCCGATCATGCTCACCCACCCCGCGGACCGCATCGGTGAGACGTACCTGCGGTGCGATCCGGCCAAGGTGGTGGCCGTCGTCGAGACCCACGCCCCGGACCGGAACTCTGCCTTTAAGCCCGCCGACGCGGACTCGATCGCGATCGCCCAGCACCTCGTGGAGTTCTTCGAGCACGAGGTGGCCCAGGGCCGGTACGACGAGCGACTGCTGCCGCTGCAGT
>SRJI02000865.1 GCA_005473895.2 Carideicomes alvinocaridis
AACACGCGCACCGCGTCCTCGAACCGGTGGCCCTCGGGCAGCGGGCCGGCGAGGATCCGAGCGTGCTCCTCGCGGATCAGCTGCTCCATCCAGCCGCGGTTGGCGGTCCGCACGCCGCCCTCGGTCAGCTGCACACCGGTGCCGTTGTGGGCCCACTGCCAGATCTGGGACCGGGAGATCTCCGCCGTGGCGGCGTCCTCCATGAGTCCGTGGATCGCGGCGGCGCCGTTCCCCCGCAGCCAGGACTCGATGTAGCGGATCCCGACCTCGATGTTCATCCGCACGCCGGCCTCGGTCACCGAGCCCGTGGTCGCGGCGACATCGAGCAGGGCGGCCTCATCCGGCACCACGTCCTCGCGGCGGCGGGTGCGGATCTGGTTCGGGGCC
>SRJI02000866.1 GCA_005473895.2 Carideicomes alvinocaridis
CAAGGAGTCCGGCGTGTTCGCGGACCCGGCCAAGGTCCACGACATCGCCCACCAGGGCCGGTACTTCACCGTGCCCGGCCACGCCGTCACCGAGCCGTCCGTGCAGCGCACCCCCGTGATCTACCAGGCCGGCGCCTCGACGCGCGGCCGCGCCTTCGCCGGCAAGCACGCCGAGGCCGTGTTCATCAACTCCCCCACGAAGGAGCTGGCGGCCGCCACCGTGAAGAAGATCCGCCAGGCCCTGGTGGACGCCGGCCGTGACCCGTACGACGTGAAGATCTTCGCGATGCAGACGATCGTCACCGGGGCCACCGACGAGGACGCGCGGGCCAAGTACGACGACCTGGCGCAGTACGTGGACCCGCTGGGCGGCCTCGTGCTCATGTC
>SRJI02000867.1 GCA_005473895.2 Carideicomes alvinocaridis
GTGTCATCTCCTCCACGTTGGCGTGACCCGGGTCGGCGTCGTCCGGGTCGATGCGCGGGCACACCACGAACGCCTGGTGGCCGGCCGCCACGTGCTCGGCGATCAGCTCCCACACCCGGCCGATCACGCGCGGGCCGTGGGCCATCCGCGCCACGTGCGTGGTGACCGGCTGACGCCCCGAGGGCAGCCCCTCGAGCACCGACAGGTCCAGGTCGCCGAACACCGTCATCGCCACGGAGCGCGGGATGGGCGTGGCGGACATGACGAGCAGGTGCGTGCCGGGGTTGGCCCGCCGGAGGGCCTCGCGCTGGTCCACGCCGAAGCGGTGCTGCTCGTCGACGACGGCCAGGGCCAGTTCGGCGAAGCCCACCTTCTCGGAGAGCAGCG
>SRJI02000868.1 GCA_005473895.2 Carideicomes alvinocaridis
CCCCCACGCGGCAGGTGGCCGTGTTCGACTACTCCCGCGAGGAGGGCCTGACGAACCGCCGCGTGCTCGTGGACGTGCTCGACGGCGAGGGCAAGCCGGACGGACTCACCGTGGACTCCGAGGGCGGGATCTGGGTGGCCGTGATCAGCCACGGGCAGATCCACCGGTACACGCCCGAGGGGACGCTCGACGAGGTGGTCGAGGTGCCCGTGCAGAAGACGACGGCGTGCACGTTCGGCGGCGACGACCTCGGCACCCTGTACATCACCACCTCCTGGGAGAACCTGGAGCGCGGCGAGGACCCGCTGGCCGGGGCCCTGTTCGCCGTCCGCCCGGGGGTGACGGGCCTGCCGGCCCGCCCCTTCGCGGGCTGAGGCCGTCACGCCG
>SRJI02000869.1 GCA_005473895.2 Carideicomes alvinocaridis
AGCGGACGCGCTGGTTTAGGCATCATTACCAGGATTGGCGATACCCTTACCCTAAAGGATAGGATTGCACACCACTTTACCACAGGACTTTCCACAGTGGAAGTATCTTCCCAAAATGCCGATAAATTGAACACCGAATTCAGGAAGTTTTATCAAAATCAAAATTTCAAGTACAAAAGTTATGTCTTAAATGGGGATAAGGATAAAATAGATGCGCTTAAAACGTTATTGGAAAAGCATAGGATTACTTTTGGGCACCCTTCAAATGGGTTGGTAAAAGGCTTCGATTACAGTACAGGCTCCAACGGCAGTATGGCAACCTCCTCCAACAGTGTTGTTGTCTCCACCAATCAGCCTAAGGGTACCTTGGTAAAGGTTCTGTTTGAA
>SRJI02000870.1 GCA_005473895.2 Carideicomes alvinocaridis
GCACCCCTCCGACTCCAACGCGCCTAGCAAGGAGGCCCAGGCTCACACGTCATGCAACCAGCGCGCCGGTTGCTACGTGCGAGCAACTGCACCGCCACTCGCGCCACTACCGCGCCTCCTCGACTGCGGAACCAGTACCGYGACTYGAGGCAACCCTGCGYATGACCCAACAGTGCCAGCCAGGCGCATCGGTCACGGGCCAGTCAGCYGCGGGAGAAGGCGCGACGGTCGATGCGGCCAAAAWYGGGCCGGCAGTAATGGCGGTGGCAGGCGGGCSGAAGCAGCGGTCACGTCGTCAGCCAAGCTCAYGTCCCCTCMTGGGACAGCGAGAGAACSCTCTCCCACGGCGTGAAGAYGGYGCGCCCGTGWTCCGTTCCTCGAACGGC
>SRJI02000871.1 GCA_005473895.2 Carideicomes alvinocaridis
ATCGGCGCGGCGGCGGACGTCCCGGAGGGCGAGGCGATCGTCGTCCCGGCGGCGACGGCGGGGACGAGGGACGACGTCGCGGTGTTCCACACGGACGCGGGCGAGTTCCACGCGATCGACGACACGTGCACCCACGAGGACGCCTCGCTGGCCGAGGGCTGGCTCGAGGACGACCGCGTGGAGTGCCCCCTGCACGCCGCGCAGTTCTGCCTGCGCACCGGCGAGGCGCTCTGCCTGCCCGCCACCAAGGGCGTCGGCGTGCACCGCGTCGAGGAGCGCGAGGGCCAGCTCTACCTCGTCCCCGGCGCATGAGCCACGACGTCGACGCCCCGGCGGACGTGCCCGGCTCGGTCGTCGTGGTGGGCGGCGGCGTCGCGGGCTTCGGG
>SRJI02000872.1 GCA_005473895.2 Carideicomes alvinocaridis
GTGGCCGTGGAGTCCACGCGGCAGTGGGACCTGAAGCACTGGATCGACGCCGGCGGCGCGGAACGCGAGGCGCGGGCCGCGCTGCTCGCGCCGCTGCTGGAGTACAAGGCCCTGGCCCGGCTGTGGACGGCCAACGGCTGGCACTGGCTGGACCAGTGGATCGGCGACGACGGCCGGTTCCACGCCGCCTACCTGGTCGGCGGCGTGGTGACCGGGCGGTGGGCCGCCCACGGCGGTGGGGCCATGCAGGTCCCGGCCGGGGTGCGCGACGCCGTCCGCACAGACCCCGGGTGGACGCTGACCGTGGCCGACGCCTCCCAGGTGGAGCCGCGCATCCTCGCCGCGATGGCCGCCGACGAGGCGCTGGCCCGTGCCGGGACCACGCC
>SRJI02000104.1 GCA_005473895.2 Carideicomes alvinocaridis
CCTGCTCAAGGCGATCCTGGTGCTCGCGTTCCGCTGGTGGACCATGGGGTTCACCAACCAGAACCTGATCCGCACGTCCGCCACGCTGCTGCGCTACTACCTCCTGCTCAAGGCGATCCTGGTGCTCGCGTTCCGCTGGTGGACCATGGGGTTCACCAACCAGAACCTGATCCGCACGTCCGCCACGCTGCTGCGCTACTACCTGCGGGCCGACTACGGCCTGCACCTGACGCGCACGGTCGGCACCCTGGTCAACAACGTCACCGGCACCTCCAGCATGGCGTACACGGGCGTGGTGAACGCGTCCGTCACGTTCCTCACGGAGGCCGTGACGCTCGTCGCGGTGGCGGTCGTGGTGGGCGTCTCCATGCCGCTGACGGGGCTCGGGATGGCCCTGTACTTCCTCGCCGTCGCCTGGGTGATCAAGACCGTGATCCGCCGCCCGGCCTCCCGCCTGGGCTGGGCCCTGGTGACCGCGGGGGAGCGGGCCAACACGGCGGCGCTGCAGGGCCTGGAGAACTACAAGGACGTGAAGATCCGCGGCAACGACTCGGCCTTCATGGAGGAGTACCGGGCCGCCCGCGCGGAGAGCGCCGAAGCCACGCGGCTCAAGATGATCCTCACGATGATGCCGCGCTACGTGCTCGAGGTCGCCTTCGTGGCCGCCATCGCGGCGCTCGTGGCCGTGGCCTTCATCCAGGGTCGCGGCGGGGAGGCGTTCGGCTCGCTCGCCCTGCTCGCGATGGCCGGCTTCCGCGTGCTGCCGTCCATGGCCGCGCTCATGGCCACCACCAATGAGATCCGCACGTCCTGGCCGGCCTTCGAGCGCACGACGGCGGAACTCGCCGCCGCGCAACCGGTCCTGCACGCGGCGGACCGGCCCTACGAGCGCATCACGTTCGAGGAGTCCATCGAGGTGCGGGACGCGTCCTTCACCTACCCCGGCAAGGCCGAACCGGTCCTGCGCGACATCGACCTGCGCATCCCCTTCGGCTCCTCGTACGCCTTCGTGGGCGGCAGCGGTGCCGGCAAGACCACCCTGGTGGACCTGGTCATCGGCTTCCACCACGCCCAGCGCGGTGGGGTCTACGTGGACGGGGTGGAGCTCGAGGCCAACCCGCGCGGCTGGTGGGACAACGTGGCGTTCGTCCCGCAGTCCGTCACCGTGGTCAACGGGACGGTG
>SRJI02000873.1 GCA_005473895.2 Carideicomes alvinocaridis
GCAACAAAACACCGATTCAGAAGGAGAATTCCTCATGGACCGCAACGCTCTCGACCAGCTGCAGAACTCCACCGTCTTCGCCACCGACGGCGACAAGATCGGCTCCGTCGGTCAGGTCTACCTCGACGACGTCACCAACGAGCCCACCTTCGTCACGGTGAAGACCGGCCTGTTCGGCGCCCGCGAGACCTTCGTCCCGCTGCAGCAGGCCCAGACCACCGCCGACGGCATCACGGTGCCCTTCGAGAAGTCCTTCGTGAAGGACGCCCCCAACGTGGACGCCGACGGCTCGCTGACCCCCGAGGAGGAGCAGCGCATCTACGAGTACTACTCCATGGAGTACTCCGCCGTGGATCACGACGGCGACGTGCGTCGTGACGACGTGC
>SRJI02000874.1 GCA_005473895.2 Carideicomes alvinocaridis
TCATGTCGAGCTCGGCTCGCAAACCTAAGCGACCGAGCAAGAGGCTCGGGATCGCGAATCTTCAACGGCTTAGCATCATTCCACGACTGTTGATTTCCGCGATTCTCCCTCGCATGCCCGCGCAGAGGGTCGTATACAACTACTTTCCTCTTGACGCCTATCGACTTTGTTCGGGATCCTGAGTTTACCAGATCAACCAAAAACTCGGCCGCGCGTAAAGCTTCTAGTCGCGCGTCGTTCGCGTCCCACGCTTCGACTTCGATGACTTTTATCAACGCCTCAGGTGCTATGTTTTTCCTCCGGCGGGGCGTCCCCATGGGAAACCAGTGGCGGTTACAAAACTCACTCAAAACTAGGTTCTGCGGTTCTCCGGCGGCACTTATCCA
>SRJI02000875.1 GCA_005473895.2 Carideicomes alvinocaridis
GCACTCGGATGCGGCGCATGATGTGCGCGCTCGCGTTCGACGGCCTGGGCCTCGACGCCGTCACCTCCTCCGCCTGGGAGGACAACGCCGCCTCCCGGCGGGTCAGCGAGAAGGTCGGCTACCGGGAGACCGGCCGCGGCCAGGGTGAGCGCCGCGGCGTGCCGACCGGCGAGGTGTTTTTCGAGCTGCGGCCCGGGGGATTCGTCCGCGGGGACGAGCCGGTGCGGATCATGGGAGCAGCAGAGCTGCGAAGATTCTTGGGGCTGGCATGACCCCACCCTCCGCCTTGTTGCTCGACCTGGACGGAACCCTCCTGGATCATGATCACGCCGCCCGCACCGCGCTCGGCCAGGCAATGCAGGGGGCGGGTCTGACTGATGCGGAC
>SRJI02000876.1 GCA_005473895.2 Carideicomes alvinocaridis
GGCACGGTCTCGCCCGCCAGGAGGCGGTCCAGGGCGGTCAGCAGGGGCGGGGTCGCGAGGGCGGGCAGGACGGGGAGGACCATGACGACAGTCTGACACCCGCCCCCGGACGCACCCCGGAGAAGAGCACAATGGAGCCTGACCGTCCGCGCGGTCCGGGCCCGGCCGTCGTCGCGCCCCGTCCCGCCGGCCCGCCACCGCCCCTCTGGAGGAATCCGTGCTCTCCGTCACCGACCTGCGCCCGCTCGACACCGCCACCGCGGACCTGTCCCGCATCATCCCGCGGGCGAACGTGGACGTGTCCTCCGTGGTGCCGGTGGTCGCCCCGATCATCGAGCAGGTCCGCCACGGCGGCGAGCAGACCCTGCTGGACCTGGCCGAGCGG
>SRJI02000877.1 GCA_005473895.2 Carideicomes alvinocaridis
AGCCAGGCGCCCACGATGACCTCCTCCAGCAGTCCGTGCCGCAGCGCGGAGAGCAGCAGGACCGGCACCTGGTACCAGCTCTCCCCGAGCGCCGAGCCGACGATCGCCGTCGTGATCCCCAGGGCCCGGCCGGCGGCGTAGACGCCGAGCGTGCCCAACCCGATGGCCACGAACAGGCCCAGGCCCCAGGCCAGGTCGCGGCCGGGGCGGCGCAGGTCGAGGCCGAGCACCCGGAACGGGTTCCGGCCGCGCAGGTGCATCAGGTGCAGCACGAGGGCCACCGGCATCAGCGCGAACCCGATGCCGAGCAGCTGATAGGTCAGGTCGAAGGCCCAGCGGTCCGCCAGGGCCGGGTTGAGGACGGTGGTCTGCTCGCCCAGTGGGG
>SRJI02000878.1 GCA_005473895.2 Carideicomes alvinocaridis
TCACTGACGGTCAACGGAGGATTCCGTGTCGCGCCCGCTTGGGCTGCGAGAGCCGTCATCACTCGAGCCGGGTCCAGGTCGAGCTGGTTCATGAAAAACTCGTCCGGACTCTGCACCTCGATGTCGAAGGACCCAACGACCTCACGCGGGAAATCCTTCAGATTCGCCGTGACGATCAGGTCAGCACGTCCCTGGATCGCGGCGGCGACCACATGCCGATCATCGGGGTCCGGAAGATCAATCCCGGGCACGAGCTGTTCCCACCCCTCGACCCGCGCGTCGTCGAAGGCGGCGTCCATGACCCCGGCACGGTGCCGCGCCGCCCCCGACGCACGCATGTCTGGATGCATCGCTTCCAGTGCGCGCACCGTCTCGTCGAGGATCC
>SRJI02000879.1 GCA_005473895.2 Carideicomes alvinocaridis
GTGGCCGCCGACGCGCGGGCCCGAGGACGCCGCCGGGCCGCGGGGCACGTGGCTCGTCTTCCTGCCCGGGGCGTTCACGCCGGTGTGCACGGACGAGCTCGGCTGGATCGGGGCGCTCGCCGAGGACGTGGCGGTCGACGATGTGGCTGTCCGCGTGGTCTCGTGTGATGCCGCCCCCGTGCTGCGCCGCGTCCGCGAGGAGCTGGCACTGCCGGAGCCGCTCACCCTGCTCTCCGATTTCTGGCCCCACGGCGCGGCCTGCCGTGCCTTCGACGTCTTCGACGTGGAGACCGGGCGGCCCCGCCGCGTCTCCGTGCTGCTCGACGCGGACGGGGTCGAGGCCGCGCGCGTGGTCGCCGCCCCGGGACAGGCACGCACCCGGAGC
>SRJI02000880.1 GCA_005473895.2 Carideicomes alvinocaridis
CGGCCGCGCGCCAGCAGCAGCCCCAACGCGGCGCTCACCGCCTGCTCGGCCCCGTGCATGTCCGCCACGAGGGCGCGCGGGAGGACGGGAGTCCCGGCGTCGTCCACCGGCAGGAGGCCGGACTCGGCCTGGTAGGTGAGGTCGTGCCCGGGCACGTCGGCGCGCTCCCCCGCGAACCCGACGATGTCCACCTGGCACACCCGCGGGTGCCGCATCGCCACGGCCGCGGCGTCGAGGCCGAGACGTCGCAGGGCCCCCGCCCGGTGGGACGTGATGAACACATCCGCCGCGGCCAGCAGCTCCTCCATCTCGGCACGGCCGGCATCGGACTTCAGGTCCACCGTCACCACCCGCTGCCCCGCGTGCAGCCCGGCGTACAGGCTG
>SRJI02000881.1 GCA_005473895.2 Carideicomes alvinocaridis
CGCCCGCGGCGTGTCCGAGGACGACGTGCGCTTCGAGCTGTTCACCACCGGCCGCCCGGAGAACCCGCAGGGCCACTCCGGCCGCGTGGTGGAGGTGGACCCGCAGGGCGACAACGTGACCATCGAGTTCAACCTCGACGGCCTCACCGCCAAGGTCGAGTCCCCCACGTCTGCCCACGAGACCGTCCTCAACGCCGCGCTGCGCGTCCGCTCGGACGTGCCCTTCGCCTGCGCCGGCGGCGTGTGCGGCACCTGCCGCGCCAAGGTCGTCGACGGCGCGTACGAGATGGACGAGAACTACGCGCTCGAGAAGGACGAGGTGGAGAAGGGCTACGTGCTCACGTGCCAGACCCGCCCGACCTCCGACTCGATCACGCTGGACTT
>SRJI02000013.1 GCA_005473895.2 Carideicomes alvinocaridis
GCGCGCCGGGATCAGCCGCGGCGGCGCCTTGCGCCGCCACGGCGGCCGCCGCGGGCTCCGCCCGCGTCGGCTTCGCCGGACAGCTGTTTCTGGAACTGGATCCAGGCGCCGCCATGGGCGTCGTTGTCGGTCAGCAGGTTGGCGGCGCGGATCGCCTCCATCTCCGAGCCCGGCCGCGGCTTCGTCGAGCCCAGCCCGAACAGCGTCACGAAGGTCTCGTCGTCCATCCCCTCGGGCAGCATGACCCCCGCGTCCTCCAGCGCCGCCTTCTTCTCGGCGATCTTGCTCTGCGCCACCGGCAGCGCCACCGGGTTCATGATCGCGCTGGTCATGCCCGCGCCCATGGCCATCGGCAGGAAGGCGTTGTTGATCCCGTGCCGGTTGGGCAGCCCGAAGGAGATGTTCGACGCCCCGCAGGTCGTGTTCACCCCAAGCTCGTCGCGCAGCCGCCGGACCAGGGTGAAGACCTGCTTGCCCGCCGTCGCCATGGCCCCGATCGGCATCACCAGCGGGTCCACCACGATGTCATGGGCCGGGATGCCGAAATCCGCCGCCCGCTCGACGATCTTCTTCGCCACGGCGAAGCGCACGTCCGGATCCTCGGAGATCCCCGTGTCGTCGTTGGAGATCGCCACCACCGGAACGTTGTATTTCTTGACCAGCGGCAGGACCATTTCCAGCCGCTCTTCCTCGCCCGTCACCGAGTTCAGCAGCGGCCGGCCCTCGCAGACCTTCAGCCCCGCTTCCAGCGCGCCGGGCACCGAGCTGTCGATGCAGAGCGGCACGTCCACCAGCCCCTGCACCAGCTCGAGGATGGAGGTCATCAGCGGCGGCTCGGTCTCGTTGGGGTTGGGGTTGGAGTTGTAGACCACGCCCGCGTTGATATCGAGCACGTCGGCCCCCGCCGCGACCTGCGCCAGGGCGTCCTTCTCCACGGTGGAGAAATCGCCCGCCTCCAGCTCCGCCGCGAGCTTCTTGCGGCCGGTGGGGTTGATGCGCTCGCCGATCACACAGAACGGCTCGTCGAAGCCGATCACGGCGGTCTTGGTCTTGGACTCGACAACGGTACGGGTCATGCAGGTACTCCTTTGAGGCGGTCGAGCAGGGGCCCGAGCGCGGGGTCGGTGAAGTCTTCGACGGAGAATCGCGCGCCCGCTGCTCTCAAAGCGGCATCCCCGAGCGAGGAGCGGACTCCGACACAGTCGAGCCCCGCGGCCCGCGCGGCGGCGAGCCCGGAGGGGCTGTCCTCGAAGGCCGCGCAGGCGGCGGGGGTCAGGGCGAAATGCTCCATCGCGGCGAGGTAGGGGGCGGGATGCGGCTTGCCCTGCGGGCATTCCTCGGCGATGACCACGTGGTCCACCAGGTCGCCGAGCCCGGTCGCCGCCAGCATCGCCTCGGCATTTGGGCGCATGGCATTGGTCACCACGGCGATCCGCAGCCCCACGGCGCGGGCGCGCTCGATGAAGTCGCGCAGGCCGGGCGTGGCGGGGTAGGGGCGGGGCAGGCGGCGGCGGAACTCGGCCTCCTTGGCCTGGCTCAGCGCCTCCGCATCCTCGCCCGGAAAGAGCTCGGAGAAGACGTCGGCATTGATCCGGCCGTGCACGTCCGAGAGGTAGAAAGCCTCGTCCACCTCGCGGCCGCGTTCGGACAGCATGTCGCGGAAGACGGCGAAATGCATCCGGTCGGTATCCAGCATCGTGCCGTCGAGATCGAAGAGAAGCGCCGCCATCCAACCTGCCGAATTCGTGTCGCCGCAGGTCTGCCCTGCGCGCAAGGAAACGGGCGCGCCCGAGGGGTGCGCCCGCTCCCTGTGATCCGACTATAGGGGGTTCAGGCCCCGGCAGAAACCCTTTGAGCCGCGGGCACCCCGGCCTCGCCGCCATTCTCGATCACCCAGTTGGCGTTGGTCTTGATCCCGCCCAGCGGGAAGAAATGCACGTTGGTGATGTTGAAATCCGGATGCTTCGCCTTGTGTGCGGCCAGCTCCGTCAGCACGTCCGTGGGCGTGTAGGGCAGCACCAGCTTGGTCACGTCCATGGCGCGTTTCTGCAGCACCTTGAGCGAAGGGCCGACGCCGCAGGCGATGGCGAACTTGATCAGGGTCTGGAGCTTGGCGGGGCCCGCGATGCCGATATGGATGGGCAGGTTGACGCCCTCTTCGCGCAGGCGGTCGGCCCAGGCGATGATCGGCTTGGCGTCGAAGGCGAATTGCGTGGCGATCGCCATCTTCGCGTCGGTTTTCTGCGAGAAATCCTGTTTCCAGGCCAGCGCGTCCGACACGTTGCGGGTGGAGCCGTCGGGATCGATGTCGCGGTTGCCCTCGGGGTGGCCCGCCACGTGCAGCCGCTTGAACCCGGCCTTGTCGAAGAGCCCGGTCTCGAGCAGCTGGATGGAGCTGTCGAATTCGCCCACCGGCTGGGCCACGCCGCCGGCCAGCATCAGCGCCTGGTCGACGCCGGCCTCGCCCTGGTAGCGGGCGATCCAGTCCTGGAGCGTGGCGCGGTCCTTGATGATGCGTGCCGGGAAATGCGGCATCACCGGGTAACCGGCCTCGGAGAGGCGTTTCGCGGTGGCCACCATGTCCTCGATCGGGGTGCCCTCGATATGGGCAATGTATACGCGGGTGCCCTCGGGCAGGAGCGCGCGGAAATCCTCCACCTTCTCGGCGGTGCGCGGCATGACCTCGATCGAATAGCCCTGGAGCAGCGCCTCGACCTCGGCATTGATCGGCCCGGTGGTGGCCGGACCGGCGTTGTCGGTCTCGCCGCGCTTGCGGAAGTTCAGCAGTGCCATCAGGGCCTCCTTCAATCGCATGGACGGGTCACGCCCATCCGTCTTTGTCGATGAGCGCGCGCAGGCGCCCGGGGTCGTATTCCGCGTCGAGCCGGGCTGCCTCGGCCTCCGCGACGGCATCGGGTTCACCGTCGACGGGGTAGGGTTCCGCCTTGCGCCACTCGGCGAGATAGGCATCCGTGCCTGCCGCGCCGGTCTTCATTGCCGCCCGGTCGATCGCCTGTTCGAACCGCTCGGGCAGCTGCTTCTTCGATCCGCGCCGGCCCTTGCCGACGATGACCTGGGCCGGAATGTCACGCCAGTAGACGATGGTGACGTCGGGCATCCGCGATTCTCCTGTCCTTGTCGCTTGGTATCGGACAAGATGACTGACGCAGCGTCGGATTGCGACCCAAGCGGCACGCTTCGCGACCCGCGCGGCCTGTGCCGTGATCCTCCCCGCGCCGCGATGCCGGTGCGCCCCGCCTCCTCCGGGTGGCATATGTATACATCGTTCCGGCGAAATGTATACATGAAAGATGTGGCGAATTGCCCCTAAGTCAAGCCCGGACCGCGCCCGCGAGGGCCCGTGCCGGACACGATCCCCACCCGCAAAAGGGCGCATTTCGGGGGGTCGTGTCGCCGCGGCGGGGAGAAGGTGGCTTGTCGCGAGCCCGGTGGGAGCATATCCTCTTCTCAAGTTAATGAACCGGAAGGCGCAGAACATGGCGCCACAGCGTCCCAAGGGTGCGGGCGCATTCCCGAAGCCGGTTGAGAGCCCCGCGCCGAGCGGTCCGGATCCCAATGCGCTGTATGCCGCGCTGGATCTGGGCACCAACAGTTGCCGCATGTTGATTGCCCAGCCGAAGGGCAGCCAGTTCCATGTGGTGGACAGTTTCTCCAAGTCGGTCCAGCTCGGCTTCGGGCTGGAACGGAGCGGCCGGCTGAGCCGGTCCTCCATGCAGCGGACCGTCCAGGCCCTGCGCATCTGCCAGCAGAAGCTCAAGCGGCACAGGGTCGGGCGGATGCGGCTGGTGGCGACCGAAGCCTGCCGCAGGGCGAAGAACGCGGGCGATTTCATCCGTGCGGTCAAGCGCGAGACCGGGCTGCAGCTGGAGATCATCCAGCCGGAGGAGGAGGCGCGGCTCGCCGTCATCTCCTGCGCGCCGCTCGTTTCGACCAAGACGGAGCAGCTGCTGGTCGTGGATATCGGCGGCGGCTCGACGGAGCTGGTCTGGATCGACCTCTCCGCGGTGCCGCAGCGCGAGCGGCCGCGCGCCATCATGCGGCTGCATGCCGGGTTCCACACCCAGAACAGCCCCTTTCCCACCGCCAAGGTGGTGGACTGGATCAGCGTGCCGTTGGGCGTGGCCACCCTGCGCGACCAGTTCAACGACGTTGAGGACGACGCGGCGCGCTACGCGCTCATGTCCTGGTTCTTCGAGGAAAACCTGGCCGAATTCGCGCCCTACAAGGACGAGCAGACGCGCGAGGGGTTCCAGATCGTCGGCACCTCGGGGACGGTGACCACGGTGGCGGCGTCGCATCTGGGGCTCAAGCGCTACGACCGGACCAAGGTGGACGGGCTGCGCATGTCCTCGGACCAGATCGACAAGGTGATCCGCGGCTACCTCGCGCTCGGTCCCGAAGGGCGGCGGCGCGACCCGCGCATCGGGCAGGACCGGCACGCGCTGATCATGTCGGGCTCGGCCATCCTGCAGGCGCTGCTGCGCTGCTGGCCCACCGACCGGCTGAGCGTGGCGGACCGGGGCCTGCGCGAGGGGCTGCTCTATGCCCAGATGTCCGCCGACGGGGTGCTGGAGGACGGGCCGTTCTAGGCCGTGGGCCGGGCGACAGTCGCGGGTGGCGGGCGGAAGAGTTTTGACATAAAACTCTTCGCGAAAACTTTTCGCTGAAAAGTTTTGCTCCAAGGAGATCCCATGGCGAAGAAACCGGGTGCCAAGTCGCCCAGCGGCAAGAACACCTCCGGCCGGGGGCAGCGCGACCTCAAGGTGAAGGTCAAGACCGCGCGCGGTCGCAAGCTCAGCTCGACCCGCTGGCTGCAACGGCAGCTGAACGATCCCTACGTCAAGCGCGCCAATGCCGAAGGGTATCGCGGCCGCGCCGCCTTCAAGATCCTGGAGCTGGACGACAAGTACCGCTTCCTCGTGCCCGGCGCGCGGGTGGTCGACCTCGGCTGCGCGCCGGGCGGCTGGATCCAGGTGGCGATCCCGCGGATCAACGCGCTCGGCGAAAAACAGGGCAAGGCGGTGGGCCGTATCATCGGCGTCGACCTGCAGGAGGTGGAGCCCATCGCGGGGGCGGAGATCCACCAGCTCGACTTCATGGAGGACGGCGCCGACGACCGGGTCAAGGAGTGGCTCGGCGGGCCGGCGGACGTGGTGATGTCGGACATGGCCGCGTCCTCCTCGGGGCACAAGCAGACCGACCACCTGCGGATCGTGGCGCTTTGCGAGGCCGCGGCGGAGCTCGCCTTCGACGTGCTGACGCCGGGCGGCACCTTCGTCGCCAAGGTGCTGGCCGGGGGCGCCGAAGGGGGGCTGCAGCAGACCCTCAAGCAACGCTTCGACAAGGTGGCGAACGTGAAACCCCCTGCCTCCCGCGCGGATTCCTCGGAGAAATTCGTCGTCGCGACCGGCTTCCGCGGCTGATCTCGCCCGGAAACGACCCGTTTCCCGGGGGTGTTGCACCTGCAAACGACTTGCTCCCGGCCCGTGAGGCGTTAGGGTGAAATTCAAGTTTTACGATAATTCCAGGTGTGCCGACCATTCCGGGGAGTGTGGCGGCGAGGGTGACGAGGCCGGATGCGCGACGAGATCAGTGCCCTTCTCAAGGCAGGCACCATCGCCGAGATCTGGGATGTCTATTGCGGTTTCGTCGCCCGCTGCGGTTTCAGTAAGCTGATCTACGGCACCGCCCGCGGCGACGACCAGGGCGGGCTGGAGGATGCCCGCCACGCGCTGATCCTGCACCGCCTGCCCACCGAATATGCCGACACCTATCTCGGCGAAAAGCTTTACCTGCATTCGCCCGCCTATGCCTGGGCGCAGGAGAACCGGGGTGCCTGTCCCTGTCCGGAGGCCGAGCGACTGTACCGTGCGGCCCGCCCCACGCCCGAACAGGCCCGCATCGCCGAGCTCAACGACCGCTTTCACCTGCATGCCGGCTATCTGATCTCGCTTCGGCAGGGCCAGCACGGGCTGCGCGGGGTCATCGCGCTCTGCCCGACGGAGGCGGACGACCAGGCGATCGCCGATGCGTCCTGGGCACGGCACGGCGACGACATCATGCTGGTCTCGGACGTGATGCACCTGAAGATCTCGGTCATGCCGCAGACCGGCACCGGCCGGCCGCTCACCCGGCGGCAATGGGAGACGCTGCGCTGGATCGCCGAGGGCAAGACCATACAGGACATCGCCGCCATCATGGAGCTGAGCACCGCCACGGTGGAAAAGCACCTGCGCATGGCGCGCGAGGCGTTGAACGCCTCCACCACCGCCCATGCGGTGCAGAAGGCGGTCTCGCTCAACCTCTTGTCGGACTGAAAGCGCGTCCCTGTCAGAGCGTGCGCAGGGCCCCGTGATCGGGCGCCGGCACCCCGAGGGAGCGATGCGCCTGCGACAGGAATGCGGCGGCGCGTTCTGCCGACAGGGTCTCGCTGCGGGCCGGACGCGGGGCGCGGGTGACGTGGCCTTCGCCGAGGGACGGGTCGGCCTGGCGCAGCAGGGCGAAGAGCGCCGCGTGGCGGCTTTGGCGCAGGGTCATGTCGGGGCGGTAGGTGTCTGGCATCTCGGCGACCGGAAATTGGGACAGGGCATGTTTACCCTTCGTTAATACCTGCACGGCCGGCCGGAATTGCGACCGGAATGGGAAAAAAGCCGGGAAAGGCCGCGGTAATTTCGTGATGCCTGCGCGGAAAGGGGCGCGTTTCATGGCGGCAATTGCCCGGAGGGCCGGCATGGGATACCGCTTTGCCAGTTTCCGGATGCAGAGGACGCCCCAATGCCGCTTACCATGAACCGCGAGGTCTTCATCACCTGTGCCGTGACCGGCTCGGGCGGGACGCAGGACCGCTCTCCGCATGTGCCGCGCTCGCCCCGGCAGATCGCCGAAAGCGCCATCGCGGCGGCCAAGGCGGGCGCGGCGGTGGTGCATTGCCACGTGCGCGACCCGGAGACGGGCGCGCCGTCGCGCCGGGTGGACCTCTATCGCGAAGTGACCGAGCGCATCCGCGAGGCCGAGGTGGACGTGGTGCTGAACCTCACCGCCGGCATGGGCGGCGACATTGTCTTCGGCGGGCCCGAGACGCCGCTGCCGTTGGCCGAGGGCACCGACCTGGCCCCGGCCTCGGAGCGGATGGCGCATATCGCCGAGTGCCTGCCCGAGATCTGCACGCTGGATTGCGGCACGCTCAACTTCGCCGAGGCCGATTACGTGATGACCAACACGCCCGGCACGCTGCAGGTGATGGGCCGCGCAATGACCGAGCTGGGGGTCAAGCCCGAGATCGAGGCCTTCGATACCGGCCACCTGTGGTACGCCAAGCAGCTCGTGGCGGACGGCGTGCTGGAGAACCCGGCGCTGGTGCAGCTTTGCATGGGGGTGCCGTGGGGCGCGCCCGACGATCTGAACACCTTCATGGCGATGGTGAACAACGTGCCCGATCACTGGACCTTCTCGGCCTTTTCGCTGGGGCGCAACCAGATGGCCTATGCCTCGGCCTCCGTGCTGGCAGGGGGCAACGTGCGGGTCGGGCTTGAGGACAACCTCTATCTCGACCGCGGCGTGCTGGCCGAGAACTGGCAACTGGTGGAGCGGGCCGCGGGCATCGTGGAGCGCATGGGCGCGCGGGTTATCGGCCCGGACGAGGTGCGCAAGAAGCTGGGCCTGACCAAGCGGGCGCCGGTTTGATGCGGCGGGCGGTTCTCGCGGCGCTCTGCGCGGGGCTGGCGGTGGCGGGTTGCGGCGAACGGCCCGCCCCGGTCGAGCCTGCGCCCATGGTCAGCTCCAGCCTGCGCTTCGACCTGGCGCGCTTTGCCGGCGACTGGGTGGTGCGGCAGGCCACGGCGGGGGCCGGGCCGGTGCGCGCGATCTCCGTGCTGCCCGAGGGGCCGGAGCGCTTTGCCTGGCGCGAGGGGACGGGCGCGCAGGTGGTCGAGCGCGCGGGCAGGGTGACCGGGCCGGGACGGCTGGCGCTGTCGGGGCCGGGCGGCGAGCGGGCGATCTGGGTGCTCTGGGTCGACGAGGGGTTCCGGACCGCGGCGCTCGGCGCGCCGGACGGGTCGCTGGGGCTGATCCTTGACCGGGCGGAGACAGGGGGCGCGGACCGTATCGAGGCGGCGCGCGAGATGATGGATTTCAACGGCTTCGACCGTTCGAGACTGCGGGGCATGGAATGACGAAGATAGCGGCAATCATCGGCGGCGGGGTGATCGGCGGCGGCTGGGCCGCGCGGTTCCTGCTCATGGGCTGGGACGTGCGGGTCTTCGACCCCGACCCGCAGGCGGAACGCAAGATCGGCGAGGTGCTGGACGGCGCGCGCCGCGCGCTGCCCATGCTCTACGACACGGCGCTGCCCGCCGAGGGCCAACTGAGCTACCACCCGACCATCGCCGAAGCGGTGGAGGGGGCGGCCTGGGTGCAGGAAAGCGTGCCGGAGCGGCTGGACCTGAAAGAAAAGGTTTTCCACGAGGTTGTGGCGCATTCCTCACCCGATGCGGTGATCGGCTCCTCGACCTCGGGCTACAAGCCGTCGGAGCTGCAAGACGGGCTTGCCGATCCGTCGCGCGTGGTGGTCACGCATCCGTTCAACCCGGTCTACCTGCTGCCGCTGGTGGAGCTCGTGCCTTCCGCGAAGAACCCGCCGGAAGTCATTGACCGGGCGAAGGAAATCCTGACCGGGATCGGGATGTACCCGCTCCATGTGCGGAAAGAGATCGACGCCCATATCGCCGACCGGCTGCTGGAGGCCGTCTGGCGCGAGGGCCTGTGGCTGGTCAAGGACGGGGTGGCGACGACCGAAGAGCTGGACGACGCGATCCGCTACGGCTTTGGCCTGCGATGGGCGCAGATGGGGCTGTTCGAGACCTATCGCATCGCCGGGGGCGAGGCCGGGATGGCGCATTTCATCTCGCAGTTCGGGCCGGCGCTGAAATGGCCCTGGACCAAGCTGATGGACGTGCCCGAGCTGACCGACGAGCTGGTGAAAACCATTGCCGATCAGTCGGATGCGCAATCGGGTTCAACCTCCATCCGCGGGCTGGAACGGCGGCGGGACAACAACCTCGTCGCCATGATGCGGGCGCTGCGTCAGCAGGACCAGGCGGCGGGCGCGCTGCTCAACGCCCACGAGGCGGGGCTGCGCCAGCCGCTGGAGGACGCGGTGCCGCTCACTTCGCTGCGGCGGGTGATCCCGGTGGACTGGACCGACTATAACGGCCACATGAACGAGGGCCGCTACGGGCAGATCTTCTCGGACGCCGCCGACGCGGTGATGAAACACGTGGGCGCCGACGAGGCGTACATCGCGGGCGGCCTGAGCTATTTCACCGTCGAGACCAAGGTGGCCTACCTGGCCGAGACTCATGCCGGCGAAAGGGTGCGGGTGGACAGCCGGGTGCTGCTGGGCGAGGGCAAGAAATTCAAGCTTTTCCACGAGATGAAGCGCGAAGCTGATGGAGAGGTCATGGCCACCTGCGAGCAGTTCATGCTGCATGTGAGCCTCGAGACCCGCCGCTCCTGCGACCCCGCGCCGGAGGTGCTGGCGCGGGTCGAGGCGCTGGCCGCTTCCCACCGGGAGACGTAGGGCCCGCGCTCAGCCGCTCAGCGGGCGGATGCGCAGCTTGGTCAGGCGGTTCTCCTTGCGGCCGATCACCTCGAAGCGGAAGCCGTGGAAGGAAAAGACCTGTCCCACCGTGGGGATGGTCTGTGCCTCGTGGATCACCAGCCCGGCGACGGTATTGGCCTCGTCGTCGGGCAGTTGCCAGTCCGTCGCCCGGTTCAGGTCGCGGATCGTCATCGCCCCGTCGACGAGGTAATGCCCGTCGGGCTGGCGCTTCACGTCATGTTCCGCCGCGGGGTCGAATTCGTCCGTGATCTCGCCCACGATCTCCTCGAGGATGTCTTCCAGCGTGATCAGCCCCTGCAGCGCGCCGTATTCGTCCACCACCAGCGCGAAGTGGGTCCGCATCCGCAGGAACTGGCGCATCTGGTCGTCAAGCGACGTGGTGTCGGGCACGAAATAGGGCTTCATCGCCACGTCGTCGATCTGGAACTCGGCAAAGGCGGTGGCCGCGTCGCTGGCATCCTCCAGCCGCTTGTACATGGCGCGCAGCAGGTCCTTGGCGTGGATCACGCCGATGATGTTCTCCGGATCGCCCTTGTAGACGGGCAGGCGGGTGTGGCTGCTTTCCAGGCATTGCTTGAGCAGCTCGCCCGGCTCCGTCTCGGCATTGATCATCTCGATGCCGGAGCGGTGGAGCATCACCTCCTCGACGGTGCGGTCGCTGAGATCCAGCGCGCCGAGAATGCGGTCGCGATCCTCCTTTTCCACCACGCCCTCGGAATGGCCGAGGTTCAGCGCGCCGGCGATCTCCTCGCGCACGGCGAGGATCTGGCTGTCGGGGTCCGCGCGCACGCCGAAGACCCGCAGCACCCCGCGCACCAGCGCGCGCACGGCGTAGACCACGGGGGAGAAGACGGTGATGATGATCGCGATCGGCGTGGCCACCTTCGCGGCGGCGCTTTCGGCGTTGGTGATGGCGTAGGTCTTGGGCAACACCTCGGCAAAGATCAGCACCAGCAGCGTCATGATCAACGTCGCCAGCGCCACGCCACTGTCGCCGAAGAGCGCGGTGAACAAAGCCGTGGCGAGCGAGGTGGCGAGGATGTTGACCAGGTTGTTGCCCAGAAGGACGGAGCCGATCAGCCGCTCGTTATCCTCGGTGATCTTGAGCGCCCGCGCCGCGCCGCTCGATCCCTTGTCGGCCTGGGCGCGCAGCTTGCCCCGCGAAGCGGCGGTCAGCGCGGTCTCGGAGCCCGAGAAGAAGGCCGAAAGCACGAGCAGCAGCAGGATCGCCCCGGCCGTGATCCAGAGCGCGGCGTCCATGACGGGCGTGGCGTTTTCCATCGCGGTGTCTTGTCCCTTGGGTTTTGCGGATGGTTATGGCGTCGGGGCGGGGCCGGTTCAAGTGGGGGCCGGTTCAAGTGGGCGGGGCCGGTTCAGGACTGGCGAGGCCGGGTCGTATGGTCGCCGGGGATACCGGCCCCCGATGCGGCGGGGACGGAGCTACTCCTCGGCTCCGGTCTCGGTTCCGGTCTGCCCGCGGGCCAGCGGGTGGCGCGTCAGCACGAGGTCCTTGAGCCGCGCGTCCAGCACGTGGGTGTAGATCTCGGTCGTGGCGAGGTCCGCGTGACCCAGCAGCGTCTGGATCGAGCGCAGGTCGGCCCCGTTGGCCAGCAGGTGCGTGGCGAAGGCGTGGCGCAGCGTGTGGGGCGTGACCTTGGAGGGCGTCACCCCGGCCTCCACCGCCAGCTCCTTGATCAGCATGTAGAAGGCGTGGCGCGTCAGGTGCCCGGCCTTGCCCCGCGACGGGAAGAGGAAGCGCGAGGCCGGGCGGCCCTTGGCCCGGGCCTCTTCCTCCGCCGCGTCGCGCAGGGTCAGCCAATGCTGCAGCGCCGCGCGGGCCGGGGTGGAAAGCGGCACCATCCGTTCCTTCCCGCCCTTGCCCGAGATCAGCAGCATCCGCGGATCGCCTCGCGCGGCCGAGACGGGCAGGGAGACCAGCTCCGTCACCCGCATCCCCGTGGCATAGAGCACCTGGCAGAGGCAGGCATTGCGCGCGCGGTCGGCCTCGGTCCGGCCATGGGCGGCGCCGGCGTCGAGCAGGCGGTCGACCTCGGCCTCGGTCAGCGTCTTGGGCAGGCGCTTGTCGCGGCCGGGGCCGGTGATGGTGATCGCCGGGTTGTCCTCGCGCCAGCCCTCCTCGAAGGCGAAGCGATAGATCTGCCGGATGGCCGAGAGCCGCCGCGCCCGGGTCGCCGTGGCAAAGCCCTGCGCGTCGCAATGGACGAGGTAGGCGGTGACGTCGGCCTCGGTCGCATTGTCGAAGCCAAGGCCGCGCCCCTCCATCCAGCCGGCGAAATCCTTCAGGTCCCGGCCATAGGCCAGCAGCGTGTTGTTGGCCGCGCCCAGCTCGGCCGCCTGCGCCTCCAGGAAGGCGGAGATCCAGCGCCCGGCCTCGGCGCGCGCCGCACCGGTCACGTTCGGCCCGTCAGCAGCAGCAATTGCAGCGCCGCGCGGCGGGCGGTGTCCTCCAGCCCGACCTCGCGCAGGGTGGCCAGCGCCTGGGCCACGTCGCGCAGATCGCCCTCCGCCCCGGCGGCAAAGCGCGCCATCGCCTCGAGGATGACTTCGCCCAGCCGGCCCTCGTCGAGCTTCCGGCGCTGGTCCTCGGGCAGCTCGGCCGCGCCGAACCCCTCGGCCACGGCGCGTTCCATGCCGGAGCGGGCGAGCTCCGGCTCGGGCGCGCCGCGCGCGATGGACGCCAGGAACCGGCCGCGCCGGTCCTCGACGCCGCCAAAGGCATCGCCCGCCTGCTCGTAATCGTTGGACAGCAGGATCACCTCGCGCGCCGTGCTCGCGGCCTGGCCCTCCAGCCCGGTGGTCAGCAGCGCCTCGCCGAAGAGTTTCGCGAAGGGCACGGCGAGCCCCGAGTCGCGCATTGTCGCCCAGGCCACGCGCAAGGTCTCGGCGATCTTCGCGTCGTCCCCGGCGCGCAGCGCGTCGTCGAAGGATTGCACCGCCTCCACCCGGTCCCAGACGCCGCCAGAGGCCGCCGGGTCACGCTCCGTATAGATGCCGATCAGCCGGTTCTCGGACACGGCGCCCATCCGTGCCAGCCGCTCCGCCGCCTCGATCTGGGCCTTCCAGCCGGCATCGCCCGACAGCTCGATCACCGAGAAGGGGCGCGGCAGGATCGCGGCGGGCGGCGCCTCTCCGATCGCCTCCAGCAGGCGGTATTCCAGCGGCGAGGGGCGCGAGGGCGGGGCGAGCGGCAGGTCCGCGCCCATCTCGGGGTCGAGGAACCGCGTCAGCAGCCCCGCCTCGGAGGGGGAAAGCGCGCCCACGGCCGAGGCCCCTTCGAGCATCGTCGCGGCCACCGTCCAGTCGCCGGACAGGGCCTGGCAATAGATGCGCGGGGCGTAATCCTCGATCAGGTGCGGATGGGCCATGAGCTCCTGGCAGACCGAATCCTGCCGGCCCACCAGCAGCGACAGGTCAAAATACCGCCGGAAGAGGGCGGGCGTGTCGGGGCCGGTGCGCACGACAAGCGCTTCCGCCGGCTCCACCGCGCCGAGCGAGGTCAGCCGGTCGATCCGCGTGAGCAGCAGGTCCTCCCCCTCGGCCGGGCCGCCGGGCGGCTGGGCCTCGGCCAGGAGCAGGGTGTAGAGCAGCGACTGCATGGCCGGCAGCGGCTCCACCTCGACGCTTTCGAGCAGCCGCGACAGCTTGGCCGGGCTGGAGCCTTGCCAGAGGTCGCGCGGGAAGCCGGTGACCGAGGCCGGCAGCAGCCCGACCCCGCCATCGCCCGATTCGCCGAGCTGCGTCACCGTGATGTCGGGGCTGTCCGCGGTGTTGCTGACGGGCGGCTCGTCGGTGGGGGGCATGTGGTTGCCGCGACTGCCCGATCCACCGCGCGACCCGTCCGGGGAGGACAGGCCGAATTCCGACGGCGGGTTCTGTTCCAGCCAGTCGATGGCCGAAAGCGGCCGCTCCTGCGCCGCAAGGGGCAGCGCAAGGCCCGCCAGCAGCAGGCCGGCCAGCGCCGTCAGCCCGGCGCCGCGGCTTATGGATCCAGGTCCGGGCAGTCCCTCTCGTCCCTTCTCACGTCCCTTCCAGCATCACGGGGATGCGGATCTCCTGTTGCGGCGCGGTGAAGTCCGCCCCGAAGAACGGACCGATATAGGCATAGGCGATCAGCGCGATGGCGGCCAGTACCGCCAGATAGATCAGCCACTTGATGATCCGCCACATGTCTTGCCCCGTGCCTGCCCGTTTGTTTTGCCAAAGTTATAACTGGCCTTTTGGGCAAGATCACGTCATTCAGTCCGGTGAGTTGCGTTTTGGCGGGTGAATGCCGAAGAACGGCTGGCATGGCTTTGAAACTGAAGAAAACAATCGTGCTGGTGGGCATGATGGGGGCGGGCAAGACGGCGGTCGGCAAGGCGCTGGCGCTGCGGCTCGGAGTGCCCTTCGTCGATTCGGATATCGCCATCGAGGAAGCCGCCAACATGTCCATCGCCGAGATCTTCGCCCGTGACGGCGAGGCCTTCTTCCGCGAGAAGGAGGCGCAGGTGATCGCGCGGCTGCTGGCCGGCCGGCCAGGCGTCCTGTCCACCGGCGGCGGCGCCTTCCTGGCGGAGGACAATCGCCGCACCATCAGCGACAAGGGGGTCAGCATTTGGCTCGACGCCGATCCCGACCTGCTGTGGAACCGCGTGCGCCACAAGACGACGCGGCCGCTGCTGCGCACCGCCGATCCCCGCGCCACGCTAGGCGAGATCCACGCGGCGCGGGTGCCGGTCTATGCCCGGGCGGACCTGTCGGTGAAGGCCGATCCCGCCTATTCGATCGAGGACATGGCCGGCCGCGTGATCGATGCGCTCGCCGCCCGGCCCGACGTGCTGGAGGCCTGACGATGGTGGAAACGGTTCCCGTGGCGCTTCCGGGACGCGCCTACGACATCCGCATCGGGCACGGTCTGCTGGCCTCGGCCGGGACGGAGATCGCGCCGCTCCTGTCGCGGCCCCGCGTGGTGGTGGTGACCGACGAGAACGTGGGCGCGCTGCACCTGGAGCCGCTGCGCGAGGCGCTGTCGGCGGCGGGCGTCGCGTCCGAGGCGCTGATCCTGCCGCCGGGCGAGGCCACCAAGGGCTGGACCCAGTTCTCGGCCTGCGTGGAATGGCTGCTGGAACAGCGGGTGGAGCGGCGCGACATCGTCATCGCCCTGGGGGGCGGGGTGATCGGCGACCTGGTGGGTTTTGCCGCCGCCGTGCTGCGCCGGGGCGTGCGTTTCGTTCAGGTGCCCACCAGCCTGCTGGCGCAGGTGGACAGTTCGGTCGGGGGCAAGACCGGGATCAATTCCGCCCATGGCAAGAACCTCGTGGGCGCCTTCCACCAGCCCTCGCTGGTGCTGGCCGATACCGCGCTGCTGGAGACCCTGCCGGAGCGGGATTTCCTCGCGGGCTACGGCGAGGTGGTGAAATACGGGCTGCTGGGGGATGCGGAGTTCTTCGACTGGCTGGAAGAGGCGGGCCCGGCGCTGGCTGCCGGCGACCGGGAGGCGCGGATCCGGGCCGTGCGCCGCTCCTGCGAGATGAAGGCCGAGATCGTGCTGCGCGACGAGACCGAGCAGGGGGACCGGGCGCTGCTGAACCTCGGCCATACCTTCTGCCACGCGCTGGAGGCCGCGACCGGCTATTCCGACCGGCTGCTGCATGGCGAGGGCGTGGCCATCGGATGCGCGCTGGCCTTCGAGCTTTCGGCGCGGCTGGGCCTTTGTTCTCAGGAAGAACCGAGCCGCGTGCGCGCCCATCTCGCCGCCATGGGCATGAAGCGGGACCTGTCCGACATTCCGGGCGATCTGCCGGGGGCAGAGGCGCTACTGGATCTCATGGGGCAGGACAAGAAGGTGGTGGACGGCACGCTGCGCTTCATCCTCGCCCGCGGGATCGGGGCGGCCTTCGTGACCTCCGACGTGCCGCCCGGCGCGGTGCTGGACGTGCTGCGCGACGGGCTGGAGCAGGGACCGGCGCGCACCTGAGCGGCCGTTCGTGTGATGTCGGGGACGGGAAGGGGGCGCTGCCCCCTCGTCGCTGCGCTCCTCACCCCCGGGATATTTATGGTCAGAAGAAGCGGGGGCTGCGTGGCATCCGGTGTGCGAGGGCGCGGGGCCTTGCGGGGCGCGGCGGGGACGGGGCCGCCGCCGCGCGAGGGGGTTATCGGCGGTCGACGCTCCAGGCGCCGGGGCCGGCGAAGACGAAATAGAGGAAGGCGAAGCAGAACATGATCGCCAGCTCGCCGCCATTCTGCACCGGGAAGGTCGCGGCGGGGGCGTGGAAGCCCCAATAGGCCACCGCCATCATGCCCGACAGGATGAAGGCCACCGGCCGGGTGGCGAGACCGATGATGATGAGCACGCCGCCCACCAGTTCCAGCACGCCGCCGAACCAGAACAGGGAGAAGAGCTCGGGCTGCGGCATCTGGCCGGCGGGGAAGCCGAACATCTTCTGGGTGCCGTGCTGCAGGAAGAGCAGGCCGGTCACGATGCGCAGCAGCGCGAGAGCATGGGGAGCGTAGGCATTCAGTCGGGCGGTCATGTCATCTGTCCTTTCGGGAATGGGTCTGGTGAGGCGGCCTCGGGCGATGGTCATGGGGTCCGGGGCGTGTGCGGCGAGCCCTAGCCGATCCCGGGGGCCGGACATACTGGCGCCCATGCAGGGTGTCCGTGCATGGGCGCGCAGAAATCACGTGAATGTCATGCTTGGCGCTTCAGCGCACCGGCGGGATCCTCAGAACGGGATCTCGTCGTCGAGGTCCTGCGAGGGGCCGCGACCGCCGCCGCCACCGCTGCTGCCACCGCCGCCGAAGCGGTCGTCCTGGCCGCCGTAATCGCCGCCGCCCCCGCCATAGGAGGAGCCGCCGCCGCCGTAGCCGCCGCCACCGCCGCCGCCCTCACGGCTGTCGAGGAGCGTCAGCTCGCCACGATAGGGGCGCAGCACCACCTCGGTGGAGTAGCGGTCCTGGCCGGACTGGTCCTGCCATTTCCGGGTCTCGAGCTGGCCCTCGATATAGACCTTGGAGCCCTTCTTGAGATATTGCTCCGCGATCCGCGCCAGCGGCTCGGAGAAGATCGCGACCGAGTGCCACTCGGTGCGTTCCCGCCGCTCGCCGGTATTGCGGTCCTTCCAGTTCTCGGACGTGGCGATGCGCAGGTTGCAGACCTTGCCCCCGTTCTGGAATTGCCGCACCTCGGGGTCGCGCCCCAGATTGCCGACCAGAATGACCTTGTTCACCGATCCCGCCATGCTGCGTCCCTCCAGAATCCTCTGCGTCACGTGTTTCCCCGTTACATCACCCCAACAAAGTGAATGGAAGATGAATCTGGCCGCCCGGCAGGGGGTCGCCGCGGAAACGCGTGCCGGGTTGGCGAGCCGGACGGGAATCCGTATACTCCCCGCCCAGTGACCCGAGGGACAGTGGGGCAGGTTATATGCGCAAGACCTTCGTGACGGCGATGGCCATGGTGCTCGTCGCGCCCGGATTCGGTGCGGCGGAAGTGCTCTCTTCCAAGAGCCGCAGCCACCTTTTCAGTTCGCAGACCCGCGTGCTCGACAGCCGCGCGGCGCAGCAATACAGCAATTCCGTCCGGCTCCAGCCGCGGGAAGTGGTGGCGCCGACGAAATGGGGCGGCGGGCAGGCCTATGGCGGCGCCTATCGCGGCCCCTACCTGCAGATGGCGCGCGCCGCGGCGTCGCGGCACGGCATCCCCGAGGACCTGTTTCTCAAGCTGGTGCAGCAGGAAAGCGGCTGGAACGCCCGGGCGAAATCCCACAAGGGGGCGCTCGGCCTGGCGCAGCTCATGCCCTTCACCGCGGCCAAGCTGGGCGTCGACCCGGCCGACCCGCAGCAGAACCTCGAGGGCGGGGCGCGTTACCTCAAGCTGCAATACCGCAATTTCGGCTCCTGGCGGCTGGCGCTCGCGGCCTACAATGCGGGGCCCGAGGCGGTGCGCAAGTATGGCGGCGTGCCGCCCTACAAGGAGACGCTGCATTACGTCAAAGTGATCTGGGGCCACTGACCCGTCCATTGACCTGACTGGCGAGCGATGGCTGAGCGGATCTCCGCGCGTCCCGGTGATGCGCGCTAACATCCTGCGGAACCCGCGGGGTGGGGCGGGGTTTGGTCTGCGCAAAGTGAGCAGAACCGCGCGGCACGCGCCACCTTTCGCAGGGCGATCTTGAGACATCCCCTGCGCGGCTGGGCCACGCCCCATAGAAAGGCTTTGAAAATGAAGAATATTCTGAAGACCACTGCCCTTGCCGGTGTTATTGCCGGCGCCTTCGCCGTCCCCGGTGCCATGGCGCTCAACGTCGAAGACGTGAATGTCGACATGAAGCGCGTCGCCGCCGACACCGAAGCCAATGACTTTTTCAGCAAGATCGGCACCGACCTGGCCGACGTCATCGCCGGCATGACCGAAGCGGGCGAGGGCGAGGACGCCGTGGACGTGAACGTCTCGATCCGCAAGATCAGCCTGGACGGCACGCCGATCGGCCCCAACGCTCCGAAGTTCAACGAGATGGACGGCGTCGTGTCGATCATGCCGACCGCCGGCGGCGACGCGATCATCTCCTACCCGGTGCGGCTCGCGGCCTATGCCGACGACCGCCCGATGCCCGAGGGCTTCATCGCCGTGGCGCCCAGCAATGACGACTATTACCAGTCGCTGCTGCATGCCTTCGCCGAGGAAACCGTGGACGGGCTGGACCGCGTTCCCGCCTCCACGCTGGATACCGAAGGCGCCGATCGGTAAGACCGGCCGTTCTGCACGGACTTCACGCCTCCGGCCGCGGCCGGGGGCGTTTTCGTGTCCGGCCCCTATTCCGCGGCGACCTTGATCACCGGCTCCATCCGGGCCAGCGCCGCCTCGGACAGGTGGCACTTGAACTGGTGGCCCGGGGCGAGGTCGCGGATCGGCGGCACCTCCTCCTCGCAGAGATTGCCCGGCACCTCCGATTTCCAGCGGCAGCGCGTCTGGAAGGGGCAGCCCGGCGGCGGGTCCATGGCCGAGGGCACCTCGCCCTCCAGCACGATATGCTGTTTCTCCACGTGGGTGTCGGCGATGGGCACGGCCGAGAGCAGCGCCTCGGTATAGGGATGGTAGGGCGGGGCGAAGACTTGCGCGGTATCGCCCAGCTCCACCACGTGGCCCAGATACATGACCATCACCCGGTCGCTCAGGTAACGCACGATGGACAGGTCGTGGGAGATGAACAGCAGCGTGGTCTTCTGCTCGCGCTGGATTTCCATCAGCAGGTCGGTCACCGCCGCCTGCACCGAGACGTCCAGCGCCGAGACCGGCTCGTCCGCGACCACGATCCGCGCGTCCCCGGCAAAGGCCCGCGCGATGCCCACCCGCTGCTTCTGCCCGCCCGACAGCTGCCGCGGCATCCGGTCGGCGAAGGCGCGGGGCAGCTTGACGAGGTCGAGCAGGGTCAGCATCCGCTCCTTGCGCTCACGGTCGTTCTTGCCCACGCCGAAGATCTCCAGCGCGCGGATGATCTGGCGGCCCACGCTCATGGACGGGTTGAGCGTGTCGAAGGGGTTCTGGAACACCATCTGCACGTCGGCCACGGTTCTCGTGTCGCGCTTCTCGATGGGCACGTCCTGGATCGGGCGGTTGTCGAGGATGATCTCGCCCGCCGTGGCCGTCTCCAGTCCCATGAGCACCTTGGCGAAGGTGGACTTGCCGCAGCCGGATTCGCCCACGATGGCCAGGGTCTCGGATTCCCGTGCCTCGAAGCTGAGCGTCTCGTTGGCCTTGACCACCTTGGTCTCGCCGCCGCCGAAGAGCTTGTTGGCGGCCACCTGGTAATACTTGCGCAGCCCCTCCATGCGCAGCACGACCTCGCCGGGCTCGGTCTTCGCGGTTTCCGCGACGCCCTCGATCGGCGCGGCCCAGTCGATCTCGTCATGGCGCAGGCAGCGGGTGGCATGGGGATCGCCGCCCTCGACCTCGAACATCGGGATGTCCTGCGCGTCGCAGCGCCCCGCCTGGAAATAGTCGCAGCGGGGCCCGAAATTGCAGCCCGGCGGCCGCTCATGGGGCAGGGGGAAGTTCCCCGGGATCGCCTTCAGCGGCCGCGCGTTCTTGTCCGCGCCGGGCAGCGGGATGGAGCGGAAGAGCGCCTGCGTATAGGGGTGCCGCATCCGGTCGAAGACCTCGGCGATCGATCCGCGCTCCACCGCCTCGCCGGAATACATCACGCAGATGCGGTCGCAGGTCTCCAGCACCAGCCCGAGGTTGTGGCTGATGAACAGCATCGAGGTGCCGTATTTCTTGCCCAGGTCCTTCACCAGCTCGACCACCGCGGCCTCCACCGTGACGTCGAGCGCGGTGGTGGGCTCGTCTAGGATCAGCAGCGAGGGCTTCGACATCAGCGCCATGGCGATGACGATGCGCTGCTGCTGCCCGCCAGACAACTGGTGGGGATAGGCGCGCAGGATGCGTTCAGGGTCCGGCAGCTTCACGTCGCGGATGACCTCGAGAGCCCGGGCATGGGCCTCCTTCTCGGAGATCCCCTCGTGGATCATCGGCACTTCCATGAGCTGCTTGCCCACCCGCATGGCGGGGTTCAGGCTTGCCATCGGCTCCTGATAGATCATGGCGATCTCGTTGCCGCGGATGTCGCGCAGCTCCTTGTCCGAGAGCGTCGCGAGGTCGCGGCCCTTGAAGCGGATGGTGCCGCCGGTGATGCGCCCGTTCACGCCCAGATCCTGCATCACGCCAAGCGCCACCGTGGACTTGCCGCAGCCCGACTCGCCCACGAGGCCAAGCGCCTCGCCCGGCTGGACGGCACAGGAGAAATCCATGACCGCAGGGATCTCCCGCAGCCGGGTAAAGAAGGAGATGGACAGCTTGTCGATCTCGAGGATCGGTCCGTCAAAATCCGGCGACTTGGTCATCAGGCTCTCCCGTCGGGGATGGCGGAGCGACGTGAGGCTCCCTTCATCTTGCCAAAAAAACTCCGGGGTCCGGGGCAGAGCCCCGAAACTCCCGTCCTCTCCGTCAATCCTTCAGGCTTTCTTCGCGCAGCCCGTCCGCCAACAGGTTCAGCCCCAGAACGAGGCTCAGCAGGGCGAAGGCCGGGGGCAGGGCGGGGTGCAGGTAGATGGTGAGCAGCTTGCGCCCCTCGTTGATGGTGGAGCCCCAGTCCGGGCTCTCGGGCGGCAGGCCCAGCCCGAAGAACCCGAGCGTGCCCAAAAGGATCGTGGTGTAGCCGATGCGCAGGCAGAAATCGACGATCAGCGGGCCCCGGGCATTGGGCAGGATCTCCCACAGCATGATGTACCACGGGCCCTCGCCGCGGGTCTGGGCGGCGGCGACGTAGTCGCGGGTCTTGATGTCCATGGCGAGCCCCCGGACGATGCGGAACACTGTGGGCGAGTTGACGAAGACCACCGAGACGAAGACCACGAGGATGCCGCCGGGGATGTCGAACAGGTCCAGCCAGTAGGGCAGCACGTCCACCTTGGTCCCGCCCGCGGAGATCAGCGACAGGTAGACCCAGAGCATCGCGCCCAGGATCACCGCGATCAGCAGGTTGCGCTTCATCGGAGAGGTGTGGAAGCGCGAGTTGATCAGCACACCGGTAAAGACCAGCGGAAAGACGAAAAGCACGGTCGCCATGTAGTTGGGGATCCCGGTCGCCACGATCTCGGGGGTGACCAGCAGGTAGAAGAGCAGGATCACCGGGAAGGCGAGGATCAGGTTGGCGAGGAAGGACAGGAAGGTGTCGAGCTTGCCGCCGTAATAGCCCGCGGGCAGGCCCAGCGTGATCCCCACCATGAAGGCGAAGAGCGTGGCGAGCGGCGCGATCTGCACCACCACCCAAGACCCGGTGACCATGCGGGAAAAGACGTCGCGCGCCAGGTTGTCGCCGCCCAGCAGGTAATAGGGATAGGCGCCCTCGTCGCCGAAGCGCAGCGGCGTGCCCGGCACCTTGTTCTTCATCCCCGAGATCTGGTCGAGCGGCGCGTGCGTCGCGATCAGGTCCATGGCCGAGAAGATGCCGGTGAAGACCCAGAACATCACCAGGCCGAAACCGATCATCCCGATCACGGAATCGAAAAGCTTGCCGTAGAGCCCCAGCCGCCGCTTGAAGCCGAGCGACAGCGCGAAGGTGGCGACCAGCGCGATCCAGACGGGCAGGAATTGCCGGCTCATGCCGCCGATGATCCCGGCGCCCGGCCAGCCCGCCACGGCGCCGCCCAGCAGGTAGACCAAGACCACGGCGATCAGCGCCAGGCCCGAGAGCTTCATCCCCGTATCGACCAGTCCGACGGGCCCGCCCGTGGCCGTGGCGGTGCCGTCGGCCGCGGCCACCACGCCCGGCCCGGCGCGCACGAACAGCGACAGCACCACCCGCAGCGCGACCAGCACCACGAAAAGCGCCGCGACCACGTAGAGGACGGGGTCCATGATGGTGCCCAGCGATCCGGTCCAGCTCAGTTCTTCCATGGGGTCCTCCTCCTCACGAAATCCGGATCCGGGGGTTCAGGTAGACATAGCCAATGTCCGACAGAAGCTGCGTGATCAGCACCACGAAGACCGACACGACCGAGACGCCCAGCAGCAGCTCGATGTCGTTGTTGCCGGCGGCCTGCACCAGCGTCCAGCCGAAGCCCTTGTAGTTGAACAGCGTCTCCACGATCACCACGCCGTTCAGCAGCCAGGGAAATTGCAGCATGATCACCGTGAAGGGCGCGATCAGCGCGTTCCTGAGCGCATGTTTCAGCACGATGTTGCGGAAGGCCACGCCCTTCAGCCGGGCGGTGCGGATGTATTGCGCGGTCATCACCTCGGCCATGGAGGCGCGCGTCATCCGGGCGATATAACCCATGCCGTAAAGCGCGATGGTCAGCACCGGCAGGAAGAAGTTCTCGAAGTTGGCGTCCTCCATCGCCGAGGTCGCGGTGCCGTTGAACCACTTCAGCCCCACGGCGGAAGAGGCGAAGACCGCGATCAGGATCACCCCCGACACGTATTCGGGCGTCGCCGTCGTGGTGATCGACACGGTGGACAGAGTCCGGTCCGTGGCCGAGCCTTCGCGCATCCCCGCCAGCACGCCGATGATCAGCGCCGAGGGCACCATCAGCAGCATCACCCAGAACATCAGCTTGCCGGTGAGCGCGAGCCGGGTGGAGACGATCTCGGCCACGTCCTCGCGGAAGACGGTGGAATAGCCCCAGTCGCCCTGCAGCACGCCGCAGAAGGTCGGCGCCTCTTCCGCCGGCAGGCCCGGCTCGAAACAGCGGCCGCGCAGCTCTCCGTCACTGCCCTCGATCACCCAGCCGGGGGCGACGCCCAGCCATTGCGCGTATTTCAGCGGGGTGGGCTGCAGGTAGCCGTGATTGGCGAGGTAGGTCTCCACCGCCTCGTCGGACATGCGGAAATTGCCCTGGGTCTTGGCCAGTTTCTCGAGGTTCGGGTAGAGGTTGGTCAGGAAGAAGACCACGAAGGTCAGGCAAAGCGCCGTCAGGATCATCACCCCGACGCGTCTCAGTATGAATAGTCCCATTCAGGCGCCCCTGTTGAAGGCCGCGGGTTCCGGTCGTTGCCGTCCCGCCTTATTCTTGGTCCTCTCCCGCCTGCGGGCCATCGCTGCCGGCGGTCGCGTTCTTGGTCTTGCGTCGTGTCACGGCCGGTCCCGCGACCGGCACGCATGGACCGGTCCCGCATTGGCCGGCCCCGCGTTGCCCTGGCTCGCATCGCCCTGGCCCGCTTCGCCCTGACCGGTGCCGGATCGGCAATGGTGGCGCGGTCTTCCCGTTCCCTCGCGGGTATTGAGGCACCGAAAGCGGGCCTGCGTCAACAGAAGTTACCGGCGATCAATGTGAAAAAAGCGACATGCCACGCGTCCGGATGCGACATCTGCCGGACGCGGGAGCGTTGTCGCGGAGGGCCTCAGCGCAGCGGCGAGGGGCGTCCCGGCCGGACCGAAGCCGGGCCCGTTGCCTCGCTCGCACCGCGCAGCGCGCTCGGGTTCTTGCCGGTATGGCGGCGGATGAACCGCGTGAAATAGGCAGCCGAGGAAAAGCCCATGTGGCTTGCCACGTCCTGCACCGCGATGTCGCCGCGCGCCAGCAGCGACCGCGCCGCGTGCAGCCGCGCCTGGGTCAGCAGGTTGGCGGCCGTGCAGCCCGCCGCCTCGCGGCAGCTCCGGGTCAGGTGGGTGGGGGTGACGCCCAGCTCCTCGGCGTAATCCGTCACGCTGCGCGCGGTCAGCAGGTCCCGCTCGATCAGCGCGGCATAGGCCCGCACCAGCCGGTCGGCGGCGCCGCGGGCGGGCATGTCGTCGTCCACGCCCATGTGCCGCCGCATCCAGATCCCCATGAGCCGGGCATGCGCCTCCAGCGCCTCGTCCTGGAAGGGGCGGGCATATTGCTGCTCGCGCTGCATGCCTTCCAGCAGGGCGGTGAATTCCGCCTGCGCGGCGACGTCGCGAATCCGCAGGTGCACCGGGTCGCCCGGCAGGCCCAGCCCCGCCTGCGCCTCGGACGGCAGAAGCACGGCCTGGCCGAATCCCTGCGGTCCGGGCCAGAGCGACATCAGGCAGCCGCGGGGGATGAACAGCAGGTTGTGAACGCCGATCCCCCGCCGGATGCCGCGGATCGTGGCGCGGCCCTGGCCCTTGGTGATCCAGATCATCACCGTCGACTCGGCCGGGTGGGACAGGTCCAGACGCCACTGCGCGCCGCGCGAAAGTTGCGCGAGCGTGAGCGACCGGGGCCGGGTCAGCCCGTGATCGGTCAGGAGATCTGGACGCATGTTCATCTTGCGATCCGGTTTTTGCTGCGGCTGTCTCCCCTTGGTGATGGCCTACGGCGCGGGGATTTTCAAATCAATCCGGGCGCCATCGGTGCCATTCCGCCATTTTCGCCCGGAACCACGTCCGCTGCCGCTTGGCGAATTGGCGGGTGGCGATGGTCGAGGCATCGCGCGCCGCTTCCAGCGTGATCTCGCCCCGCAGATGGGCGATGAGCTCGGGTGCGCCGATTGCCTTGGACGACAGGCGCGCGGGATCCCAACCTTCGAGGTTGTCGCGCGCTTCGTCCAGCGCGCCGGCGGCCAGCATCGCGTCGAAGCGGCGCTCGATCCGCGGGGTGAGCCAGTCGCGCGGCGCCTCAACCAGGATGGGCTGCGCGCGCGCCAGCGGCAGAAGCGGCGGCGGCGTGTCGTCCTGCCAGGCGGCAAGCCCCCGGCCGGTGCTGCGCCGCACCTCCCAGGCGCGCTGCACCCGGGCGGGGTTGCGGCGGTCGATGCGCTCTGCCGTCGCCGTGTCCAGCTCCGCCAGCAGCGCCTCCAGCCCCTCCTCGGCGAGGCGCGCATCGGCCTCGGCGCGGACCTCCGGCGGCGTCGGCGGGATCTCGGCCAGTCCCTGCGTCAGCGCGGTGAAGTAGAGCCCGGTGCCCCCGGTGATGATCGGCCGCTCGCCGCTCTCCAGCAGCGGCGCCAGGTCGCGCAGCCAGTGGCCGACGGAATACTCGTCCTGCCGCCCGACATGGCCGTAAAGCGCATGGGGCGCGCGCGCCTCGTCGGCGGGGGAGGGCCGGGCGGTCAGCACCCGCCAATTGTCGAAGACCTGGATCGCGTCGGCATTGACCACCACGCCGCCCTCGCGCTCGGCCAGGCGCAGGGCGAGTTCGGACTTGGCGCTGGCGGTCGGACCCGCGATCAGCACCGGCCGCGCCGGGTCGGTCTCGGGAAGCGCTGCCATGGCTGTCGTTCCGTTCCTTCCTCGCGGATCCGCGCGCCGATCCGGCGGCCGGGCGATCCTGCATTGAACCCGGGCGCGTTTTCCGACATTTTCCGGCGAGCGAACAGCCACCCCCGGAGATTGCCATGCCCGACGCCCCCGTAGCCGCCGATCCTAAACCCGCGAAGACCACGTTCAAGCGGGTGCTTCTGAAAATCTCGGGAGAGGCGCTGATGGGGGACCAGAGCTATGGTCTCAACCCGCCCACGGTCGAGCGCATCGCGCGCGAGGTCAAGTCGGTCCACGACCTGGGCGTCGAGATCTGCATGGTCATCGGCGGCGGCAACATCTTCCGCGGGCTGCAGGGTTCCGCCCAGGGGATGGAGCGGACCACCGCGGATTACATGGGCATGCTGGCCACCGTCATGAACGCGCTGGCGATGCAGTCGGCGCTCGAGGGGCTGGGCGTCTTCACCCGCGTCATCAGCGCCATCCCCATGGACCAGGTCTGCGAGCCCTATATCCGCCGCCGGGCCGTCCGCCACCTGGAGAAGGGGCGGGTCTGCATCTTCGCCGCCGGCACCGGGAACCCCTATTTCACCACCGATACCGCCGCCACGCTGCGGGCGTCGGAAATGGCCTGCCAGGCGATCTTCATGGGCAAGCAGGTGGACGGCGTCTACGACAAGGACCCCAAGCTGCACGCGGATGCCAAGCGCTTCGACCGCATCTCCTATGACGAGGTGCTGACGAAATACCTCAAGGTCATGGACGCCTCGGCGATCGCACTGGCCCGGGACAACCGCCTGCCGATCATCGTCTTCTCGCTGGACGAACCGGGCGGGTTCCGCGGCATTCTCGCCGGCGAGGGCACCTATACGACGGTTCATCCCTGAGCCGGTGCCGCCGGGCCCCGACGGCCCGGCCGGTCTATACAACACCCCGCGGCTGGGGCTATAGCGGGGGCCAAGGATCAAACCCCCTTCGGGAGGAAGAGCAGATGTCGGACGATTTCGAACTGGATACCAGCGACCTCGAGCGCCGCATGGACGGCGCGATCAGCAACCTGCGCACGGAATTCGCCTCGCTGCGCACCGGGCGCGCCTCGGCCTCGATGCTGGAGCCGGTGCAGGTGGAAGCCTACGGACAGATGACGCCGATCAACCAGGTGGGCACGGTCAACGTCCCCGAGCCGCGGATGGTCACCATCAACGTCTGGGACAAGTCCATGGTCGGCAAGGTCGAGAAGGCGATCCGCGAAAGCGGCCTGGGCATCAACCCGCAGCTCAACGGCACGATCATCATGCTGCCGATCCCCGAGCTGAACGAGGAGCGGCGCCGCGACCTGACCAAGGTGGCCGGGCAATATGCCGAACATGCCCGCGTCTCGATCCGCAACGTGCGGCGCGACGGCATGGACCAGATCAAGAAGGCCAAGGGCGACGGCCTGTCCGAGGACGACCAGAAGTTCTGGGAATCCGAGGTGCAGGAAATGACCGACCGCTACATCAAGACGGTGGACGACGCGCTGGAGCACAAGCAGTCCGAAATCATGCAGGTTTGACCGCGAGGGTCAGGATGGGGGCAGGGTGGTTCCGTCGGGGCCACCCGAACGGGACGGGACGACGCGCGGCGGCGGGCCATGGCGCCCCGGGACCGCAGGCAAGCCCCAGCTTCAAGGAGGCCACGATGGCCACGCAACCCAAGCCCCACAGGGGCGCCCCGCGCCATGTGGCGATCATCATGGACGGCAATGGCCGCTGGGCCACGCAGCGCGGCCGCCCGCGCCTGTTCGGCCACCATGCCGGCGCGCGCCGGGTGCGCCAGATCGTCGAGGCCTGTCCGGATTGCGGGGTGGATTACCTGACCATCTTCGCCTTCTCCACGGAGAACTGGAAGCGCACCCAGGTCGAGGTGGCGGGGCTGATGAGCCTCTTCCGGCGCTACATCCTGAAAGAGATGCAGGACTTCGTGAAGGAAAACGTCCGCGTCCGCTTCATCGGCGACCGGGTGCGGCTGGATGCCAAGCTGCGCAGCCTGATGGACGAGGCGGAGGCGATGACCGGCCATTGCACCGGCACCAACCTGACCATCGCGCTCAATTACGGCAGCCGGGACGAGGTGGCGCGCGCCACCAAGCGGCTGGCGGCGGACGTGGCGGCGGGCAAGCTGCGCCCGGAGGACGTGGACGAGGAGACGCTGCCGCGCTACCTCGACACCCATGTGCTGCCCGATCCCGATCTCGTCATCCGCACCAGCGGGGAGGCCCGGATCTCCAACTTCCTGCTGTGGCAGTCGGCCTATGCGGAATACGAGTTCATCGACACGCTCTGGCCCGATTTCACCGCCGAGGAATTCGGCCGGCTCACCCGCAGCTACGGCGCCCGCGACCGCCGTTACGGTGCGGTGAAGGCATGAGCGCGTCGGGCGGATCATGGACCGACCTGCGGCCCCGGACGATCTCGGGGATCGCCATGGTCCTGATCGGCCTCGCGGCGGTCTGGTGGGGCGGGCTTGCCTGGCTGGGGCTGGTGGCGGCCAGCACCGGGCTGATGATCTGGGAACTGGTGCGGATGCAATCGCCCACCCAGACCGGCCTCGCGACGATCCTCGGCCTGGTCTGCGCCGGGGCGATGCTGGCCGCGGGCTTCCTGCCGGTGCCGCTGGCCCTGCCGCTGCTGCTGGGGCCGTCGATGGCGGGCTTCGGCCAGCTGGAGCGCGGGCGCTCTGTCTTCATGGCCTATTCGGTGATGGTGATGCTCGCGGGCTTCGGCCTGCTGGGGCTGCGGACCGAGTTCGGCTTTCTCTGGATGCTGTGGCTGGTCGCCGTCGTGGTGGTCACCGACATCGCGGGCTATTTCGCCGGGCGCGCGCTTGGCGGGCCGAAGTTCTGGCCCAAGGTCAGCCCCAAGAAGACATGGTCCGGCACCGCGGCGGGCTGGGTCGCGGCTGCGCTGACCGGGCTCGCCTTCGGCTTCATCACCGAGAACGCGATGACGCTGATGGGCGTGTCGGTCGCGGTGGCCATGGCCTCGCAGATGGGCGACATCGCCGAAAGTGCCATCAAGCGGCGGGCAGGGGTCAAGGACAGCTCATCGCTCATCCCCGGCCATGGCGGGCTGCTGGACCGGTTCGACGGGATGCTGGGCGCCTCGGTGCTGCTGCTGATCGTCGGCACGCTGATGGAGTTTCCGGCCACGCCCGTCGGGGTGATGTAGGCCGATGCGGCGGGTCACGATCCTGGGCGCGACCGGGTCCATCGGGCAGAACACGATCGACCTGATCGACCGCGATCCCGAGGGGTTCGAGGTGGTGGCCCTGACCGGCGGCCGCAACATCGCGCGGCTGGCCGAGGATGCGCGGCGACTGCGCGCGCAGCTGGCCGTGACCGCCGACGAGGCGCTGCTGCCCGACCTGCGCGCGGCACTGCAGGGCTCCGGGGTGGAGGCGGCGGCGGGCGCGCAGGCACTGTGCGAGGCCGCGTCCCGCCCGGCGGACTGGGTGATGTCCGCCATCGTGGGCTTTGCCGGGCTCGCCCCGGGCCTCGCCGCGCTGGAGCAGGGGACCGTGCTCGCGCTCGCCAACAAGGAAAGCCTGGTCACCGCGGGCCCCCTGGTGATGGAGACGGCGCGCCGCCACGGCGCCACGATCCTGCCGGTGGACAGCGAACATTCGGCGGTCTTCCAGGCCATGGCGGGGCAGGACGTGGCCGCGGTCGAGCGCGTGATCATCACCGCCTCGGGCGGCGCCTTCCGCGACTGGCCGCTGGAGCGTCTTGCCCATGCCACCCCGGAAGAGGCGGCGACCCATCCCAACTGGGACATGGGCCAGCGGATCACCATCGACTCCGCCTCGATGTTCAACAAGGCGCTCGAGGTGATCGAGACGCACGAATTCTTCGGCACGGACCCGGACCGGATCGAGGTGCTGGTTCACCCGGAATCGCTGGTTCATGCGCTGGTGGGCTACCGTGACGGCGGGCTGATGGCCCATGTCGGCCCGCCCGACATGCGCCACGCCATCGGCTACGCGCTCAACTGGCCCGAGCGGCACGCCCTGCCGGTGGAGCGGCTGGACCTGGCCGCCATCGGCCAGCTGACCTTCCGCGCTCCGGACGAGGCGCGCTGGCCGGCGCTGCGCCTCGCGCGCGAGGTGATCCGCAGGGGCGGGCTGTCGGGGGCCGTGTTCAACGCTGCGAAGGAAGAGGCGCTCGATCTCTTCCTCGCGCGGCGGATCGGATTCATGGACATGGCGACGGTAGTCGAACGCAGTATGGAACGGGTTTTTGCGCAGCCGGGTCACATTGATGCCGAGATTTCTCTTGATAACATCGTGGCCATTGACCATCTCGCCCGTGACACCGCGCGGCATTCGGTGGGCAGCGACACTCGTCGGCGCAGCTAGGTCGACGTAGCCAGGGGGTAGGGGAACTTGGATCCGATGTCATTGATTCCGGAATTCGGCGGCGTTCTGGCCACCCTTCTCGCCTTCGTCGTCGCGCTTTCGGTGATCGTCGCGATCCATGAATACGGCCATTACATCGTCGGCCGCTGGTCGGGCATCAAGGCCGATGTCTTTTCGCTGGGCTTCGGCCCGGTGCTGTTTTCCCGCATGGACAAGCGCGGCACGCGCTGGCAGTTCGCGCTGCTGCCCTTCGGCGGTTACGTGAAGTTCGCCGGCGACGCCGACGCGGCCAGCAGCGGGCGCGACGACGACGCCATGCAGGGCCTGTCGGCGGCAGAGCGGCGGGCCACGATGCACGGCGCCCCGCTCTGGGCGCGGGCGGCAACGGTGGCGGCCGGGCCGGTCTTCAACTTCATCTTCTCGATCCTGATCTTCACCGCCGTGATGATGAGCGAGGGCGTCCCGCGCGAGCCGCTGACCGTGGGCTCCATGCCCGCGCTTCCCGTCGAGCACGAGCTGGAGCCGGGGGACGTCCTGCTCGACATCGCCGGCGAGCCGGTCCCGGACCGGGCCTCGGGCGCGACCTGGCAGGCCCTCCTGGACTCGGTGCCGAAGGAGAACCTGCTCGACTACCGCGTGCAGCGGGACGGGAGCGAGATGGAGGTCGACGGGCCCTATCCCTTCCCGCCGCTGATCGGCCAGCTTGCCCCGCAATCGGCCGCCTACGATATCGGTCTGGAGCCGGGCGACGTCATCCTCAGCGTGGACGGGAACCCGATCGTCGCCTTCGACGACCTGCGCGTCGCGGTCGAGGGGTCGGACGGACGGGCGCTGCCGCTCGAGGTGTGGCGCGACGGCGAAGTGCTGGACTTCGTGCTGGCCCCGCGCCGGGTGGACGAGCCGCAGCCCGATGGCGGGTTCGAGACGCAGTGGCGCATCGGCATCATCGGCGGGCTGTTCTTCGAGCCGGCGACCGAGGCCCAGGGCATCGGCCAGTCGCTCTGGGGCGGGATCCAGACCACGGGCGAGATCGTGCGCGGCTCCATCTCGGGCCTCTACCACATGGTGACCGGGGCGATTTCCTCGTGCAACCTGTCCGGCCCCATCGGCATCGCCCAGACCTCGGGCGCCATGGCCAGCCAGGGCACGGCAAGCTTCATCTGGTTCATCGCCGTGCTCTCGACCGCGGTGGGGCTGCTCAACCTCTTCCCCATCCCGGTGCTGGATGGCGGGCACCTGGTCTTCTACGGCTACGAGGCGGTGGCGGGCCGGGCACCGTCGGACGGGGCGCTGCGGGTGATGATGACCGCCGGCCTTGCCGTGGTGCTGGGGCTGATGGTCTTTGCGCTGACGAACGACATCTTCTGCCCCTGACGCCCCCGGACCCGGCGGGCAAAGGCCGGGCGCGAGAGCGGTCGCCCGGCGTCGGTATCGGCGGTTTCCCGCCCGTCATAATCTTGCCCCCGTCTCGCGAAGAAGGCGCCGCAATTGCCCTTTAGACCCTGTCGTGAAACCCGCTCGTGCGGGGCGAATTCTGGTGCGTTTCGCGGGTGCGGAACGCCGAAAGGTGAGACATGCAAGCGATTCATGACGGATATCGTGGCCTGAGCCTGATCTTCGACCTGAACTGGGACCGGCTGCTCTATGTCTGCACGATCCTCTTCGCGCTGATGTTCGGCGCCTTCGTGGGCTCCTTTTTCTGAGCCTGCCGCCTCTTCCTGCATCGCTGTTTTCCGACCGGCCCGCCGAGCGCGGCAAATGGGCCGCAAGGCCCGTATTCGATGGCCCGGAATGGGCAATCCCGTTTTGACAAGATGAGCCATTCCCGGTACTCCCTTTTGCGAGGGATCCTGGAGTGGGAAAGAAAAATGCTTAACCGGGCAACGGGCAGGGACGGACAGGCAAAACGGGCAGGGGCATGGGCCGCACAATGGCTCGGTGTCATCTGCGTCGGAATCGCGGTTCTACTGATGGCGTTTCCGGTCAACGCACAGAGCTACAGCTTCTCCAACGTCCGGGTAGAGGGCAATGAGCGGGTCGATCCCGCCTCCATCGTCTCCTACGCGGGAATCGCGCGGGGCGAGACCGTCTCGGCCGCGGAGTTGAACGACGCCTACCAGCGGATCCGGGGTTCCGGGCTGTTCGAGGAGGTGTCGATCGATCCGCAGGGCAGCACGCTGGTCATCCGGGTGCGCGAATTCCCCACGATCAACCGCATCAATTTCGAGGGCAACCGCCGCATCGACGACGAGGATCTCGCGCCGGTGATCAAGTCCCAGTCGCGGCGGGTCTACAACCCCTCCGTGGCCGAGCAGGACGCGGCCGCCATCACCGAGGCCTACAGCCAGCAGGGCCGCCTGGCCGCGCGCGTCACGCCGCGGGTCATCCGCCGCAACAACAACCGCGTCGACCTGGTCTTCGAGATCTTCGAGGGCGACGTGGTGGAGATCGAGCGTATCGGCTTCGTCGGCAACCGCGCCTATTCCGACGGCCGCCTGCGCCGCGTGCTGGAAACCAAGCAGGCCGGCCTGCTGCGCGCGCTGATCCGCCGCGACACCTTCGTCGAGGACCGCATCGGCCTGGACAAGCAGATGCTGCGGGACTTCTACCTGTCGCGCGGCTACGTCGATTTCCGCGTGCTCAACGTCAATGCCGAGCTGACCGAAGAGCGTGACGGCCATTTCGTCACCTTCACGGTGCAGGAAGGCCAGCAGTTCCGCTTCGGCAACATCACCGCGTCCTCCGACGTGCCGGGCGTGAACGCACAGGAATTCCTGGCCGCGACCAAGACCCGGTCGGGCCGCGTCTACAGCCCCACCTACGTGGAGAACGACATCGCGCGGCTGGAACGGCTGGCGGTCAAGAAGGGGCTCGACTTCATCCGGGTTGAGCCGCAGATCACCCGCAACGAACGCGACCTGACGCTGAACATCGATTACGTCATCTCCAAGGGCCCCCGCGTCTTCGTGGAGCGGATCGACATCGAGGGCAACACCACCACGCTCGACCGCGTCATCCGGCGCCAGTTCAAGGTGGTGGAGGGCGACCCCTTCAACCCGCGCGAAGTGCGCGAGGCTGCGGAACGCATCCGCGCGCTCGGTTTCTTCACCAATGCCGAGGTCAATGCGCGCGAAGGCTCTTCCCGCGATCAGGTCGTCGTCGACGTGAACGTCGAAGAGCAGAATACCGGCTCGCTCACCTTCGGGGGCACCTACTCGTCCAATGACGGGCTGGGCGCGCTGATCCGCTTCCGCGAGACCAACTTCCTCGGGCGCGGGCAGCTGCTGAGCCTCGGCATCTCCTCGGCGGCGGAAAACCGGCAATACACGCTGCGCTTCTCCGAGCCGGCCTTCCTGGGCCGCGACCTGCGCTTCGACCTCGATATCGGCTACGTGGAGACGGACAACCTGAACTCCGAATACGATACGCGGATCGGGCGGTTCGTGCCCTCGCTCACCTTCCCGGTCAGCGAGAACGGCAGCTTCTCGACGCGCCTCGGCTTCAAGTCGTCCGAGATCGTCGACCTGTCCTCCGACGTGGGCGGCGTGATCACCGCCGAGGCCGCGCGCGGCCAGGAATACGACGCCTTCCTGGGCTACACCTACAGCTACGACACGCGCCGGACGGGCCTCAATCCGAATACCGGCGTGCTGCTGGAATTCGGCCAGGATTTCGGCGGGCTGGACGGCAGCGACCAGTACATCAAGACCACCGCCCGCGCGATCGCGCAGACCCGCATCCTGAACGAGGAAGTGACCCTGCGCGCCACGCTGGAAGGCGGCATGCTGAACTACACCTCCGGCTCCAGCCGCGTGACCGACCGGTTCATGATCGGCAGCGGCATGATGCGCGGCTTCGAATATGGCGGCATCGGCCCGCGGGAACGCGACGCCTCCGGCACGGTGGACGATGCGCTTGGCGGCAACATGTACGTGGTGGCCAAGCTCGAGGCCGAGTTCCCGCTGGGCCTGCCCGAGGAATACGGCATCTCCGGCGGCCTGTTCTACGACATGGGCTCCGTCTGGGATATCGACAACGGCAACGCGCTCACCATCTACGACGACTTCTACCTGCGTCACGTGGTGGGGGTCTCGGTCTTCTGGGACACGCCGATCGGGCCGCTGCGGTTCAACTTCTCCGAACCGCTGATCAAGCGGGAATACGACCAGCCGCAGCGCTTCGACCTGACCCTCTCGACCGAGTTCTGAGGTCGCGGACATGGCGCACGGCCCCGATCTGCGCGGCCGTCTGACCGGGTCGATCCTCGGCGGGCTGCTCCTGCTTCTCGCCGCCCTTCCGGGGGCGGCGACGGCGCAGGATCTCGGCCAGGTCCAGAGCCCGATCCTCACCATCGATTCCGACCGCTTCTTCAGCGAGTCGGATTTCGGCCGCCGCACCGAGCGGGAATTCGAATCCGAGGGCGCCGCCCTGGCCGCCGAGAACCGCGCGCTCGAGGCGGATCTCGCCGACGAGGAAAAGGCGCTCACCCGCAAGCGCGACACCATGCCGGCAGAGGAATTCCGCGCCCTCGCCGACGCTTTCGACGAGAAGGTCCAGCGCATCCGGCGCGAGCAGCAGGCCAAGCTGCAGGACCTTCAGCAGCGGGCCGAGGCGCGCCGCCGCCGCTTTCTCGACTCCGCCGATCCGATCCTGTCCGAGGTCATGCGCGCCGCCGGCGCCGCCGTCATCGTCGAGCGCCGCTCGGTCTTTGCCAGCGCGCCGGTGATCGACGTGACCGAGGTGGCCATCCAGCGCATGAACGAACGGGTGGGCGATGGCGGTGACTTGCTGGCCCCCGAACCCGCGGAGGTGCCGGCTCCCGCGCCGCGGGCGGAGCCGGGCATGATCCTCCCGCCCGAGGCCGGCGACCGGAGCGGCGGGCCCGATGCCCCCGTGAACCTGCCCGAACCGGAAACCGAGCCCGCCCCTGCGCGACCCGGGGACGACGCGGCGGATCGCTGACGCGCTTGCCCCGGCGGCGCCGCGTTGCTAGGGACGTTCCATCCCAGGACGAGGACGACCCGATGACCGACAGCCTGCAAAGCGCAGATATCCAGACCATCCAGCGCATCCTGCCGCACCGCTATCCGTTCCTGCTGGTGGACAAGGTGGTCGATATCGACGGGACGAAAGGCGCCCGCGGCATCAAGAACGTCACCATGAACGAGCCGCATTTCCAGGGCCATTTCCCCGGCGCGCCGATCATGCCGGGCGTCACCATCATCGAGGCCATGGCCCAGACCGCCGGGGTGATGATCGGCACGGCGTTGGAATTGTTCGAAACCGACCTGCTGATCTATTTCATGTCGATCGACAAGTGCAAGTTCCGTCGCCAGGTGGTGCCGGGCGACGTGCTGGAGATGCAGATCACCACGCTGCGGGGCAAGCCGGGCGGCAAGATCTGGAAATTCCAGGGCCAGGCTTCGGTCGACGGCGAGATGGCGACCGAGGCGGAGTTCTCCGCCTTCGTGGATCTCACCGGCGAGAAGGCGAAATGACCGAGAGCCTGATCCATCCGAGCGCCATCGTCGAAGAGGGCGCACGCCTGGGCGAGGGCGTGCGGATCGGGCCCTTCTGCCATGTCGGCCCCGACGTCGTGCTGGGCGACCGGGTGGAGCTCAAGTCCCACGTGGTCGTTACCGGCCGCACCGAGGTGGGCGAGGACACGGTGATCTTTTCCTTCGCGGTGATCGGAGAAATCCCGCAGGACCTGAAATTCCGCGGGGAGAAGACCCGCCTGGTCATCGGCAAGCGCAACCGCATCCGCGAGCACGTGACGATGAATTGCGGCACCGAGGGCGGCGGCGGCGAGACGCGCGTGGGCGATGACGGGCTGTTCATGGCGGGCTGCCACGTGGCCCATGACGCCCGCGTGGGCGACCGGGTGATCATCGTCAACCAGTCGGCGCTGGCGGGTCACGTGGTGGTCGAGGACGACGTGATCATCGGCGGGCTCTGCGGCGTGCATCAATGGGTGCGGATCGGCCGCGGCGCCATCATCGGCGCGGTCACCATGGTCACCAACGACGTGATCCCCCATGGCCTCGTCCAGGGGCCGCGCGGCGTGCTCGACGGGCTGAACCTGGTGGGGCTCAAGCGCAAGGGCGTGGCGCGCTCCGACATCACCGCGCTGCGCGCCGCCTTCCAGATGCTGGCGCAGGGCGAGGGGGCCTTTTCCGAGCGGGCGCAGCGGCTTGCTGACGAGACCTCCTCCGACTACGTGCGCCAGATCACCGATTTCATCCTCGGCGACAGCGACCGCCATTTCCTGACCCCCGGCGGCTGACCCGTGGCGCGCCTCGCGATCCTGGCCGGGACCGGCCGCCTGCCGGTGGAACTTGCCCTCGAATGCCCGGAGGCGCTGCGCGTGGGCTTCGAGGGGGTCGAGACCGCGCTGGACGGCCCGGTGGAGCGGCACCGTTTCGAGGAGCTGGGCGCGCTGTTCGACACCCTGAAGGCGCAGGGCGTGACCGAGGTGGTGCTGGCGGGTGCCATGAGCCGCCCGCCGCTCGACCCCGCGCGCTTCGACGCCTACATGCAGGCGACCGCGCCGCGGCTGATGCAGGCCATGCAGGCGGGCGACGACGGCTTGCTGCGCTTCGTCATCTCGCTGTTCGAGGAACAGGGCCTTGCCGTGCGCGGCGCACACGAGGTGGCCCCCGCGCTCGCCGCGGGCGAGGGGCTGCTGACCGGGCCGCAACCGGAAGAGCGGGCGCTGGCCGATGCCGACCGCGCGGCAGTGATCCTGTCGGCGCTGGCGCCGCATGACGTCGGCCAGGGCGCCGTGGTGGCGGGGGGGCTCTGCCTCGGGATCGAGACCTTGCAGGGCACCGACGCCATGCTGCGCTTTGTCGCCGAGACGCCGCAGGCGCTGCGCCGGGGCGGGGGCGGCGTGCTGGTGAAACGGCCGAAGCCGGGCCAGGACCTGCGCGCCGACATGCCCGCCATCGGCCCCGACACGATCGCCCGCGCGACCGAGGCCGGCCTGTCCGGCGTGGTGCTGGAGGCGGGGCGCGTGCTGATCCTCGACCGCGAGGCCACGCTGAAGGCGGCGGAGGGCGCCGGCCTCTTCCTGCTCGGGCGGAGCTTCGGATGATCCGCGTCTTCGTCATCGCCGGCGAGCTGTCGGGCGACCGGCTGGGCGCGAACTTCATGGAAGGGATGCACACGCTCACCGGCGGCGACGTGGCCTTCGACGGGATCGGCGGGCCGCGGATGGAGGCGCAGGGCCTGCGCAGCCTGTTCCCCATGTCCGAGATCAACGTGATGGGCGTGGCCGAGATCCTGTCGCAATACCGCGCGCTCAAGCGGCGCATCCACGAGACGGCGCAGGCGGTGATCGACGCGCAGCCCGACGTGCTGGTCACCGTGGACCTGCCGGAATTCTCGCTGCGGGTGGCGCAACTGGTCAAGGCGCGCTCGAACATCCGCTGCGTGCATTACGTGGCGCCCACGGTCTGGGCCTGGCGGCCGGGCCGGGCGCAGAAGATGGCGCGCCATATCGACCAGGTGCTGGCGCTGCTGCCCTTCGAGCCGCCCTACATGGAAGCCGCCGGGATGCGCTGCGATTTCGTCGGCCACCCGGTGGTGATGGACCCGCAGGCCAGCCCCGGCGAGGTGCGCGACTTCCGCGACGTGCACGGCATCGGCGAGGCGCCGGTGCTGCTGATGCTGCCGGGCTCGCGCCGGTCCGAGGTGGGCCGCCTGCTGCCCGTCTTCGCCCGGGTGGCGGAGCGGATGCAGGCGGCGCGGCCCGATCTGCGCCTCGTCGTGCCCGCCGCCGCCTCGGTCGAGGAGGAGGTGAGCCGCGCGGTCGCCGAATGGCCGGGCCGGCCGATCGTCGTGCATCCGGGCGGCAGCGAGGCGGCGGTGACGGAAAAGCGCGCGGCCTTCGGGGCGGCGGACGTGGCGCTGGCGGCCTCGGGCACGGTGTCGCTGGAGCTGGCGGCGGCGAACACGCCCATGGTGATCGCCTATGACATGAGCTGGCTGTCCCGCCAGATCATCGGGCGGATGCTGCGGACCGATACGGTTACGCTGGTCAACCTGGTCTCGGATACGCGCATCGTGCCGGAATTCATCGGCCCCGCCTGCCGGCCGGAACCCATCGCCGCGGCGTTGGACCGGCTTCTGGAGGCGCCCGAGGGCCAGCGCGATGCCATGGCGCTGACGATGCAGCGACTCGGGCGGGGCGGCGAGGCGCCGGGCATTCGCGCCGCGCGCGCCGTGCTGGACGGGCTGCGCCAGGCCGGCCTCAAGCCGACCCCCTGAACATCGCCCCCCAAGCAGATCCCTGAATCGAAAGGCGCCGCCCCCGGCGAGGGACGGCGCCTGAATTCTGTCGGCCCGGGGGCCGCGATCAGTTCTCGATGACCGAGGCCTTCTCGAACCCGTCGGTGAAGCCCGACAGCGACATGGCCAGCTCGACCTTCTGGTCGGGGGCGGCGAAGGGCACCACGGTGATGGTCGCCTTGGCGCCGCGCTTGAAGCTGGTGACGTCCTGCGCGGTCAGGCCGATGCGGGCGTAGCAGCCCACCCGGTTGCAGAAGGAATAGGGATAGCGTTTGCCCTGCGAGCCGTCGACGGCGATGGTCAGCTGCGCCGGAAGCAGCGTCTCCAGCGGCACGATGACGGTGGCGCCGGCCACGGCCTGGCCACCCTCGGGCAGGCGGAACATCGACACTTCGGCCACGGCGTTGCCGTCCTCGTCGCTCAGCAGCTGGTAGAGGTGGCAGGGCTCTTCGCCTTCCTGCACGCGGATGCACTGAAGCTGCCAGTCGCCGACCTCTTCCTTGACATAGGTGCTGCCGGGCTCGTCGCCGACTTCGCTGCCGAGCGAAAGCTGGCCGTCATCCTGGGCCTCGGGCTGGGCTTCGGAGCCTTGCTCCGCCTGGGCGCCTTGCTCTTCGCTGGTGGTGGTTTCGTCCGTCGTCGCATCCTGGGCCACCACCGGCGAAGCCAGCGCGAGAAGCGCGATAAGCGGCAGCGTGGAGAATGTTCTGGTCATGAAGATCTTCCTTCCGGCCATTAATCATGTGCACTTCGGCGCTTAGCACGCTGTCCGGGCAGTGTCAGTCCAAATCCACCTCGCATCCGATCACGGGCTGCGGATTTCCGCTGTGGACGGGCACGGCGGCGGGTCGGGCCGGGCGCGTCCGCCGCATGAAGAATGGGATGCAAGGGTTTGAAGAGGCCATGAAAAAAGGGGATCAAACGACCCCCTTCCTTCGATTTCTCTCCCCGTCGGACTGGCCGACTTAGTCATTGATCCGGACGCTACGAAACTAATCCCGACCCGTCAACAGGTAATCCATTAGGTTGCGTTCACTTGTGGTCAACCACCGCTCCGGCGGATTGGCGGGATCGGGCCGGCCGCGGGGCGGCGGCGGATGGACAGCGATGAGAGGGACACTGGCGGATGAAAAAGGGCCGTGCCCGAAGGCACGGCCAGTCTGACAGGGAGGAAGTCAACCCGGACCCCAAGTTCGGGTGCCCGGGCAGGATCGAGCATCGCAGAGAGGTGTTAAGATCGGGTTCCCAAGGGGAAAGGTGGGCTGCCCTCCGGCGCGGCGCGGCGGTTTTCCGGCTTTTCCCGCGGGGGCGGAGGCTCTAGAAGCGCGGCCAGCCCCCGATCCGCCCAGAGGAGAGAGATGCCCACCGGAACGCCCCAGCCCGCCTTCGTCCTCGTGCGCCCGCAGATGGGCGAGAATATCGGCGCGGCCTCGCGCGCCATGTGGAATTTCGGGCTGGACCGGATGCGTCTCGTGGCGCCGCGCGACGGCTGGCCGAACCCCAAGGCCAATGCCATGGCCTCGGGCGCGGGGCGGCTGCTGGACGAGGCGCAGCTGTTCGACGACCTGCCCGACGCGCTGGCCGATTGCACCTATGTCATGGCCACCACCGCCCGGCAGCGTGGCATGACCAAGCCGGTCTTCACCCCCGAGCGCGCCATGCAGGTCGCGGCCGAACGGATCGGACGCGGGGAAAAGGTGGCGGTGCTGTTCGGCCCCGAGCGGGCGGGGCTGGAGAATGACGACATCTCGCGCGCCAATGCGATCGTCTCGGTCCCGGTGAACCCGGAATTCGCCTCGCTCAACCTGGCGCAATGCGCGCTGCTCATGGCCTATGAATGGCGTCGCACCCATGAGGCGACGCCCCCCGAGACCACCGAGATGGCCGGCGCGGACTGGGCCCCGGTCCAGGAGGTGGAGGCGCTGGCCCGGCATTACGAGGAGCGGATGGAGGATGCGGGCTTCTTCTTCCCCGAGCACAAGGCCGAGGGCATGAAGTTGAACCTGCGCAACCTCTGGTCCCGGATGCCGCTGACGCGCTCGGACGTGCGGATGCTGCATGGCGTGATGCGTCAGATGGTCCGCTGGAAGGAGCGCGGCTGAGGCCCCCGGCGGCTTGAAGCGCCCCATGGCCCGGCATAAGGTCGCCCGCGCCGAAGACCCGCGCGGGGGAACCGCCCCGCGTGCCAGACGAGGAGCCAGCCGATGAGCGCCAAGCGAAGCATCTTCGAGGAGGTGGGCGAGGACAAGACCGCCCGCGCCGCGCCGCAGGGCGGCATGATCGACCGCGGCCGCCGGGGCTCGCGCGGGGCCGTGCGCGTCTGGCTGGCGGTGCTGTTCCTCATGGTGGCGGTGATGATCCTCGTGGGCGGGCTGACCCGGCTGACCGACAGCGGGTTGTCGATCACCGAGTGGAAGCCGGTCTCCGGCGCGCTTCCCCCGATGAACGACGCGGATTGGGAGGCGGAATTCGCGCTCTACCAGCAGATCCCCGAATTCCAGTTGCAGAACAGCGGCATGGACCTTGCCGAGTTCAAGTCGATCTACTGGTGGGAATGGTCGCACCGGCAGCTTGGTCGCGCCATCGGGCTGGTTTGGGCGATCGGTTTCCTCGGCTTCCTTCTGACCCGCAAGATCCCCCCCGGCTGGACCGGGCGGCTGATCATCCCCGGCGCGCTTGGCGGGGTGCAGGGGGCCGTGGGCTGGTGGATGGTGTCCTCCGGCCTCTCGGGCGAGATGCTGGACGTGGCGAGCTACCGGCTGGCCATCCACCTTGGCCTCGCCTTCGTGATCTTCGGCTTCCTAGCCTGGTACATCTTCCTGCTGGGCCGGGAAGAGCGCGAGCTGATGCAGGCCCGTCGGGGGCGCGAGCGCAAGCTCTTCGCGCTCGGCACCGGGCTGATGCATTTCGCCTTCCTGCAGATCCTGCTGGGCGCGCTGGTGGCGGGCATCGACGCGGGCCGCGGCTATACCGACTGGCCGCTGATGGCCGGCGGCTTCTTCCCGCCCGAGCCGTTCTGGATCGAACCGCTCTGGCGCAACTTCTTCGAAAACGACGGGCTGGTGCAGTTCATGCACCGGATCGCGGGCTACCTGCTGGTGGCCTTCGGCATCTTCGCCTGGGTGCGCTCGCGCAGCTCGGCCCATGAAAGCGTGCGCTTCGCCTTCAACACGGTGCTGGCCATGCTCTTCATCCAGATGTGCCTGGGCATCGTGACGGTGATGTATGCCGCGCCGCTGCACCTGGCGCTCGTCCACCAGCTGGGCGCGGTGCTGACTTGGGTGCTGATCCTGCGGGCGCGCTATCTCGCCGCCTATCCCGTCTTTCAGACCATCCGGGGGTGACATGACCGCATTCGAAGACCTGATGCGCCACGAGCGCGAGACGCAGGCGCTGGCGCAGGTGGCCGGCCGGCTGGGCTGGGACCAGGAGACGGTGATGCCCCGCGGCGCGGCCGAGCAGCGCGGCGAGGAGATGGGCGCGATGGAAAGCGTGCTGCACGCCCGGCGCACCGATCCGCGGGTGGGCGACTGGCTGGACGCGATCGACCCGGCGACGCTGGACGCGGCCGGGCAGGCGCAGCTGCGCCACATCCGGCGCGACCACGACCGGGCGCGCAAGGTGCCCGCGCGGCTGGCGGCCGAGATCGCGCGCGTCACCTCCGTCGCCCAGGCCAAATGGGCCGAGGCCCGCGCGGCGGACGATTTCGCCGCCTTCGCCCCGGTGCTTCGGGAGGTCGTGGCGCTGAAACGCGAGGAGGGCGCGGCGCTCGCCACCGGCGGCGACGTCTACGACGCCATGCTGCAGGATTACGAGCCCGGCACGACCGCCGCGCAGATCGGCGCCATCTTCGACGCCATGCGGCCCCGGCTGGTGGCGCTGCGCGAGAAGGTGCTGGCGGCCGCGCCCGCGCCGCGGCTGGCCGGGCATTTCGACGAGACGGAGCAGATGCGCCTGACGCGCGCCATCGCCAAGCAGTTCGGCTATGACATGAGCCGCGGCCGCGTGGACAAGGCGGTGCATCCCTTCTCATCGGGCTCGGGCAATGACGTGCGCATCACCACGCGGACCAGCCCCACGGACCCGTTCAACTGCCTCTATTCGACGATCCACGAGGTGGGCCATGCCTCCTACGAACAGGCGATCGCGCAGGATTACCTGCTGACGCCGCTGGGGCAGGGCGTGTCCATGGGCGTGCACGAAAGCCAGAGCCGCATCTACGAGAACCAGCTTGGCCGGTCGCGCGCCTTCACCAGGTGGCTGCACGGCCAGATGCTGGAAAGCTTCGGCGATTTCGGCATCCCGGAGGCGGGCGATTTCTACAAGGCGGTGAACCGGGTGGAGGACAATTACATCCGCACCGAGTCGGACGAGGTGCAGTACAACCTGCACATCATGCTGCGCTTCGACCTTGAGCGGCAGCTGATCGCCCGCGAGATCGAGGTGGAGGACCTCGAAGAGGCCTGGAACGCGCGGTTCCTCGCGGATTTCGGCTATGCGGTGGACCGGGCGTCGAACGGTGTGCTGCAGGACGTGCACTGGTCCGTGGGGCTGTTCGGCTACTTCCCGACCTACGCGCTCGGCAATGTCTATGCGGGCTGCCTGCACGAGGCGCTGCGGCGGGACGTGCCGGACCTGGACGCGCAGCTCGAGCAGGGCGAGACCGGCCCGGCGACGGCCTGGCTGCGGGAGAACCTGCAACGGCACGGCGGGCTTTACGAGCCGCGCGACACGATCCGCCGCGCCGCGGGGCAGGAGCCCTCGGAAGGGCCGCTGCTGGATTACCTGGAGGCGAAGTTCGGCGCGCTCTACGAGCTGTAGCGCGCCTTACGGTCCCGCATTGCCCGGCAGCCCGGCATACCAGTCGCGGCGGCGGAAGGTCGGCCCGTTGCCGATGGCGAAGCTGGCGGAAAAGCCCGCGATGGTTTCGTGGTCGTCGTTCTGCCCGGCCATGGCGCTGAGCGACACGCCGCGGCCCATGTCGAAGCTCGTGCCGAGATAGGCGTAGCCGTGGCTCTGCCCGCGCAGGTCGGCGCCGTGATAGCCCGCGCGCACAGCCGAGAACCCCATGCGCCCGGGATGGTCCAGCCCGAAATCGGCGTCCAGCCCGTAGCGCACCCCGCTGTCGCCGCTCTTGATCACGTCGATATGGGCGAGATAGCCCTCGAGGCTGACCGGCCCCGCCTGGTGCTTCGCCTCGATCCCGGCATAGAAGTAGTTGCCGGGCCGCAGGTCGTCCCCGGCGATGAAGCCGCCGACCACCGTGCCGCCGCCCAGCCGGCGATAGAGATGCGCCCCGGCGGAGGGGGCGGTGGAATAGGTCTCTTCGAACTTGGAGACGGAGATGTCCATCTGCAGCCCGGCAAAGCCCAGCCGGTCGCTGGCGAAGCTGCCCGCGATGCGCTTGAAGTTGTTCTCCATGCCGAAATTGCGGGCGAGCCTGAGCTCCAGCTCGGCCCCGTAGCCGGCATCGGCCTCGCCGTAGCTCAACTGCTGTGCGGCGAGCGGGGCGGGGCCCGTACCGAGCCCGACGAGGGCGATGAGCGGGGCGAGGATGGGCGAGAGGGTCCTGTACATGGCGATCCTTCCTGATCGGGGCGATCAGCGACAGGATGGCCTGGCCCCGGATTGTGCCGTCTCCGCCACCGGGCCGGCATGCGCCCGCAGGATACGCTCTCGCGGCGCGGGCCTCAATGGTAGGTCAGCTCTCCGACCACGTTGCGCCATTCGCCGGGGCGGATCAGCTTGCGATGGGTGTAGACGACCGAATGCAGGGGCCCCTCGATCTTGTCCTGCCAGAACTCGATGAAGCCGAACATCTTCGGGTAGTCCGGGGCGATGTCGTAATCCTGCCAGATATAGCTGTTCAGCACGTTCCGGTAGTCGGGCATCCGGTAGTAGAATTCCGCCGTCGTCAGCCCGTAGCCCTTCATCATCAGCTCGGTTTCCGATACGTCCATGATGGATCCTTTCTCCGCCTGATCGGAGAATGATGCCCGAAATGGAAATCTTTGCAACAAAAACAGCGTGTTGGCACTCTGTCGAGGTGGCTGCCAGCGGGGCGGGGGATGAATGATTGCACCCCATATCCGGGCTCTGGTATAAGCTGTTCAACAAGATGTTGCGTGACCGGAAAGACAGGCAGAATACGTGAGCGATACGCCGGAAACCCCTGAAAACGAAGAAGAAAACGGACCCGAGCGGCCTTCCTGGCCGGGCCCGACCGTTTCCATCGCCGACGAGATGAAGACCTCGTATCTCGATTACGCCATGAGCGTGATCGTGAGCCGCGCGATTCCGGACCTGCGCGACGGGCTGAAACCCGTGCACCGGCGGATCCTCTACGCCATGCACGAGACCGGCAACACGCATGAGAAACCCTATCGCAAGTCGGCGCGTCCCGTCGGCGACGTGATGGGGAAATACCACCCGCACGGCGACAGCGCGATCTACGACGCGCTGGTGCGGATGGCGCAGGATTTCTCCATGTCGCTGCCGCTGCTGGACGGGCAGGGCAACTTCGGCTCCATGGACGGGGACAACCCGGCGGCCATGCGCTACACCGAGGTGCGGATGGACAAGCCGGCCGCCTACATGCTGGCCGACATCGACAAGGAAACGGTCGATTTCCAGTTCAACTACGACGGCAAGGACCGCGAACCGACGGTTCTGCCCGCGCGCTTCCCGAACATGCTGGTCAACGGGGCGGGCGGCATCGCCGTCGGCATGGCGACCAACATCCCGCCGCATAACCTGGGCGAGGTCATCGATGCCTGCCAGGCGCTGATCGAGGAACCGGACCTCAGCTCCGAGGACCTGATCCGCTTCATCCCCGGCCCGGATTTCCCGACCGGCGGCGTGATGCTGGGCCGCTCCGGTGCGCGCAAGGCCTATCTGGAGGGACGCGGCAGCGTCATCATCCGCGCCAAGACCCGGGTGGAGGAGCTGCGCCGCGACCGCTACGCCATCGTCATCGACGAGATCCCCTACCAGGTGAACAAGTCGGCGATGATCGAGAAGATCGCCGAGGCCGCTCGCGAGAAGAAGATCGAGGGCATCGCCCACGTGCAGGACGAGAGCGACCGCTCCGGCGTCCGCGTGGTGGTGGAGCTCAAGCGCGACGCGACGCCCGACGTGGTGTTGAACCAGCTTTACCGCTTCACGCCGATGCAGACCTCCTTCGGCTGCAACATGCTGGCGCTGAACGGCGGCCGGCCCGAGCAGCTGACCCTGCGCCGCTTTCTCACCGTCTTCCTCGACTTCCGCGAAGAGGTCGTGGCCCGCCGCACCGCCTACGAGCTGCGCAAGGCGCGGGAACGCTCGCACATCCTCTGCGGCCTGGCCGTGGCGGTGTCGAACGTGGACGAGGTCGTGGCCACCATCCGCTCCTCGGCGGATGCGGCGGAGGCGCGCGAGCGGCTGATGAACCGGCGCTGGCCCGCGGCCGAGATCGCCGATTACATCCGGCTGATCGACGACCCGACGCACAAGATGAACGACGACGGAACCTACAACCTGTCGGAAACCCAGGCCCGCGCCATCCTCGACCTGCGGCTTCAGCGCCTGACCCAGATCGGCGTCAAGGAAGTCACCGACGAGCTGGCGGAACTCGCCGGCAAGATCAAGGAATACCTCGCCATCCTCGCCTCGCGCGAGCGCATCCTCGAGATCATCTCGAACGAGCTGGCCGAGGTGAAGGACCTCTTCGCCGTGCCGCGCCGCACCGAGATCGTCGACTGGTCCGGCGACATGGAAGACGAGGACCTGATCGAGCGCGAGGACATGGTGGTGACCGTCACCCAGGGCGGCTACATCAAGCGCACGGCGCTGGCCGACTTCCGGTCGCAGCGTCGGGGTGGGAAGGGGCTGTCGGGCATGGCGACCAAGGACGACGACGTGGTCACCACGCTCTTCGTCGCCAACACTCACACGCAGCTTCTGTTCTTCACCACCGCGGGCATGGTCTACAAGCTCAAGACCTGGCGCCTGCCGCTGGGCGGGCGGACCGCGCGGGGCAAGGCGATCGTCAACATCCTGCCCATCCCCACCGGCGTTTCCATCGCGGCGATCATGCCGGTCGACCGGGACGAATCCGAGTGGGACGACCTGCAGATCGTCTTTGCGACGAGCGCGGGCGACGTGCGGCGCAACGCGCTGTCGGATTTCACCAACGTGATGCGCAACGGCAAGATCGCCATGGACCTGCCCGAGGGGGTGGAACTGGTGAATGCCCGCATCGCGTCGGAGGATGACGACGTGATGCTGGTCACCGATTCCGGCCGGGCGATCCGCTTCCCCACCACCGAGGTGCGTGTCTTCAAGGGGCGCAAATCCACCGGTGTGCGGGGCATCCGGCTGCAGAACGGCGACCGGGTGGTATCGATGTCGGTCATCCGCCACTTCGAGGCAACGCCGGATGAGCGTGCCGCCTATCTCAAGATGCGCCGCCTGATGGCGGGCGTCACCGAGGAGAGCGAGGGCGACGAGGACGAGGGCAATGCCGACGCGCTGCTGTCTCAGGACCGCTATGTCGAGATGTCGGCAGCGGAGAACCTGATCCTCACCATCTCGGAACGCGGCACCGGCAAGCTGTCCTCGAGCCACGACTACCCGGTGCGCGGCCGCGGCGGCATGGGCGTCATGGCGATGGACAAGGCGATGCGCGGCGGGCCGCTGGTCGCCTCCTTCCCGGTGGAGATCGACGACCAGATCATGCTCGCCACCTCGCGCGGGCAGTCGATCCGCGTGCCGGTGGACGGCATCTCCTTCCGGTCGCGCAGCGCGGGCGGGGTGAAGGTGTTCAACACCGGTGCCGATGAACGCGTGGTCAGCGTCGCATGGATCGCCGAGCAGGCCGAAGAGGTGGTCGAAGGCTCGGAGGGCGAAGGCTCGGACGGCGAGGAAAACGGCGGGGCGGACGAGGCGTAATTCCGCCCTGCGGGCGGGCCCGCGTCATTTGTCTTGTTAATTAAACCCGGCCGTGCTTGGCTTTCAGGGCGATCATCGGGCGAGGCCAGGTCGCCGCGTGGCCTGCGCAGCTTTTGCCGAGAGCTCAGGGCGTCTCGGGATCAGCCGCGCGCTGTGCATCCCTCGGTCGGCGCGGCGCCGACGGACACCTCGCAGATGACCGGACCGCGACGCTTTCGTTTGCCGGTCGGTGGCGGGGCCATGCGCTCCGCCACCTCGCGTATCGGACGGATGCTCAGCCCGGAATGATTCGCGTGTATTTCGTGCCTTCCAGCGTGGCGCCGATGCGCAGGCCGGAAACGCCGAAGATCACCGCGATGACCGGCGACATGGAGGTCGTCGTCTCCGCGCGCAGGGTCTCGCCCTGTTCCGGGGTGGCGTATTCGATGTCGCCGCCGGCTGCCCAGCCGGGGCCGCGGCGGAAATTCATCAGCGCGTTGTCGGTCATGAAGAACAGCACGTGGGAATATTGCTGCGCGCCGATCTGGAGCCCGACATTGGCCTTGGTGGCCGAGTAGTAATCGACCGGAACCCCGTCGACCAGCAGCGAGCCGCGACCGTAGCCGCCGCCGATGCCCATGCCGGCCTCGGTCACCAGCGGCATGACCAGCATGCCCGAGGACCGGTCCGCCAGCTGCCGCGTATTGGGATAGCGTGCGTACATGTCGGACAGCACGCGCTGGACCCGCGCGTCGATCTTCTCTGCACCGCCGCCGCCGAAACCGTTGCCGCAGGCCGCGAGCGCAGCCGCGCTCAGTCCTGCCAGGGTGAATGCCCGCCGGGAATATCTGCTCATGTTTCTTTCGCCTCGCACCTCGGGTGTATCAAATCCGGCCTGTTCGTCCGCCGGTTGGTGGCCGCAGTATATAGGCCGGCCATGAGCCTGTCACGCCATAGGTGGGACGGCCGAGTCCTCCCGGCTAGCTCCCGCGCAGGAGCCGGGCCGCCTCGGGGGCGAAGTAGGTGAGGATGCCGTTGCAGCCGGCGCGTTTGAAGGCCATCAGGCTTTCCATCATCACCTTCTCGCCATCCACCCAGCCGTTCAGCCCGGCGCCCTTGATCATCGCGTATTCGCCGGACACCTGGTAGGCAAAGGTGGGCACCCCGAAGGCGTCGCGCACCCGCGCCACGATGTCGAGATAGGGCATCCCCGGCTTGACCATCACCCAGTCCGCGCCCTCCGACAGGTCGCGTTCCACCAGCCGCAGCGCCTCTTCGGCATTGGCCGGGTCCATCTGGTAAGTCGCCTTGTCGCCCTTGAGCGCGCCCGACGCGCCCACCGCATCCCGGAACGGCCCGTAGAAGCCGCTGGCATATTTCGCGGCATAGGACAGCAGCATCACGTCGCGGTGGCCGTTGTCCTCCAGCGCCTCGCGGATGGCACCGATCCGGCCGTCCATCATGTCCGACGGCCCGATGATGTCGGCGCCCGCCTCGGCCTGGCTGAGCGCCTGTTTCACCAGCGCCTCCACCGTCTCGTCGTTGAGGATGCGCCCGTCCTCGACGAAACCGTCATGTCCGTCGATGTTGTAGGGGTCGAGCGCCACGTCGGTCATCACCGCCATCTCCGGCACCGCCGCCTTGATTGCGCGGGTGGCACGGTTCGACAGGTTCTCGGGGTTCCAGGCCTCGGCGCAATCCTTGGTCTTCTTCGACGGGTCGGTATAGGGAAAGAGGCAGATCGCGGGGATCCCCAGCTCGTAGGCCTCGACCGCGGCCTCGGCGATGCGGTCCACCGAGCGGCGGAAGACGCCCGGCATCGAGGGCACCTCCTCCTCCATGTTCTCGCCGTCGCGGACGAAGACCGGCCAGATCAGGTCGCCCACCTCGAGCGATGTCTCGCGGGCCAGCGCGCGGCGGCCTGCAGAGGCGCGGGCGCGGCGGAAGCGGGCGGCGGGGAAGGGGGCTTGTGTCATCTCGGTCACCGTCTTGGTCAGCGAAGATCAGGTGGCATGGAATTTGCCGCCCCGCAAGGGTAGGCAAGGCTCACGCCACTCGTGTAAGAGCAGCCGGACCGGCGGAGGAGTGGCGCCGGGGGAATATTGGGACAGCGTCTTGGACTGGCATACGCTCGTTTTTGAGACAATCGACATGCGCAGCTTCTCGAACCTCTGGTTCTGGATCGCGCTTGCGGTGATGTGGTCGACCACCAGCCATTGGGTGCTGGGCGTGCCCTATGACATGATCACCCGCGCCCGGCGGCAGGGCGGCGAGGCGCAGCGCGACCTCGAGGACATCGTCCGCGTCAACATCAACCGCCTGCTCTACATCGCCGAAGAGGCCGGCGTCTGGCTGATGGGCTTTGTCTGCTTCCTGCTGACGGGGCTCGCCATCGCCGGCTTCTGGTACCGGGTGGAGCTGTGCCAGGCGGTCTTTCTGCTGATGTTCCCGATGACATTCGTCGGCATGCTCAGCATCGCCTCGGCCCGCCGCATCCGCATCGAGGCGGCCGAGGGCGAGGCGCTGCAGCGGCGGCTCCTGCGGCACCGGCTGGCGACCCAGGTGATCGGCATGCTCTCCATTTTCGTGACCGCGCTCTGGGGCATGTACCAGAACCTCGCCATCGGGGTCTGGGCGAACTGAGCCGCGCCCTGCGGCCGCATCCGATTGACAATGGCCGCCAAACACCCAAATGACGGCTCCATGGCTCAGACATCCCACATCACCGTCGGCGGCGCGCCCGAAGGCTTCGACGCCCGGCTGATCCTCGACGAGATCGCGAAGAGCGGCGGCCCGGTGCTGCACGTGGCGCGCGACGACAAGCGGCTGGCGGCGATGCGCGACGCGCTGGCGGTCTTTGACCCCGCGATGCCGGTGATGACCTTCCCCGGCTGGGATTGCCTGCCCTATGACCGGGTCTCGCCCAATGCCGACATCTCGGCCACCCGCATGGCGACCCTGGCCGCGCTGGTCCACGGGATGCCCGAGCGTTTCGTGCTGCTGACCACGCTCAACGCCGCGACCCAGCGGGTGCCTGCCCGCGAGGTGCTGCGCGACGCGGCCTTTTCCGCCCGCGTCGGCGGCCGCGTGGACGAGGAGGCACTGCGCGGCTTCCTCGTGCGCATGGGCTTCACCCAGGCGCCCACGGTGACCGAGCCCGGCGATTACGCGATCCGCGGCGGCATCATCGACATCTTCCCGCCGGGCGAGCTTGGGCCCGTGCGGCTCGACCTTTTCGGCGACGTGCTGGACGGGGCGCGGCGCTTCGACCCGGGCTCTCAGCGGACCACGGAAAAGCTCGACGCGATAGAGCTTGCGCCGGTCTCGGAGGTGATCCTCGACGACGCCGCGATCACCCGGTTCCGCCAGAACTACCGGATCGAGTTCGGCGCGGCGGGCACCGACGATCCGCTTTACGAGGCGGTGAGCGCGGGGCGCAAGCACCAAGGGATCGAGCACTGGCTGCCCTTCTTTCATGAAAAGCTGGAGCTGCTGTTCGACTACGTGCCGCAGGCGACGGTGACGCTGGACGACCAGGTCACGCCGACGCGGCTGGCCCGCTGGGAGAGCATCGAGGACCAGTACGAGACGCGGCGCCTGGCCATGGGCGACCGCAACCGGATGGACACGATCTACAAGCCGACGCCGCCGGGGCAGCTCTACCTCGACGACGCGGCCTGGGAGGCGGCGATGGAGGGGCGCCGGGTGCTGCAGTTCCACCCGCTGGCGCAAGCCTCCGGCCCCTCGGTCGTCGATGCGGGCGGGCGCGTGGGGCGCAACTTCTCGCCCGAGCGGCAACAGGAAAGCATCAGCCTTTTCGGTGCCTTGGCGGATCATATTCGTGCAAAGCTCGAAGACGGGCCGGTCGTCGTCGCTTCCTATTCCGAGGGCGCGCGCGAGCGCCTGACCGGGCTCATCGAGGACGAGGGCGTGGCCGAGGCGATCCCGGTCACCGACATGACCCGTGTCGGAAAGCGGGGCCTGCACCTGGCCGTCTGGGCGCTGGAACACGGCTTCGAGGGGCCGGTGGACGGCCGCCGCATGACGGTCATCTCGGAACAGGACGTTCTGGGCGACCGGCTGATCCGGCAGCCGCGCAAGAAACGGCGGGCCGAGAACTTCCTGACCGAGGCGCAAAGCCTCAGCCCCGGCGATCTGGTGGTGCATGTGGACCATGGCGTGGGCCGCTACCACGGGCTGGAGGTCATCACCGCGGCGGGCGCGGCGCATGAATGCCTGCTGCTGGAATATGCCGAGAATGCAAGGCTTTACCTGCCGGTCGAGAATATCGAACTGCTGTCGCGCTACGGCCACGAGGAAGGGCTTCTGGACAAGCTGGGCGGCGGCGCCTGGCAGGCCAAGAAGGCGCGGCTCAAGGAGCGGATCCGCGAGATGGCCGACCGGCTCATCCGCGTGGCGGCCGAACGCGCGCTGCGCAAGGCGCCGATCCTCGAGCCGCCGCCGGGCATGTGGGACGCTTTTGCCGCCCGCTTCCCCTACGAGGAGACGGACGACCAGCTGCGCGCCATTTCCGAGGTGATGGAGGATCTGACCTCCGGCCAGCCGATGGACCGGCTGATCTGCGGCGACGTGGGCTTTGGCAAGACCGAGGTGGCGATGCGGGCCGCTTTCGTGGCGGCCATGTCCGGCGTGCAGGTGGCGGTGATCGCGCCGACCACGCTGCTGGCCCGCCAGCACGCCAAGTCCTTCCAGGAGCGGTTCCGCGGTTTCCCGTTGGAAGTCAGGCAGTTGTCGCGCTTTGTGTCGGCAAAGGATGCACAGGCGACGCGCGACGGGCTGGCCCGCGGCACCGTCGATATCGTCGTCGGCACCCATGCGCTGCTGGCCAAGGGCGTGCGGTTCCAGAACCTCGGCCTGCTGGTCATCGACGAGGAACAGCATTTCGGGGTGAGCCACAAGGAGCGGCTGAAATCCCTGCGCTCGGACATCCACGTGCTGACGCTGACCGCCACGCCGATCCCGCGGACGCTGCAATTGTCGCTCTCCGGCGTGCGCGAGCTGTCGATCATCGGCACGCCGCCGGTCGACCGGCTGGCGATCCGCACCTACGTGTCTGAATTCGACGCCGTCACCATCCGCGAGGCGCTGCTGCGCGAGCATTACCGCGGCGGGCAGAGCTTCTATGTCTGCCCGCGGCTCAGCGACCTGCCGGAGCTGGAGGAATTCCTGAAGGAGCAGCTACCGGAGCTCAGCTACGTTGTGGCGCATGGCCAGATGGCCGCGGGCGAGCTCGACGACCGGATGAACGCCTTCTACGACGGGAAATACGACGTGCTGCTGGCCACGACCATCGTGGAATCGGGCCTCGACATCCCCGCCGCCAACACGATGATCGTGCACCGCGCGGACATGTTCGGGCTGGCGCAGCTCTACCAGATCCGCGGCCGGGTGGGGCGGTCCAAGACCCGCGCCTATGCCTATCTCACCACGAAACCGCGGGCGAAGCTCACCGACTCGGCGCAGAAGCGGCTGCGGGTTCTGGGCTCGCTCGACAGTCTCGGGGCGGGCTTCACGCTGGCAAGCCAGGACCTCGACATTCGCGGGGCCGGCAACCTGCTGGGCGAGGAGCAGTCGGGCCAGATGCGCGACGTGGGCTACGAACTGTACCAGACCATGCTCGAGGAGGCGATCGCCAAGATCAAGTCGGGTGAGATGGAGGGCCTCAGCGACGATGACGGGCAATGGGCGCCGCAGATCAACCTCGGTGTCCCGGTGCTGATCCCCGAGGATTACGTGCCCGACCTCGACGTCCGGCTGGGCCTTTACCGCCGCCTGTCGGAACTGACGACCAAGGTGGAGCTCGAGGGTTTCGCGGCCGAGCTGATCGACCGGTTCGGGACGCTGCCCAAGGAGGTCAACACGCTGCTGCTGGTGGTCCGGATCAAGGCCATGTGCAAGCGCGCGGGCATCGCCAAGCTCGATGGCGGGCCCAAGGGCGCCACGATCCAGTTCCACAATGACAAGTTCGCCAACCCGCAGGGGCTGGTCGAATTCATCCGGGCGCAGGACGGGCTGGCCAAGGTGAAGGAGAACAAGATCGTCGTGCGCCGCGACTGGAAGAAGGACGGCGACAAGATCAAGGGCGCCTTCGCCATCGCCCGCGACCTGGCCGAGAAGGTCGTGGAGCAGGAGAAGCGCAAGAAGGCCAGCGCCTGACCGGCACGCCTCTACTGCCGGGGCCCCTGTCTGCCGGCGCGGGCCGGGCTAGGTTGGGCCGGACGCAAAGGAGTATTGGCTATGACGGACAAGGTTGCAGTGGTGACCGGCGCTTCCCGCGGGATCGGTGCCGAGATCGCGATCAGGCTCGCGGCGGACGGATTCGCGGTGGTCGTCGCCTGTCACACGGGGCGGGAGGCCGCCGAGGCGGTGGTCACGAAGATCGCGGAATCGGGCGGCGAGGCGGTGGTGGCCCAGGCCGATCTGGGCGACCCGGCCGGCATGTCGCAGCTCTTCGACGCCGCGGAGAAGGCCTTTGGCGGGGTGGACGTGCTGGTCAACAACGCGGGCATGATGGCGCTGTCGCCGGTGGCCGAGGTCACGGATGACAGCTTCGAGCGGCAGGTCTCGGTCAATTTGGGCGGCGTCTTTCGCGGGCTGCGCGAGGCGGCCAACCGGCTGCGGAACGGCGGCGCGGTGGTCAACTTTTCCTCCAGCGTGGTCGGGCTCTACCAGCCGGGTTATGCGGTCTATGCCGCGACCAAGGCCGGGGTGGAGGCGATGACCCACGTCCTGGCCAAGGAGCTCGCGTCGCGGGGCATCCGCGTGAACACCGTGGCGCCGGGCCCGGTGGAGACCGACCTCTTCATGCACGGCAAGAGCCCCGACCTGGTGGAAAAGATCATGCAGTCGATTCCCTTCGGCCGGCTGGGCCAGCCCGAAGAGATCGCGCGGGTGGTCAGTTTCCTGGCCGGTCCGGACAGCGGCTGGGTGACGGGCCAGGTGATCCGTGCCAATGGCGGGGTGGTCTGAGAGGGGCAGCCGGGGCGGCGACCCGCTCCGGCAATGCATGTCCTTGCGGGGCCGCCGAACGAGCCCGACGGCTCAGTCGCCGGCCTTGCCTGGCCCGGCGGCGGCCAGCCGCGCATTGAGGAATTCGCGTGCCTTGGCTTCGGCCATGCGCACGCGGATCTCGGTCAGGAACGCCTCTTCCAGCGTCTGGGAGGCGGTGCCCAGCACGTTGCCCACCTCGACGAAGAGCCGGTCGTCGCCGGTGCTCTCCATCGCTTGCATCGTGTCTTCGGCCAGTCTTGCGGCCAGCGTCTCCAGGCTGGAGGCCATGGGCGGCTCCTGTCGGTTCAGCGGGTGTTTTCGGTCAGGCGGCGCTTCACGTAGGTGCTGACCGTGTCGATCATCGGCTCCATGTGCGGCTCTTCGAAGAAGTGGCCCGCGCCCTCGATCTCCTCGTGGGTGACGGTGATGCCCTTCTGCTCGTGCAGCTTGGAGACGAGGTTCACCGTGTCCGCGGGCGGCGCCACGCGGTCCTTCGTGCCGTTGATGATCAGCCCCGAGGAGGGGCAGGGCGCGAGGAAGGAGAAGTCGTACATGTTGGCCGGCGGCGAGACCGAGATGAAGCCGGTGATCTCCGGCCGGCGCATCAGCAACTGCATGCCGATCCAGGCGCCGAAGGAAAAGCCCGCGACCCAGCAATGCTTGGAATTGTTGTTCATCGACTGCAGGTAGTCGAGCGCCGAGGCGGCATCGGACAGCTCGCCCACGCCCTGGTCGTATTCGCCCTGGCTGCGCCCCACGCCGCGGAAATTGAACCGCAGCACGGTGAAACCCATGTTATAGAAGGCGTAGTGCAGGTTGTAGACGACCTTGTTGTTCATGGTGCCGCCGAACTGCGGATGCGGGTGCAGCACGATGGCGATCGGGGCGTCGCGTTCCTTCTGGGGATGATAGCGCCCTTCAAGGCGTCCTTCGGGTCCGGGAAAGATGACCTCGGGCATGGGCAGTCGGCACTCCTGCACGGGCGCGGCGGCATTCTTGACGGAAGCCGCCGAGCACCTTAGAATTGTTCTAATCTTGCCCTCATGAAGGGCTGTAGGCAGATAAGCCTTGCCGCGCGCAAGGTCAATGATGTCAAAGGGGCCGCGACAGGTACGCGACCGGGGGGCGGGCCTGCGGGGCCCCCGAAAACCAGCGCCCCGCGGACCCCCGGGGCAGAGCAGAGCGGAGGCGCGCGTGAAACTGAGTACCAAGGGTCGTTACGCCATGGTGGCGCTGACCGATCTGGCGCTGCAGCCGGACGGCACGCTCGTCACGCTGGGCGACATCTCGCGCCGGCAGAACATTTCGCTGCCCTACCTGGAACAGCTCTTCGTCAAGCTTCGCCGGTCCGAACTGGTGGAATCGGTGCGCGGCCCCGGCGGCGGTTATCGCCTGGCCCGGCCCGCGGCCGAGATCCGCGTGGTCGACATCCTCGTCGCTGTGGACGAGAAGGTGGACGCGATGCATGTGGGGGCCGGCGCCTCGGGCGGGAAATCCGGCAGCCGCGCGCAATCGCTGACCAACCGGTTGTGGCAGGGGCTTTCGGCGCATGTCTACGTGTTCCTGCACCAGACCCGCCTGTCGGACGTGATCGGCAACGAGCTGGCGCCGTGCCCGGCCGTGCCCACGCTCTTTGCCGTGGTGGACGAGGAGACGGCCCCGACCGGTGCGGAGGAGGCCCCGGCCGATCCGCAGGCCACGGCCTGAGCCCGAATTCTCGCGACCCGAATTTCCCCGAAAGGAGCGCGCGTGGCCCGGACCTATCTCGACTGGAACGCGACGGCCCCGCTGCGGGCCGAGGCGCGCGACGCGATGATCGAGGCGATGGACCTGCTGGGCAACCCGTCCTCCGTCCATGCCGAGGGGCGCGCGGCCAAGGGCCTGGTGGAGAAGGCCCGCGCACAGGTGGCGACCGCGCTTGGCGCCGACGGGGCCGACGTGATCTTTACCTCCGGCGCGACCGAGGCGGCGGCGCTGGCGCTCGAGGGTCGGGGGCTGGTCGGGGCGGACGTGGAACATGACGCGGTGGCGGCCTGGATCGACCCCTCGCTGCCGGTGGATCGCGATGGCCGGGTGATGGTCGCCGATCCCGCCCGCAGCACGCTGCAACTGGCCAATTCCGAGACCGGCGTGATCCAGGACCTGCCCGAGGGGCTGGCGGTCAGCGACCTGACCCAGGGATTCGGCAAACTGCCCATTGCCTTCAACTGGCTGGGATGCCAGATGGCGCTTGTCTCGGCCCACAAGCTCGGCGGTCCCAAGGGGATCGGGGCGCTGGTGGTGCGGAGGGGCACCGAGATCGCGGCACGTATCCGCGGCGGCGGCCAGGAGATGGGCCGCAGGTCAGGCACCGAGAATATCGTGGGAATCGCCGGCTTCGGCGCTGCGGCCGAGGCAGCGGCGGCGGAGCTTGACCGGGGGGCCTGGGACAGCGTGGCCGAACTTAGAAACATTCTAGAAAATAGGCTTGCGATTGAGGCCGGAGAGACTATTTTTGTCGGGAAAGCAAATGCGCGGCTTCCGAACACCTCCTGCTTTGCCACGCCCGGATGGAAGGGCGAGACACAGGTGATGCAGATGGACCTTGCCGGCTTCGCCATCTCGGCGGGCTCGGCCTGTTCCAGTGGAAAGGTCCGTGCAAGCCGGGTCCTTCGGGCCATGGGCCACGACGACGAGACGGCCGCCAGCGCCATCCGCGTCAGCCTGGGGCCGGACGTGACCGAAGACGAGATCGAGCGCTTCGCCGATACCTGGCTGAAGCACTACCGCAAGTTCCGCGCCCGCGCGGCGTGAGACGAAGGAAGGAGGCCGACATGGCGGCTTTGGACAAGTCGGATGTGAAGGAAGGCGTGGACCGCTCGACGGTCGACGCGGTCCGCGAGGTCGGCGGCAAGTACAAGTACGGCTGGGAAACTGATATCGAGATGGATTACGCCCCCAAGGGGCTGACCGAAGATATCGTGCGCCTGATCTCGCAGAAGAACCACGAGCCGGAATGGATGACCGACTGGCGGCTCAAGGCCTATAGCCGCTGGCTCGGCATGACCGAACCGGACTGGGCGATGGTCGACTATCCGCAGATCGACTTCCAGGACCAGTATTACTACGCCCGGCCCAAGAGCATGGAAGAGAAGCCCAAGTCGCTGGACGAGGTCGATCCGAAACTGCTCGAGACCTACCAGAAGCTCGGCATCCCGCTGAAGGAACAGATGATCCTCGCCGGTGTCGAGGGGGCAGAGGAAGCGCCGGCCGATCCGGGCGAGGGCGAGCGCAAGGTCGCGGTGGACGCGGTCTTCGACTCCGTCTCCGTCGGCACGACCTTCCAGAAGGAGCTGGAGAAGGCGGGCGTTATCTTCTGCTCCATCTCGGAGGCGATCCAGAACCACCCGGAGCTGGTGAAGAAATACATCGGCTCGGTCGTGCCGGCCTCGGACAACTTCTATGCCACGCTGAACACGGCCGTCTTCTCGGACGGGTCGTTTGTCTACGTGCCGCCGGGCGTGCGCTGCCCGATGGAGCTGTCGACCTATTTCCGCATCAACGCCGAAAATACCGGCCAGTTCGAGCGGACGCTGATCATCGCCGACAAGGGCAGCTATGTCAGCTACCTCGAGGGCTGCACCGCGCCGCAGCGCGACAAGTCGCAGCTTCACGCCGCGGTGGTGGAGATCATCGTCGAGGAAGACGCCGAGGTGAAATATTCCACGGTGCAGAACTGGTATCCCGGCGACGAAGAGGGGCGCGGCGGCATCTACAACTTCGTCACCAAGCGTGCCGATTGCCGCGGCGACCGCTCCAAGGTCATGTGGACCCAGGTCGAGACCGGCAGCGCGGTGACGTGGAAGTACCCGTCCTGCATCCTGCGCGGCGACGACAGCCAGGGCGAGTTCTACTCCATCGCCATCGCCAACAACTACCAGCAGGCCGATACCGGGACCAAGATGATCCACCTGGGCAAGAACACGCGCTCGCGCATCGTGTCCAAGGGGATCAGCGCGGGCCATGCGCAGAACACCTATCGCGGGCTCGTCTCGGTCCACCCAAAGGCCAAGGACAGCCGCAACTACACGCAATGCGACTCTCTCCTGATCGGGTCGGAATGCGGGGCGCACACGGTTCCCTATATCGAGGTCAAGAACAACTCGAGCCGGGTGGAACACGAGGCGACGACGTCCAAGGTGGATGACGACCAGCTCTTCTATTGCCGCCAGCGCGGCATGGACGAGGAAGAGGCGGTTGCGCTTGTCGTCAACGGCTTCTGCAAGGACGTGCTGCAGGCCCTGCCGATGGAGTTCGCGATGGAGGCGCAGCAACTCGTCGCCATCTCGCTCGAAGGCTCTGTGGGGTAGGATGCGGCGGCCCGCGTCCCGCGAGGGGCGCGGCCACCCGGGCTCGGAACCATGATCCAGCAACTTGCTCTTCAATCGCTCGGGGTCGGGCTTGGCGTCTTCGCCGGGGTGCTGATCGGGCTGGGCGTCCGCAAGCGGAACGGCAATGGCGAGGGGCTGCTGGCCGGCTCGGTGCTGCTGACGGCCAGCGCGGCGGGTGGCCTGGCGATGCTGGTCATGATGGCGATGAAGTATTTCACCGCCTGACAGGCGGCCGCGGACGGAGAGACGAGAATGATCATCACCACCACCAACAACATCGAAGGCCACAAGGTCACCGATTACCGCGGTGTCGTCGTCGGCGAGGCGATTATGGGCGCGAACGTCTTTCGCGACTTCTTTGCCCAGATCACCGACATCGTCGGCGGCCGCTCCGGCGCCTACGAGACCAAGCTGCAGGATGCCCGCGACACGGCCCTGCGCGAGCTCGAGGCAAGGGCGGCGACGCTTGGCGCGAACGCGGTGGTGGGCGTGGACCTCGACTACGAGGTGATCGGCGAGTCGATGCTGATGGTCTCGGCCTCGGGCACGGCGGTGGTGATCGACTGAACGCGCGCCCATATGGGCGGCAAGGATTGAACGGCGCGCAGGCCGCGCCGGAGATGTGACAGGCCGGAGGGCAGGGGCCTTCCCGCCGGGAAAAGAAGGATGACGACGATGCTGGAGATCAAGAACCTGCACGTGCAGCTTGCCGAGGAGGACAAGCAGATCCTCAAGGGTGTGGACCTGACCGTCGAGCCGGGCAAGGTCCACGCGATCATGGGGCCCAACGGCTCCGGCAAGTCGACGCTGAGCTACGTCCTGTCGGGCCGCGAGGGCTACGAGGTGACGGAGGGCTCCGCCACGCTCGACGGCGCCAGCCTGCTGGACATGGACCCGGAGGATCGCGCGGCCGCGGGCCTCTTCCTTGCCTTCCAGTACCCGGTGGAAATCCCCGGCGTCGGCAACATGACCTTCCTGCGCACCGCGGTGAACGCGCAGCGCAAGGCCCGCGGGCAGGAGGAGATGTCCTCCACCGAATTCCTCAAGGTCGTGCGCGAGAAGGCCAAGTCGCTCAAGATCGACGCCGACATGCTGAAGCGCCCGGTCAATGTGGGCTTCTCCGGCGGTGAGAAGAAGCGCAACGAGATCCTGCAGATGGCCATGCTGGAGCCCAAGATGTGCATCCTCGACGAGACCGACTCGGGCCTCGACGTGGACGCGATGAAGCTGGTGGCCGACGGCGTGAACGCGCTGCGCGACGAGGGCCGGGGCTTCCTCGTGATCACGCACTACCAGCGGCTGCTGGACCACATCAAGCCGGACGTCGTCCACATCATGGCCAATGGCCGCATCATCAAGACCGGCGGCCCCGACCTTGCCCTCGAGGTCGAGAAGAACGGCTATGCCGACCTCAAGGCGGAGGCTGTGTAATGGCCCTGCCGCAAGCCAAGCTGGACGCGACCGAGGCGCGGCTCGCCACGCTGACGCTGCCCGAGGGCGGCTGGAGCGCGGCGGCGCGGCGCGATGCGCTTGCCCGCCTGCGCGAGATGGGGCTGCCGGGCCGGCGCGACGAGTACTGGAAATGGACCCGGCCGGACACGCTGATCCAGCCCGAGGCGCCCGAGGCCGCCCTGCTGGAGAATTCCGAGGGCCAGATCTTCAGCCAGTTCGAGCGTCTGAAGATCGTCTTTACCGACGGTGTCTTCGACCCCGAGCAATCCGATGACCTGGAGGCCGAGGGCGTGCGCATCGACCGGCTGGCCGACGTGCAGCAGCAGGACATCCACTGGGCGCGCGATCTCTACGGCAAGCTGGAGGCGCGGGGACAGTCGCCGGTGAAGCGGCCGCTCGCCGCGCTCAACACCGCCTTTGCCACCGATGGCGTGCTGATCCACGTCACGGGCAAGCCGTCCAAGCCGATCTGCCTGACCTATCACCACCGCGACACGCGCTCCGACGCGATCCTGCACCACGTGGTGAAGGTCGACGAGGGCGCCGAGGTCACGCTGCTGGAGAACGGCCCGGCCGCCGCGCGCTTCAACAAGTGCGTGGAGCTCGACATCGCGGATACAGGCAAGGTGCATCACATCCGGGCGCAGGGCCGGGACCACGAGCGCCGGGCGGCCACCCACCTGTTCGCGCGGCTCGGGGCGGAATCGGTCTTCAAGACCTTCACCCTGACCATGAACGGCGTGATGACCCGCAACGAGGCGGTGATCGAGTTCACCGGCGACGACGCGGTGGGTCACGTGGCGGGCGCCTGCGTTGGCGACGGCGACTTCCACCACGACGACACGGTCTTCATCACCCATGACGCGGTGGGCTGCGAAAGCCGCCAGGTCTTCAAGAAGGTGCTGCGCAATGGCGCCACCGGCGTCTTCCAGGGCAAGATCCTGGTCAAGGAGGGCGCCCAGAAGACCGACGGCTACCAGATCAGCCAGTCGCTTCTGCTGGACGAGGACAGCCAGTTCCTCGCCAAGCCCGAGCTGGAAATCTACGCCGACGACGTGGCCTGTTCCCATGGCTCCACCTCCGGCGCGATCGACGAGGAGGCGCTGTTCTACCTGCGCTCCCGTGGCGTGCCTTATGGCGAGGCCACCGATCTGCTGACCCTCGCCTTCCTCGCCGAAGCCGTGCAGGAGGTCGAGAACGAGGACCTGCGCGAGCTGATGGTGGAGCGGCTGGGCAACTGGCTGGCCCGGCGCCGGAGCTGATGGCGGTCACCAGCGATATCGTGGCCACCTATCGCGGGCCGCGGCGCGTGGTGCGCCGTATCCTCGCCGGTGGCCACCGCGAGGACCGGGCGCTGGTCTTTCTCATGGCGGCCTGCGTGCTGCTTTTCGTGGCGCGCTGGCCCGGCCTGGCCCGGCAGGCCCATCTGGAAGAGGTCGATCTCAACCCGCTGATGGGCGGCGCCCTGATGGGGCTGCTCTTCATCGCGCCGCTGGTGATGTATGCGCTGGCCGCGCTGTCGCATCTCGTGGCGCGGATCCTCGGCGGGGCGGGCAGCTGGTTCGGCGCCCGCATCGCGCTGTTCTGGGCGCTGCTGGCGGCCTCTCCGCTGTTCCTGCTGAACGGGTTGGTGGCAGGCTTCATCGGGCCGGGGACCGAGCTGAAGATCGTGGGCGCGCTCGCGCTCGCGATCTTCCTGTGGTTCTGGATCGCCGGCCTGGTCGAGGCCGAGAGCCGGCCGGCACCGGCATGACAGGGGGCGATCTGGGCCGGCTCGCCCTGATGAGCGTGACCGAGCCGCGCCGCGCGGCGCAGCAGCTCCTGGCGCTGGATCTCGGGGCCGGGGCGCGCCGTGACGCGCTGCTGCTGGTGGTCAGCGGATCTGCGCTGCTGATGGGGATTGCCGGGCTGAGTACGCCCGATACCTCCTCGCTGGCCTTCCTCACGGGGAACCCGGTGCTCTTTGCGCTGTTTCTCGGTCTGGGCCTGGTCGGCATGATCCAGGGCAGCACGCTGATCGGCCGGGCCTTCGGTGGGCGGGGCGCCCTGGCGGACCTCACCGTGTTGCTGACCTGGGTGCAGGGCTTGCGGCTGCTGGCGCAGGTCGTCATGCTGCTGGTGGCGTTCCTGCCGGCGGGGCCTCAGCTGGCCGCGATGCTGGGCGTCGCCGCCAGCGTGATCGGGCTGTGGATCAGCGCCGTGTTCATCGACGAGGCCCATGGCTTCGGCAACATCCTGAAATCCTTTGGCGTGCTGTTGCTCGCCGGGCTGATCGTGGTGCTGGGGCTGTCGCTGCTCTGGTCGCTGGTCGGCCCAATCAATACGGGAGCGTATGCTCATGTATGACGTCGAAACGGTCCGGGCCGATTTCCCGATCCTGTCGCGCGAGGTCAACGGCAAGCCGCTGGTCTATCTCGACAACGGCGCCTCGGCCCAGAAGCCGCAGGTGGTGATCGACGCGGTGACCAACGCCTATTCCCACGAATATGCCAACGTGCATCGCGGCCTGCACACCCTGTCGAACATCGCGACCGAGAAATACGAGGGCGTGCGCGGCATCATCGCGCGCTTCCTCAACGCCGCGGACGAGCGCGAGGTGGTGCTGAACACCGGCACCACCCAGGGGATCAACACCGTGGCCTATGGCTGGGCCATGCCGCGGCTGGAGCCCGGCGACGAGATCATCCTGTCGGTGATGGAGCATCACGCCAACATCGTACCCTGGCATTTCCTGCGCGAGCGGCAGGGCGTGGTGATCCGCTGGGTGGACGTGGACGAGAAAGGCGATCTGGACCCGCAGGCGGTGCTGGACGCGATCGGCCCGCGGACCAAGCTGATCGCCGTCACCCACTTGTCGAACGTGCTGGGCACCGTCGTGGACGTGAAGGCGATCTGCGCCGGGGCCCGCGAGCGGGGCGTGCCGGTGCTGGTCGACGGCTCGCAGGGCGCGGTGCACATGCCGGTCGACGTGCAGGAGATCGGCTGCGACTTCTACGCCATCACCGGTCACAAGCTCTACGGGCCCTCCGGGTCCGGCGCGATCTGGATCCGGCGCGAGCGGATGGAAGAAATGCGCCCCTTCATCGGCGGCGGCGACATGATCCGCGAGGTCCACAAGGACAGCGTGACCTATGCCGAGCCGCCGATGAAGTTCGAGGCCGGCACCCCCGGCATCGTGCAGACCATCGGCCTCGGCGTGGCGCTGAACTACATGATGGGGCTGGGGGTCGCGAACATCGCCGCCCACGAGGCCCGCATCGCCGCCTATGCGAAATCCCGGCTGGAGGGTCTGAACTGGCTCCACGTCCAGGGCCGGTCCGAAGGCAAGGCCGCGATCTTTTCCTTCACGCTGGACGGGGCGGCGCATCCGCACGACCTGTCCACGATCCTCGACAAGAAGGGCGTGGCGGTGCGCGCCGGTCACCATTGCGCGGGGCCGCTGATGGATCACCTCGGCCTGACCGCCACCTGCCGCGCGTCCTTCGGCCTTTACAACACCGAAGCCGAGGTCGACGTGCTGGTCGAGGCGCTGGAACTGGCGCACGATCTCTTCGCCTGACCCGTCGGGCGGCGCGGATGAATTTCCTGCGCCGCCCGCGGACAAGGGCATTGCAGCCTCGCGCAACGCCCGCTATACGGCCCCCCAGGCACCCGTAGCTCAGCTGGATAGAGCGCTGCCCTCCGAAGGCAGAGGCCAAAGGTTCGAATCCTTTCGGGTGCGCCACTTCTCCCAGACCCTCATGGATGACGCGTCTTGTTTGGCGGGTGTCGAAGGCGTTTTCCGCTGTTTCTTGTCAGTTCGGTTCCGCTCCGAACTGCCGCTTCCGGTGGCCCCGGGGGGCTCGGCCTGCCTCTTCGCCACTACGGCCTGTGGCGCCGGGTTCTTTCTATGCGCGGCCCCGAGATCGCGTTGACCTGCATCATGGCGGCCCGTGTCGGCCGGGGGCAACCTCGGGGGACATTCTCGGGAGATTACGCCATGGGCAAGCTGAACGCGGCCTGGCACGAGGCCCATCCGATGCCGAAGAAACCCACCACCGCCGAGCGTGTTGCCTGGCACCGCGCCCATGCCGAGAACTGCGGTTGCCGCGAGATGCCCCCGTTGATCGCGAAGCTGATCGCCGAAGCGGATGCCGACGATTCCGCAAAAGCGTCGGATGATGCTCGGTCCTCGCAGGGCTAGCTGAAGCGTCTTTCGCTCGGCCGGAACGGTGCTGCGCCTGTGACGTCCGGCGTGTTGCAGGCGGTCCGGCTCGCGGCGCCAGGTGGTGCGGAGCGTGCGAGACTGCCGCGAGACGGCACGAAACGCGCGGCTCGTCCCGCGAGACGCATCGGGCTGGCCCCGCGCGGTGGGTGCTTCGTCCCAAAAAATGCGTCCCGAGCTTGCCGAGGGGCCTGCGCGGTCTCATTGACCAAGCAACGCAGGGAAGAGCGATGGGCTGACGTTTAACAACATAAAGTAGTATCCATAAGCTATTGCAAGGAATCATAAAAATGGCGATATTGTGGCGCATCGGCCGAGGGTCGTATTTGGCTCCGGTCTAGTATTGGAAGGTGTTTAAAGGTGACGATTAAGAAATACGGCGCCCTGACGCTTGCGGCTGCACTGGTCGCGCTGGCGGGACAGGCGGGCGCAGCCACCATCACTCTTGCCGGTGGCGGAACGACCGACGATTGTGCACTCTCGAACATGACGACCTCGGTCGCTTGTGACGGAAATTTCAGCATTAAGAACAGGGGCGGCAATGTCGCCGTGGGGGAGCTGGACGGCCTTTTCTTCGCCGATGGCGTCGCCATCAACGGCTGGACCAAGGTCGACAAGGTCGAGATCAACCAGAATGGTTCGGCCGGGGACCAGGCGTCCGGGAACGACCAGTTCAGCTTTGCCGACGCTGGGATTGGCGGTCTGACCGGGACCTGGAAGCTGGAGGAGCTCTCATTCGATCCGACCAAGTGGTACGTGTTCTCGCTGAAAGGCAGTACGACCTCGACCGTGTACTTCATGAACACGGCCTCCGACAGCGGCACCTGGACCGATGACGACCTTGAGGGCGGCGCATTGTCCAACGCGGTGCTGTTCTCCGCGCCCGGAGCGACGGCAGCCGTCCCCGTGCCGGCCGCGCTTCCGCTGCTGGCCCTGGGCCTCGGCGGGCTGGGCTTTGTCGGCCGCAAGCGGCGTCGCGCGAACCGCGCCTGAGCGGCTCACGTAGCTGGAAAATCGAAAGGCCGGGCCCCTGCGCCCGGCCTTTTCGTTTCGCGGACTGGTGTTGAGGGCCTGTCGCGGCGATGACGCAGGGACGGCCGGATGACGGTCCGGTTGCGGCGTGGTCCACCTACGTCCCCCGGCAGAGCGGCATCTCAGAACGGGCGCGTGGGGCCAAGACCGGCCTCTCGCAACTGCTGCTTCTCGTTGAACATCGCGCCGCAGCGGCGCCGGTCGCGATCCCTGTCTCCCTCCCCACCTGAATCCCGTTCCGGGGCCCGCGATCCAATTCAATTGAGACGCAAACGGATGCCCCCCAAGATCCTCACGACTACCGAACGGCGCCACGCCCGGCGCCGGCACATGTCGGAACCGAGGAGCTTCTACCCATGCAGGACAATCAGGACGCCGAACTGTCGAGGGGGCCGCTGGATTGCGTCGAGACAAGTCGCTTTCCGCTCCATGATCCCGCGAGCGAGGCCTATCGCCAGCGGGTGGAAGAGGCCCGCGCCGACCTGGAGCGGGACGGGTGCTGCGTGCTGCGCGGGCTGATCCGGGAGGACGCGCTGGCGCAGCTGGGCGCGGAGACGCGCGCGTTGGCGCCCCATGCGCATTTCACCTCGTCGCGGGCAACGGTCTATGGCGGGCTGCCCGACAAGGCGCAGCAGCCGGGCCATCCTCTCGGCGTCGAGGTGCAGCGCGACAACGGCTTTGTCGCCGGTGACTTCATCGCCCCCGAAACCCGTATCCGGCAGCTCTATCACGCCCCGGAGTTCCGCAAATTCGTCGGCGCCTGCCTGGGCTTCGACGAGATCCACGACTTCGGCGACCCGCTGGCCCAGCTCGTGGTCAACGTGCTGCATCCGGGAACCGGCCATGGCTGGCATTTCGACAGCAACGAATTCATCGTCACGCTGCTGACCCAGCCGCCGGAAGAGGGCGGCGCCTTCGAATATTGCCCGCAAATCCGCAGCCCCCATGCGGAGAATTACGATGCGGTGGGCGACGTGCTGGAGGGCGGCACCGGTCCGGTGCGCCGGCTGGACCTGCGGCCCGGGGACCTGCAGATCTTCTTCGGCCGCTACTCGCTGCACCGGGTGACCGAGGTGAAGGGCGGGACCGACCGCCACACGGTGATCTTCGCCTATTCCCGCGAGCCGGGCCAGCTGGGCAATCCCGAGAAGACGCGCCAGATCTTCGGCCGCGTCACCGAGGGCCATTCCGAAGAGCGTCGCCGTGCCGACGGGCTGACCGGCTGAGGAGGCAGGCATGATGGACGACCACCCCAACCTCCGCGAAGCGCCCGACCGGGTCGAGATCGACACCAACCTGCCGAAGGTGGCCAATCGCACCACGTCGCAGATCGACAGCATCCCGCTCGATTTCGACGAGGTGGCGTTGCGCACGAAACGGCTGGCCCGCACGCGCGAGATGATGCGGGAGAACGGCCTCGACGCGGTCCTGCTGTTTGACCCCTACAACCAGCGATACGCGACCGGGTCCCGCAACATGTTCGGGTATTTCCTGCGCAACTCCACCCGCTACATCTACATCCCGCTCGAGGGGGACGTGATCCTGTTCGAGTATCCGGGCAGCGCGCATATCTCAACCTGGCTCGAGACGATCCAGGATTCGCGCGAGTCCAAGGTCGTCTTCGCCTCGGTGAACGGACGGGACCGCGACGTGCTCAAGCCCTTCGCGACCGAGATCGCCGCGCTGATGCGGCAGGATTGCGGGGAAGGCAACCTGCGCGTGGGGATGGACCGCTGCTCTCATACGCTGGCCCTGGCGCTGGAAGCCGAGGGGCTGGAGGTCGAGGATTGCATGCAGATGATCCTGCACACCCGCCGCATCAAGCTGCCCGAGGAGGTGGCCTGCCTCGCCCTTTCCATGTCGGCGGTGGAGACCGCGGTGTGGAACGTGGAGAAGAAGATCGATCCCGGGGTGAGCGAGAACGAGCTCTTTGCCGAGATGTATCACGGCGTGCTGCTGGGCGGCGGCGAATTCATCGAGACGCGCCTGCTCAGCTCCGGGCCCAAGACGAACCCGTGGTTCAACGAGGCCGGGGCGCGGGTGCTTCGGCCCGGCGACCTGCTGGCGCTCGACACCGACACGATCGGGGTCAACGGCTATTACGCCGACATCTCGCGCACCTTCCATTGCGCGCCGGGCCGGCCGAGCGGCTACCAGAAGTCGCTCTACAAGATGTCCTGGGAGCAGATCCAGCACAACGCCTCGATCGCCAAGCCGGGCATGACCTTCCGCGAGATCGCCGAGAAGGCGTGGAAGATCCCCGAGCGCTTCTACGATCTGCGCTACCCCTCGATCATTCACGGCGTGGGGATGCACGGGGAAAAGCCGATCATCGCCCACGCCGCCGATCTCGACCGCTATACCGGGGACGGCGTGCTGGAGACCGGCATGGTGATCAGCGTGGAAAGCTATATCGGCGAACCCGGCGGTGCCGAGGGCGTCAAGCTGGAGGACCAGTTCCTGGTGACCGAGACCGGGCTTCAGCCGATGTCGGACTACCCGTTTGACGATTCCCTCCTGACGCGCGAGGTATAGAAGGAACGGCAGACCGGCGGTGACATTGGCCAGACGACTTCCCCCTTTCGCGGCGATGCGCGCCTTCGAAGCCACGGCGCGGAAGGGCTCGCTTCAGGATGCGAGCGACGAGCTGCTGATCTCCGCCTCGGCCGTCAGCCACCAGATCAAGTCGCTGGAGATCTTCCTGGGCGTCAAGCTGTTCGTTCGCAAGGCGAAGGGGCTCGAGCTGACGACGGAGGGCGCGGCCTATTTCGAGCAGCTGGCCGAGGCGCTGGACCGGATGGACGCGGCCACCCGCCGGACGGAGGCGGCGCGGGATACCGGCGCCATCAAGATCCGGGTCTTCCAGTCCTTCGCCCAGCTCTGGCTGATCCCGCGCCTCGCCGGGTTCATGTCCTCCAATCCCGACATCCCGGTGCAGTTCACATCCCGCGGCGAGGACGAGGCCCTGGGTGGCAGCGACGTGGACCTGGCGGTGGTCTATGCCGATGCGCCACCGGCGGAATTCATCTGCGACCGGCTGATCGAGGAAGAGATATTTCCGGTCTGCGCCCCCGACTACCTTGCCGGGGCGGAGCCGCTCGAGACCGCGCAGGATGTCTTTGCCCATTGCCTGATCGGCTGCGACCTGGTGGCCGACGAATGGCAGGGATGGATGAGCGGCGCGGGGGTCGCCCCGGGCAACAAGCGGCCGCAGCTGATGTTCGACACCCGCTCGCAGGTGCTGCAGGCGGCGGTGGAGGGGCTGGGCCTTGCCATGAACCGCAGCCCGTTCGGCGAGGGGCTGCTTCGCAGCGGCAAGCTGGTGGCGCCGTTCGGGCACAAGCAGGTGACCGGCTTTGCCTATTACCTCGTCGCGCCCGAACGCTCGGATACCCGTCCGGCGGTCAAGCGGCTGCGGGCGTGGCTCCTGTCGCAGATCGCCTGAAGCGGGGGGCGGCGGCGCGGCACCGCCCCCGGCAGCTCAGATCATCGCCAGGTAGCCCTGGTAGAACCCGGTGATGCCCCATTCCATGTCGGCCAGCGGGCCGGGGCGGAAATGGTGGGAATTCACGCCGCTCTGGTTGTGGCGGATGATCCGCTCGTCGTCGAGCGAGGTGACGTGCCACAGCCAGGTCAGATCCTCGACCGAGTAGTCGCGACCTTCCTCGGCGTCGCCGCGCACCATCCAGACCAGCTCGATATCCGTCTCCTGGAGCCCGCGGGGGATGAAGCGATAGCCAAGCAGGTGATCGGCATAGACGAGGAAATTGTTCAGCGGCCCCACCTGGATGTCGGTCGCGCCGCCATCGAGGCCGGTGAGCGCGCCCAGCGTCGGGGCGAGCGCATGGCCGTCGCGGCTGCCGGTCTCGTAACCGGGATAGAGCGGGTAGCGGCGGTAATAGACATCGGCGCCCGGCGCCGGCGCATTGGGGCCCGTCTGGTCCATCTCCTCGACCGGCAGGCCGATCTCGCGGGACCGCTCCTGCAGGGGCGCCATCAGGCGGTCCATCTGCTCGGGTGCCTTGAGCGTGTGCGACCGCGCGTATTCCTTGTGGGACGGGGCGCAATGGTAGCATTCCATGTAATTCTCGAGCGCCAGCTTCCAGTTGGCCGGCACCGGGTAGGTCCGCTTGGCGGCGATCTTGAGGTTGTCGAGGCCGAAGGGCTCTGCCAGTGGCGCAAGCTTCGCAAGGCCCGCATCGATCGGCGGGGGGCTGTCGGACGCGCAGACGAAGATCAGCCCCTGGAAGACGCGCAGCTGCGCCGGGAACAACCCGTATTCGCCCGGGTCGAAATCCGGCCCCATCGCCCGGCCCGCGCGCAGCTGGCCCGAAAGGTCGAAGGTCCAGGCGTGGTAGGGGCACACGAAGCTGCGGGCGCTGCCGCTCTGCTCCACGCAGACCCGCGAGCCGCGGTGGCGGCAGACATTGAGATGGGCGCGGATCTCGCCGTCGCGGTCCCGCACGACGATGATGGATTCCGGGCCGTAGTCGAACAGGAAGTAGTCGCCGGGCTCGGGGATCTGGCTGACATGCCCGGCCCAGAGCCAGCTTTGGTTCCAGTAGGCGGCGATGTCGTGGTCGTAGACCTCGCGCGACGTGTAGAAGGCGCGGGGCAGGGCGTGCCCCTCCACGTAGTCCTTCTTCAGGTCGACGATTTCCGCTGGGCGTTGTTGCATGTCGTCACCATTCGTTCAGGGCTGGGATTTCGCGGCGGAAGAGCTGGCTGTCGATCTCTTCCGGAGTGCGTTCGAAGTCGCGCGCCGCCTTGTGGCCGGAATAGACCGCGTCGGCAATCAGGCCGGGGGCATGCGCGTCACCGATAAGCTGCAGATGGCGCAGCGCGCCGGGCGCCTCGCGCAAGGCCTCGTGGAGCGTGGTGTCGCGTTCGCGCTCTGTCACCAGCACGACGCTTTCGCAGTCGAGGCTGCGCTCGCGCCCGGTATAGACGCAGGCGGCGCGGCAGCCGTCCTCGTCAACGCGGCTTACCGCGTGGCCGGTGACGAGGGTCACGCCGCTTTCGATCAGCGACGCCTGGATGCGCTCCTGCTCGAGCGTGTAGGCGGTGAAGGGCGAGACCACGGGCGCCGGCGTGACGAAGGTCACGTCGAGCCCCCGCGCGGCGAGCTGCCCGGCGATGACCCCGGCAAGGTAGCCCTGGTCGTCGTCGTGGATCACCACCTTGCCCGCCGGGGGCAGGCGCCCCGCCATGATGTCGTCCGGCGTGAACACCCGGGCGCCCGGCGCGATCGGAAGGCCGCGGCGGGCGCTACGGCCCTTTCCGTCGCGCCGCCAGCGTGCGCCGGTCGCGAGAAAGACGTTGGGGATGCCGAGCTCGTGGATCTCGGCGGCGGAAAGCGGGCTTTCGAGGAAGATCTCGGCATTGGCCCGCTGGCGCAGATCGGCGACGCGGTAATCCGAGACCCGCTTCCAGGCGGACAGGCCGGGCAGGTCGCCCTCGCGCAGGGCCCGGCCGCCCAGGCTGTCGCCCGCCTCGGCCAGGGTGACGTGATAGCCGCGCCGGGCGAGCTGCATCGCGCATTCCAGCCCCGCGGGCCCGGCCCCGACGACGAGCGCCTGGTCTTCGTCGCCCTTCGGCTCGATCTTCTCGGGGTGCCAGCCGCGGCGCCATTCCTCGCCCATGGTGGGGTTCTGGGTGCAGCGGATCGGCACGCCCAGGGTGTCGGCCGAGACGCAGATGTTGCAGCCGATGCATTCGCGGATGTCCTCGACCCGATCCTGGGCGATCTTTTCCGGCAGGAACGGGTCCGAGATCGACGGGCGGGCGGCGCCGATCAGGTCGAGCACGCCCTTTCGGACCAACGAGGCCATCATGTCCGGCGACGTGAAGCGGCCGACGCCGACCACGGGCTTGCTGGTGACCTGCTTGACGAAATCGATGTAGCCGGTCTGGTAGCCCTCGCTCGGGGCGAAGCGGCTGGTCGCGGAATCGTTCGGCCAGCCGGCGACGTTGACGTCCCAGAGATCCGGCATCTCGGCCAGCAGCTCCACGACGGCGCGGCCTTCCTCGGCGGATTGCATCGCGTCCGGGCCCGCCATCTCGTCGACGGCAAAGCGGAAGGCCACGGCACAGCGGTCGCCCACCGCCTCCAGCGTGTCCTGCAGCAATTCGCGGGTCAGGCGCAGCCGGTTCTCGAGCGATCCGCCATATTCGTCGCTGCGGTCGTTGTATTGCGGCAGCAGGAAGTGATGCGCGAGCGTCATGTGGTGCCCGGCATAGACGTAGATGATGTCGAAGCCCGCATCGCGCGCCCGCAGCGCCGCGTCGCGGTGCCAGCGCCGCAGGTCGCGGATGTCGCTCTTGTCCATGGCGCGGGCCTGCTTCGGAAAGCCGCCGTCGATCGCGGTCTCGGAGGGGGCCAGCGACGGTGCGCGGCTGAGCCAGTTGGGCGCGCTCTGGCCGTTATGGGCAAGCTCGATCCCGGCAAGCGACCCGTGGGCATGGATCGCCTCGGTGGTCAGGCGCAGCGCCGGCACGTCGCGGTCATCCCAGAGCCTGCCCTCGGCATAGGGGGACAGGTCCGAGGTGGGGTGGATCTCGGTCTCCTGGTTGCAGACGACGCCCCAGCCGCCCTCCGCCTTCATGCCGCGCACGGCGGCCTCCGCGCGCGGGCGGAGATGCCCCATGCCGTCGCAATGGGGCACCTGGTAGAATCTGTTGCGTGTCTCGACCGGGCCGATCTTCACCGGCTCGAAAAGCACGGAATACCTGTTCGCCATCGCCGCAGGCCCCTGGTTCGTGAATGTCTGTTGCTGCTCGACGGGGCGGGCCGGACGCTGTGCCGGCCCGCCCGGTGGCCGGATCAGAAGCCGGCCTTGATGCGCTCGTATTCCTGCAGCATCCGCGCTTCGAGTTCCGGCTCCACCGCGTCGAAGAACAGCGTGCCCTCGAAGAAGTCCTCGGCGTCGGAGAAGCCGTAGGTCTTCACCAGCTCCGGGTCGGCCGCCTCGAAGGCGTCGCCGTTGGCATGGCCGTAGCCCCAGGATTCGATGATGTACTTGCCGCTGGCCGCGTCGGTCAGGGCGTTGAGCATGTCGTAGACCTGCGCATCGGAGGCGGTGGAGCCCTTCAGGTGGACATAGCCGCAGACCCAGGTCGCGATGCCCTTGTCTTCGCCGCGCATCATGCGGGCCGGCGTGTCGTTCCAGATCAGGTTCAGCTCGGTCTGGTTCCAGGCCCAGCCCATCGCCACTTCGCCGCTGGCCAGCGCCTGGTCAAGCTGACCGGGATCGGACCAGTAGAACCGCACGTTCGGATGGACCTTGCGAAGGAAGTCCGACGCCTTCTGGAACTGCGCGTCGCTCATGTGGGTGTAATCCTCGGCCGAGCCGGTCGCGAGTGCCGCCATGGCATAGGCGCTCGGGGCGCCGTCGGGCAGGGCGACCTTGCCGGCGTTCGCGGGATCGGCGAGCGCCTGGAGCGAAATCTCGCTCTCGTCCACCTTGTCGGTGCGGTAGATGAGGCCGGTATTGCCCCAGTCGAAGGGCACCATCCAGGTCTCGCCGTCGAAGGTGACCCCGTCCACGTCGCGGATCGCCGGCAGGATCGCGTCCCAGTTCTCGATCTTGTCGGTGTCGATGGGCTGGATCAGGCCGGCGGCCGCCCACTTGCGGGTGGCGTCGGTGCAGGGATGGGCGAGATCGGCCTCGAAGCCCGACTGGAGCTTGGTGAACGCCTCGTCCTGGCTGCCGAAGAAGGTGTAGGAGGGGGCACTGCCATGCTTCTCCACGTAGCTTCCGAAAAAGCCGGGATCCTCGTAGCCCGACCAGTCGAAGACCGTCAGCTCGTCGCCGGCAGCGAGGGCGGGGCCAGCCAGGAGGGCGGCCGCCGCGGCGGCGCCGCGCAGGGTGGTGCAGGTGTTCATGTCTTCTCTCCTTGTTGGGTTTCGTTATCGCGGTTGCGGCCCAGGTCGATGACCGACGCGGCCTGCACGCCGAGCCACGCGGTCGCCCCGCGCGTGAAATCGACCGAGTGGAAGTAGTTCGGCACGGCGACGGTCATCGTCTCCGGTACGCCGTCGACCTCGACGAAGTAGTGGATGGACTCGCCGTAGAAGGCGATGTCGGCGACCCTGCACTGGACCGTGCTGTCGTAGCCCTCGGGCCGATGGGCCGCGATCTCCAGCTGTTCGGGCCGGATTCCCACCAGCGCATTGCGCCCGTGATCGGCGACGTTCGGGTTGCGCCCCACGGCCATGGCGCCGAAGCCGGCGATCTCCATGTCCAATGTGCCGCCGCCCTCGTTATGCAGTCGGGCCGGCAGGAAGTTCATCCCGCCGATGAAGTTGGCCACGCTGCGGGTGCCCGGGCTGGCATAGAGCGTCTGGGGCGTGTCCACCTGTTCCAGCTGGCCGTTGAACATGACGCCGATCCGGTCCGACATGGTCATCGCCTCGTACTGGTCGTGGGTGACCATCACGAAGGTGATGCCGATGGATTGCTGAAGCCGACGCAGCTCCAGCTGCATCGCTTCGCGCAGGTTCTTGTCCAGCGCCGACAGCGGCTCGTCCAGGAGAAGCACCTTGGGCCGCATGACCAGCGCGCGGGCGAGGGCCACGCGCTGCTGCTGCCCGCCCGAAAGCTGGTTCGCACGACGGCGCTCGTAGCCGCCGAGCTCGACCAGCTCCAGCGCCTCGGAGACGCGCGCCCGCCGTTCCTTGCGGGACAGGCCCGAGCGGTGCAGCCCGAAGCCCACATTGTCGCCCACGTCGAGATGCGGGAAGATGGCATAGCTCTGGAAGACCATGTTGGTCGGACGCCGGTTCGCGGGAACGGTCGACACGTCCTCGCCGTCGATCCGAATGGTTCCGGAACTGGGCTCCTGGAACCCCGCGATCATCCGCAGGGCGGTGGTCTTGCCGCATCCCGACGGGCCGAGAAGCGAGAAGAACTCACCTTTCACGAGCTCCAGGTCGAGATCGCGCACCGCCGTGAGCGTGCCGAACCGCTTCTCGACGCCGGACAGTTCGATGATGGTTTCAGCGGTCATCTCGGGACTCCTTTCTGGCGCCCTGGCCGGTCGCCGCCCGGCGCCGGAAATACTCGGCGGTCAGCAGCAGCAGCACGGAAAAGGCCAGCAGAAGCGACCCCAGCGCCAGGGTGTTGGGTAGCTTTGCGGGAAAGCGGATCTGGCTCCAGATATAGACCGGCAGGGTGGGCCGGTTTCCGGACAGGAAGAACGCCAGGACGAATTCGTCGAAAGAGACGGTGAAGGTCACCAGCAGGCTGGAGACGATGCCCGGGCCGATGATCGGCATGGTCACCCGGCGGAAGACGCCGATCGTGGTCTCGCCCAGGTCGTAGGCCGCTTCCTCGAGCGCCGGATCGAATTCGTCGAACGCCGATTTGAGGATCGACACGGCGAAGGGCACGGTGAGGAAGGTATGACCCAGGATCACCGCGGGCAGCGATGGTCTGAGCCCCAGGAACAGGAACAGGACAAGCATGGAGGAGGCAACGATGATGCCCGGAATGACCAGCGGCAGCATCACGATCCCTTCCGAGATCTCGCGCCCGAAGAACCTGTGCCGGACATAGGCGCGGGCCGCAAACAGCCCCAGGACCGTGCTCAGCACCGCGGTCGATCCGCCGACGATGACGCTGTTGGCGAGCGAATGCAGCAGGGTATCGGCCTCGCCCAGCTGGGCGTACCAGTCCAGCGTGAAGCCCTTGATCGGGAAGGCCACGATGGTGCCTTCGCTGAACGAAAAGAGCGGCAGCAGCAGGACGGGCAGGTAGAGAAAGGCCAGGTAGAGCGCGGCATAGGTGCCGAGACCTGGCAGGAGGCGTCTGAGGCGTTTCATCGGATGCGGCTCCCCAGGAAACGGAGCAGGAGGACATAGCCCACGGCCACGATCCCCACGGTCACCATCGCCAGAAGCGACAGCGTGGCCCCGAGCGGCCAGTCGTTGGCCGGGCCGAACTGCACCTGGATGAGATTGGCGATCATCTTGCCGTCCGCCCCGCCGACCAGCGCCGGCGTCACGTAGTCGCCGACCGTGGGGATGAAGATGATCAGGCTCGACGAGATGATGCCGGGAATGGTCAGCGGCAGGGTCACGCGGAAGAACCTCTCCAGCTTGCCACTGCCGAGATCCGTGGCGGCCTCCAGCAGGCGGCGATCGATCTTCTGCAGCGACACGTAGATCGGCAGGATCGCGAAGGGCGCCCAGGCATGGGCGAGGGTCAGCACGACGGCAAACTCGTTGTAGAGCAGCCAGGTCATCGGCTCGTGGATGAGACCCAGGCCCTGAAGCCCGGAATTCAGCAGCCCGTTGAAGCCCAGGATGAGCTTCCACGCGAAGACCCGGAGCAGGTAGCTGGTCCAGAACGGGATGGTGATGAGCAGCAGCCAGAGCGCCTTGCGCTCGGTCCGGAAGGCGATGAAATAGGCGATCGGATAGGCCAGCAGGACCGTCATCAGCGTGACCAGCGCCGCGATCCAGACCGAGCGGAAAAGCAGGTGCCGGACCAGCGGGTCGCCGATGGCCGACCGGTAATTCTCCCAGGTGAGGCTGTGGTCGATGGCGACGTAGGTCTGGGTCCAGAAACTGTAGGCGACCAGCATGCCCAGGGGCGCCACCACCAGCAGGCCGACATAGAGCGTCGCCGGCGCGCCCAGGGCGAGACCTTTCGATGTATCGGTGCGCAGCGGCACTCTTCTCTCCTCTTGCCGGTTTCTGGCTGAAGCGAGACTGTGCCTAATCGAAAAATGGACGCTTGTCCATTTTTTGGGGAAAATTGTTCCGCCTGACGTTGCGGAGGCCGCGCCGGGGGCGTTGTGCTGGCTGAGAATATCGCTAAAGTTCAGGTAATTAGGTTACTCATGGAGCGGCAGGTGGACAAGAAGCCGACCCGGGACATCCTTCGCGAACGCAACAGGATGGCGCTGATCACGGCGACCCTGGACTGCGTCGCCGAGCTGGGAATCGCCGGCACCTCGGTCAGTGCGATCATCGAACGCGCCGGTCTCTCGCGCGGCATGATCCATCTGCATTTCGACGGCAAGGACAAGCTGCTCGAAGAGGCGGCGCAACAGCTGAACGCGCAGTATTACGATACGTTGGACGCCGCGCTCCTGGCCGCGGGGCCGAGCCCCGAGGAACAGGTGGAGGCGATCGTGCGCACCGATCTGAGCGTCGATCTGCTGAACGAGCGCTACGCCAATATCTGGTACGCGTTCCGGGGCGAAGCGCGAAAGCGGGATTCGATCGCCGTCTTCAGCAACACGCGGGACGCGCGGCTGCGCAACCGGATCTTCCAGACCTTCCTGGCGATTGCCCGTTCGGCGGAATGTCCCGAACCCGAGCAGGTGGCGCGCGACGCGGCCCATGGCACCCTCGCCCTGCTGGAGGGGATGTGGGCGGACTTCCTGCTCCACCCCCACGCCTTTCGCCGCGAGGAGGCGACGCGCATCGTCCTGCGCTTTCTCGCGGGCCTTTTCCCGTCCCACTTCACTCTCTCCGGAGCGCAGCCCGCCGAACGGTAGGTGCGGCTTGTTGCCGACGTCGTCCCCGTAGAGGGCACAGTCGATCAGGGATTGCGCGTCCGAGCCTCAAGCTTGCGGTCCGCGAGAGATCATGATGCGTCCCCCGGGCAGGGCGGGACCATTCAGCGGAGAACCATACGGTTACCTGACGCTGACTCTCAAGTTGATGCCAACTCGCCGCGCCGGGGCGCCAGCGCAATTCTATTAGTAAGAAGATATGGCGGAGACGAAGGGATTCGAACCCTCGAGACCCTTCCGGGCCTACTCCCTTAGCAGGGGAGCGCCTTCGACCACTCGGCCACGTCTCCGCGGACGCGTATATCCAAGCAAACAGAGGGAGTACAAGGCAAAACTGGCCGGAGCCGGAAAAAGCGCTCAATGGCCGGGAGGAGGAAGGCTCGGGCGGCGCAGGGGGCGCATGGCGCGCGATGGGGGCAAGGGACCGGAGCTTCCAAAGGTGCGGTCTTCCCAGGAGGACCGGGATGACGGGGTGGTCACTCCTTTGCCAGCTCGATCAGGACCGGGCCGTTCGGGGGGCCTTGCTCCGGCCAGATGCGCTCGGAACCCGCCTGGAGTTCAGGGGCGGGCGGGGCCTTGTCCGCAGGGATCACCCGGCAATGCAGCGACTGGCCGGCATGGCGGCGGGTGAAGGCGAATATGCTGGCAGGGGCCTCCGCGGGCTCGTAGCTGCCGTGCAGGAAGAGGTCGGGCAGGCGGCGTCGCAGGGCAAGGAGGGTCCGGGTGAGGCGGAATTTCTCGCGAAAGAGTCCCTCGGGCAGGCAGGAAGGATCGGCCAGCGCACGTTCGAGGCGCGGGAAGTCCACCGCGCGCCGGTTGTCCGGGTCGGTGAGGGCAAGGAGGACCGTCTCGGCCCCCTGGTAGATGTCCGGTATGCCGGGAATGACGAGCTTGAGCGCCGTATGTGCCAGCACCACGTCGCGCGCCGCCTGCTCCAGCGGGTCGAGCGCCGGGATCGCCGGGTCGAGCGCGGCCAACTGGCGGGCGAAACGCTGCGCCTCGGCCTCGAGCGCCTCGTCGGGGGCGGTGTGAAAGCTCTGCGTCTTGGCCTCGCGCAGCGCCTTGACCGCGTGATCGGCCAGGCGGTCGGCGGCCTCCGGCGCGTCTCGGCCCAGGGCAAGGCGGGACTGCGCGAGGTACCAGACCAGGTTCGGATCCAGCCCCTCGGGCGCCAGCGCCGCGCAGTTGGCGTGCCAATCCTCGAAGGAGGAAGGCGCGCGCGTGGCGGCGACAAGCCGGGCGCGGGCATCTTCCGAGCGTTTCGTGTCATGCGATGAGGTGAGGGTCAGCGCATAGGGCGCCCGCTCCGCCCGCTCTGACATGAGCGCGTGGAACTCCGCCACGGGGAGCGCGCCGTCATCGGGTTCGCCGCCCACCTCGTTCATGGCGAGCAGCCGCAGCTCGCGGTAAAAGGCGGTGTCCTCCTGGGCCTTGGCCGTCACCGCGCCGGTGACCTGCTGCAGGCGGATGCGGAACTGCGCGGGCGCATCGCCCTCCGCCGTCAGCAGATCGCCCAGGGCCTGCAGAGCTTCGCCGGCAAGCAGGCCGGGATCCGCCCGGGCCACGGTGTCCCGCACCAGCTGGGCCTCCTCGGGCGGGACATCGTCCGCGGTCATGTAGGTGCGGTAACGCGGGAACGCCTCGATGAAGGCCAGCAGGGCCTGGCGCGCCGCCTCGGGGCCAAGCTCGCGGGTCTCGGGGCCTTGGGCGAGCAACACCTGGAACATCTCCTGCAGGGACCAGAGTTCGGCCGAGAGATCCTGCGTCAGGATCTGCCGCTTGGCCTGGGCCAGGACCCTGTCGAACGGGGCGCGGCGGCCGGTGACCTCGCGGTAGCACCCGGTGAGGCGGGCCAGGCCGTCCTCGTCGGTCAGCACGCGAGTCAGGGCGCGGCCGATCTCGTAGCCGGTGGTGCCCTCGACGGGCCAGTCGGGCAGGCGCTCGGGGCCGGTCAGGATCTTCTCGATCCAGATCGGAAGGTCCGGCACGCGCTGCCGCAGCCGCGCCAGGTAGCCGGCCGGATCGGCGAGCCCGTCGACATGGTCGATCCGGATACCGTCGACGATGCCGGCATCGGTCAGGTCGAAGAGCAGGCGGTGGACATCCTCGAAGACCTCCGGATCCTCGACGCGGACGCCGATCAGCCCGGTGATGTTGAAGAAGCGGCGATGACTGATCCGGTCCATCTCCGTCCGCCAGTGTACGGCCTGCCAGGGCTGTTCGTCATGCAGCCGGGGGATCGCCTCCGGGTCGGTTCGGGCGGCGGCGAGCGTCGGTGTCTCTGCCAGCGGGATGCGCAGCCCTCCGGTCACGATGACCGGGCCGTCGGGATCGTCCTCGACCGTAAAGGCGCGCTCGGCGGCCAGCCGGTGGAAGGGCGCCACCAGCCAGGGCAGGCGGATGCGCCCCTGGCCGGGATCGACGTCGAAATGGCGGGCATAGCGGCTGGCCGCGCCGTGGCGCAACAGGTCGCGCAGCCAGGGCGTTTCGGGCGCGAAGGCCATGTGGTTCGGCACGATGTCCAGGATCAGTCCAAGCCCCTCAGCCTTCAGCGCGGCCGACAGCCGCTCCAGCCCCTCGCGGCCGCCGAGGGCGGGGTCGATCTGCGTCGGATCGGTCACGTCGTAGCCATGGGTCGAGCCCTGCGTCGCGGTGAAGAGCGGGGAGGCGTAGAGGTGGCTGACCCCGAGCCCGGAGAGGTAGGGCGCGAGCGCCGCGGCCCGGTCGAAATCCATCCCGTTGCGGAATTGCAGGCGGTAGGTGGCGGTGGGCAGCTTCATGGATGGGCCTCCGGCCGTGGCCGCTCGGCCCGCATCAGCGCGGTGATGCGCCGGAAGGGCGGGTGAGCGGCGAGATCCTCCAGCAGAATCGGGCTGCGCGGGCGCCAGTTGGGATAGGCATCGACCGTTCCGGGCAGGTTGGTGGGCGCGGCGGGGCCGGCCAGGTCCGCCAGCCGCACGCCGTTCAGCAGGCAGGGCGTCCGGGCGAGGAAGCGGTGCGCGGCGTCGAGAACCGCGTGGGGCAGCTCCTCGGCCCCCGCCTTGGCGTCGCCCTCCAGCACGCCGCCGCGGCGGAAGGCCCGCAGCAGGCCGGCCCGCTCGCGCTGGCGGTGTGCCTCGTGCTGGCGGGAGGTCTCGGGATCGACCAGCCCGTGCTCTTCGCGCAGGGCGATGTCGATGCCCTGCCACCAGCCCTGCATCACCGGCAGGTCATGGGTGGAGATGCAGGCCAGCGCGGAGGCCGGGTATTTGTCCATGCTGACGAAGCCGCGGTCGGTCTGTTCGAAATAGAGGATCCGGTAAGACAAGATGTTGGCCCGCCGCATCGCCGCGCGAAAGCCCTTGGGGACAAAGCCCAGATCCTCGCCGATGACGAGCGCCTCGTTCTCGCGCGACAGCTCGGCCAGTGCTTTCAGCAGGTCGCCGAAGGGTTGCCGCAGGTGGGTGCCCTCGGCCGGCGTCTTGCCCTCGGGGATCAGGAAAAGCTGCCACAGCGCCATCACGTGATCGATGCGCAGGGCGCCCGCCTCGGCCAGCTGGGCGGCGATCATGTCGCGGAACGGCGCGAATTCCGCGGCGGCCAGCGCGGTGGGCGACGGGGCGGAAAGGCCCCAGTTCTGCCCGTGGGTGGCGAACATGTCGGGCGGCGCGCCGATGGTCAGGCCGGGCAGGGTGGCCGCGGCCCCCGACCAGGTGGAGGAGCCGTCCGGCGCCTCACCCACCGCGAGGTCGAGATAGAGGCCGATCCGCATGCCGGCCTCCCGCGCGGCCTCCTGCGCTTGGTGAAGCTGCCGGCGCGCCACCCATTGCAGCCAGAGGTGAAATCGGATCTCGGTCGAGAGCGTTCGCGCCAGCGCCGCCACCTCGGACCCGGCCGGGTCCTGCAGCGCCGCGGGCCAGTCGCGCCATCCGGCGCCGTGACCGTCGGCGACCATGCGATGCGACAGCGCCTCGAACCTTGCGTGGAGCTGCAGCGGCTCCCCGCCCTCCGCGACGAAGGCGGCAAAGCTGTCCTCCTCCGCCTGCCCGGCGAAGGGCTGGCGGTCGAAGATGTCGCGCAGCGCCCGGAGCTTCGCCTGCGCCACGGCGGGGTAGTCCACGAGGTCGGTCTCCCGCAGGGCCGGTACTTCGGGCGGCTCTTCCGCGCCGGGCAGATCGTCCACCGCGATATAGAGCGGGTTGAGAAAGCGCCGGCTGGAGGGGGAGAAGGGGCTCACCCGGCCGGGGTCGGCAGTGAAGAGGGCGTGGAGCGGGTTCACCCCCAGGAAATCCGCCCCCGCCGCGCCGCAGAGCCGCGCCAGCCGCGCCAGGTCGGCGAAATCCCCGATCCCCCAGTTGCGGGCCGCACGCAATTCGTAGAGTTGGCAGAAGATCCCCCAGCCCGGCGCCGCGCCGAGCGAGGGCGGCAGCCAGCATTCGGCGCCCTCCGGCACCTTCATCGATTGCGGGGCAGGCGGGCCGGAAGTCGCGGCACCGGGATCGACACCCAGCCCCTCGAGGATCAGGCGGATGGTCTCCGGCGGAACCGGGCGCCGGGCCTCCGTGCCGGGCGCATCATAGGAGAGCGTCAGGCCGTGGTGCCGCGCCAGCCTGTCGAGCGTCGCACTCACGGCGACACCTCGAGGAAATGCAGGACGGACCGGGGTGCGCCGGGCCGGCCGACGCGGTGGATCTCGTCGCCGGCGGCGGGCGGCAGCTCGACCTCCGTCTCGCCCAGGTTCGCCCGCAGGGCCAGCGTCGCGCCGTTCAGCTGCCAGTCCACGGCGATCAACCCGTCCCGGGCGGTCAGCAGCCGGCCTGACCCGGCGCCCGTCCCGGCGAGGTAAGGCACGATGTGCCGGTGTCTGAGCGCCAGCAATTCCCGCATCCGGTCCTGCGCCGCGCGGCCTTCCGCGGTCTCGCGGTGGCGGCGGTCCAGCGTGGAGGCGCGAAAGGTCTCGGGGTCGATCGGGTCCGGGATCTCGGCCGCGGCGAAGGAGGAGAAGCCCGCGAATTCGCCCCGCCGTCCCTTGGTGACCGCCTGTCCCAGCTCGCCCTCGAACCCGGCGAAGAACAGGAACGGCCGAGGCTCGGCATATTCGTCACCCATGAAGATCATGGGGATATGCGGCGACAGCAGCAGCATCGCGGTCAGCGCCTCCAGCATCTCCGGATGGGCGAGCGCCGACAGCCGCTCCCCCAGCGCCCGGTTGCCCACCTGGTCGTGGTTCTGCAGGAAATCCACGAAGGCGGCGGGCGGCAGGTGGGCGGAGGGCTCGCCCCGCCCGCCTTCGCCCTGGAACGCGAATCCCTCGGCCAGCGCACGCCCCAGCAGGGGCCAGGGATCGGCGGCATAGGGCTCGTAATACCCTTCCGCCTCGCCGGTCGCGGCGACATGGGCGGCGTTGTGGAAATCGTCGTTCCATTCCCCGGAATAAAGCGGCACCGACCCGTCGGCCGCCCGCTCGTGCAGGTAGGCGACGTTGCGATTGTCCTCCGTCGTCAGGTGGACGGGCCGGCCGGGCAGGGCGGCGCGCAGCTCCACCGCCAGTTCGACCAGCAGGTCCGGGCGCGACGGGTCGCGGATCTGGTCGATCGCGTCGAGCCGCAGGCCGTCGAAGCCGAATTCGCGCAGCCAGTAGATCGCGTTCTCGATGAAGAAGCGCCGCACCGGCGGGCGGGTATAGTCGATCCCGGCGCCCCAGGGGGTGTGGCGGTCCGGGTCGAAGAAGTCGGGCGCATAGGCGTGCAGGTAGTTCCCGTCGGGCCCGAAATGGTTGTAGACCACGTCGAGCAGGACCATCAGGCCCAGCTCATGTGCGGCGGAGACCAGGGCGCGCAGGTCGTCGGGCGAGCCGTAGGCGGGATGCGGCGCGTAGGGCAGGACCCCGTCATAGCCCCATCCGCGGTCGCCGCCGAACTGCGCCACCGGCATGATCTCGATGGCGGTGATGCCGAGCTCGGCCAGCGCCGGCAATTCCCCGATCGCGGCGCGGCAGGTCCCGACCTCGGTGAAGGTGCCGAGATGCAGCTCGTAGATCACCGCCTCTTCCCAGGGCCGGCCGGCCCAGAACGGCTGCTCCCGCGGCGCGGTGAGCCGCGAGGGACCGTGAACGCCTTCCTCCTGCCGCCGGCTGGCCGGGTCGGGCACGACAAGCCCGTCGGGCATGACATAGGCGTAGCTGTCGCCCTCCTCGGCCGGGGCGGTGCAGGAGAACCAGCCATCCGTACCGGGGGACATCGCGATGTCGTCCCCCTCCAGCCGCAGGGTCAGGCGGTCGAGCCCCGGCGCCCAGAGGCGGAAGAGCCAGTCTCCATCGCCCTGCGGCACGGCGCCCCAGCTGTAGCCGGCGTTACTCATGAGCGGTGCCTTCCAAAAAGGAGCGCGTGGGGTGGCGGGGCTTCGGCCGGTCCAGTGGAGAACCGGAGGCCCGGCCGGGATGGATCGCGTCGTCTGTGCCCTCAGCCAAGGGCAGGCGGTGGAGCTCTGGTGCCCGACTGACAGGCGCTGCGTGGACCCGCGTCGGGGCACCCCGGCTATCGGTGGCCTCAGTCATCGTCGGTGCTTTCCAGCAGGAGCAGGGACCGGTGCGGCAGCTCCACCGAGCCCCGGTCGCGGTGGCGCGAACGCGGGTTGGCATAGCCTCGGGCCGTGTCGACCAGCCGCCACCAGTCCCGCTCGGGCGCGCCCGGCAGCTGGAAATTCACCGCAGCCTCCCCGGCATTGATCAGCACCAGGGCCGAGCCCTGCCGGACCAGCTGCAGCAGCAGGCCGGTGCAGCGGCTCTCGTCGTCTTCCCAATCCTCCGGCGTCATCTGCCGGCCCTCCGGGTGCAGCCAGCCCGCGCAGCGCGGCGCGCCCGGCTGCGGCCAGTCGTGCAGGAAATGCGGATCGGTGAAATGCGGGCGCGAGCGTCGGATCCTCACCAGCCCGCGCACGAAGTCGCGAAACTGCGGATCGTCGTCGGCCTCGTCCCAGCTCAGCCAGTTGATCTCGCCGGGCTGGCAATAGGCGTTGTTGTTGCCGTTCTGGCTGCGCCCCTGCTCGTCGCCCATCAGCAGCATCGGCGTGCCCTGGCTCAGCAGGACCGTGGCGATCATGTTGCGCCGCTGGCGGTCGCGCAGGGCGTTGATCTCGGGATCGTCGGTCGGCCCCTCGGTGCCGCAGTTCCAGCTCAGGTTGTGGTCGTGGCCATCCTGGTTGTCCTCACCGTTCTCCTCGTTGTGCTTCTCGTTGTAGCTGACGAGGTCCATCAGGGTGAAACCGTCATGGGCGGTCACGAAGTTGATGCTGCTCCAGGGCCGCCGTCCGTCATGGCCGAAGGTCGCGGCAGAGCCCAGCAGCCCGTCCGACATCTTGCGCATCACGCCGGCATCGCCCTTCCAGTAGGCGCGGACATTGTCGCGGAACCGGTCGTTCCACTCCGCCCAGACCGGGGGGAAATTGCCCAGCTGGTAGCCATCGGGCCCGGTATCCCAGGGCTCGGCGATCATCTTGACGGTCTGCAGCACCGGGTCCTGGCGGATCGCCTCGTAGAACACCGCCTCGCGGTTGAAGCTGGCGTGATCGCGCCCCAACGTCGTGGCCAGGTCGAAGCGGAAGCCGTCGACATGGCAGACCTCCACCCAGTAGCGCAGGGAATCCATCACCATCTGCAGCACCCGGCTGTGCCGCAGGTTCAGCGAATTGCCGCAGCCGGTGGTGTCGTAGTAATGCCGCGGGTTTTCGTCCAGCATGTAGTAGCTGGCATTGTCGATCCCCCGGAAGGACAGGGTCGGTCCCAGCTCGTTGCCCTCGGCGGTGTGGTTGTAGACCACGTCGAGGATCACCTCGATCCCCGCCTCGTGCATCCGGCGGACCATCAGCTTGAACTCGTTCAGCTTGCCGTTCGGCGTCAGGTAGCGCTGGGCCGGGGCGAAGAAGCCCAGCGTGTTGTATCCCCACCAGTTGACGAGGTTCTTTTCGATGAGGTGGCCTTCGTCGTGGTAGGACTGGACCGGCAGAAGCTCCACCGCGGTGACGCCCAGCTTCACGAGGTGGTCGATGGTGCGCGGATCGGCCAGCCCCTCGAAGGTGCCGCGGATCGGATCCTCCAGGTCATCGCGGCCCAGGGTCATGCCGCCGACATGGGCCTCGTAGATGATCGTCTCCGACCAGGGAGTTTCGGGGCGGAAGTCGCCGCCCCAGGTATGGGCGGTGTCCTCCACCACGCATTTCGGCATGACGAAGGCACTGTCGCGCCGGTCGAAGGACAGGTCGGCCTTGTCGTGCCCGATCCGGTAGCCATGCAGCGCGTCGTGCCAGCGCAACGTGCCGTGATGCCGGAGCGCATAGGGATCGAGCAGCAGCTTGTTCGGATTGAAGCGGTGCCCCGCCTCGGGCGCGTAGGGCCCGTGGACGCGGTAGCCGTAAAGCTGGCCGGGCCGCACCTCGGGCAGGTAGCCGTGCCAGATCTGGTGGGCGAATTCCGGCAGCGCCACGCGCTCCAACTCGCGCCGGCCGCGGCTGTCGAAGAGGCAAAGCTCCACCTTGGTGGCATTGGCCGAGAACAGCGCGAAATTCGTGCCGCTCCCGTCCCAGGTCGCGCCGAGGGGCCGGTCGTTGCCCGGCAGGACGCGGCGGCCGGTGTGAACGGCTGGGGATTTGGGCATGTGGGGTCTACTCCGGGGCGACGACGATGGTCGCGAGTGGCGGCAGGGTGAGGGAGGCGCTGTAACGTTGGCCGTGAAGGTCGCGTTCCTCGGTGTTGATCGCGCCGATATTGGCGACCCCGGACCCGCCGTAGATTTGAGCGTCCGAATTCAGCACCTCGCGCCAGGCGCCGCCCTCGGGCAGGCCGATGCGGTACTCGTGGCGCACATTGGGGGACATGTTGCAGATCACCGCCACCGGCGGCGTGCCCTCGTGGCCGAGGCGCAGATAGGAGAAGACGCTGTTCTCGGTATCGCCGCCCTCGATCCAGCGGAACCCCTCGGGCGCGCAGTCGCGTTCGTGAAGCGCCCCGCGCGCGCGGTAGAGCGCGTTGAGGTCGCGCACCAGAAGGCGCAGCCCCTCATGGGCCGGATCTTCCAGCAGGTGCCAGTCGAGCGAGATGTCGTGGTTCCACTCACGCTCCTGCCCGAACTCGCCGCCCATGAAGAGCAGCTTCTTGCCCGGATGGGTCCACATGAAGCCGAAATAGGCGCGCAGGTTCGCGAATTTCTGCCAGCGGTCGCCGGGCATCTTGCCCAGCAGCGAGCCCTTGCCATGGACCACCTCGTCATGGCTGAGCGGCAGCACGAAATTCTCGGAAAAGGCATAGTGGATGCCGAAGGTCATCTCGTGGTGATGATGCTTCCGGTGGATCGGATCCTTCGACATGTATTCGAGCGTGTCGTGCATCCAGCCCATGTTCCACTTGAAGTCGAAGCCGAGCCCGTCCTCGGACACCGGGCGGCTCACGCCCGGCCAGGCGGTGCTTTCCTCGGCGATGGTCATGGTGCCCGGCGCGTACTTTGCCTTGGTCTCGTTCACGCCCTTGAGGAACTCGATCGCGTCCAGGTTTTCGCGCCCGCCGTAACGGTTGGGGATCCATTCGCCCTCGTCGCGGGAATAATCGAGGTAGAGCATGGAGGCGACGGCATCCACGCGCAGCGCGTCCACGTGCAGCTCGCGCAGCCAGAACGTGGCCGAGGCGCGCAGGAAGTTCGCCACCTCGCGCCGGCCGAAATTGTAGATCAGCGTGTTCCAGTCCTTGTGGAAGCCCTGCCGCGGATCGGCATGTTCGTAAAGCGCCGTGCCGTCGAACTCGGCCAGCCCATGCGCGTCGGAGGGGAAATGCGCGGGCACCCAGTCCACGATGACGCCGATCCCAGCGCCGTGCAGGCGGTCCACCATCGCGGCAAACTCCTCGGGCGTGCCGAAGCGCGAGGTGGGCGCGAACATCCCGATCGGTTGATACCCCCAGGAGCCCGAGAAGGGGTGTTCGGAAACAGGCAGGAACTCGACATGGGTAAAGCCCATCTCGGTGACGTAATCGATCAGCTCGGTGGCCAGCGTGCCGTAATCCAGCATCTCGCCTTGCGCATCGCGCCGCCAGCTTCCCAGGTGGACCTCGTAGATCGAGACCGGGCGATCGCGCATGTCGCTTCGGGCGGCGGTCCAGTCCGCATCGCTCCAGTCGATACGGGGCAGGCCGGAGACGACGGAGGCGGTGGCGGGCGGCAACTCGGCGGCAAAGCCCACCGGGTCGGCTTTCAGCGGCTGGAGGTGGCCGTAGGCATTGAGGATCTCGTATTTGTAGATCGCGCCTGCCTCGAGGCCGGGCAGGAAGATCTCCCATATCCCGGCGGCACCGCGGCGGCGCATCGGGTGACGTCGCCCGTCCCAGGAATTGAAGTCGCCGACCACGCTGACCCGCCGGGCATTCGGCGCCCAGACGGCAAAGGACACGCCGGGCACGCCCCCGTGCTCCATCGGGTGGGCGCCGAGGCGAAGATACAGCTCTTCGTGGCGCCCCTCGGCCAGGAGGTACTCGTCCATCTCTCCCAGCACGGGGCCGAAGCCGTAGGGGTCGTGCCGGTCCCATTGCTCGCCGTCGCGGCTGCAGCGCAGGCGGTAGGGAAAGGGCTTCGACTTCCCCGAAAAGACCGCGTGGAAGAAACCCTCGGGGTGGATCATCTCCATTCGGCCAAGGGGCCGGCCGCGCCGGTCCAGCACTTCGATCTCGGCCGCATCGGGGGCAAAGACGTTGAGCCACAGCCCGCCCCCCTCGGCCCGGTGCAGGCCCAGGATACGGAACGGATCGCCGTGCTGGCCCCGCAGGATGGCCTCGATCTCCGTGGCGGAGGGTGCGGTGGGCGGAAGGGTGGTGCTGGTCATGCGGCGGGCTCCTCGTCCCCCGACAGGGCCAGCAGACCGCGCAGCGGAATGTCGAGCCAGTCGGGACGCATGGAAAGTTCGTAGCCGACCTCGTAGGCCGCCTTGCGGATCAGGAAGAGATCGAGAAGGCGCTGCTCGAATTCGGCCGAGGCCGGGTGCAGCGTCGTGCCTTCCATCCCTTCGCGGTAGGCCCGGAGGAAGGCGTCCTCGGTGGCCTCGCGCCAGCCCGCCACGCCTGCGGCGGTGCGCTCGGGGTCGGCCCCCAGCTCGATCCGCCGCCGCGTGGTGGACCAGAGCGCGTAGTCGAAGCTGCGCAGCATCCCGGCCACGTCGCGCAAGGGCGAGGTCCGCTGCCTGCGCTCCTCCAGTGACCGCGCAGGTTCGCCCTCGAAGTCGATGATCCGCACGTCGTTCTGGGCCACAAGCACCTGGCCCAGGTGGTAATCGCCGTGGATGCGGCATTGGCCACCCGACGGCGTCTCGCGCCCCAGCGACTCGATTCGCTCCAGCAGCGCGTCCCGGCGCCCAAGCAGGCGGCGCGTCAGCTCCTGCGCGGCCTCGGGCAGGCGGGCCTGCGCCTGGTCCACCTCGTCCAGCCGTGCGGTCATTTCCTCCAACGTCTCGTCCACGAGGTCCTGAAGGGCCGCGGCAGTCATAGGCTCTTCGCCGAAGCCGTCCTCGAGCGTGCCGCCCGAGAGCGCGCGATGCATCTCGGCCGTGCGGCGCCCCAGCACGGCGCCCAGGTCCAGCGGCCCGCCCAGGGCGTGGAGCCGGCCGTCATCAGGCAGCGGCTGCTCGGGCTCGGTGCCCATGTCCACCCGCTCTAGGTCGCGCAGCAGCGCCTCTGTCACGTAGGCCCAGGCGTCGCCCTGGTTGCGGGCGAATTCGAAGGCCGCGGCCAGCGTCGTGCGGCTGTCCCCCGGCCCGACGAGGTCCACCGTCCCCAGCAGTGCCGGGGTCGCGGTGAAGTCGGTCTGTTCGCTGAGGAAGCGGCCGATCTCGATATCCGGCTGCACGCCGTCCCGCAGGCGGCGGTAGAGCTTGAGGATCAGCGTGTCGCCAAAGGCGATGGAGGCGTTGGATTGCTCCGCCGACAGCAGTCGCGGCTCGCTCGGGTCTTCCCCGATGTCGGAGAGCCCGGGGGCCGGGGCGAACTCCACCTCGCCCTCGGGGGTGGACAGCCTGCGCCCCTCGCGCAGCGCCGCCAGCATCTCCACGGCAAAGCTTTCGGCCGCCGCGCTCTCCAGGATGGCGCCGACGTGGTTGGTACGGCGCAGCTTGGCCAGCGTCGCGGGCAGCCGGGGCGACAGGGTCAGCGCATCCTCGCCCCATTCGGCGGAAAGCGGCAGGAAATAGCGCTGGGTTTCGCCGCGGATCTCGGCCTCGGCGATGGCCAGCAGGTGATGGCCGTTATCCATCTCGGCCAGCTGGTGCAGCGCCACCCGGTCGACGCCCGGTTCCTTGCCGGCGAACCAGCGTTGCAGCGGCAGCCAGTCGGCCAAGGTCTCGGACTGGAACTGACGCGCCGACGGGTCGGCCAGCGCGGTCGACAGCCGCCCGTCGCGCGTCGTGAGGGTCAGGAAGTCCGGCAGCATCTGGCTGTAGGGCGTGTGCCAGGACGGCGCCTCCTTCTCCTCGGCCAGCAGGAACCAGTAGAAGCCATAGGCCGGCAGCGTCGTGAGGTAGGGCAGCTCTCCGATCGGCGGAAAGGGCGACTGGCCGGTCAGCTCGATCGGGACGCGGCCCTCGAAATCCTTCAGGTCGATCTCGGCCGCCTGCGCCTGGCGCGACAGGTTCGCCACGCACAGCACGACCTCGTCGCCCAGCCGCCGGAGATAGGCCAGGACCTTGCGGTTGCGCGGATAGAGCAGCTCGATATCGCCGCGACCGAACACGTCCAGCGTCTGGCGCACGCCGATCATCCGCTTCATCCAGTTCAGCAGCGACGAGGGCGAGGCCTGCTGCGCCTCCACGTTGATCGCCTCGTAGCCATAGACCGGGTCCTGGATCGTCGGCAGGTAGAGCTGCTGCGGAATGGCCCGGCTGAACCCGGCATTGCGGTCCGAGCTCCACTGCATCGGCGTCCGCACCCCGTCGCGGTCGCCGAGATAGTAGTTGTCGCCCATCCCGATCTCGTCGCCGTAATAGAAGATCGGCGTGCCCGGCATGGACATGAGCAGCGAATTCAGCAGCTCGATCTTGCGCCGGTCGTTCTGGAGCAGCGGCGCTAGCCGCCGCCGGATCCCCATGTTGATCCGGGCCCGCTTGTCCGCGGCATAGGTCTCCCACAGGTAGTCGCGCTCGCGATCCGTCACCATCTCGAGCGTCAGCTCGTCGTGGTTGCGCAGGAAGATGCCCCACTGGCAATCCTCGGGGATGGCCGGCGTCTGGCGGATGATGTCGGAGATCGGGTAGCGATCCTCCTGCGCCAGCGCCATGTACATGCGCGGCATCAGCGGAAAGTGGAACCCCATGTGGCACTCGTCGCCCTCGCCGAAATACGGGCGGGTATCCTCGGGCCACTGGTTGGCCTCGGCCAGCAGCATCTTGCCGCTGTAATGCTTGTCCAGATCGGCGCGGATCGCCTTGAGCACGTCGTGTGTCTCGGGCAGGTTCTCGTTGTTGGTGCCGTCGCGCTCCACCAGGTAGGGGATCGCGTCCAGCCGCAGCCCGTCCACCCCCTTGTCCATCCAGAAATGCATCGCGTCCAGCACGGCGTCCAGCACCGCGGGATTGTCGAAGTTGAGGTCCGGCTGGTGATCGAAGAATCGGTGCCAGTAGAACTGTTCCGCCACCGGGTCCCAGGTCCAGTTGCTGTCATGGGTGTCGTTGAAGATCACCCGCGTCTTGTCCATCCACTTGCTCGGATCGTCCGACCAGACATACCAGTCCCGCTCCGGGCTGCCCTTGGGCGCGCGGCGGGCGCGCTGGAACCATTCGTGCTGGTCGCTGGTGTGGTTGATGACCAGCTCCGTGATGACCTTGAGCCCGCGGCGATGGGCCTCGGCCACGAAGCCCTCGAAATCCTCCATCGTGCCGTAGGAGGGGTTGATCGCCTTGTATTCGGCGATGTCGTAGCCGTCGTCGCGCAGCGGCGAGGGGTAGAAGGGCAGCAGCCAGACCGCCGTCGCCCCCAGCTCCTGCACGTGGTCGAGCCGGCGCATCAGGCCTTTGAAGTCGCCGATCCCGTCGCCGTTGGAATCCTGGAACGCCTTCACGTGCAGCTGGTAGATCACCGCGTCCTTGTACCAGTCGGGCGCAGTCACCATCGTCTCGCCATCGGTCAGGCGGGGATTGGCAGAGGTCATGACACGCCACCCGGCGGGGTAAGCTTCCAGATCGCGTAGGGCCGCTCCACCGGGTCCAGTTCCAGCCGGTGGGCCTTGCCGTGCCAGGTGAAGGAGTTGCCCTGCAGCATGTCCTGCACCTCGACCGAGGCGTCGTCCGGCAGGCCGAACTCCCAGAGCGGCACCTCGAACTCGAATTCGGCGGGGCGGAACGGGTCGATCAGGACGTGGAACAGAAGGTAGCTGCGCGTCCCCGGATCGAAGCGCCCGTAATAGAGCACCTCGTCATGGAAGGCGGGAAAGAACCGCAGGTTGCGGAAATCCTTCATCGCGGGCTCGCTGCGGCGCAGCTCGTTGATCAGGCGCACGTCCTCGCGGATCGAGTCCGGCGCGTCGAAATCGCGGGGGCGACGCTCGTATTTCTCGCTGTCGCGGTATTCCTCGCGTCCCGGCAGCGGCTCGCCCTCGCACAGCTCGAAGCCCGAATACATCCCCCAGTTCCCCGAGAGAGAGGCCGCCATGATCACCCGGGTGCGAAAGCCGGGGCGTCCGGAGGTCTGGTTGAAGATCGGGTTGATGTCGGGCGTGTTGGTGAAGAAGTTGGGCCGCATGTAGTCGCGGCATTCCTCGGTCGTCAGTTCGGTGAGGTACTCGGTCAGCTCGTCCTTGGTGTTGCGCCAGGTGTAGTAGGTGTAGCTCTGGTCGAAGCCGATCTTGGCGAGCCGTTTCATCACCTTGGGGCGCGTGAAGGCCTCGGAGAGGAAGATCGCCTCGGGAAAGCGCTTCTGCACGTCGGCGATCAGCCATTCCCAGAACGGGAAAGGCTTGGTGTGCGGGTTGTCGACCCGGAACACCATGACCCCGTGCCCTGCCCAGAACAGGAAAAGGTCGCGGATCGCCGACCAGAGCGGCAGGTTGGGCGCCTCGCCGTCCAGGTAGTAGCGGAAATTGACGATGTCCTCGTATTTCTTGGGCGGGTTCTCGGCATACTTGATCGTGCCGTCGGGGCGGCGCTCGAACCACTCGGGGTGTTCCCTGATCCACGGGTGATCGGGAGAGGCGTTCAGCGCGATATCCATCGCGATCTCCAGCCCGTGGCCCTGGGCCGCCGCCACCAGCGCCTCGAAATCCGCCATCGTCCCCAGCTCGGGATGAAGCGCGTCCATGCCGCCCTCGTCCGAGCCGATCGCGTAGGGAGAGCCGATATCGTCGGGCTCGGCCGTCAGGCTGTTGTTGCGGCCCTTGCGGTTGGTCTGCCCGATCGGGTGGATCGGCGGGAAGTAGAGCACGTCGAACCCCATCCCGGCGACATAGGGCAGGTGGGCAATCACATCGCGAAAGGTGCCGTGCCGGTCGCCGGGGCCCAGCGAGCGGGGGAAAAGCTCGTACCAGGCGGAAAAGGCGGCCCGTTCCCGCGCGACGTGGACCCGGTGGTCGGCGGAAAGCGTCAGGCTCTGCCGCGGGCCGCTGCGGGCCATGAACCCCGCGATCTCGTCGGAAAGGATGGTGTCGATGTCCCGGCGCTTCGCCGCCGTCTTCAGCGCCTTCATCTCTGCGCCTTCGCCGCGCCGCGCCCGCATCGGCGCGAGCAGGGCGTCCAGTTCCTGCAGCTCGACCGAGATGTCCTGCCCGGCGCCCAGCTTCTTGAGCGCGTCGCGGCGCCAGGTGCCGAAGGGATCGCGCCAGGCGCGGATGGCAAAGCGGTCGTGACCGATCCCGGCAAACCGCACCTCCGCCTCCCAGGCGTCGTTGCCGAGATGGCGCATGCGATGCTCGCTGCCGTCCGACAGGACCACGGCGGCGGCGATCACCTCGTGCCCGTCGCAGAAGATGTCGGCCGACACGGTCACCGGCCAACCGGAGACCACCTTGGCGGGAAAGGCCCCGCCATCCACGGACGGCCGCACGTTCTCGATCACGAGGCGTTGCTTGGCCGAGTCTTCAAGCGTCTGGGACATGTTTCGGAAACCCCCGGGGCTTGGTCACGTCGATAAGTTCCCCTGCGATCTGAACGGCGAACGCTGCGAAGTGTTCCAAGACTTCGCGCGCGATGCCTGCCCGGGGAGACGCTCTGCGCCGCACTTGGCGGGTGTTTCCAATAGTTTGGCGGGAAGAGCGGTCGAGGCGCTGGGAAAACATCGCTCCGCCGCCCGCGGCGGAATGCCGGGGCGGCTTATGCAACTTGGCGCCTTTGCCTGGTATCGTGGCGACGCCAGCGGCCGCTCGCAGCCGTCCGCGCGCGCCCTCGGGGGTGTTCTTCAGAACGCCTCGCCCACGATGAGGAGGGCGACTTTCCGCCCGTTCCCGTCCGCGCGCAGCACGAAGCCCGCGGAGGTCATGCCGGGGTCGAGCAGCCGGTCGCGGTTCGCGCCGTCCGGCGAGAGCCAGTCCTCGGTGAAACTGGCCACGTCCCCTTCGACCGGCCGCGTGCCACAGCCACCGCAGGCGCCGGCCGCCAATGCGAGGCGTCGCCAGTCGCGCCGCGCGTCGGCGGGCAGCGCCGACCTGATGCCGCCCAGATCCTGAATCCGGAAACCCGTGATGTCCTCGGGAAGCAGGGAGGTGGCGGCGTCGATCAGGGCCGGGGCCGCCTCCAGCGGGGGCGCGCCGGCTTCTTCCCGTGCCGCGTTCAGCCGGTCGAGCGCCGCGCGGGTCGCCGCCATGGCATCCGGCAGAACGTCGCCTCCGCCCTCGTCGGAAGAGCCCGGGCCGGCAAAGGTCTGCACCGCGTAGACCAGCCCGTCACCGGCCACGATGCCGAAGCCGAAGCGCTGCAAGCCCGGGGTCAGGATGTTCTCGCGATGCTCGGGGCTGTTCATCCAGCCGTCGTGAAAGGCCCGCACCCGGTCGGGACCCGGCGGGGTCGAGCAGCCGCTGCAGCGCGCGATGTTCTCGGCGACGAGAACCCATTCGCTCCCGCCCGCCGCGAGGAACCTGTCCCGCGGGCCGCGGCCGTCGGGGCCGACATGGGCGTAGTAATCCTCGGCGAGCATGTCCTCGGCATGGGCCTGCGCCGCCTCGTCCAGCATGTCGCCGGGGACGAGCGGCTCCAGCCCCTCCGCCTGCCGGCTCTGGTTCACCAACTCCAGCGCGAGGCCGCGGAGGTCACCCAGCTCTCCGGTCTCCTGCGCCATGGCAGCGGAGGAGAGGAAGAGAAGGGCGAAGAAGGTTCTGCGGAACAGCGTTTGCCTCCCTGGCGATGCTTCGATTGCCGCGGCGACGGCCGGACCCCGGACGCGGTGGGGATCAGGCCACGTCGCGCAGGCTGACCTTGGGCACGACGCCGAGCGCGTGGCAGACGTCGCGCGTCAGCTCCGGCTTGTTCAGGGTGTAGAAATGCAGCTTGTCCACGCCGCCCTCCATCAGGTCGGAGCAAAGCTCGGTGCAGATCGCCGTGGCCAGCAGGTCCTCGCGCCCGTCGCGGATGGCGGAGTCGAAGGCGTGTTCCACCCAGGCGGGGATATGCGCGCCGCAATTCTGGGCAAAGCGCTTCACGCCCTTCCAGTTCTCGATCGGCAGGACGCCCGGCACGATGGGTGCGTCGATCCCGGCCTTCTCGCAGGCGTCGCGGAAGCGGAAGAAGGTCTCCGCCTCGAAGAAGAATTGCGTGATCGCCTCGGTGGCGCCCGCGTCGAACTTGCGCTTGAGGTATTCCACGTCGCCGCCATCGGCGCGGCAATCGGGGTGCGGGTCGGGATAGGCGCCGACGCGGATGTTGAAGCGACCGGTGTCGGCCAGCGCCTCGATCAGCTCCACCGACGAGCCGAAGCCCTCGGGATGCGCCTTGAAGGCGCCGCTGCCCTTCGGCGGATCGCCCCGCAGGGCCACGATGTCGCTGACCCCGGCATCGGCATATTCGTTGGCGATCTGCAGCGTCTCCTCGCGGGTGGCCGAGACGCAGGTGAGGTGGGCCGCCACGTTGAGCCCCGAGGCCTTGTGCAGCGTCTTCACCGCGTCGCGGGTGAGGTCGCGCGTGGTGCCGCCCGCGCCATAGGTGACGGAGACGAAATGCGGGCTCAGCGGGGACAGGTGCTGAACGGTATCCCACAGCCGGAACGACGCTTCGAGGTTCTGCGGCGGGAAGAATTCGAAGGAAACGCGGGGCGCGGCGGTCATGGGGGAATCCTCATCTCGGTTTCCCAAGTTGTAGGTTTCGCCGGTATGTGAGACAAACTCATAAATCTCATCAAGGTTATGAGCCACACCATGAAGATGCATATCGAGTTCCGTCACCTTCGGACCATCCGCGCCATCCACGAGGCCGGCGGGCTGGCCCGCGCCGCGGACATGCTCAACATCACCCAGTCGGCGCTCAGCCACCAGATCAAGGGGTTGGAGGAACAGGCGGGGGTCGAGCTGTTCGTGCGGCGGTCCAAGCCGATGCGCCTGTCCGCCGCCGGCATGCGGGTCCTGCGCCTGGCGGAAAAGGTGCTGCCCGAGGTGGATGCGCTGCAGGAGGAATTCGCCGGGCTGCGCGACGGCCGCTCCGGGCGGCTGCATATCGCCATCGAATGCCACGCCTGTTTCGAATGGCTGCTTCCGGTGCTGGAGCGGTTCCGCAAGCAGTTTCCCGACGTGGACGTGGACATCCGCCCCGGCCTTGCCTTCGAGGCGCTGCCGGCGCTCCAGCGCGAGGAGGTGGACGTGGTGATCTCCTCCGACCCGGAAAGCCTGCCGGGGATCGAGTTCACGCCGCTCTTCGACTACGCGCCGGTCTTCGTGGCCTCGGGCCAGCACCCGCTGGCGCAGAAGGAATGGATCGAGGCGGAGGATTTCCGCGGCGAGACCCTGATCACCTACCCGGTGGAGCGCTCGCGGCTGGACGTGTTCAGCCAGCTGCTGATGCCCGCGCGGGTGGAACCGGCGACGATCCGGCAGGTGGAGCTGACGGCCGTGATCCTCATGCTCGTGGGCTCCAATCGCGGGGTCGCCGTGCTGCCGGACTGGGTGGTGCGCGAGGTGAAGTATTCCAGCGATTACGTCACCCGCCCGCTGACCGAACAGGGGCTGACCCGGCGGCTCTATGCCGCCAGCCGCGTGAACGACCTGGCGAAACCCTACATGTCCGGCCTGATCCAACTGGCCGGAGACGAGGCCCGCCGCCTGCAGGCCGCCTGAGCGATCCCCCCGGCAGGTTGCCGCCCGGGGCCGGAGGGACCGGTGACGAGATCAGAGCGCCTTGAGGTTGGCTGCCATCTGGCGGCCGTCCCGGCCGTCCTGCAGCTCGTAGCTGACCTTCTGATTGTCGGCGAGTCCCGTCAGGCCGGAGCGCTCGACCGCCGAAATATGAACAAACACATCCTTGCCGCCCTCTTCCGGGGCGATGAATCCGTAGCCTTTGGTCGTATTGAACCACTTCACGGTGCCGTTGGGCATGGCCCGTCTCTCCTTCTTACGTCCGTCCCCCTGCCATGCGGGGCCCATGTGACGTGCAGGCAGCCGGGGCCCGTGGTCTGGACCGGCGGGGCCCGTGATGCCAATGTCACATGAGCGATTTTTGCACGAGCTTTGTAAAAATCAAGCGAAACAACCCTGGGCGCCGTCGCCTTTTGCGGGAAATGGGCCGACGCACAAACAGAAGGCAGGAGAGTGATGGCATGGAACTTTACGGGCTGAAGACCTGCGATACGTGCCGCAAGGCGCTGAAATCCTTGCCGGACGCACAACTGGTGGATGTCCGCGCCGAGGGCGTGCCGGAGCCCGTGTTGGACCGCGCGCTGGAGCGTTTCGGCGACCGGCTGGTCAACACCCGATCGACCACCTGGCGCGGCCTGGACGAGGCGGAGCGCGCCCGACCGCCCCGCGAGCTGCTGGCCCGTCACCCGGCGCTGATGAAGCGACCGCTGATCGTCGACGGCGACGAGATGCATCTGGGCTGGGACAAGTCCGTACAGGCGGCGCTTCTTGGATCAGCGGGCGGGAATGCCTAGCTGATCAGGGTTAAGGCAATTGGAGACCGCAGATGCGCAACGCCGCGCTGACATTGGGAGTGATCGCCGGCATCGTCGGCATGATGGTCGGGTTCGTGGGCTTCGGCTGGACCGAATTCGTCGCCACGCGTCCGGAAGTGGCGCAGAGCTTCGGGACGTGGGACAACCCCGACCTCGTGCGGTGGGTGTCGATCCTGTCGCCGCTGCTGGCCATCGCCGGGGGCGCCATGGCGAAGGCCCGCGCGCTCTGGGGCGGGGCGATGCTGCTGCTGTCGGCGGCGGGCATGTATCTGGGCTTCGGCTTCAACGTCTTCACCATGTTCCCGATCTGCTTTGCGGGCCTCGGCGGCGTGCTGGCCATCGCCGCGGGGCAGCCGGACGAGCCGAAGGCGCATTTCTGAGGGGATTACGCAGTGCGGGACGCTTGCGTCCGAGCGGCAGGCGCGGGCGGAGAGACCCGGGGCTCTGCCCCGGACCCCGGAGTTTTTCTGGCAAGATGAAGGGGGAGTGGCGCTTGTGATTAGTGCTGTGCAATCAGGCAGTTGCGGCGCCTGGCTGATGTGATGGGTGAGGGGGCGCCGTGGACATGCGGCGCCCCCTTGGTCGTCAGGTGAGGTCCGGCGGCGTGGCGTCGCGGCCGAGGCTCTCGGCGATCTCGTCGAAGCTGGCGGTCGTCGTCTGCTTTTCGCCCAGCCGGCGGACGGAGACGCTGCGCTCTTCCACTTCGCGCGCCCCGCAGGCGAGGATCACCGGCACCTTGCCGACGGAGTGCTCGCGGACCTTGTAGTTGATCTTTTCGTTGCGGGTGTCGGCCTCCGCCCTCACGCCGCGGGCCTGAAGCGCCGCCACGACCTCGTTCACGTAATCGTCCGCGTCCGAGACGATGGAGGCCACGACCACCTGCCGCGGGGCCAGCCAGAACGGCAGCTTGCCCGCGTGGCTTTCGATCAGGATGCCGATGAAACGCTCGAAGCTGCCCAGCACGGCGCGGTGCAGCATCAGCGGCCGGTGCTTGTCGCCATCGGCGCCGATATAGGTGGCGTCCAGCCGCTCGGGCAGGTTGGGGTCGACCTGCAGCGTGCCGCACTGCCAGTCCCGGCCGATCGCGTCGGTCAGCACGAATTCCAGCTTCGGCCCGTAGAAGGCGCCTTCGCCCTCCTGGATCTCGAAATCGTAGCCGGCCGCCTTGCAGGCATTGCCGAGCGCGGCCTCGGTCCGGTCCCAGCTTTCCTCGGTCCCGATGCGTTTCTCGGGGCGGGTCGACAGCTTGATCTTCCAGTCGTGGAAGCCGAGATCGGCATAGATGCCGGCGAGGAACTCGATGAACTTCTTCGTCTCGGGCTCGATCTGCTCCTCGGTGCAGAAGATATGCGCGTCGTCCTGGGTAAAGCCGCGGACCCGCATGATCCCGTGCAGCGCGCCCGAGGGCTCGTAGCGGTTGCAGGAGCCGAACTCGGCCATGCGCAGGGGCAGGTCGCGGTAGGATTTGAGCCCGTGGTTGAAGACCTGCACGTGGCACGGGCAGTTCATGGGCTTGAGGGCGTTGACCGTCTTCTCGCGGGCGTGCTCCTCGTCCACCTCGACGATGAACATGTGCTCCTGGTAATTGTCCCAGTGGCCGGATTCTTCCCACAGCTTGCGGTTCACCACCTGGGGCGTGTTGACCTCCACATAGCCGTCGGCGCGCTGCTTGCGGCGCATGTAATCCTGCAGCGCGGTGTAGATCGACCAGCCGTTCGGGTGCCAGAAGACCTGGCCCGGCGCCTCTTCCTGCATGTGGAACAGGTCCATCTCGCGGCCCAGCCGGCGGTGGTCGCGCTTCGCGGCCTCCTCCAGCATGGTGAGATGCGCCTTGAGCTTGTCCTTGTTCAGGAAGGCGGTGCCGTAGATCCGCTGCAGCATCGGCCGCGAGCTGTCGCCGCGCCAGTAGGCGCCCGCCACGGACATCAGCTTGAACGCATCCGCGGGGACCTGGCCGGTATGTTGCAGGTGCGGGCCGCGGCAGAGATCCTGCCAGTCGCCGTGCCAGTACATGCGGATCGGCTGGTCACCGGGGATCGCCTCCACCAGCTCCACCTTGTAGGGCTCGTCATTGTCCCGGTAATGGGCGATCGCGCGCTCGCGGTCCCAGACCTCGGTGGTCACCGGGTCCCGCTGCGCGATGATCTCGCGCATCTTCTTCTCGATGGCGCCGAGGTCCTCGGGGGTGAAGGGCTCTTCGCGGTCGAAATCGTAGTACCAGCCATCCTTGATGACCGGGCCGATCGTGACCTTCACGCCGGGCCACAGCTCCTGCACCGCGCGCGCCATGATATGGGCGAGGTCGTGACGCACCAGCTCCAGCGCCGGGGCCTCGTCCTTCATGGTGTTGATGGCGATCTTCGCGTCATGCTCGATGGGCCATTGAAGGTCCCAATGCGCGCCGTCGACGGTGGCGGAGATGGCCTTTTTCCCCAGCGAGGTGGAAATCTCAGCCGCGATTTCCGCCGGAGTGATCCCCGACGCGACATCGCGCGTATTGCCATCAGGAAAGGTCAGAGTGATCTGGGACTGGTCGAGGCTCATCGGCCTTGCTCCTCGTCGGTTTGGCGCCCACGGAACGCCCGGTTGCGGGTATGGTGTCGTCCCGCTAGATGCTCGTGCAGCCAGACGAAGTCAAGCCGGGGGAACACCGATGCGGGAAACCGAGGCCTTCGAGGCACTGACCGGGGACGATCGGGCCCGGGAGGATCACGAGAGCCGCCAGGAGGCCCGGAACGGGCTGCGCCACGCGGCGAGCCTGAGCCTGACCAAGCTGGCCGACGGGCTGATCAATCCGAAACTGGTGCTGAGCTGGCTGCTGACCGCGCTTGGCGCGCCGGCGGTCTTTGCCGGCGCGCTGGTGCCCATCCGCGAGGGCGGGGCGCTGCTGCCGCAGGCGGCGCTGGCGGGCTGGGTCGCGTCGATGCGCCAGCGCAAGTGGGTCTGGGTCGCGGGCGCGG
>SRJI02000105.1 GCA_005473895.2 Carideicomes alvinocaridis
TTCTTTTTGCAGGAAAAATCTCATACCCAAGAGACCTTAAAGGGATTCTTGAGACGGGCTCAAAATGAGTTCGGCTTAAGGATCAAGAAAATTCTTTTTGCAGGAAAAATCACAAACCCAAGAAACCTTAAAGAAATTCTTGAGATGGGCTCAAAATGAGTTCGGGTTTAGTATCAACAARATTAGCAGCGACAAYGGGACGGAGTTCAAGAACTCTCAAATTGAAGGCTTYCTTGAGGAGGAGGGCATCAAGCATGAGTTCTCTTCTCCCTACACMCCWCAACAAAATGGTGTAGTGGAGAGGAAGAATAGAACTCTWTTGGAYATGGCAAGRACCATGCTTGATGARTACAAGACWTCRGATCGGTTTTGGGCCGAGGCGGTCAACACCGCYTGCTACGCCATCAACCGGTTRTATCTWCACCGAATCCTCAAGAAGACATCMTAYGAACTCCTAACCGGTAAAAAGCCCAAYATTTCWTAYTTTAGAGTTTTTGGTAGCAAATGCTTTATTCTTGTTAAAAGAGGTAGAAAATCTAAATTTGCTCCTAAAACTGTAGAAGGCTTTTTACTTGGTTATGACTCAAACACAAGGGCATATAGRGTCTTTAACAAGTCCACTGGACTAGTTGAAGTCTCATGTGACGTTGTGTTTGATGARACTAACGGCTCTCAAGTAGAGCAAGTTGATCTTGATGAGATAGGWRAWGAAGAGGCTCCRTGCATMGCGCTAAGGAACATGTCCATTGGGGATGTGTGTCCTAAGGAATCCGAAGAGYCTCCAAATRCACAAGATCAACCATCGTCCTCCAYGCAAGCATCTCCACCAACTCAAAATGAGGATGAGGCTCAAGWTGATGAAGGRSAACATCAAGAAGWTGAGCCACCTCAAGAKGAKRGCAATGATCAAGGGGGAGATGCMMATGATCAAGAAAAGGAGGATGGGSAAGAMYCAAGGCCGCCACACCCAAGAGTCCAYCAAGCAATCCAACGAGATCACCCCGTCRACACCATCCTCGGCGACATTCAWAAGGGGGTAACTACTMGATCTCGKGTTGCCCAGTTTTGTGAACATTATTCATTTGTTTCCTGTATTGAGCCACACAGGATAGAGGAAGCACTACAAGATTCGGATTGGGTGCTGGCGATGCAAG
>SRJI02000882.1 GCA_005473895.2 Carideicomes alvinocaridis
ATGTTCAGCGCGTTCGCCGCCGGCACAAGCGGCAGGCCCACGAGCGCGGGGATGATCGCGCCGCGGGTGGGCTGGTTGATGCCGGACGCGCCGGAGTGCAGGGCCACGAGGGCGTACAGCACCGGCACCGACTCGAGCCCGGCCCAGGCCTGCGCGGCGATGCCGACCGTGGTCAGCCACATGACGGCCGACGAGGTCAGTGCGACGCGGCGGCGGTCGTGCCGGTCCGCGATCGCGCCGCCGTACAGGCCCGCGACCACGAGCGGCACGAGCGCGGCGAGGCCGAGCAGGCCCACCGCGAACGAGGAGCCGGTCAGGGCGAACACCTCGAGGGACACCGCCACGAGCGTGAGCTGCGTGCCCACGTACGCGAGCGTGTTGCCG
>SRJI02000883.1 GCA_005473895.2 Carideicomes alvinocaridis
CGCACCGCGGCAACTTCATGGAGCAGTTCGCGTCCCTGACGCTGGGCTCCGGGGCCGCCGCCGCCGTCGTCGGCCGCATCGAGGACCACCCGGACGCCCACCGGATCGTCCGCGGGATCACCCGCGCCGGCACCGACCACCACGGCCTGTGCGTGGGCGACCACCACGGCATGTACACCGACTCCACCGCCCTGCTCAAGGACGGTCTCGAGCTCGTGATGGACGCGTGGCACGACGTCCCGGCGGAGTGGGCGTGGCCGGAGGCCGACCGGTTCATCACCCACCAGGTCTCGCAGATGCACACCGACGCGATCGCGGAGTCCGCCCACCTGGACCCGGCGCGCATCCCGACGACGTTCCCCACGCTGGGCAACGTCGGCCCGG
>SRJI02000884.1 GCA_005473895.2 Carideicomes alvinocaridis
CGCGCCGGCGGACGGCAGGACCGTCTCGACGTGCTCGAGGAGGTCCACGTGCCGGCCGGCGGCCGCGAGACCCACGGCGCCTAAGACCACGCCGGGGCGTGCGGGCAGGGACTCTGCCAGGCGCCCCAGGCCCACGCGTGCCGCGAGCGGCAGGCGACGGCTGATCTGCAGGCCCAGGACCGCCGGGTCGTCCCGCAGGTGGTCGACCACCGTCCGCAGGACGAGTGGCGCGTGGCCGAGTGCGCGGACGGAATCGAGGAGGATGGAGGTCATGCGTGTCTCCTGTAGTCGGGGACGAGCTGCCCCAGCAGCCGGACGTAACGCCGGGCGACGCTCGGCAGGTCCGCGTGCCGTCGGACCCACGGGCGGCCGCCCTCCCCCACG
>SRJI02000885.1 GCA_005473895.2 Carideicomes alvinocaridis
GCCTTGGCCGGCGTCCTGGCACTGGCCGGGCAACTGCGTTCCGACGAGCCCCACGCGGCGTGACTCGTGCCTCGCGGCGGGGTCGGGCGATGGCTCGGCCCCACCACGCGGCAGGGGGCGCCCCCTGCTGTTCCGACGCTTCAATCGACGCGCCCACTCAGGAGGCCCGCGTGCGTCCCCTGGCCCTCACGGCGCGTAGTCGCACGATGGCAAGGGACTGCTGCACGGATAGGTGACATCTGATCTGTGACGCTGTGAGGCGTTGCTGGAAGGATGAACACCGTGCCCAAGCCCTATCCCCAGGAGTTCCGCGACGACGTCGTGCGCGTCGTCCGCGATCGTGAACCTGGCCAGACCATCAAGCAGATCGCCGCGGACTTCGGC
>SRJI02000887.1 GCA_005473895.2 Carideicomes alvinocaridis
GGCCGAACATGATGCGGAGGGCGCGGTTGCTGAGCTGCTGGGTGGGCTCGCGGTGCGGAGCCCTGACGTGCCGCTGGCGCTGATCGGAGGTGCCGCATGAGCACCGAACGCGATGCGCTCTTCCAGGGGGTCGAGGGGGCCGGAGGCCCCTCGCAAGCAGCCGGGGAGGACATGAGCGCCAGCGAAACGTCCGACACGGCTACTGCTTGCCACTCTGGCGTACAGGTGGAGCAGCAGACCGACTCCCAGGTGAACACCGGTCGGGCTGATGCGGAGGCTGTGCGCCAGAGTCACGGCGGCGCGAAGCGTCGTCGTGGGGGCGGCGGGAGGCTCGACACCCGCTTCGATGACGCCACGCTCGCGGCGCTTCGCACTCGTGCGAAG
>SRJI02000888.1 GCA_005473895.2 Carideicomes alvinocaridis
GCCCCTACCAGGAGGAGGGCCTGCGCTGGCTGGCGTTCCTGTGGGAGCAGGACCTCGGCGGGATCCTGGCCGACGACATGGGCCTGGGCAAGACCGTCCAGACCCTCGCGCTCTTCGCCCACGCACGCCAGGCCCGGCCCGAGCGGCCGCCGTTCCTCGTGGTCGCGCCGAGCTCCGTGGTGTCCGTGTGGGCGGCCGAGGCCGAGAAGTTCACCCCGGACCTCGACGTGCGCGTCCTGGACACCACCACCCGCAAGCGCGGCACCGCCGTGGCGGACGAGGTGGCGGGGGCGGACGTGGTGGTCACCAGCTACACGCTCCTGCGGATCGACGCCGGCCAGTACGGCGGACTCGACTGGGGCGGGGTGGTCTTCGACGAGGCG
>SRJI02000889.1 GCA_005473895.2 Carideicomes alvinocaridis
GCAAAAATTTCAAACAAGTGGTGTTGTTTTAATGTTTTTGCAAATAGAACCCTGGTTAAAGAACTTGCAAAAATTTCAAACAAGTGGTGTTGTTTTAATGTTTTTGCAAATAGAACCCTGGTTAAAGAACTTAACCCTAAATAGGGATTAAAGGGGTAAAACTTAACCTAAGATGAGAAAACCTAAAGACCTTAGGGTAAAAGTCATAAAATGACCCTAAGAATAAACTTGAATCACTTTTRTACCCCTGGGATRCCARAAAYCCYMATTKGAACCCTRGAAAACYCTAAMACYAAAACCTAGGGGMYTATGTGCAAAATTRRTSCACWTTTGGRCTAAAGTGCAGAAACCAAGCCAAATAAGTATTTTAAGTCATTTGGTTC
>SRJI02000890.1 GCA_005473895.2 Carideicomes alvinocaridis
GGTGGTGGCCGTCGTCATCACCGCGGGCGTGTACGGGGTGGTGGGGCTGATCGTGAAGATGGACGACGTCGGCCTGCACCTGCACCAGAACGCCTCCACCTCCGGCGGCCGCTCGTTCGGCGCCGGGCTGGTCAAGGCCATGCCGCACGTGCTGCGCGTGGTGACCGTCGTCGGCACCGTGGCGATGCTCTGGGTGGGCGGCCACATCGCCCTCGTGGAGCTGGACGCGCTGGGCGTGCCGTGGCCCTACGCCGTGCAGCACGGGATCGTCGAGCCCGTCACGCACGCCGCCGGCGCGTTCCTCGGCTGGCTCACGGAGACTGCGACGTCGGCTGTGTGGGGCCTGCTCTGGGGCTCGGTCGCGCTCGGGGTGGTCCTGCTCG
>SRJI02000891.1 GCA_005473895.2 Carideicomes alvinocaridis
TGACCACGACGGCAGAGAATGGAGGGGCCGGGGCCGTGCGTGCGTAGACTGGCGGTATGTCTCTCACTCCTGAACTGTCTCCCAAGCCGCGCCTGCTGATCGTCGGCGGCGGCTACGCCGGTTTCCAGCTCGCGAAGGAGCTGCAGACCAAGGTCAAGGACCGCGGCGGCGTCGTGACCGTCGTGGACCCGCTGCCGTACATGACGTACCAGCCGTTCCTGCCGGAGGTCGTCGGCGGCCACATCGAGGGGCGCCACGTCGTCGTGGACCACGCCACCCATCTCAAGGACGCCGAGGTGCTGCGCGGCACCGTCGTGAAGGTGGAGCACGCCCGCCGCGTGGCCACCGTGCGCGGCGAGGACGGCCACGAGTTCGAGCTGCCC
>SRJI02000106.1 GCA_005473895.2 Carideicomes alvinocaridis
TACCGTTTCCTGAGRGGCTTGGTTGACCCTCTGCAGTAYCARCTGATGAAYCACACYTTCCCGACATTCCAGCACCTGATTGACAGAGCAATCATGACAGAGAGRAAGCGYAAGGAGATGGAAGATCGTAAGCGCAAGATCAGTGGACCCCAGCCTGGAAGCAGCAACCGTCCTCGTTTCTCAGGCAATCAACCTCAGCAGTTCAGGCAGAACCAGCGTCCACCTCAGCAGCATCAGCAGTTCCAAAGGCAGTATCCTCAGCATCAGTACCAGAACCGTCAGAGCAATCAGTCAGGAGGTCAGTTTCAGAGGCAGAATCAGCAGGCACCTCGYCTTCCTGCCCCAGCAAMYCAGCAGAACAGTCAGGCAGCACCAGCTCAGGTTGGAAACAGRGCATGTTTCCACTGTGGAGAGCAAGGCCAYTGGGTKATGCAATGTCCGAAGAAGGCAGCCCAGCAGCAGTCAGGCCCCAATGCCCCAGCAAAGCAGAATGTGYCTCAGCCTGGAGCAGGCAAYCGCTCTCAGCMRCGCTAYAATCATGGRAGRCTGAACCACTTGGARGCTGAAGCAGTTCAGGAGACCCCCGRCATGATAGTAGGTATGTTCCCAGTCGACTCCCATATTGCAGAAGTGTTATTTGATACTGGAGCAACKCATTCTTTCATTACTGCATCATGGGTAGAAGCACATAATCTTCCAATTACTACCATGTCAACCCCCATTCAAATTGACTYAGCCGGTGGTAGAATTCGAGCYGATAGCATTTGTTTGAATATAAGTGTGRAAATAAGGGGGATAGCRTTTCCCGCCAACCTTATAGTAATGGGTACTCAGGGAATAGATGTCATCCTAGGGATGAATTGGYTAGATAAGTATCAGGCAGTTATCAGTTGTGATAAAAGGACAATCAAGTTRGTGTCCCCACTAGGAGAGGAAGTGGTGACCGAGTTAGTCCCGCCTGAGCCRAAGAAAGGAAGTTGTTATCAGATRGCTGTCGAYAGCAGTGAAGCAGAYCCAATTGAGAGTATCAAGGTTGTGTCTGMATTCCCAGATGTGTTTCCAAAGGATACCGGGTATGCCACCAGAGCGGAAAGTTGAATTTGCTATAGAGCTTCTTCCTGGAACCGCCCCCATCTCTAAGAGAGCTTA
>SRJI02000892.1 GCA_005473895.2 Carideicomes alvinocaridis
TGGAGACCCGGTCGCCGACCTCCGCGTCCGCGAACGCCTGCGCCAGGGTGAGGCCGATCCGGTAGGGCGGCGTGGAGACCCGGTCGCCGACCTCCGCGTCCGCGAACGCCTGCGCCAGGGTGAGGCCGATCCGGTAGGGCGGCGCGTCGACCGCGGGGACCGGCTCGAGCGAGCGGGTCAGCACGATCTGCTCGCCCTCGTGCACGCGCATGGACTGCTCGAGCGGGGGCAGCGGTCCCACCTCGAGCGGTCCGTGCGGCGTCGTCAGTGCCGTGCCCGTCGCCCAGTAGACCGTCTTCTCCGCCCGCACGAGCACGCCCTCGCCGTCCACCTGCTCGACCTCCAGCCTGCGGTGTGAGCCACGCGCGTCGGTCAGCTCGATC
>SRJI02000893.1 GCA_005473895.2 Carideicomes alvinocaridis
CGCTCGCGCGGGTCAGCAGGGCCCCGAGATCCGGTGCCACGCCGGGGGCGGGATCCGGGACGTCCCCCGCGGGGGTTCCGGCGTCGTGCGCGGGCACGGCGTTCCGCGCAGCATCCGTGGCGTCCGCGTCGGACGACGTCGGCTCCGGTGCGCCGGCCAGGTCGAGCCACATCCGGCCCACGTCCGAGTCCCGGGCATCGTCGAACGCGGACGCACCGGGGGCGGAGCCGCTCCGGCCGGTCGTCTCCGACCGGTGGGCGGCCCCGCCTCCGACGTTCCGGCGCGATCGGGTCATCCGGCCGCGGTGTCCCCCGGAACCGCGGTCAGGGCCGGGGCCTCGTCGTCCTCGGCCTCCGGGGCCACGCCGATGCCGAGCTTCGTG
>SRJI02000894.1 GCA_005473895.2 Carideicomes alvinocaridis
TTCACGCGCTTCTCGTAGCCGGCGTAGGTGTGGACGACGTACCAGTCGCCGGGCTGGCGGCGCAGGCGGGTGCGCAGCTCCTCGGCGGGGTCCACGGCGGGCTCGTCGTCGGACTGCTCCTCGACGAGGGTCGGCGCGTCCTCGCCCTCGGCGACGGCCAGGTCGGCCTCCTGCACGGTGGCCTCGGCGGTCTCGTCACCGCTGCCGGCGGCCTCGTCCAGGGCGTCCTCGACGGGCGTCCCGGCGTCCTGCGCGGTCTCGGCGGCCTCCTCGGCCACGGCGTCCTCCGACATCGGGACGGACTCCTCGGCGGGCTGACGATCCAGTTCCTGCTCGGACACGGTTCCTGCTTTCTGCTGACGGACGGCGGGCCCTGCCGTCG
>SRJI02000895.1 GCA_005473895.2 Carideicomes alvinocaridis
GGCCGGGTCGAACCCGGTCGCGGCGAGCCACGCCTTGGCGGCGTCGGACACCTCGAGGGTGAGGCGGCGGTCCGTCAGGCGCGCCTGCAGGGACTCGACCTGCAGGTCCACGATCCGCGTCAGCTCGGCCACGGTGAGCGCGTCGAACTGCACGATCTCGTCCAGGCGGTTGAGGAACTCGGGCTTGAACGCCCCGCGCACCACGGACATCACGGACTCGCGCTTGGCGGCCTCGTCCAGGGTCGGGTCCACGAGGAACTGCGAGCCCAGGTTCGAGGTGAGGATCAGGATCACGTTGCGGAAGTCCACGGTGCGGCCCTGGCCGTCGGTGAGGCGGCCGTCGTCGAGCACCTGGAGCAGGATGTCGAAGACCTCAGGGTGG
>SRJI02000896.1 GCA_005473895.2 Carideicomes alvinocaridis
CACGAGCACGGCGCCCAGCGCCACGGCCCAGGTGCGCGGGCCGGAGCGGGCGAGCGCGAACGTCGCCACGATGTACACGACCGCCGCGACCGCGGAGAGCGTGTACGCCACGGGGGCGGCGTCGAACTGCGTGAGGATCTGGAAGAGGCTGCGCGCGCTCGCCGAGAGGGCGAACACCGCGTAGACCATGACGATGATCCGGCCGAGGCCCTGGTTGCGCGCGGGGGCGCCGTCGTCGGGTGCCATGTCCATCCTCCTCACCACTGCCCGAACCAGATGACCTGCATGCGGTGCAGCATCACGGCGATCGTGGGCCCGACCACGGCCAGCACGAGGTTGGACCACCGGGTCTTGTCCGTGACGGCCCAGCCCACGGCGATCA
>SRJI02000897.1 GCA_005473895.2 Carideicomes alvinocaridis
GACGACGTCGCCGACCTCCACGCCGCGACGACGTCGCCGACCTCCACGCCGCGCACTACGCCAAGTCCGCCGGCGCGGGTCGACGCATCACCGACGACGATCAGCTCCACGAGGCCCGCCACCCCGCCCCGACGACGGACCGCCTGGCCCTGCCCCCGCTGCGGCTGGGGCCGCTGACCATCGACGTCCCCGTGGTGCTCGCCCCGATGGCCGGCATCACCAACACGGCGTTCCGCCGCCTGTGCCGCGAGTACGGTGGCGGCCTCTACGTCAACGAGATGGTCACGGCCCGCGCGCTGGTCGAGCGGAAGCCCGAGTCGATGCGGATCATCCAGCACGACCCGGACGAGGTGCCCCGCTCCGTGCAGCTCTACTCCGTGGA
>SRJI02000898.1 GCA_005473895.2 Carideicomes alvinocaridis
AAGTCCGTTCGGCGGCACGGATTGCGCCCGACACGCCGACCTCGGTGCGCATGGATGCGAACGTTCACATCACCGCATCCCCCACGCCTCCCCACGATGTGCACGTGGGGGATAAGTCCGTTCGGCGGCACGGATTGCGCCCGACACGCCGACCTCGGTGCGCATGGATGCGAACGTTCACATCACCGCATCCCCCACGCCTCCCCACGATGTGCACGTGGGGGATTTCACTTTGGCCACGGGGCCCGAGGCGGTTCTTCCGGAGCTGACGTTGCCTTCGCCGTCAGAGATGGCCCCTCACCCCCCCGGTCGCTCGCGAGCATCGCGTAGACGAGGGTGTCCGTCCACTCGCCCTTGCTCCACAGGTCCTGCCGGTGGTGTG
>SRJI02000899.1 GCA_005473895.2 Carideicomes alvinocaridis
GTTTCGACCGTGTCAACTCCGTGTCCGAAGCATTCACCGTCCGTTCACATGGCCGGGCTAGAAAACCTTACCACGCGATCCGACAATGTCAACTCCGCTCAGCGGGGTCAGACACTCACCGGACCAACCACGTGGAAGGCCGTTTCGACCGTGTCAACTCCGTGTCCGAAGCATTCACCGTCCGTTCACATGGCCGGGCTAGAAAACCTTACCACGCGATCCGACAATGTCAACTCCGCTCAGCGGGGTCAGACACTCACCGGACCAACCACGTGGAAGGCCTTGAAAACCTTACCACATGATTCCCGGCTGTCAAACCAGATCATCTTCTTCAGGAATCCCGACCCGCATCACTGCCGGCCGCGCACCCGGTGAGCACCA
>SRJI02000900.1 GCA_005473895.2 Carideicomes alvinocaridis
GCTCCGGCCTGCGCGCCGACCTGGACCCGGACCGACTGGCCATCGTCGGCGAGGCCGGGGACGTGGACGAGGCCGTCCGCACCGTTCTGGACCTGGCGCCGGATGTGGTGCTGCTGGACGTGCACCTGCCCGGCGGGGCCGGCGGCGGGGGAGCGGAGGTGGCCGAGCGCGTCCTCGCGCGCCGACCCGCGCAGCGGTTCCTGGCCCTGTCCGTCTCGGACGCGGCCGAGGACGTCGTCGCCGTGATCCGTGCGGGGGCCCGCGGCTACATCACCAAGACGGCCTCCGGCGCGGAGGTGGCGGACGCGGCGGTCCGCGTGGCCGACGGCGACGCGGTGTTCTCGCCCCGGCTGGCCGGGTTCGTCCTCGACGCCTTCCGCG
>SRJI02000901.1 GCA_005473895.2 Carideicomes alvinocaridis
GTTTCTAACACTCTGCAGAGGTTGTACACTTTACCCACRAGTCRTGATCCCTTTATGCCTCAGGTCGATCAAACCCTCAAACACTACCAAGGTGAGTCGGCAAGGTTTCACTACGTAGCCTTTACAAAGWCTCCCCTGGTGCATAGCTGCTCRTTAGGTTTCGCYAGTCGTACAAACRYAGTACACCTCCCYAAGGTGGGTGACTAACAAAACCAAATYGAATGAACMTCTRCACCCCCCCTTGGCAGAGCGAGCACTACGCCCCGGCCCCCATTGACGGCCCTCAGGCAAAGCCAACTAACACCCCTAGGTTYATCTAATTAWTCAGCTAAGGGCRTCCCATTCCACCCTCATGGTTGYACTGTTTTCCTGGGCGGTCAT
>SRJI02000902.1 GCA_005473895.2 Carideicomes alvinocaridis
CGCCGCGAAGTCCCCCACGTCGTCCCACGTGAAGGAGCCGGGGATCACGGCCACGTCGCCGACGGCGGCGGCGGGCTCGGCCACGGCGTAGTCGATGGCGGTCTTCGTCAGCTCGGGCCACACCCGGGCCATGACCTCGTCCCGCTCCGGCGTCTCCCACGCGCGGGCGATCTCCATCAGGCCGGCGTGCAGCGCGGGCTCGTTCTCCTCGAGGTGGGCCAGCATGAGGCCCACGGGCGCCACGAACATGCCCGCGTTCCAGAGGTAGCGGCCGGACTTCACGTACTGCTGGGCGACCTTCAGGTCCGGCTTCTCCACGAACGCGGCGACGTCGTGCGCGTCCGGGGCGCCGGCCACGCGGAGGCGGCGGCCGCGGCGGAT
>SRJI02000903.1 GCA_005473895.2 Carideicomes alvinocaridis
GGAGGTGCTCTCGGGCACGGACATCGGCCTGCCCGTCGCCGGCCACCGCCTCGCCCTCGTCCCCGTGAACATCGAGGAGTTCGGCGACGGGCTCTCGGTGCCGGACGACCAGATCCGCATCTACTTGGCCCTGCGCGAGGCCGCACGCATGCGCCTGTTCCTGCACTCGCCGTGGCTCGAGCGGGACCTGTACGCCGCCGTCGAGCAGTACGCCGCGGGCATCCGTCTGGACACCGAGGGCATCGAGCGGGCCGCGCAGTCGGTGGACCCGATGGACCCCGGTTCCCTGCAGGCCGTGTTCGACGGGGCGTCGTTCATCGCCGCCCCGGACGCCACCCAGCAGGCCGCGCTGGACCAGCTGGAGCTGCTCGTCGCCCTCGT
>SRJI02000904.1 GCA_005473895.2 Carideicomes alvinocaridis
CGTGTTGCGCAGCAGCTCGGCCACCAGCAGCAGTGCGACGAGCCAGGCGACGAGGAAGCCGATCGAGTAGAGGAAGCCGTCGTAGCCGTAGAGGGCGATCGCGCCCACGATGCCGAGGAACGAGGCCGCGGAGAGGTAGTCACCCGCGATGGCCGTGCCGTTCTGGGTGCCGGAGAAGCCGCGGCCACCGGCGTAGTAGTCCGCCGACGACGCGTTCGTCTTGGACGCGCGGATCACGATCACGAGGGTGACCACGACGAACGCCGCGAAGATGCCGATGTTCACGGCGGGGTTGCCGACCGTCTGCGCAGCGGCCTGGAGCAGGGGTCTCGAAGCGCTCATCGCGTGGCCTCCGGGTTCTCGTGGGCGCCGGCGGCCTC
>SRJI02000905.1 GCA_005473895.2 Carideicomes alvinocaridis
TTTTTAACAATCTATTGATCCAAGGAACACGTGTGGGGGAAGGCCCTGGCTCCTCTCCAGGTCACATAAGAGCATATAATGTACAGACCGGGGAAACTGTATGGACCTTTCATACCATTCCGCAGCCCAGTGAATTTGGTTATGAGACTTGGCCCGCAGAAGCTTATAAAAGTGTGGGTGGTGTAAACAGTTGGGCCGGAATGGCATTGGATGAAGACAGAGGTATTGTCTATATTCCAACTGGTTCAGCTGCTTTCGACTGGTATGGAGGTGATCGGGAAGGGGCCAATCTGTTCGCCAATACCCTATTGGCTTTGAATGCCGGAACAGGGGAGTTGATTTGGCACTTTCAGATGGTGCACCATGATATTTGGGACAGG
>SRJI02000907.1 GCA_005473895.2 Carideicomes alvinocaridis
CTCGGCCTCGAGGCCCGCGGCGAGGGTCTCGGCGGCGGCGAGGCCGTCCTCGCCCTTCGTGGCGACGACGACGTGCACGTCCGCCGGGGCCACCGCGCGCGGCCACGCCAGGCCCTTGTCATCGTGGTAGCGCTCGGCGATCGCGGCGACGGCGCGCGTGATGCCGATGCCGTAGGAGCCCATGGTCACCACGACCTGCTTGCCGTGGACGTCGAGGACCTTCAGGTCGAGGGCCTCGGCGTACTTGCGGCCGAGCTGGAAGATGTGGCCCATCTCCATGCCGCGGCGGGTGTGCAGCGGGCCGGAGCCGTCCGGGGCCTCGTCGCCCTCGCGCACCGCGGTGGCCTCGAGCACGCCGTCCCACGTGAAGTCGCGGCCG
>SRJI02000909.1 GCA_005473895.2 Carideicomes alvinocaridis
CCGGCGGGTCGGTGGCCAGCAGCAGCAGGCCCGCCGCCGCGTACAGGCCGGCGGCGAGCAGGACGGTGCGCCGAGCGCCCAGCACGGTGGCCACCGAGGCCAGGCCCCCCTCCCGGTCCGGCACCACGTCCTGCACCGCCCCGAACATCTGCGAGGCCATGCCCCACAGGAAGAACGCCCCCAGCAGCGCCGCCAGGGCGGGCGTGGGGGTCGCCCCGGCCAGCACGAGGCCGTAGACCGCGGGGGAGACGAAGTGGGTGGCGGAGGTCGCGGCGTCCAGGAAGGGCCGCTCCTTGAACCGCAACCCCGACCAGGAGTACGCCACCACCGCGAACAGGATCACCGCCAGCACCAGCACGGCGGCCCACTCGCCCCGCAC
>SRJI02000910.1 GCA_005473895.2 Carideicomes alvinocaridis
GCCGCGTCCCCGCGGGAGAGACGGTGTGTCGTGACCACCGTGGCTCAGGGCACCCGCGCGGTCCACTCCGGGGTCGTGAACTTGATGCGGGCCAGCTGCTCGGCCTCCTCGCGGGTGGCCCCGTCCAGCTCGACGCGACGTGCGCCGTAGCGCTCCTCGAAGGTGGTCATCATGGTCTCCCAGATCTCGGCGCGGGAGACGCCGGTCTGGCGGCGGAGCGGATCCACCCGCTTCTTCGCCGAGGCCACACCCTTGCCGCGCAGCTTCTCCCGGCCGATGCGCAGCACCTCGAGCATCTTGTCCGCGTCGATGTCGTAGCTCATCGTCACGTGGTGCAGCAGCCCGGCCGCGCCCACCCGCTTCTGCGCGGCGCCGCCGA
>SRJI02000911.1 GCA_005473895.2 Carideicomes alvinocaridis
CCTGCTCGCCGGGGGCCGGGTGCTGTTCGATCACGGCCCCGGCCGGCACCGCGGGATCGGTGCGGCGCTCCGTGACCTCCACGGTGAATCGGGCATCCCGGGCCACGCCGTGGGCCTGCCTGATCACGACGCCGGTCAGGTCCGGCACCGGCACCGGTGCGGGGCCGGCGGAGACGGTGAGCTCGACGGGGGCGCCACGCCCCGCCTGCTCCCCTGCCGCGGGCGAGCTGGCGACGACCGTGCCCTCCGTGTGGCGTTCGTCGTGCCGGGCCGTGACCGCCGCGGTGAAGCCCGCTGCGGTCAGCCGTTCCTCCGCCGCCTCCCGGGCCAGCCCGTCGAGGTCGGGGACCACCGCCACGCCACCGACTCCGAGGCCGC
>SRJI02000912.1 GCA_005473895.2 Carideicomes alvinocaridis
CCCCCGCGGGGGTCCGGCCCTTCGTCATGCCGGGCGCGTCAGGCGCCGGCGGTGAGGCGGTCCGTCTCGTCCTGCCACAGCGCGGCCTGGGGACGCAGCGCGTCCTCGACGGCGCGTGCGTGGTGGGCGCAGAACTGGAGGGCACCGCCGGAGTGCAGCACGGCGCGGACGTAGGCCTGCGCGCCGCAGCGGTCGCAGCGGTCGGAACGGGTGAGGGCGGCCGGCTCGGCCACAGCGGTGATGGACATGGTGTCCTCCTCGGGTCTCTCGGGGCTGGAGGGCGACGACGCCGGTGGGGCGGGCCGGTCCTCCTCTTGTCCCATGGAACAGCAAGGATGGCAGGGAACTTCCCCGCGCGCCCGCCCTCCACCCGCGTTT
>SRJI02000913.1 GCA_005473895.2 Carideicomes alvinocaridis
TCGGCGCCCTGCGCATGTCCGACCACATCGAGCGCGGTCCGGGCCGCCACGGCGTCTCCAACGCGTTCTACCTCTACCTGCGTGACCCCGACGGCCACCGCGTGGAGGTCTACACCCAGGACTACTACACCGGCGACCCTGACAACCCCGTGGTCACCTGGGACGTGCACGACAACCAGCGCCGCGACTGGTGGGGCACCCCGGTCGTGCCGTCGTGGTACACCGACGCCTCCCGCGTGCTGGACCTCGACGGCAACCTGCAGCCGCTGATCTCCCGCACCGACGACTCCGAGATGGACGTGACCATCGGCGCCGACGGCTTCTCCTACACCCGCGAGGGGCAGGGCGAGGAGTCCATGCCGGAGTGGAAGCAGGGCG
>SRJI02000914.1 GCA_005473895.2 Carideicomes alvinocaridis
CTCCACGTGGATGCGGTTGCGGTTCAGCGCCGCCTCGGACAGGTGCTCCACGAGCGGCTCCACCGCCGCACGGTAGCGGCCGTCCAGGGGGCCGAGGGCGATGCCGGCCTCGGCGAGGGAACGGCGGTGGGCGGTGGACGCGGGCGCGGGCGCGGGCTGCGAGGTCATGGCCCCCATTCTGGCAGGCGCCGCGGACGCCCGACGAAGGCGACGACCGGGTCCGTCCTCAGCCGTCCGTCGACGCCGGCCACCAGTCTCGCCGCAGCACCGCGAGCTGCACCGAGTCCCATCGCCGGCCCTCCCAGGAGCGGGCCTCGGGGATGCGGGCGACCTCGGTGTACCCGACGCGGACCGCCGACGCGATCATCCGCGCGTTGC
>SRJI02000915.1 GCA_005473895.2 Carideicomes alvinocaridis
TCCGTATCGGTCGTGCCGCGCGTCGTCCGCGCAGGCCCCCGCACCCGCCGCCGGCGGAGGCCGTGACCACCGGCGCCCGCGGGCTCCGGCTCTTCCGACAGAAAGTGAGCGGACCGATGGATTGGCGCAGTAAAGCAGCGTGCCTGGACAAGGACCCGGAGCTGTTCTTCCCCGTGGGCAACACCGGCCCCGCCCTCCTGCAGATCGAGGAGGCCAAAGCGGTGTGCCGCTCGTGTGAGGTCGTGGACACGTGCCTGAAGTGGGCCATGGAGTCCGGCCAGGACTCGGGCGTCTGGGGCGGCATGAGCGAGGACGAGCGGCGCGCCATGAAGCGCCGCGCGGCGCGCGCCCGCCGCGCCTCCTGACCCACCCGGACCA
>SRJI02000916.1 GCA_005473895.2 Carideicomes alvinocaridis
GGCCGTGCCAGGTCCACACGACTCAGCCAGGGTCCGGAGACCTCGGGCAGATCCCGCCACGGGCCGTGCCAGGTCCACACGACTCAGCCAGGGTCCGGAGACCTCGGGCAGATCCCGCCACGGGATCGAAGCACCTGTCCCGGTGGATGATGGCTTCGACCCTCGTGCGGGCATCGGCGAACGGCCGGCCCTGCCGGCCCGTGCAGGCGGGGAGCATCTGGAACCGGGACGTGTCTTCGAGGGCGCCAGCCGACCCTGGATTCATGGTCAGACACGCCCTAGGCCCGTCTGGCCCGAGGGTGAGCCGGACTCTGAACTGGGGGATGAAGAGCGGTCGTGCACCGGGGTCGGCCCCAGCGGCCACGACGACGGCGGCCT
>SRJI02000917.1 GCA_005473895.2 Carideicomes alvinocaridis
CGTTTGGCCTATGGTGATGTGGATGAAGTAAATACCTATGCGTTTGCCGGGGCAGCATTCAAATCCGGGAAATTTACATTCGAACCTGCCTTACGGTTGGATTATTTCAAGTTCGATTATGTGAACAAGCTCAGTGAGCTGTATGATAACCGAAGTGAGGAAAAAGTGGCCTTCAGTCCCAAGTTCAATACTATTTTTAGCCCAACGGCAAACACCCAGTTCTTCCTCAAAACAGGAATGGGGTTCCATTCCAACGATGCCAGGGTCGTAGTGGCCAATGAAGGCGAAGATATTCTTCCCACGGCCTATGGCGTGGATTTGGGAACCATCCTAAAGCCTGTGGACAGGCTAGTATTGAACGCTACAGTTTGGAGTTTG
>SRJI02000918.1 GCA_005473895.2 Carideicomes alvinocaridis
CACGACCGCGTAGTCGATCTGGCCGGCGTCCACGAGGGTGGAGGCGAGCATGAGGCCGTTGACGAACCCGAGGCACGCGTTCGTGATGTCGAAGTTGGTCGCCGAGGTCGGCAGCCCCATGAGGTGATGGATCCGCACGGCCACGGAGGGCTCGAGCGTGGCCCGGGTGACCGACGTGTTCACGAGCAGGCCCACCCGCTCCCGGGGGACGCCGGCCTGCTCCAGGGCCGCGACGCCGGCGCGGGCGGCGGCCTCCTGGAAGTCCTCGGTCTCGTCCCAGTTCCGTCGGCTGCGCACACCGGCCACCCGCTCCAGGAGGGAGCCGGGCAGGCGCAGGCGGGTGAGCACCTCCGCCAGCTGGTCGTCAAGGTCCTGCG
>SRJI02000919.1 GCA_005473895.2 Carideicomes alvinocaridis
CCCCCGTGTACACGCCCAGGCCGCCGGCAAGCTTCACGTCCCCCATCCCGAGGCCGCCGCGGCTGAGCACGTGGAGCGCGAGCATCGCCACGGTGTAGCCGAGACCGCCCAGGAGGCTGCAGAGCGCCAGGTCGCCCCGGCCCGCCAGCAGCGCTCCCCCGGTCATCGCCGCCAGCCCGCCCAGCGCCAATCGCAGCGTCCACCGGTTCGGCAGCCGATGCTCGCGCAGGTCCGTGCACACGAGCACGCCCGCGCACACCGCGAACCACACCAGCCCCAGGGACCACAGCACCGCCGTCGCCGGCGCACCGTGCGTCCACGCCCATCCCACCCCGCTCATGCGCCCAGCCTAGGCCGGGCGCCACGACTGCCTGGCA
>SRJI02000920.1 GCA_005473895.2 Carideicomes alvinocaridis
CACGCCCACGAGCAGGTCGCAGTCGAGCCTCGCCGCGGCCCGCCGCAGGTCCGGGATGAACGCGGGCTTGTCCTGCCCCGGGGCGAGACCGGCCATGACCATCACGTCGTGGTCCCCACGCCAGCCCAATGCGGTGGCCCGGTGCCGGATCTCGTCCGGGTCCTGCCCGCGCAGCACCGCGTCCAGCAGGACCGACTCGAGCCGCGAGTCCATCGCGCCGCGCATCTCCGCGGCCCGGGCGTACACGTCTGCGAGCGCGAACGCGACCTCGCGCGAGTAGTGGAGGATGTGCTCGCGGACGGGCGCCTGGTCGCGCTCGGCCAGCAGCTCCGGCACCCGCGTCTCGACGACGTCCACCATCGTCCGGATGAGCTGGA
>SRJI02000921.1 GCA_005473895.2 Carideicomes alvinocaridis
ACACACGATTTTTATCCCGTGGTTCGGCCAACACACGATTTTTATCCCGTGGTTCRGCMAAGTARYACTTGCCTACTTCCACRTTGTGGCGTCCCAATGGACCAGGGTTGCACTCAACCCCTTTCAAGTGATCCAATGATCAACTTGAATACCACGGCGTTTCTTCCTTATCTCTTTTTCCCGTTYGCGAGGAATCTCCACAAGTTGGAGTCTCTCGCCCTTACAAYAAAGATCWCAAWGAAAGCACAAGAGTAAGGTTGGGGAGCAACACACACAAATTCGTAGCTCACACACGCACACAAGCCAAGACTTGAGCTCAAAAAGCTCAAATCAGAGTTCACAACTAGAACGGAGCTCAAATCACTAACACAATCGAT
>SRJI02000922.1 GCA_005473895.2 Carideicomes alvinocaridis
CTCGGCCACGCCCTCGAGGACGCGACCCTGTCTCAGACTCGCTCGGCGCTCGCGGACCTCGTCTCCACGGCGCCCGAGACCGCCGTCGTCGTGGACGCAGACGGGACCCAGCGCACCGTGCCTGCCCACGAGGTGGCCCCCGGCGCGACCGTCCTCGTCAAGGCCGGCGCTCGGGTGCCGGTGGACGGCGTGGTGCTCACCGGGGTCGGCGCCGTGGACGAGGCATCCATCACGGGCGAGTCCATCCCGGCGGAGAAGACCGACGGTGACGCCATGTACGCGGGCACCGTCGCCACGGCCGGCCTGCTGCAGGTGCAGGCCCGGGGCGTCGGCGCCGACACCACGCTGGCGCGCATCATCCACCGCGTCGAGGCGGC
>SRJI02000923.1 GCA_005473895.2 Carideicomes alvinocaridis
CAGAGCGCGGACGAGGGTCGCGTTGTAGGCGCCGTCCCGCCCGGCCAGGGCCTGAACGGGGGCCAGGTCGATGCCCAGCTCACGGGGATCGAGCTCGTGGGTGCTCACACCGTCCCGGACCTCCATGATGGTCGACGGCCCCGACGTCGTGATCTTGTCCCGGCCGTCCGCCCCACGGAAGACGAAGCCGCGCACCCCCCGGTCCGCGAGCACCTGGGCGAGCAGCGGGACCATGGCCTCACTCGAGCAGCCCAGGGCCTGGGCGGTGACCTGCGCCGGATTGCTCAGGGGGCCGAGGAAGTTGAACACGGTGGGCACGCCGAGCTGCTTGCGCACCGGAGCCACATACTTCATGGACGGGTGGTAGTTCTGGGCGA
>SRJI02000924.1 GCA_005473895.2 Carideicomes alvinocaridis
ATCGGCGGCTCACCGGCCCAGGTCGACGAGCTCGTCCAATCGCTGCGGCGGGCCGGTGTCGTCGTCGACGTCGTCCCGCTCCCGCCGCCGTGGGAGGCAGCGATGCGACGCAGTGTCCACGTGCCCCTGCTCGCCGTGATCGCCGGCTTCGCCCTGCTGGGCGCACAGGTCGTCTGGCGCACGACCCTGCGCAGTCGACTGCTCCCTGCCGTCACCTCGCACCGCCTCGTCGGTGCCTCCCCGCTGCGAGCGGCCCGGCTCGGTGTCCGGCCCGCCATGCTCGCATGGGCGACCGCCGCCGCGAGTGCCGGCGGAGTCTGGCTCGTGGCATGGCCCCGGTGGGACGCGGAGATCGGGCTCACGGGGGACACCGCTC
>SRJI02000925.1 GCA_005473895.2 Carideicomes alvinocaridis
CGGCCCGACCACCACGGCCGCGGACGCCCTGGAGCTCGCCGAGCGGCTGGACCCGGAGCGCGAGCCGGGCCGTCTGACCTTCATCACCCGCATGGGCGCGGAGCGGATCCGGGACGTGCTGCCCGGCATCGTGGAGGGCGTCCGGGACGCGGGGCTCGAGCCGGTGTGGGTCACCGACCCCATGCACGGCAACACCGTGACCGCAGCCAACGGCTACAAGACCCGCCGGTTCGAGGACGTGATGGACGAGGTCAGCGGCTTCTTCGAGGTGCACCGCGGCCTCGGCACGCACCCGGGCGGCATGCACGTCGAGCTGACCGGCGACGACGTGGCCGAGTGCCTGGGCGGCTCCGACCCGATCAACGAGGCCGACTTC
>SRJI02000926.1 GCA_005473895.2 Carideicomes alvinocaridis
CTTTTCTTCATCAAAACAGCGCAGATGCTGCTTCACGGGTCGGGCACCGGCTCGGATGTCCAGCGAGTGCTCGGCGACATCYCTCGGTATGCCGGGCATGTCTGAGGGACTCCACGCAAAAATTTCGGCGTTTGCRCGGAGAAAGTCGAYGAGCACTGCTTCCTATTTRGGGTCGAGCTCGGAGCCGATCCTGACTTTCTTGCCGGCGTCGTTGCTGGGGTCGAGAGGGACAGACTTAACCGCCTCTGCTGGCTTGAAGTTGCCGGCGTGGCGCTTCGCATCTGGCACCTCCTTGGAGAGGCTCTCCAGGTCGGCGATGAGGGCCTCGGATTCGGCGAGGGCCTCGGCGTACTCCACGCACTCCACGTCGCATTCG
>SRJI02000927.1 GCA_005473895.2 Carideicomes alvinocaridis
TTGCTGGTGTGCCAAATAGAGCTGATATAACCTCCATTTCATTTGACCATCCGTTATATAAAAATGTTTTTGAAAGATTGCTGGTGTGCCAAATAGAGCTGATATAACCTCCATTTCATTTGACCATCCGTTATATAAAAATGTTTTTGAAAGAAGAGTAACCAATTTTCAATATCCAAAAGTTGAAAAATACTATAGGTTGCAGTCCAATCTACCGCAGATACTTTCCTTTGGCAATAACGAGCCTTTCTTGGTGGGAATCAATGGTTTTTATTGTTTTACGTCCTCATTGGAAACCGAAAACTCCAATTTTACCAGTTCTCCATTAATCGTTCCCACATTTTATAATATGGCCATGCGAAGTTTACAGCAATCC
>SRJI02000928.1 GCA_005473895.2 Carideicomes alvinocaridis
CCGAGGTCCACCTCGGGGTTCGCCTGCTCGGCGGCGTGCTTGACGGCGTCGCCCACCCAGGTGCCCAGGGTGGTCTCGGCGGCGCGCGTGCCGCCGGCCTTCCAGGAGCCGCCCGCGTCGATCAGCTTCTGGTAGTCGGTGGTGATGGAGGCGGACAGGTCGGCCACGACCTCGCCCTGCAGGTCTTCGAAGACCGCGACGGCCTCCTGCTCGATCGCGTACACCTGGGCGGTGACGGGGGATTCCGCGGCGGCCTCGGCGGGGGCCTGCGTGGACCGGGCCAGCAGGCGCGGGGTGAGCCCGGTGACCTCGCCGTCGGCGCCCACGGTCAGCTCGACGGCGGCCAGGTGGCTGCCGGAGGCGCCCGCCTGGATCA
>SRJI02000929.1 GCA_005473895.2 Carideicomes alvinocaridis
CGGCGCATTCGTCTCCGCGGACTCGAACTGCCACTTGGACAGCGCCACGAAGACCGCGGCCGCCACGAGGGCCAGCACCAGGGTGGCCAGCCAGACGGGCTTGAGGGCGGTGCGCAGCACGCCGTATCAACTCTTCCGGTCGGGGTGCCGCCACGCGGCGGCGGGGATCAGACGGTCTGGGTGGGGGTCACGAGGACCTCCACCTTCTGGAAGTCCTTGAGCTCGGTGTAGCCGCAGGTGGCCATGGCACGCTTCAGACCGCCCATCAGGTTGGACGTGCCGTCCGCGTGGCGGCCGGGCCCCCACAGGGCCTCCTCGAGCGGCGCCACCTGGCCCACGTGGGTGCGGTGCCCGCGCGGCAGCTCCGGGTGGACGG
>SRJI02000930.1 GCA_005473895.2 Carideicomes alvinocaridis
AGGCGGATGGACTCGTCATGGATGGGCAGGGGCTGGGCGTCGGGTGCGTTCGTCTCGGTCATGGTGTCCATCATGGCCGGTAGGCTGGACGGGATCGACCGGCGCGCCGCGCCGGAACGGGCCCGCCGCGTCGGAGGCGGCCGGGTGCCGTCGTCGTCGTGATCCCCTCCCGCCCCGCCGATGAGTACGGAAGTGATGCCCCCATGGCTGCCAAGTCCCCGCTGGACAACGTCATCAACCTCGCCAAGCGCCGAGGCTTCGTGTTCCAGGCCGGTGAGATCTACGGCGGTTCGCGCTCCGCGTGGGACTACGGGCCCCTGGGCGTGGAGCTGAAGGAGAACATCAAGGCCGAGTGGTGGAAGACCTTCGTGCGCTC
>SRJI02000931.1 GCA_005473895.2 Carideicomes alvinocaridis
GTTGGCCGAGTGCGCCCGCGTGTCCGGGTCCTCCACGCCCGTGATGAGGAGGGTGGCCTCCGGGAAGACCTCGGCGAGGTCCGCGGTGAACGGGATGGAGCCGCCCATGCCGATCGTCCGGGGCTCGACGCCCCAGGCGTCCTCCAGGGCGGCCATCATCGCGGCCGCGGCGGGGGCCGAGGTGTCCGTCGTGAACGGCTGACCGAACTCCCCCGCGGTGACCGTGATCTCCGCGCCGAGCACCGCCGCGGACTGCGCCTCCAGGTGGGTGCGCAGCGCCTCGAAGGCCTCCGCGGGCTCCATGCCGGGGCCCAGGCGCAGCGAGAACTTCGCGCGCGCCGCGGGCTGGATCGTGTTCGAGGACTCCGCGACCGA
>SRJI02000932.1 GCA_005473895.2 Carideicomes alvinocaridis
TGATCAGCGCCGACACCACGAGCATGAGGGCCGAGAGCCGATCCACCACGAGGCTGATGCCCAGCGGGGCCGGCCAGCCGCCGAGGTGGACGGCCGCGACCCCGGTGTCCCAGACCGCGGCCAGCAGCAGCGCGTCCAGCACGAGGGTGAGCACGAGCGCGGAGACCGTGACGGTGATCTGCGCGCGGGGGCGGCGCACGAGCATGAAGGTCACGGCCGCGCCCAGCACGGGCAGCATGACGGCCAGCGGGGCCAGGTCGGTCAGGGGGACGGAACCGATGCTCATGCGCGCTCCCCGCCCTCGGGACGGCGGCCGCGGGACGCTGCCCCGGATCCGGTGGGCGCCTGGGGGGCGGGCGTGGCGTGCTGCACCTG
>SRJI02000933.1 GCA_005473895.2 Carideicomes alvinocaridis
GCTCGCGGATCCGGCAGGAGATGCGCGCGGCCGGCGTGGACACCGCCCTGAACGAGGTCGGCCTGCCGGTCGAGTTCCTCGCCCACGGCAGCCGCGAGCAGGTGCTGGCCCGCGTGGGCCTCACCGCGCAGCGCATCACCCAGGACACCGTCGCCCAGGTCCTCGGCGCCAAGGTCCCGTACGCCCGGCCCGTCCCCGAGGACGCGGCCGCCCCCCACCACCAGGAGCAGGCATGAGCATCGTCCGGCTGTACCGTGAGACCGTCGGCGACGACGGCGCCCGGCTCTTCGAGTATCGCGAGGCATGGGCCGACGCGGAGGCCGGGGAGTTCGTGGTCCACCACGGTCGGGTGGGCCAGCCCGGCACCGTCGGGGA
>SRJI02000934.1 GCA_005473895.2 Carideicomes alvinocaridis
CCTGGTCATCGCTACACTGTGCTCGTTGACCCCGTGGTTCGGCAGGGCCGCCTTGAGCTGGCTGGTGGACATGACCTCGGCCGGCATCACCGTCGCGTACTTCTTCGCCTCGATCTTCGTCATCTCCCTCGCCTCCGGCAGGATCCAGTCGGCGGAGGCGATGGCTCCCTCCGCCGGACTGAAGATCCTGGGCATGGCCGGCGCCCTGATCGCTGTCCTATTCCTCTCGTTGTTGCTCGTCCCCTCCTCTCCCGGGGCCTTGGGCACCGAGTCGCTCTTCGCCCTCATCGTCTGGGCCGTCCTGGGCGGTGCACTGCTGGGCTTGAGTTGGCCGCGCTTCAGAACGACGGACATCGACGCGCTCCACCGGGAGTA
>SRJI02000935.1 GCA_005473895.2 Carideicomes alvinocaridis
TGCGCGCCCGGCGTGCGCTGTTTGACCGGCTGGTCTACCGCAAGATCCGGGAGGCCCTCGGCGGCGAGGTGATCTCGTGCGTGTCCGGCGCGTCCGCCCTCTCCCCGGAGCTGGTGCACTTCTTCCGCGGCGCCGGCATCCCGATCGTGGAGGGCTACGGCCTCACGGAGACCACCGCGCCGGCCACCGTGAACATCCCCGGCGCGCACCGCGTGGGCACCGTGGGCCTGCCCGTGGCCGGGGTGACGGTGAAGATCGCCGAGGACGGCGAGATCCTCATCCGCGGCCCCGTGGTGTTCGACGGCTACCACGGCATGCCGAAGGCGTCGGCGGAGGCGATGGAGGACGACTTCTTCCGCACCGGGGACATCGGC
>SRJI02000936.1 GCA_005473895.2 Carideicomes alvinocaridis
GCCCGCGCCGGGCGGGCTACGCCCTCGCGTTGGCGCCCGTGGGCGCGGCCGGCGTCGTGGCGCACGTCATGGTGGGCTTCCTGGCCTGACAGGTCGGGCCCGCTCGGTAGGATGTCCCGCATGGATACCCTTCTTGCGCTCGAGATCTTCTTCCTGGCCCTCGTGGTCCTGGCCGGCCTGGGCATGGCCGCCGTCGCCGCGGTCGTCATCAGCGGCCTCTTCAAGGGCCAGCGCTGAGGACGCGCGGCCCGCTGGCGGGCCGCGCCGTGATCTGCCATGGCGACTGAACTCCCGTACGACCTCACCCCCGAGCTCGCGCCCCTGTCCTGGCTCATCGGCAGCTGGGAGGGCCAGGGCCGCCTCGGCGACGGCTC
>SRJI02000937.1 GCA_005473895.2 Carideicomes alvinocaridis
TCGCGAAGGACGCGGACGGCACTGCCCTGCTCGCCTCCATGGCGACGTTCGGCGCGGCCTTCTTCGGCCGCCCGATCGGCGCGGTGCTGTTCGGCCATCTCGGCGACCGCGTCGGCCGCAAGGCCACGCTCATCGGCGCATTGCTGACCATGGGCATCGCGACGTTCCTGATCGGCCTGCTGCCCACCTACTACCAGATCGGCCTGTGGGCCCCGGCGATGCTCACGATCCTGCGCTTCGCACAGGGCCTGGGCCTGGGTGGCGAGTGGTCCGGTGCGGCCCTGCTGGCCACGGAGTACGCCAAGGAGGGCAAGCGCGCGCAGGCCGCCATGTGGCCGCAGCTCGGCGCCCCGATCGGCTTCCTCCTGGCCAAC
>SRJI02000938.1 GCA_005473895.2 Carideicomes alvinocaridis
GCCGACCGACTCACCGCCCACCTCGAGGACCTCGTCGCCGCCCGGGGCGCCCCGGCGGTGCTCAGGTCGGACAACGGCCGACCGACTCACCGCCCACCTCGAGGACCTYGTCGCCGCCCGGGGCGCCCCGGCGGTGCTCAGGTCGGACAACGGGCCGGAGTTCATCAGCGAGGCGRTGGCCGACTGGGCCGGCACCCGCACCGGCCTGTCCTACATCCCTCCGGGCTCGCCGTGGCGCAACGGGTACGTCGAGTCGTTCAACAGCCGGATCCGCGACGAGTGCCTCAACATCAACAGCTTCTACTCGYTGCTGCACGCACAGGTCATCATCGGCGACTGGAAGGACGAGTACAACCACCACCGCCGGCACTCCT
>SRJI02000939.1 GCA_005473895.2 Carideicomes alvinocaridis
ACGGGTCGAGCGAGCCGTGGGCGAGGGAGAAGGCCGCCGCCGAGAGCGCCGCGGTGACCGCGACGGCCACGACCGGCCGGCGGATCCACGTGCCGACGGCCAGCAGCAGCCACCCGCGGAACAGGTACTCCTCGCCCGCGGCCTGGAACGGGGTGAGCACGAACGCCATGACGAGCAGCCAGACCCAGTCCTGCGCGCGCGGGGCCGTGGGGGCGCCGTCGAGGGCCCACGTGCCCAGCACGTAGGTGAGGAACAGCGGCGTCAGCACGACGACGCAGCGCGTCAGCCAGCGCCAGCGCACGCGGCCCTCGACCGAGTGGACGAAGCGGGCGCCGACGGGATGGCCCAGGGCCACGGCCAGCAGCGCGACCCCG
>SRJI02000940.1 GCA_005473895.2 Carideicomes alvinocaridis
TGCGCCGGGCACGCCGGGGCATGGCCGCGTGGCGCGTCGTGGCGCCGGACCAGCTGGACATGGGCTTCTCCGAGCGCCTCGCGCACGCGGGCTCCCCGTCCGCCGCGTCGATGGGCCGTGCCGGCGACACCTACCGCACGCTGGGTGGCCGCATCGACGACCTGGACGCCCTGCTGGCGGCTCTCGGGCTGCGCGACCTGGCAGCCACCGGCCACCCGCTGATCACGCTCGGCCACGACTGGGGCGGCGTCGTGTCCCTCGGCTGGGCGGCGCGTCATCCGGAGCTGGTGGCCGGCGTCGCGACCCTGAACACCGCGGTCCACCAGCCCGAGGGGGCGCCGATCCCCGCCCCGCTGCAGGCCGCCCTCGCCGGG
>SRJI02000941.1 GCA_005473895.2 Carideicomes alvinocaridis
CCGTATCCCGCCCACCTCCCCCGACGACGCCCCTCACCGGGATTGCACAGAGGCGTTAGGTTGCCCTAACCTTCCGGAGTTACCTCACGTCGGTGTTTGCTAATGCCGGCCCGGCAGGGCCGACGCATCCTCCGACCGCAGACCCGACCCCCTCCGCCCGGCGCCCGCGCGTCGCGACCGTGAAAGGCCACCACCATGGCACCGTCCCCCCTGTCCCGCCGCTCCCTCCTCGCCGGCGGGGGAGTCGGCCTCACCCTCCTGCTCGCCGCGTGCTCCACCGGCCCGGCCGGAGGCTCGGCCTCGTCCTCGTCGGCCGGTGCGTCGTCGTCGGACGCCGCGGGCGGGGACGCCGCGTTCCCCCGCAGCATCGAGC
>SRJI02000942.1 GCA_005473895.2 Carideicomes alvinocaridis
GTTCGCCAGCGGCACCCAGACGGTGGGCGCCAGGAACAGGGAGCCGATGTGCTCGGTCTCCACGAGGTTCGCCAGCGGCACCCAGACGGTGGGCGCCAGGAACAGGGAGCCGATGTGCTCGGTCTCCACGAGCTCGAGCATCCGGGGGATGTCCGGGGCGGCCAGCAGGCGCACCGTGGCGCCGAGGCTCAGGTACGGGAGCAGGAACACGTGCATCGCGGCCGAGTGGTACAGCGGCATGGCCACGAGGGGGCGGTCCTCGGCCGTGAAGTCCAACGCGATGATCGAGGAGAGGTACTCCGCCACGAGCGCCCGGTGGGACATCATGGCGCCCTTGGGGGTGGAGGTGGTGCCGGAGGTGTAGAGCAGCTGG
>SRJI02000943.1 GCA_005473895.2 Carideicomes alvinocaridis
CCCACCGCGTGGGCGCTGCTGAGCCCGGCCCCGGCGATCCAGGACGAGGAGCGGCAGCGGGGGCTGCGGGTGCTGCTGCTGGACCGCGGCATCGACTCGCAGGCCCCCGAGCGCTCCCCGTGGCTGCTCACCGGCGCGAAGACCCTCTCCTACGCCGTGAACATGGCCGCCCTGCGCTACGCCCGCGCGCACGGCGCCGACGACGTCGTCTTCACCAGCGCGGACGGCTACCTGCTCGAGGGCCCCACCTCCACGGTGCTGATCGTGCGCACCGGGGAGGACGGCGTCCGCCGCCTCCTCACCCCGCTGCGCCAGAAGGGCATCCTCGCCGGCACGTCGCAGGCCGTGATCTTCGCGGCCGCCCACGCGGACG
>SRJI02000108.1 GCA_005473895.2 Carideicomes alvinocaridis
CACGGGAGCGTCCGATGGCATGATCAGCCACGGGAGCGTCCGATGGCATGATCAGCCGGCTCGTCCCCTGATTTCTTGTAGTTCATCCAGGCCCCCTGTGGGGCGGGGCAGGGTCGCCCCGTGCTGGTGGACGCGCACGATCGYGGAATCGATCGAGGCCACCCAATCCAGCTCGCCAGCCTGCTGTGCCATCGACTGAGTGCGCTCGAGCACGCGCTCCCACACACCCTGGGCGGCCCACCGGTTGAAGTTCTTGTAGATCGTGTTCCAGTTCCCGAACCGCTCGGGCAGATCCCGCCACGGCGCCCCCGTGCGGAAGCGCCACGCGGTGGCCTCGACCACCGCGCGCCGATCCACCGGCGGCCGACCGGTGGACTTCGGCGTGGGGAACAGCGGGCCGATCACGGCCCAGACCTCGTCCGAGATGACATCACGCGACATGACCCCAGACTCGCGCATCCACGTCCCCGAACCCTTTAGCAACACGCCCTAGGTGCAGGCCCAGGCGTTGGCAGCCGCGGATGAAGCGCAGCCGATCCGCAGCCTCGGGGCCGTAGGCGCGGTAGCCGCCCGGGGTGCGGGATGGCGGTGGCAGGAGGTCGGCCCGCTCGTAGTACCTGATCGTCTCGGTGCTCAACCCGGTGGCCGCGCCGAGTTCGCCGATCCGCATCCCGTCCTGAACCGCCGTCTGGGTCGTCATGCACAGACGGTAAACCTTAAAGCCCACTCCAAGGTCAAGGGTTTCGCGCCGCTTTTCTCGACGTCGTTCTGGGCGGTTAGCCGAGGCGCCCGGACGGTGCCCGGGCCTGGGATGTTCTGGTGAGGTGTTCGGCCACGGCGGCAACGGTGGCCCGGGCGGGGGCACCGACCCCGATGAGGGTGGCCGAGGCCGGGCCGCACCAGTCCCCGTAGCCGAGGAGGAACAGCCCTGGCCGGTCGGGTGAGCGTGTGGGCGCATCGTCGGCGGTGGCCGGGACGGCGCCGTTCAAGGGCAGGCACAGCGGGCGGAGGTGGGCCAGATCGGGGCGGAAGCCGGTGCACCAGAGCACCGCATCCACCTCGAGGGTGCGCCCGTCGTCCCACCGGATGCCGGTGGGGGTGAAACCGGAGAACATCGGCT
>SRJI02000944.1 GCA_005473895.2 Carideicomes alvinocaridis
GGGGCTGAGGCCGTCGCCGCCGAGATCCGGTCTCAGGGCGCGGACGCCCGGGCCGAGCGCGTGGACGTGACGGATGCGGCCGCCGTCGAGGCCGCCGCCGCCGGCGCCGGACAGGTGGATGTCGCCGTGAACAACGCGGGCGTCGTGACAGGCGCGCCCCTCGAGGACGCCACGGAGGAGGGCATCCGCCGCACCTTCGAGGTGAACGCACTCGCGCCGTACTGGCTGACCCGGGCGGTCCTGCCCGGAATGCGGGCCCGGGACCGCGGGGCCGTGGTCACGGTGGCCTCGGCCGCGGGGTTGGTCGGCGTCGCACGTCAGACGGACTATTCCGCCACCAAGCACGCCGCGGTCGGCTTCGCCGAGTCCCTCG
>SRJI02000945.1 GCA_005473895.2 Carideicomes alvinocaridis
GGGAGGGGGTCGAGGTAGTCACCCGACCGATCGTAGTGGACAGCCTGGATACAGTGATGGCGTGCCCCCGACCACTCCGCCCCCGCCCGCGGGGCCCCCGGCCGTTCCGCCGTCGGGACCCGCGCCGGCAGCCCCCGGGGATCCTGCGTACCGCAGGCTGCTGATCGGACTGTTCCTGGCCGGGGTGGCCACGTTCGCCCAGCTCTACTCCCCGCAGGGTCTGCTGCCGCTGGTCAGCGACGACCTGGGCGTCTCCGCGGACCGCGCCGCCCTGCTCGTCTCCGCCGGCACGCTCGGCCTCGCCCTGTCGGTGGTGCCGTGGTCCGTGGCCGGGGACCGGTGGGGCCGCCGACGCGCCATGGTGGTCTCGATG
>SRJI02000946.1 GCA_005473895.2 Carideicomes alvinocaridis
TGGACTTCTCCGTGGCGGACCAGGTGGACGGTGGCGAGCGTCTGCATGGGGCCAGTCTGGCAGAGGCGGACCGGTGGCCCCGGCGGTAGCGTGGGGCACAGCTCGGCGCGACCGCGCCGCCACCCCCGTCCGCACCGAGACGCCGCGAGCGTCGGCGTCGCTAGGAGGCCCCATGTCCGGCACCTCGCCCACCGATCCCCACGGCAGCCAGAACCCGTACGGCGCCGACCCGTACGGCGCCGTCCCGCAGGGGTCGACCCCGGGCTCCCCCGACCCGGCGGGTGCGAGCCCGTACGGCCAGAACCCCTACGGCGCACCGCCGGCGACTCCGTACGGCGCCCCGGGCCAGGCGGGGATGCCCCAGGCCCCCTCC
>SRJI02000947.1 GCA_005473895.2 Carideicomes alvinocaridis
CGCACCGACCTGCACCGCACCGTCCAGGCGATCGCCTCGGAGTCCTACGTGGTGATCGAGCGCATGGCCCTGGACGTCGTCGTGCACGTGGAGGGCCGCGAGGTGGCCCGCACGTGGGCCCTCAACGAGGCCTCCGTGGAGAAATCCCACCGGGAGCGGATGCTCGAGGTGGTCGTCTCCGTGGACAACTCGCCGCTGACGGCCTTCGGCTGCGACGGCGTCGTCCTGGCCACCCCCACCGGCTCCACGGCCTACGCCTTCTCCGGCGGGGGCCCTGTGGTGTGGCCCTCTGTGGAGGCCCTGCTGTGCGTGCCCATCAGCGCCCACGCCCTGTTCACCCGCCCCCTCGTGGTGGGTCCGCGCTCCACGATCG
>SRJI02000948.1 GCA_005473895.2 Carideicomes alvinocaridis
GACCACATCTACAGTCCAGCGCTGCGAGAGCGTGTGCAGGGGCGGGCCGAGGTGTCGCATCACCCGACACTGCGACCACATCTACAGTCCAGCGCTGCGAGAGCGTGTGCAGGGGCGGGCCGAGGTGTCGCATCACCCGACACTGCCGCTGGAGTACTACGATGCCCGTCCCGTCACGTACGAAGTGGATCCCACTATGGTCAATGTGGCCTATTTTGGTGAGTTCTACGTGACGCGGGGCATCACTGACATCACCCTCGCCATGGCCATGCTCCCTCAGCACATCCGCGACCGGATCCGGCTGCACGTGTTCACCAACTTCGTCCCGGAGGGCGGCCTGGCCACACGCCCACCAGGCTTCTCCAAGGCCCAG
>SRJI02000949.1 GCA_005473895.2 Carideicomes alvinocaridis
ATCGTGGGGGTGGACCGGCGCGTCGCCGGCCCGAGGGAGGAGAGGCATGCGCCACCCGTGGTCGATCGCCCGGCGGATCGCCGTGGTCCACGTGGCGCTCGTGGCGGCCATCGCCCTGTTCAGCGTGTGGAGCGCCTACCTCGAGGCCCGCGAGGTGGCCCAGCGCGTCGAGGAGCGCCATGTGCAGGGCGTGACCGCCCTCGTGGCGCGCGACCCCGCGCTCGTCTCGGCCCTGCGGGCCGGCGACGCCCCCGCCCTGCAGGCCGGGATCGACGGCTGGATCGCCGAGGCGCAGGTCTCGTGGCTGACCGTGATGGACCCGGACGGGATGCGGTTGGCGAGCTGGCGCCCCGAGCAGGTCGGCGTCCGCTAC
>SRJI02000950.1 GCA_005473895.2 Carideicomes alvinocaridis
CTATTTTACTACACTTAATGTTTGTAGGCTTGTAATATGCACTTAAGTGTAGGAGTTGCTTGAAACCCTAGTTGCATGAACTCAGGATTCCTTTTTGAGATGGATACTAGTATGCTAGGTCGAGTAGCTGCTWTGCTAAWYARRGATCTCGGTAGAAGTCGAGTGATTTTTCTAGCACTCGCGCGAGGTYAGGAATTGRTTGTATYCATCTTGATATCGTAATGATGATRGTCTGTGGACAMSGRTCCATGGGGATGCGTTGTCTACGAGACGGAAATTGGAATAAGGATTAAGGTGTAGTGCCGTGTGTCAAGCKTTTGAACGTACTAARCACATGTCGGGAAATATGGTAAATCGGTAARCCTAGTACCTG
>SRJI02000951.1 GCA_005473895.2 Carideicomes alvinocaridis
GACCTGCTGCTGCAGTCCGACTTCGCCCAGGTGCTCGCCGCCGCCCACCGCGTGTTCGACGTGCTCTCCGCCGAGGAGGTCGTGGCGGCCGGCTTCCGCACGGTCTCGGTGCTCGGCTTCTCCCAGGGCATGGCCATGGCGACGACGGTCCTGCGTCTGCGCCCCGAGGCGTTCACCTGCGGTGTGGGCCTGAGCGGCTTCGCCGTCGACAACGAGCTGCTGGCCATGCTCGACTCCCCGGCCGAGGGACCGGGCCCGCGCCCGTTCTTCTGGGGCCGGGACGCCGAGGACCCCGTGATCCATCCGGACGCCGTCGCCCACACCCGCGCGTGGGCCGAGGAGCACACCCGCCTGACCGTGCGCACCTACCCC
>SRJI02000952.1 GCA_005473895.2 Carideicomes alvinocaridis
CCTTTTTCTTTTCGGGGTCACTGTTGGACCCTTCTGGCTTTTTCCTGTCTCAATCTTTGCTAGAGGACTCCTTTTTCTTTTYGGGGTCACTGTTGGACCCTTYTGGCTTTTTMCTGTCTCAATYTTTGCTRGAGGACTTAAAACTTYWAATGCTTTTGATTCTTCAGTCYTTGSTTCTTCYATCTTTTCTGTTGCTGGCACTTCGGCCAACTSTTYGATTTCTGGCARCAGWGTTGATTCTTTAGCTTCGGTGGCCGAAGAGGTCTCACCGGCGAACTCAGGCACTGTGGCCAGTTCAATATAACGTGGCCGGTGTGTGAGWACCTTTAMCCTTTTTCTCTTCGGCGCYGGCTCRCTAGGAGCGGCTGAAGT
>SRJI02000953.1 GCA_005473895.2 Carideicomes alvinocaridis
CCGCGGGCGTCGTCAAGACCCCCCGGGAGGGGGCCGCGTTCATGTTCCAGGACGCGGCCCTCTTCCCGTGGCTCACCGCCCGCGGCAACGTCGAGCTCACCCTCCGGTTCGCCGGCGTGCCCGCGGGGGAGCGTCGGGGGCGGGCCGCGGAGCTGCTGCGCCTCGTCCACCTGGGCGATGCCGCCGACCTGCGACCCCACCAGCTCTCCGGCGGCATGCGCCAGCGCGTCGCCCTGGCCCGGGCCCTCGCCCAGGACCGTCCCCTGCTGCTCATGGACGAGCCGTTCGCCGCGCTGGACGCGATCACCCGCGACCTGCTGCACGTGGAGCTCGAGCGCGTCTGGCGGCAGACCGGTCGGACGATCGTGTTCG
>SRJI02000954.1 GCA_005473895.2 Carideicomes alvinocaridis
CACCGAGGCGGGTCAGCTCGTCCGGGCGCAGGCGCAACCCGGTCTCCTCGGCACCGAGGCGGGTCAGCTCGTCCGGGCGCAGGCGCAACCCGGTCTCCTCGGCCACCTCGCGGACGGCGGTGTCCACGGCGGCCTCGCCGGGCAGGTGCTTGCCGCCGGGGAACATGAACATGGCGGTGCCGGCCTTGCGGACGGTCAGCACGCGGCGGTCCGGGCGGGCCAGCACGACGGCGGAGACGCGGATGACCTCCCCGCCCGCGACGGTCGGCGTGCGGGCGGAGTCGGAGGGGGAAGGACTCATGCCCCCATCATCCTCCCCGGGCGGCTCAGAGGAGCGTGAGCCCCACCTTCACGGCGATTCCCAGCATGAGC
>SRJI02000955.1 GCA_005473895.2 Carideicomes alvinocaridis
CTTGTTGCTCGGTCCACTCTGATACGAAGTCAACTAGTGCTTAAGTCTTTATTGCAGTGCGAGGTCGAAACTCGATGTCGTGAGCTCCCAGCTCGCAGGCCCACTTGGCTATTCTTCCRATGGCTTCTTTGTTGTGAAGAATATCCCCTATTGGAAACCCGGTGACTAATATGACTTTGTGGTCATCAAAGTAGTGACGGAGTTTGCGAGCAGTTAGAAGTACTGCGTACAATAGTTTTTGAACTTGRGGATAYTTCTTTTTWGAGGGTCCCAGAACTTCACTGATGAAGTAGACTGAATGTTATACTGGATATGTGTGTCCTTCTTCTGCCCGCTTGACTACCAACGCGGTGCTCACCACGTGAGTCGTGC
>SRJI02000956.1 GCA_005473895.2 Carideicomes alvinocaridis
CTCGTCCGGGGTGACCAGCGTGGTCTCCACCCCGCGCAGCGCCAGCGAGGCCGCCGCCTCGCAGCCGATGAACCCGGACCCCACCACGACGGCGGAGCGCGCGTGCCCGGCCGACGCCACCAGACGGCGGGCGTCGGCGAAGGAGCGCAGCAGGTGCACCTCGGCGTCGTCCTCGACGTCCGGCAGGGGGACCGGACGGGCGCCCAGGGCCAGGATGAGCCGCTCGAAGCGGATCGGCTCCTCGGCGGCCCACAGCGTCCGCACCCCCAGGTCCGCGCGGGTGACGGTCACGCCCCGGCGCAGCTCGACGGCGTCCGGCAGCCCGTCCAGCACCGTCGGCGCGGGCTCGGCGGTGCCGCGCAGCAGCTCCTT
>SRJI02000957.1 GCA_005473895.2 Carideicomes alvinocaridis
AGGTCGGGAGGACAGGTCGGGACGGGTCGTCCCCTTCGTTCAGGGCGATCCCGCCCGACCGCCGCAGGACCAGCATGGCCCGCCGGACCCGGCTCACAGTTCCGGCGCGGCCCCCTTCGACACAGCCGGCGAAGCCATGGGAGCACGGATCAACCACCCGCGGACGGTCGTGGACCGGACGCTGCATCACGACGTCGAGGCCGCGCACCCCGCGGCGCTCGTCGACGTGGGCTGGGACTTCCGTGGCCCGGGCGCCAAGGCGGAGGAGCAGCACCGCCCGCTGCGCGTGGTCCGTGCCCGCCGACCTCGGGGCACCCCGCGGGACCGGAACGGCGTCGACCTCACGCGCACCGGCCCCGTCGTCCCCCGCCC
>SRJI02000958.1 GCA_005473895.2 Carideicomes alvinocaridis
ATAAATTTCTTCCAACCGTTTGGCTATGCCAATGATTGCAATCTTCCCCCTAAGGTCCAAAGCATCCAAACTTTTTAGGGCCGATGACAATTGTCCCTTACCTCCATCAATAACAATGAGCTGTGGAAGCGGTTCTTCTTCATTGAGTAATCGCTTATATCTTCTATATACCACTTCCTCCATGCTGGCAAAGTCATCCGGACCTTCAACCGTTTTAATGTTGAAATGCCTATAATCTTTTTTGGATGGTTTTCCATCCTTAAAGACAACACAAGCTGCAACAGGGTTGCTTCCTTGAATGTTGGAATTATCAAAACACTCAATATGCACCGGCTCAACGGTTAACCGCAAATCGGATTTCATCTGGGCCAT
>SRJI02000959.1 GCA_005473895.2 Carideicomes alvinocaridis
CACGGAGGACATCCGTGAGGCCCTCAAGGACGTGATCGACCCGGAGCTGGGCGTCAACGTCGTGGACCTGGGCCTGCTCTACGGGCTGCACTACGCCGACGACGGCGCGCTGCTCGTGGACATGACCCTGACCACCGCGGCCTGCCCGCTCACGGACGAGATCGAGGACCAGGTCTCCCGCGCGATCGGCACCATGGTGGACGAGTGGCGGCTGAACTGGGTCTGGATGCCCCCGTGGGGCCCCGAGCGGATCACCGAGGACGGGCGCGACCAGATGCGCGCCCTCGGCTTCAACATCTGATCCGGTCCGGACGACGACGGCGGCCCGTCACCTTAGCGCAGAAGGTGACGGGCCGCCGTCGTGGTGGGGG
>SRJI02000960.1 GCA_005473895.2 Carideicomes alvinocaridis
GCCGCAGGCGCACGAGCCGCCCGCGTTGGGGTTGTCGATCGTGAAGCCCTGCTTCGAGATGGTGTCCTCGAAGTCGATGGTCGCGCCCATGAGATAGGGCACGCTCATCTTGTCGACGATCACCTCGACCCCGTCGTAGTCACGGACGGTGTCGCCGTCGAGGACGCGCTCGTCGAAGTAGAGCTGGTAGATCAGGCCAGAGCAGCCGCCCGGCTGCACGGCGACGCGCAGCCGCAGGTCCGTGCGACCCTCCTGCTCGAGCAGCGAGCGCACCTTGCCGGCCGCCACGTCGGTCAGCTCGACCTCGTGCGGGGGCAGGCCCTCGGCGTCCTGGGTTGCGCCGATCTCGACGCCGGTCTCCTCTGCGGACA
>SRJI02000961.1 GCA_005473895.2 Carideicomes alvinocaridis
AAGATCAACCGCGTCGTCGCCCCGTTCGAGGTCATCTCCCCGTACCAGCCCTCCGGTGACCAGCCGAAGGCCATCGCCGAGCTCGCCGAGCGCGTGGAGGCGGGGGAGAAGGACGTCGTCCTGATGGGCGCCACCGGCACGGGCAAGTCGGCGACGACGGCGTGGCTCGTCGAGCGCCTCCAGCGGCCCACGCTGGTGATGGTGCAGAACAAGACGCTCGCGGCTCAGCTGGCCAACGAGTTCCGCGAGCTGCTGCCCAACAACGCGGTCGAGTACTTCGTCTCCTACTACGACTACTACCAGCCTGAGGCATACGTCCCGCAGACGGACACCTTCATCGAGAAGGACTCCTCCATCAACGAGGAGGTCGA
>SRJI02000962.1 GCA_005473895.2 Carideicomes alvinocaridis
GACGCCGGCACGCCGCCCTCGCCGACCCACTCCGCCGCCGTCGCGTACAGCCCCTCGGTCACCGCGGTGTTCGTCTGGAAGAACCCCTTCGGGCGCAGCCGCAGGCCCACCCCGTTGAGCCGCATGGTCAGCGTCGGCCCGCCGGCGAGCACGATCTCCTCGTCGCCCTCGGGCAGGGCCACGTGCTCGGGCAGCAGGTTCGCGCTCACCACGGCGGCGGGTGTCCCGCGCGCCGCGAGGTCATCCAGCAGCCCCGGCACCGCCGCGCGCAGCGCGTCCAGCCGGTCGGCGGAGCGCAGCACGAACCGGACCATCGCCTCCCGGTCGGGGGAGAGCGTCACGATCACGTTCTTCAGCTCGCCCGTGCGGGC
>SRJI02000963.1 GCA_005473895.2 Carideicomes alvinocaridis
CGGGCCCACCCACGCGGACCACGTCGAAACCGTCCGCGGCCAGGTGATCGGCGGTCTCGGCCGGGTGCGCCGGGGCCACGACGCCCACGCCCCGCCCGAGCTCGCGCAAGGCCGTGGCGAGGTGGTGCAACATCACCTCGCCGCCGCCCACCTCACCCTGGTTCGCCAGGATCCAGATGCGTCCGGTCATCCTGAGGTCTTCCCCGCCCGGCGCCCGAGCACCTCGAGGGTCGCCTCGGCGGTGGCCCGGGCCATCGTCTCCACGTCGCCCACGCGCGCCTCGCCCGGGCCCTCGACCGCGGCCCGCATGACGGCGTCGGCGATGGCCGCCGGAGTGGTCTCGTGGACCAGGCGCTCGGGCGGCAGAATCT
>SRJI02000964.1 GCA_005473895.2 Carideicomes alvinocaridis
GGCGAGGGTGGTGTGGTCGTCCGCCGGGCGGTCGAACGTGGAGGCGATGACCTCGCCGTCCACCGACCGCTGCATGTCGGTGACCTCCTCGGGGCGCTCGTCGACGAGCACCATCATGAGGTGGACCTCGGGGTTGTTCGTCTTGATCGCGTTGGCGATCGACTGCAGGATCATCGTCTTGCCGGCCTTGGGCGGGGAGACGATGAGGCCACGCTGGCCCTTGCCGATGGGGCTGACCAGATCGATCACGCGGGGACCGATCAGCTTGGGATCGGTCTCCAGGCGCAGGCGCTCCTGCGGGTACAGCGGCACGAGCTTGCCGAACTCGACGCGCTGCGGGTGCTCGACGGCGGGCTGACCGTTGACCGAGG
>SRJI02000965.1 GCA_005473895.2 Carideicomes alvinocaridis
GTTGGGAGCGCCCCAGTACCCGGACCCCCTAGGGTTGAATATCCATATCAACGGCTTGCAGGGAATGAATGAATTTGACATTCAGAACATTGATGGCCTCAACCACTACATAGGAATGCAGACCTTGCCCAAAGTAGAAGATATGTGGGAATTTGGAACATTTCCCACCATCATTGGAATTATGGTGGCTTTAGGGGTATTGATCGGTATTTTGGGATATTTCAACAAAGTAGGCTATAAATGGTTTTTGGGATGGTTCATACTCATGTCCATTCTAGGGCTGCTGGGCATGTACGACTTTAATGCATGGATGATAGACTATGGAACCAACCTAGATCCCAATGCCATTATGAAACTGACCAACCCCGATG
>SRJI02000966.1 GCA_005473895.2 Carideicomes alvinocaridis
GCCTCGAACGGGTCCACGACGCCCTCCACGGCCGGCTGCTCGGCGACGTCGTCCAACAGGGCGGTGATCTGCTCGCGCTGGGCGTCGGTCAGGGGGGAGCCGTCCTCGGTGGTGAACACGACCTGGCCCCTGCCGCGGGAGGCCTCGGGGAACTCCTCCTTGAGGCGGTCCGTGACCTGGGCGGTGGGCGTGCCGGGGATGGTGACGGTGGAGGAGAGCGTGCCGCCGAAGGCGAGGAACCCGCCGACGGCGAGGGCCAGGGCGAGCACCCAGGCGAGGATCACGAGGAGGGGGCGGCGGGCGGCGCCGAGGCCGAGACGGTAGAGCAGTGTCGCCATGGGAAGGGGAGGTCTCCGTGCGCTGGGGTGGGA
>SRJI02000967.1 GCA_005473895.2 Carideicomes alvinocaridis
GGACCGACCCGGGTGCTTTCGTGTTCCGCATCGCGGGGGAGAGCCGGTTCGTGGCGGAGGACGAGGCCGAGCGACTCGCCACCGCCCTGAAGGCAGCCGGTGAGGACGTCCAGGTGCTCGGCTGGCAGGACACCGCCGAGTTCCTGGCCTCCGTGGACGTGCTGGCCGTGCCGTCGCAGTGGGCCGAGGTCTTCGGCCTGGTGACGGCCGAGGCGATGGCCGCGGGCGTTCCGGTGGTGGCTTCCGATGCGGGAGCCGTTCCCGAGGTGGTCGGCAGCGATCACCCCTTCGTTGTTCCGCAGCGGGACGCTGCCGCGCTCGCGGACTGCCTACGGGCCGTGCGCCCGGTCGATCTGGGCGCGGTGGCCCAC
>SRJI02000968.1 GCA_005473895.2 Carideicomes alvinocaridis
ACTCCAACCATCTTCTCTGCCACATATTAAGATCWGCCTGRGTGAARATRTATTTGAGACTCTTRTGATCAGTGTAAATRTTACAGTGAGCTCCCATCAAGTAATGTCTCCATATYTTGAGAGCATGAACYACAGCTGCYAACTCCAGATCATGTGTRGGGTAGTTCTGCTCATGGGGTCTRAGTGCTCGGGAGGCATAAGCAATTACTCTGTTRTCTTGCATTAAGACACATCCCAAWCCAGTACCGGAAGCATCRCAATAMACTTCAAAGGGCTTGGTGTTGTCAGGTTGAGCTAGCACTGGGGCTGTKGTCAARTGCTGCCTTAGTGTATGAAAGGCATCTTCACACTTCTGGCTCCAATTATACTTG
>SRJI02000969.1 GCA_005473895.2 Carideicomes alvinocaridis
GCCAGCACGGCGGAGCGAACGGGACCGGGCAGCGCGCCCCCGGCGGCCAGGTCCAGTTCGGCAGCGACCGTGCGCTCGGTCAGCACGGGGTGCTGCCCGAGCCAGAGGGTGCGTTCCGTGTCGACTCCGGCGACCCGGCCGGTGGCCTCGGCGGCGTCCTGGCGCAGCAGGCCGGCCAGCAGACGCAGGACGGTGGATTTGCCGGTGCCGGAGGGCCCGGCCAGCGCGGTCAGATGCCCCGGGAGCGCGGTGAGGTCGAGACCCTCGAGCACCTGCCGTCCGGCCAGCCGGACGCTCAGGTCCTGCACCAGGACGCCGCCGTCCCGGTCCGGCCCGGAGGCCGGCCCGAGCGTGTCGAGCACGGGGGCCG
>SRJI02000014.1 GCA_005473895.2 Carideicomes alvinocaridis
TGGAGGTGGGTGAGCTGGTGCTCTCCAACGCGCTCGGCGCCGGCGGCAATCCGGCGCGGCTGGCGGCGCTGGCGGCGGGGCTGCCGGAGCGGGTGGCGGGGCTGAGCCTCGACCGGCAATGCGCGGGCGGGCTGGACGCGCTGCTGCTGGGGCAGGCTCTGATCGCCTCGGACCAATGCGAGCTCGTCGTGGCCGGCGGGGTGGAGAGCTATTCACGTCGCCCCTACCGCGCCTGGCAGGGGCCGGAGGGGCTGGAGCCCTATGACAGGCCGCCCTTCTCCCCCTTCGCCGACAGCGATCCCGACATGGCCGAGGCCGCCGCCGCGCTGGCCGAGGAACAGGGGATCTCGCGCGCCCGCCAGGACGCCTGGGCGCAGCAGAGCCACGCCAAGGCGCTCGCCGCTCGGGATGCGCTGGCGGAGGAGATCGTGGCGATTCCCCCCGGGTCAGAGACGCAGGACAGCTTCGCCCGCCCTATGTCGGACAGGCTTTGCAGCCGGGCAAAGATCATCACGGGCAGCGTCACCCATGCCAATGCCTGCGTCGCGGCGGATGCGGCGGCTTTCGTGGTGCTGGCGGCGGGAGAGGGGCCGGGGATCGCGCTGACCCATGGCGTCACGCGGGGCGGCGATCCGGCGCGGCCGGGCCTTGCGCCGGTGGCCGCGATCGGCGAGACCCTCGCGGCGGCCGGGCTCGCCCCCGGGGATCTCAGCCATGCCGAGATCATGGAGGCCTATGCCGTGCAGGCGCTGGCCTGTATCGACGGGGCCGGGCTCGACCCCGGCATCGTCAACCGACGTGGCGGGGCGCTGGCGCGGGGGCATCCCATCGGGGCCTCGGGCGCGGTGCTGGCCGTGCGGCTCTGGCACGACCTGCAGCGCGACGCGGGCAGCCACGGGCTTGCCGCCATCGCGGCCGCGGGCGGGATCGGCACCGCGCTCGTCATGGCGCGGTGCCGGGAGTCCTAGGCGCGGGACAGCAGGCTGTCGGGACGCGCGCGGGCCACGGCGGAGGTGACGAAGCCGGCCAGCACAGCCTTGATCAGGTCGCCCGGCATGAAGGGCAGGTTCAGCGCCAGCGCCTCGGGAATGGTCTTGCCCAGCGTCGCCGACATGCCCAGCGTGCCGGGGATGTAGAGCACCACCATGCCGCCCAGGACCGAGGCGATCACCGCCGCCGGCAGCACCGCCATGCGCGACATCGCCTGCATCAGCCAGCCGGTGACGAAGGCCGCGATCGGGAAGCCCACGAGGAAGCCCACGGTCGGCGAGGCAAAGACGCCCAGCCCCCCGCGACCGCCGGCGAGGATCGGCAGGCCGAGCGCCACCAGCGCGACGAAGAGCAGCGCCGCGAGGCCGCCGCGCCATGCGCCGAGGATCGTGCCGCAGAGCATCACGCCCATGGTCTGCGCGGTGATCGGCACGCCGAAGGCCAGGGTGAATTGCGGCACCAGCCCGAGCGCCGCGATCAGGGCGGCGAAAAGGGCGATCAGGGTTAGGTTACGTTCCAAGTGGGTCTCTCCTTATTCGTTCGGCACGCCGCCGCGGGCTTTCAGCGCCTCGGCCACCTGCTCTGCATCATCGAGCGCCAGGAGCGTGACCGGCACGGCCAGTCTCCACCCCGGGCGCCGGGGGCTACGCGCGCGCCAGGCCTCGGCCAGATGCGCGCCCTTCTCCGTCAGTACCGGGACAAATCGTATGAACAAGGCGGCCGCCAGCCCGATCATCGCCGGGTTCACCCCGATGCGGCGCAGGGGCGCCAGCAACCGGGTGACCAGGGCAATCATGTCGGACAGGCGGGAGGTCATGGTGACGAGGTTCGCCAGCGCCACCAGCACGACCATGCGCAGGGCGATCCGCAGCCCAAGCTCGGGCTCCGAGGTGAGCAGGTGCCAGGCGAGGATCAGCGCCACGAAGATCCAGATCGGCCGCATCAGCCGCAGCGCGTCGCGGGTGAAGACCCGGCCGCACAGCGCATAGGCCAGGGCCACCCCGACCAGCGCGCCGGCATGGACCGCGAGGGAGTCGCTGAGGAAGATGGCAAAGGTGATCAGCGCCAGCAGGGCCAGTTTCAGCCCCACGGGCCACGGGTGGAATGGCGTCCTAACCGGGGAGGTCAGCGAAAGCATCGAAGCCCTCCTCGCTCTCGGTGGCGGCGCGGTAGCGCGTCAGTACCTCGGCCGGCGCCCCGTCCGCACGAACCCGGCCCCGGTCGATCCAGACGATCCGGTCATAGTCTTCCAGCCATTCGAGCTGGTGGGTGATGTGGATCACCGTGCCCTCGTAGCCCGCGATCATGCGATGAAGCTGCGCCGTGGTGGGCCGGTCCAGCCCGGCGAAGGGTTCATCCAGCAGCACCAGCGAGGGCCGCATGGCGAAGACCGACATCAGGCAGACGAGGTGCCGCTGGCCCTGCGACAAGGTGGCCACCGCGCGCTCGGCCCAATCCGCGCGACCGAAGGCGGCCAGCACGCGGGCGGCCTCGCCCTCCGGGTCCGCATGGCGCTGCTGGCGCAGGCCGAAGGCCAGCTCTTCGGCGACGGTGGGAAAGATGATCTGGTGGTCGGGGTTCTGGAAGATCAGGCCGACCTCCTGCAGCGCGCCGCGCCTGTCCTTGGCCGGGTCGATGCCGTTCAGCTCCACGCGGCCCTCGTCCGGGGACACCAGCCCGCAGATCACCCGCGCCAGCGTCGTCTTGCCCGAGCCGTTCAGCCCGATCAGGCCGATCCGCCGCTCGGACAGGTCCAGCGTGATGCCGTCCAGCACCCGGCGCGCGCCCCGGTCGAGCACGAGTCCCCCCAGCCGGATCAGCGCCGTGCCGTCCGCCGTCCCTGGCTGTCGCTGGAAGTTCGTCGTCACGCCGCCACGCTCCGGTCCTTTGGCCCTTCTCTTGGCCCCGGCCGGAGCGGAATGCAATCGCCGCAACGAAAAACGGCCGCGTCCGGGGACACGGCCGTTTCCTGGATTTCCGGCAGGGCCGGAAGACCAAAGCTTAGTCGGACGCCACGGCCACGACCAGAGCAAGCAGGATCAGCGGCACGATCAGGCCGGCCGAAGAGGAGCTTGCAGCGGTTTCTTCGACGATGACCGGCGGCTCCATGACCGGCTCGGCCATGTTGCCAGCGAAGGCGGTCGACGCGCTGGCGCTCAGAGCTGCTGCGAGAACGAGTTTCTTCATGTTATCCTCCAGATATTCGCCTGACGCCGCGTGTATTTCCCAGCGGGCGACAAGCACCCAAGACTTACCTCGTGCCACTGACTAAGCAGCAAAGACTTGGGAATGCAAACCCCTCCTTCGTCGCTCGCGCAGCCATCCGGGGCGATGTCGTCAAATTAGCAACACTTGGGTTCCCACGACCGCCATCTCGTACAGCTCCTCGATATGCTGGTTGTAGAGACCGATGCAGCCGTTGGAGGAGCGGCGCCCGATCTTGCGCGTATCGTGGGTGCCGTGGATGCGGTAATAGGTCCAGCTGAGGTGCAGGGCGCGGGTGCCCAGCGGGTTGTCCGGGCCCGGCGGCACGTAATCCGGCCATTCCGGGTTCCGCTCTTTCATCGAGGGCGTCGGGCGCCAGTCGGGTTTCGGATCCTTCAGCACGACGCGGGTGCGCCCGGTGCGGGTCAGCTCGTCGGAGATCGGCACGCTCGTGGGATAGAGCCGATAGACCGTCTGGCTGGCATTCCAGTAGTGCAGGCAGCGCGACTTGGTATCCACCAGGATGGCGCCGTTATGCAGGTCGCTGAAATAGGGCTCCCACTCCAGCGAACGGAAGCTGGAGATATTGTGGCGCACGGAGGACGAGATGTCCTTCTCCATCTGCACGGTGTCGGGGCTGGTCTGGGCAAGCGCGGGGGTGGCCAGCATGGCGGCGCCCCCGGCGAGGAAGCCGCGACGGCCGAGTGGTTTGATCGGGCTGCGAGCCATGGCGTTCTCCGGGTTTCTGCGATAGGTCAAGACAAATTTTCATTAGTGCGTGAAAGCCTCAGTCGCAAATCAAACCGGCGTCATTCGGCCAAGACACGCCCAAGTGGGTTTGAAACGCCACGAAGGCCGCGCTAGTTCAGAAAAATCTTCAGATCTTGGTGAGATATATGACCCGGCTTCTTGCACTAATCCTACCAGCGTTCCTCGTCCTCCTCTCTGCATGCACGACTCCGCCGATGGAGCCGCAGATCGGCCCCGACGGCCGGCCGCTGCCGAAGGTCTACAGGATCACCAATGCCGACGAGTCGCGTATCCAGTACGAGATGCTGGACGGGATCAACTCGCTGCGCCGGGCGGCGGGCGCGCCCGAAGTGTCGCTGAACGCGCAGCTCAACGCCGCGGCGGCCACCCATTCGCGCGACATGTCGGTGCAGAACCGCCCCTGGCATTTCGGCTCCGACGGCTCGTCGCCGATCGACCGGGCACGGCGCGTCGGCTACCAGGGCCGGGTGCTGGGCGAGAACATCTCGGAGACCTACGAGACCGAGCTGGAAACGCTGGCGGCCTGGATGGAACGGCCCGAGACCAAGCAGGTGATCCTCGATCCCAATGCCCGCGACATGGGCTTTGCCTGGTACCAGGAAAACAACGGCAAGATCTGGTGGACTCTCGTCCTGGGCAACAGCGACATGGCCGGCCGCCCGGTCAGCTGAGCCGCCGACCCCGGCCGGCCCGCGGAGGACGCCCATGACCATCACCCGCGAGGAAGAGCTGGCCGGTCTCAAGCGGATCGGCCGGATCGTCGCCGACACCATGCATGCCATGGCGCGGGCGCTGGAGCCCGGCATCACCACCCGCGAGCTGGACGAGATCGGCCGCGCCCTGCTGGAAAGCGAGGGCGCGGTGCCGGCGCCGGAGGCGACCTATGCCTTCCCCGGCGCCACCTGCATCAGCGTCAACGAGGAGATCGCCCACGGCATCCCCGGCGACCGGGCAATCGCATCGGGCGACCTGGTCAATATCGACGTCTCCGCCTCGCGCGATGGCTATTTCGCCGACACCGGCGCCACCTTCCGCGTGCCGCCCACGCGCCCGTCGCTGGACCGGCTCTGTCGCGACGGCAAGCGGGCCATGCAGGTGGGGATCTCGCAGGTGCGCAGCGACCGGCCGCTCGGCGCGATCGGGACCGCCATCGGGCGCTTTGCCGAGGATCGCGGCTATACCCTGATCCGCAACCTGGCGAGCCACGGGGTGGGGCGGTCGCTCCACGAATACCCCGAAGAGATCGCCACCTGGCCCAGCCGCGACCGGCGCCGCATCACCCGCGGCCTCGTCCTGACGGTGGAGCCGTTCCTCTCCGCCGGCGGTCTCTGGGCCACGGATGGCGAGGATGGCTGGACGCTCTACAGCGAACCCGCCGCCCCGGTGGTGCAATACGAGCACACGGTCGTCGCCACGGATCGCGGCCCGGTGGTTGTGACGCTGCCGGGCTGAACGGGGCCGGAGAATTCGCGCCGCTCTGAGGGCCGTGTTCTTCACGGGGGCTGACGCTTCGCCGAAGTCTCGGCCCTATTCAATGCGGGGCGTCTCCCTTCTCGACCAAGCGACGTGCTGCCCCCCCGACCTCAAAGGCCAGGAGCGCAGCTCCACAGGCCCCCTTTTTAACGCCGCGCAAACGAAAACGCCCCCGCGAATCCGCGAGGGCGTCATTCCTAACGCTGGCCGGTCTCGGGAGACCCGTCAGGGATAGATGCTGATCGGCGTGCCGTCCTTCACCATGGCATAGATCATCTCGATGTCCTTGTTGCGCACCGCGATGCAGCCGGCCGTCCAGTCGCCTTGCATGGCGACAAAGCGCTTTTTCTCGTTCGGCTCGCCGTGGATGAAGATGTCGCCCCCCGGGGCGCGGCCCATCTCCAGCGCCTCCTTGATGTCCTCTTCCCGCGGGTAGTTGATGCCGATGGAAAGGTGGAACTTGGAGTTCGGGTTGCGGCGGTCGATGACGTATTCGCCCTCGGGCGTGCGGCCGTCGCCTTCGAACTTCTTGTCGCCCGTCGGCTGGAAGCCGAGGCCGAAGGCATAGGTGCTCAGCACCTTCTGGTGGTGCAGCAGGTACATCCGCCGCTCGCCCTTCAGGACGATGACGCGGGTGACCTCGGGGCCGTTGTAGGTCTTGAACTTGCTTGAACAGCCGCCCAGCACGAGTGCGGCCGCAAAGAGAATGAGTACCGTTATCCGGCGCATTTTTGACTGTCCCGTTTCTTTTTATGCTCGATTGCCTGCGGGCGCAGAATACCCGAATCACGGCGCTCCGGGTAGTGCCGCGTTGGTCCTCACGCCAATGTCATCCTGTCGCGGGGGTCAGGCGCGGTGCAGCGCCGCGCAAAGCTCCACGTGCGGCGACCAGCGGAACTGGTCTACCACCTGCACCCAGTCGAGCGCGTAGCCCGCCCGCGCCAGCCGCGCCACGTCGCGGGCAAAGGTGACCGGGTTGCAGGAGGCGTATGCGATGCGCGGCACGCCCGCCTCGGCCAGCTCGGCCACCTGCGCCTCGGCGCCCGCGCGGGGCGGGTCCAGCACGGCGGCGTCAAAGCGCGACAGCTCGTCGGGCCGGAGCGGCACGCGGAACAGGTCGCGCGTCTCGGTGGACAGCTGGTGCAGGTCGCGCCCGCGCCGCCAGCCTGTGTCGAGCGCGCGCATCATCTCGGCGTCACCCTCCACCGCCAGCACGTCCGCCCCCTCGGCCAGCGGAAGGGAGAAGGTGCCGCAGCCGGCGAACAGGTCCACGACCCGCTTCGCGCCGTCCACCGCTTCCAGTACCGCCGCGCGCAGCGCCGCCTCGCCCTCGGGGGTGGCCTGCAGGAAGGCGCCGGGGGGCGGGACGACCTGCGTCCGGCCGAAGCGCTGCGCGGGCGGGTGCCGCATGGCGATCACCTCGCCGTTCCAGGTCAGCCGGGCAAGGCCCAGCCGCTCCGTCTCCTGCGCGAGCCGCAGTTCCAGCGGGCCGTCCAGCGGCTTGCCCTCGCGGACCGAGACATCCGGCCCGGCCTCCGATAGCGTCACGGCGACCGAGATCTCGCCCTTGCGCGAGGCGCCGATCACCGCGAGCTCGGCGATGCCCGGCCGCAGGGCCAGCAGGTCGGGGTGCAGGATGCGGCAATCGGGAATCTCGATGATCGTGGCCGAGGCGCGGGCATGGAACCCCACCAGCGCGCCCTGCTTGGTCCGCTTGGCGGAAAAGGTCGCGCGGCGGCGGGAATTGGGCGGCGAGGTCAGGATCGGGCGCAGCGGCGCCTCCAGCCCGTGGGCGGCGAGCGCCTGGCGCACCACCTCCTGCTTCCACTCTGCCACGAAATCGTCCGAGGCATGTTGCAGGTCGCAGCCGCCGCAGGACTTGTAGTGCCGGCAGGGCGGCGCCACGCGGTCCGCCGAGGGCCGCTCGATCCGGGGGCTGGGCATGCGGTCGCCCTCCACCTCGCCCGAAACCTGTTCGCCGGGCAGGGTGCGGGGGACAAAGACCGGCCCCTCGGCGATGCCGTCGCCAAGATGGCCCAGCCGCTGGATCGTCAGGTCGGTCATCGCGTGCCTGCCTTCTGTCTTGCCTTCAGGTCGTCGAGGTAGTGCCTCACCTCGCCCCGGCTGCGCAACAGGTAGACGTCCACGCCGCGGCCCGCATTCTCGGCCAGCGCCTGGTGCGAGGCGCGGCCGATATGCCGCGTGCGCCAGACCCATTGCCAGAACTCCGGGCGGAACTTCTCGGGGCAGCCCTCGGGCATCTCGGGGCGGTTGCGGCCGTAGCTGCGCAGGGTGCGCCACAGGATCCGCCAGCCGCGCCGCCACAGCGGGACATCCAGCACCACCAGCGTGTCGCAGCGCCTGAGCCGCGTGTCATAGGTGGCCGACAGCCCGCCCTCGAAGATCCAGCTGTCTTGCTCCTCCACCGCGCGGGCCAGGGCGATCTTGTCGCCGCGCGGCCGTTCCACCCAGCCGGGCAGGAAATGGATCATGTCCATGTGATGCACGGGCAGGCCGGTGATCGCCCCCATCTGCCGGGCGAGCCAGGTCTTCCCCGCCCCCGGCTGGCCGACGATCATCACCCGTTTCATTCGGCCGCGTCGCGGATCCCGATGAAGCCGCCGGACTGCCGGTTCCAGTAGCGCGCATAGAGCCCGTCGCGCGCCAGCAGCTCGTCATGCGTTCCCTGTTCCACGATCCGGCCTGCGTCCATGACGATGATCCTGTCCATCCGCGCGATGGTCGACAGGCGGTGCGCGATCGCCAGCACCGTCTTGCCCTCCATCACCCGTTCGAGGGCCGATTGTATGGCTGCCTCCACCTCCGAGTCGAGCGCGCTGGTCGCCTCGTCCAGCACGAGTATGGGCGCATCCTTGAGAATGGTGCGTGCGAGGGCGATCCGCTGCCGCTGCCCGCCCGAGAGCTTCACGCCCCGCTCCCCCAGGTGCGCCTCGTAGCCTTCGCGGCCCATGCCGTCGGCGAGGTCGTGGATGAAATGGTCGGCCTCCGCCTTTTGCGCGGCCTCGATCATCTCCGCCTCGGTGGCGTCGGGGCGGCCGTAGAGGATGTTCTCGCGGGCCGAACGGTTGAACATGGCGGTGTCCTGCGTGACCATGCCGATCCGGTGCCTGAGGCTCGATTGCGTGACCTTCGATATGTCCTGCCCGTCGATCAGGATGCGCCCGCCCTCGATCTCGTAGAGCCGCATGAGCGTGGCGACCAGCGTGGATTTCCCCGCGCCCGAGGCGCCGACGATGCCCAGCTTCTCGCCCGGGTGCACTTCCAGGTCGATATCGGTGATGCCGCCCACGTCGCGGCCATAGGCAAAGCTGAGGCCTTCGAACCGGATGCGCCCCTCGGGGACCTGCAGGGTGGTCGCGCCGGGCGCGTCCTCCAGCCGGTTGGGCGGCGTCAGGGTCTGCATCCCGTTCTCGACCTCGCCCACGTTGGCGTAGATCGCCATCAGGGTGAAGCTGACCCAGCCCGACATCTGCGCGATCCGGATGGAGATGGTGCCCGCGGCCACCACGTCGCCGGGCGTCGCGCCGCCCCGGTTCCAGATCAGCAGCGTCGCCCCGATCAGCAGCACCGGCAGCAATCCTGCCAAGGTCATCAGCACGAAGCGGAAGCCAGAGGCGAGCCGCCCGAAGCCAAGCGCCTTCTGGCGGAAATGCTCCATGGAATTGAGCGCCGCCTTGTCCTCGAAATCGTCGTGGGCGAACAGCTTGACCGTCTTGATGTTGCTCAGCGTGTCCACCACCTGCCCCGAGACCGAGGCGCGCGCCCCGGCCCGCGCGGCCGAGCGCTGGCGGATGCGCGGCAGGTACCAGCGGATCAGGGCGAAGTAGCCCACCAGCCACACGGCAAACAGCGCCCCGATCCAGCCGTTGATCGACACCAGCAGGATCACCGCCCCCGCCAGCGAGGCCAGCGCGAAGGCCACGACGTTGATCATCTCGACCACCACGTCGGTGACCGCACGGGCGGTCTGCATCTGCTTCTGCGCGATGCGCCCGGCGAAATCGTCGTCGAAGAAGGTGACCGACTGCCCCAGCGTCCAGCGGTGGAGGCGCTGCAGCACCAGCGGGTTGAGGTTCGGCTGCACCACCATGGTGTTGGCCATGGACGACAGGCCCATCAGGATCGGCCGCAGCAGCACGAAGAAGGCCACCGCCCCGCCGATGATCAGCGCGTTTTCCGGAGCGAAGAAATCCTCCGGCCCGGCGGCGATGGCGGTGTCGATCACCTTGCCGAGGATCCAGGCGGTGCCGGATTCCGCCGCGCCGGTGGCGGTGGAGAGCAGCGCCGCGACGATCAGCACCGGCCAACTGCCCTTCAGGCACCATTTCAGGAAGGGCCAGAGCGTGCGCGGCGGCGGGCCCTCCGCCGGGCGAAAGGCGTCGATCAGGTTGCCGATGCGCGTCAGGATCATTCCGCCGCCTCTCCGCGGGTCTTGGCCTCGGGGGCCGCGTCGTCGTTTTCGGTCTGCAGGAAGCCGCCGGACTGCCGGCTCCAGAACTGCGCATATAGGCCGCCCTGCGCCAGAAGCACGTCATGCGGCCCTTCCTCCACGATGCGGCCGCCGTCGAGCACGAGGATCCGGTCCATCCGGGCGATGGTGGACAGCCGGTGCGCGATGGCGATCACCGTCTTGCCCTCCATCATGCCGTAAAGCGTGTCCTGGATCGCCGCCTCCACCTCGGAATCGAGCGCCGAGGTCGCCTCGTCCAGCAGCAGGATCGGCGCGTCCTTGAGGATGACGCGGGCCAGCGCGATCCGCTGCCGCTGCCCGCCGGACAGCTTTACGCCCCGCTCGCCCACCTGCGCGTCGTAGCCCTTGCGCCCCTCCGGGTCCTGCAATTCGAGGATGAAGTCATGCGCCTCGGCCCGTTTCGCGGCCTCGATCATCTCGGCCTCGGTCGCCTCTGGCCGACCGTAGAGGATGTTGTCGCGCACCGAGCGATGCAGCAGAGAACTGTCCTGTTGGACCATGCCGATCTGCCGCCGCAGGCTTTCCTGCGTGACCCCCGCGATGTCCTGCCCGTCGATCAGCACCCGGCCGCCCTCGATGTCGTAGAAACGCAGCAGCAGCTTGACCAGCGTGGATTTTCCCGCGCCGGAGCGGCCGATCAGGCCGATCTTCTCGTTCGGGCGCAGCTCCAACGTCACCCGGTCCAGCCCGCCGCGGCCCTTGCCGTAATGGTGGCTGATCCCGTCGAACTGGATGCGCCCCTCGGTCACCTCCAGCGGCTTGGCGCCCTTGGCGTCCAGCAGGTCGATGGGCTGGGCGATCGTCTCCATCCCCTCGGCCACCACCCCCAGCTCGCGGAAGAAGGAGGTCAGCGCCCACATGATCCAGCCGGTCATGGAGTTGATGCGGAGGGTCAGCGCCGTGGCCACCGCCACCACGCCCACCGAGGCCGCGCCCTGCATCCAGAGATACAGCGCCCAGCCGACGACGCCCGCGATCAGCACGCCGTTCAGGCTGACCAGCATGACGTCCATCTTGGTGAAGACGCGCATCTCGTGCTGGAAGGTGCGCCGTGCATGTTCGATCGCCTCGCGGGCATAAAGCGCCTCGGATTCGTGGTGGGCGAACATCTTGACGGAATGGATGTTGGTATAGGCATCGACCACCCGCCCGGTGACCTGCGACCGCGCGTCCGAGGCGGCCTTGGAGGCGGGGGTGACGTTGCGCGTGGTCCAGCGCACCAGCAGGCCGAAAAGCACCAGCCAGACCAGCATCGGCAGGGCCAGCCGGATGTCGGCCTGGCTCATCAGCACCACGGCGCCCAGCATGTAGGCCAGCGAAAAGGTGATGGCGTCGAAGACCTGGAACACCACCTCGCCGGCGGCGGGCGGGGTCTGCATGATGCGGTTGGCGATGCGCCCGGCGAAATCGTTCTCGAACCAGCCCACGGACTGGCGCAGCACCTGCCGGTGCGACCGCCAGCGAATGAGCGTGCCGAAATTCGGCAGGATCGTGTTGTTCAGCAGCGCCACGTCCACGAACTGGATCGCCGGCCGCAGGAACAGCACGAAGAGCCCGAGCGCGATGAACTTCCAGCCATGCTGCGCCCAGACCTCGGCCGGCTCGCCCGCCAGCACGTCCACCAGCCAGCCCATGACCCAGATCAGCCCGACCTCGATCAGCGCGACCAGCACCGAGCCCGCGGCGGCCAGCCAGAAGACCCGGCGGAACGGCTGCGCATAGGCCATGAGGAACGGCGCCAGCCGCGTGGGCGGGCGATCGGTCTGGTCGTACTCGCAATAGGGATCGACCATGTTTTCGAAGAATCGAAACATGCGGGCGGGTCCATGATCGGGTGGCGTTCGCGCGCATTCTAGCCATCGGCCCGAAAATGACCATGGCGAAAGCGTGGGGGACAGCGGCGGGGCGCTCAGCCCTTCAGCAAGTCCTCGCGCGTCAGGGCAAAGCCGGACTCGATCCAGCGCCGCTCCAGCTCCTTCATGAGCTGCCCCAGCTCGGCGCCCTGGTAGGCCGGCATGAAATCCCGCGCCCGCACCGGCATGTTGGAACGCGCGCCCTCCTCGGCCCGCATCAGCGCCTCCATCGGGGGCGTATCGCCCAGGGCGGCGGCCCGCAGGAACAGCACGTCGCGTGCCGTCTCGGAGCCGGTCCGGTAGCCAAGCTCGCCCGGCGGCGTGTCGCGGTCGAGATGGTGCTGCAGCAGTTCCACGTGCCGCGTCTGGGCCTTGGACAGCCGCAGCGCGTCGGGCATGTTTTGCGCCCCCAGGGTGGCCAGCCGGCGCAGCGGCAGCGGGGGCAGCCCCGCCTCCTGCTCCAGGTGGACCAGCACCGGAAGCGTGCGGGCGGTGGCGCCGGGCAGCAGCCGGGTCAGCACGCCGGTCTGTTCCATCGCGGCGACGGCCGGGGCCGGGTCGGGGGCGGAGAGCAGCTTGAGCATCTCGGCGCCCACCCGTTCCCGCGACAGCGTGTCGAGCCCGTCGAGATGCGCGGCGATGGCGGCCAGCCCCTCGGGATCGAAGCCGCGCTCGGGGTCGCCGTACCAGGCGGTGAAGCGGAAGAACCGCAGCGCGCGCAGGTAATCCTCGCGCAGGCGCGCGGCGGCGTCGCCGATGAACCGGACCCGCCCTGCGCGCAGGTCCTCCAGCCCGCCCAGCGGATCGACCACCTCGCCCTCCGCATCGGCATAGAGCGCGTTCATGGTGAAGTCGCGCCGCTCCGCGTCTTCCTCGATGCGGTCGGAAAAGGCGACCGTGGCGTGGCGGCCATCGGTCTCCACGTCGCGGCGAAAGGTGGTGATCTCGTGCGGGCGGCCCTCGGAGATGACGGTGACGGTGCCGTGGTCGATCCCGGTCGGCACCGGCTTGAGCCCGGCCTCCCGCGCGAGGCGCATCACCTCCTGCGGGGTGGCGTCGGTGGCGATGTCGATGTCGCCCACCGGCGCGCCCAGCAGGTCGTTGCGGACGCAGCCCCCGACGAAAAGCGCCTGGTGTCCCGCCGTTCCGAGGCAGTCGCAGACCGCCCGGGTTTCCGGTCTGTGATACCAGTCGCCCGTCACCCGCATCAGACCGCCATCCTTTCCGCCAGATTTCGCAGCACCCGCGCCGTGGCGCCCCAGATGTAATAGGGGCCGAAGGGCACGGTGTAGTAGTAGCGCCGTGATCCCCGCCAGCGCCGCCATTGGATCGAGTAGCGCCCGGTATCCAGAACGTGGGCGGCCGGGACCGTGAAGATCTCGGCGCATTCGCCGGCCTCGGGCACCGGCGTGAAGGGCGCCTTCACCAGGCCGATCACCGGCGTCATGGTGAAGCCCGTCACCGTCTCGTGCGGGGGCAGGGTGCCCAGGACCTCTACGTTGCCGGGCTCGAGCGCGATCTCCTCGTGGGCCTCGCGCAGGGCGGTGTCCACCAGCGTGGCATCGCCGGGATCGCGCTTGCCGCCGGGAAAGGCGATCTGCCCGGGATGATGCTTGAGCGCCGAGGACCGCATGGTCAGCAGCACCCGCGGCTCGCCTGCCACGTCCATGAAGGCCGCGAGGACGGCCGCTTCGCGCAGCTTGCGGTTCGCCGGCAGCACGACCTCGGGATTGAGATCGAAATCCGTCGATTCCCCGCCCGCCGCGCCGATCGCCGCCTCGAGCCTCTGGCGCAGGTCACTCACCGTCACGGGCCTCGAATCCGACGCTGGCCGGGTCCAGCTCGTAATGGGCGCCGCAGAACTGGCAATCGGCCGTCACCAGCCCGTCGTCGGTGGTCATCTTCTCGATGTCCTTGGCCGAGTAGATCGACAGGCTCTGGCGCACGCGGTCCTCGGAACAGGTGCAGCCGAAACGCACCGGCTGAGAGCCGAAGACGCGCGGCTGCTCTTCGTGGAACAGCCGGATCAGCAGGTCCGTCGGCGCCACGGAGGGGCCGATCAGCTCCAGCTCGTCCACGGTGTCGAGGTGGAAGTTCACGCGGTTCCAGTTCTCCTGGTCGTCGCCGTCGCCGACGATGTCGCGCGCCTCCAGCAGGCCGCCCTCGCCCGAGCCGCCGCCCTGCGCAAAGGGCGAGGCCTTGGGCATGTGCTGCAGCATGACGCCGCCGGCCCGCCAATGTTCAGGCTGGCCCCGCTCCGTCGACTTGCCAAAGCTCAGCTGGAACCGCGTCGGCAACTGCTCGGACTGCGCGAAATAGGTCTCGGCGCAGGACGACAGCGAGCCGCCGGCCAGCGGCGTGATCCCCTGGTAGGGCTGGTTGCCCCGGCCCTGGTCGATCATGATGGCGAAGTAGCCCTCGCCCACCTGGTCGAAGGCCGGGCCAGTGCCCAGCCGTTCCGGGTCGAAGCTGGCATAGGCACGGATCTGCGCGATCTCGCCCTCTTCCTGCGGGGCGTAGTAATCGGTTGCGATCATCCGCACCGGGCCCTTGGACTGGACCTGCAGCGACAGTTTCCACCGCAGCTTGATGCTTTCGCCGATCAGCGCGGTCAGCAGCGCCATCTCGGCGACCAGCGCTTCGACCTGGGCGGGGTAGTCGTGTTGTTTCAGGATGCCGTCGAGCACCCCGTCCAGCCGCGCAACGCGACCGCGGATATCCGCGTGGTCAAGCTGAAAGGGCAGGACGGTATCGTCCCAGGCGAGTTGGCTTCCGATGCTCATGGAGTTTCCTTGCGGCCAGAGTCTTGGCATACCGCCCCTATATAATCCCATCGAGGAAAGGTCCAAGTGCCCCGTCCCTTTACCCGTCCCGCCAGTATCCGTCGCCATGGTACGCCCCCTGCCGACGACCGCAACTATCACCACAGGCCAGGGGTTTACGCCATTCTTCCGCGCGACGGAGAGCTGTTGGTGACCTGGCAGGGCGCGCCCCACGAGGAGCTGCAGCTTCCCGGCGGCGGCATCGACCCGGGCGAATCGCCCGTGACCGCGCTGCACCGCGAAGTCTACGAGGAAACCGGCTGGAAGATCGCCGCGCCGCGCCGTCTGGGCGCCTTCCGGCGCTTCGTCTGGATGCCGGAATACGAGATTCATGCCGAGAAGGTGTGCCACGTCTACCTGGCCCGCCCGGTCCATCCGCTGGGCCCCCCGACCGAGCCCGCGCACGAGGCGGTCTGGATCGACCCCGCGACCGCGGCCGAGATGCTGGGCAATGCGGGCGACCGGGCCTTCGTCGCAGGTCTGCTGCGCGCGGGCTGAAGCGGGGCGGGTGGATCCGGTCCCGACCCTGCGGCGCGGCAGGCAGTCGCGCGGGCCGAAGCGCAACAATTCGTGACGCTCGGGGGCGGTGCGGCCGTGCTATGATAGGGTCCTGCCATGTGGAGGACAGGATCATGGGAGCCGTCATCGCCGGGCCGTTCCCGGCCAATCTCTTTCGTCGCGGGCTGCGGCTGGCGGCACGGATCAGGGCGGCCGAATCCACCGGCCCCGCCTCGGTTCCGGGGCCGAGGGGGCCGGTGCTGATGAGTGACGGAACCACCGACCTGGGCGGCGAGCCGCTGTTCCTGCGCGACTGGCGCGAGGCCGAGACGCGCGACGACTAGGCGCCGCGTCCGGCCGGATCAGGCCTTGTAAGTCGGGTGGAACATGCCGGCGGGCGAGAGGGTGAAGATCTCCGCCCCGTTTGCGGTCACGCCCACCGAGTGCTCGAATTGCGCCGACAGGCTCTTGTCGCGGGTCACCGCGGTCCAGTCGTCGGCCAGCACCTTGGTTTCCGGGCGGCCCAGGTTGATCATCGGCTCGACGGTGAAGAACATGCCTTCCTCCAGCACCGGGCCGGTGCCGGGACGGCCGTAATGCAGCACGTTGGGCGGGGCATGGAAGACCCGGCCCAGCCCGTGGCCGCAGAAGTCGCGCACGACCGACATGCGCTCGCCCTCGGCGTAGCTCTGGATGGCATGGCCGATATCGCCGAAGGTGGCGCCGGGGCGGATCACCTCCAGCCCCTTCATCAGCGAATCGTGGGTCACCTGGATCAGCCGCTCCGCCTTGCGGGACAGCTTGCCGGCGACGTACATCCGGCTGGTATCGCCGTACCAGCCATCGACGATCACCGTGACGTCGATGTTCAGGATGTCGCCGTCCTTGAGCTTCTTGTCGCCGGGGATGCCGTGGCAGACCACGTGGTTGATCGAGATGCAGGAGGCGTGCTGGTAACCCTTGTAGCCGATCGTGGCGGAGGTCGCGCCGGCCTCGTTCACCATCTCCTCGATGCGGCGGTCGATCTCGGCGGTGGTCTGGCCGGGATAGATATGCTCCGCGATGTCGTCGAGGATACGCGCGGCCAGTTCGCCGGCCGTGCGCATGCCTGCGAAATCCGCCGGTTCGTAGATCCGGATGCCGTCACGCGTCAGCTTGCCGCCAGAATCCTTGTCCACCTGGCTCTCCTTACGGGTCAAAGGGCGTTTCATCGGTTCGCCCGGTAATCTAGGGTGTTTTCCCGCGCAGCGCCAGTGGGGGCGGGGATTTGGCGCAGGTCGCGGGCGGCTGTGCGGGTGCTTTCGGCGCCACACCGGGGCGGGTCGCTGGCCCGGTTGTAGCGCGATCAGTCGAGGATCGGGATCGGCTCGCCCAGGGTGATCGCCTCGGGCGTGATGCGGGTGCCGAGGCACAGCGCCTCCACCCCGGCCGCGCGCGCCTCGGCGAAGGCGGCCGCATAGACCGGGTCGATATCCGCGGCCAGCCGGAACCCCAGGCAATCGGTGCGCTGCACGAGGTAGAGCATCACCGCCCGGTGGCCCTGCCCCCGCATCGCCTTGAGCTCGGCCAGGTGCTTCGCGCCGCGCGCGGTCACGCTGTCGGGAAACTCCGCCAGCGCCTGGGCACGGGACAGGGTGACCGACTTGACCTCCACGTAGGCATCGGGCCGGCCCGGCGCCGACAGCAGGAAGTCGATGCGGCTGCCCTGGCCGTATTTCACCTCGGGGCGCACCGTGTCGTAGCCCTCGAGGCCGGGCACCGCGCCCGCCTCCAGCGCCGCGCGCAGGGCGCGGTTCGGCACCGAGGTGTCGACGCCGGTGAAATGGCCGTTGCCATGCTCCACCAGACGCCAGCCGTAGCGCAGCTTGCGCTTCGGGTCGTCGTTGGGCTCCAGCCAGATACGCATCCCGGGCTCGGCCAGGCCCAGCATGGAGCCGGGATTGGCGCAATGGGCCGTCACCTCGGTCCCGTCCTCCAGCCGGCAATCGGCCAGGAAGCGCTTGTAGCGGCGGATCAGGCGGGCGGGGATCAGCGGGGATGGAAAGCGCATGGATCGCGGCCTATACCTGCCCCGGACCGGGATCAAGCCGGGCCGGGCGCCGCCCCGCCGCCCCCGAAGCAGGAGGACGAGACCATGGCAAATCCGACGGCCGCGATGCTGGTGATCGGGGACGAGATCCTCTCGGGCCGCACCCGCGACGCCAACATGTACCACCTTGCCCAGCGGCTGACCGAGGCCGGCGTCGACCTGTGCGAGGTCCGCGTGGTGAGCGACAAGGCGGAGGCGATCGAGGGCGCGGTCAGGGCGCTGTCGGCGGCCTATGACGTGGTTTTCACCTCGGGGGGGATCGGGCCGACGCATGACGACATCACCGCCGATTGCGTGGCCCGCGCCATGGGCGCCCCGATCGACGTGCGCGAGGATGCCCGCGCCCTGCTGGCCTCGCATTACGCGAGCCGCGGGATCGAGTTCAACGCCGCCCGGATGCGCATGGCGCGGATCCCCGAGGGCGCCACGCTGATCGACAACCCGGTCTCGGTCGCGCCGGGCTTTACCCTTGGCAATGTCCACGTCATGGCCGGCGTCCCCGACATCTTCGAGGCGATGCTGGCCTCGGTCCTGCCGACGATCACCGGCGGCCGCCCCCTGCTGAGCCAGAGCCTGCGGGTGGATCGCGGCGAGGGCGAGATCGCCGCGCCGCTGGCCGAGCTGGCGGCGGATTTCCCCGACCTCTCCATCGGCTGCTACCCGTTCCAGCGCGACGGAGCCTTCGGCGCCAACGTCGTGATCCGGGGCCAGGATGCGGGCCGGCTGCACGCGGCCATGGCCCGGCTGTCGGAGATGTTCCCGTGAGCGCGGGCGTGCCGCAGGCGGCGCAGCTCTACGAGGTGGTGGCGCAGACCTGGCCCGCCGCCGCCTGCGAGGATCGCGGGCCCTGGTGCCTGCGCGAGGGGCAGGGCGGGGGCAAGCGCGTCTCCGCAGCGACCGCGCGGGCGCCGGTGTCGGAGGCCGACCTGCCGGAGGCCGAGGCCTGGATGCGTGCCCATGGCCAGCCCTGCCTGTTCCAGATCCGCCAGGGAGAGGAGGCGCTGGACGATCTGCTGGCGGCACGGGGCTACGGCGTGGTCGATCCGGTCAACATGTATGTCGCCCCCGCCGCCACGCTGGCGTCGCTGCCGCAGCCGCCCAAGGTCCATACCTACACGATCTGGGAACCGCTGCAGATCCAGTATGTCGCCTGGGCGCGCGGCGGGATCGGGCCGGGGCGCTGGGCGGTGATGGACCGGGTGGCCGGGCCGCGGACCTCCATCCTCGCGCGGTACGGCATCCAGAAGGGCGCGACCGCCTTCGCCGCGATCCATGAGGGCATCGCCATGGTCCACGCGGTGGAGGTGGAGCCCGACCAGCGCCGCAAGGGGATCGGCCGCGGTGTCATGCAGGAGGCCGCCCGCTGGGCGCTGACGCAGGACGCGCCGCAGATCGCGGTGGTCTGCACGAAGGACAATGCCGGGGCCAACGGCCTATATGCTTCCCTCGGCATGACGCTTGTGGGACAGTACCATTACCGCATGAAGGAGGAGTGAACATTGGCCGATGACGACCGGGTGACCGCCCTGAACCTGCCGCCGGTGGACCCGCTGCCCGAGCGGACGCAGAAGTATTTCGACATCTGCGAGGACAAGCTGGGCATGGTGCCCAACGTGCTGAAGGCGCATGCCTTCGACGTCGCCAAGCTCGACGCTTTCACCGGGCTCTACAACGACCTGATGCTGGGCGAATCCGGCCTGTCCAAGCTGGAGCGCGAGATGATCGCGGTCGTCGTTTCCTCGGTGAACAAGTGCTTCTACTGTCTGACCGCCCATGGCGCCGCGGTGCGCGAATTATCGGGCGACCCGGTGCTGGGCGAGATGATGGTGATGAACTGGCGGGTGGCCGATCTGGATGCACGGCAGAGCGAGATGCTGCGCTTTGCCGAGAAGATCACCCGCGCCAGCCACGAGATCGTGCAGGAGGATCGCGACGCGCTGCGCGGCGTGGGCTTTACCGACCGCGACATCTGGGACATCGCCAATGTCGCGGCCTTCTTCAACATGACCAACCGCGTGGCCAGCGCGACCGACATGCGGCCCAACGGGGAATACCATTCCCAGGCGCGCTGAGATCCTGTCGGCGCTGCTCCTCGGCCTTGCCCCCGGCATGGCCTCGGCCCTGGCGCTCGACCTGCCGCTGGGTGCGCGCCTGACGATGGAGCGCCAGAGCGAGAGCGACAGCTATCCCCTGCCCACCGCGCCCTGGGATGGCGGCACCGTGCCGGCCCTGCAGGCCGAGGGTGCGGTGACCCGGCAGGCCTGGCGGATCCCGACGCCGGGGCTGACCACGCTGCAGATCATGGCGCCCCTGCGCGCCCAGCTGCGCGAACTGGGTTACGAGATCGTGTTCGAATGCAATGCCGAGACCTGCGGGGGCTTCGATTTCCGCTTCGGCACCGAGGTCCTGCCGGCGCCCGAGATGCATGTGGACCTGACGCGGTTCCGCTTTCTCTCCGCCACACGGGCGGGCGAGGATGGCAGCCCGGCGGACTACGTCTCGCTGCTGGTCAGCCGGAACATCGGGGCCAGCTTCCTGCAGGTGGTGCACGTGGCCGCCGCCACGGCCCCGGGGCTGGAGATGCGGCCCTCCAGCCAGCCGGACGCGCCGGTCACCGCCGGCCCCCTGGCGCAGGAGCTGGAGGCGCGGGGCCACGTGATCCTGGGCGACCTGACCTTCCAGACCGGCTCTTCCTCGTTGGGGGAGGGGGATTTCGCCAGCCTGCGGGCGCTGGCGGAGTACCTCGCGGCGCATCCCGACCGCCAGGTGGCGCTGGTGGGCCATACCGACAGCGTCGGCGGGCTGGAGCCCAATATCGCCCTGTCGCGGCGCCGCGCCGCCTCGGTCGCGGACCGGCTGGTGGCGGAGTACGGCGCGGCGCGGGCGCAGATCTCGGCCGAGGGGATGGGCTATCTCGCGCCGGTGGCCTCCAACCTCACCCAGGAGGGGCGCGAGGCGAACCGCCGGGTCGAGGCGGTGCTGGTGTCGTCGGAATAGACCGCCGCGCGGGCGGAGAGCGGGGAAAGGGGGCTGTCTGCCCCCTCGGCCTTCGGCCTCACCCCCGACCATATTTAGAGACCGAAGAAGCGGGGGCGGGGCGTCAGACGGGCAGGGCGGTGGTGTTGCAGATGGTGCGCAGCGCGAAGCTCGACTGCATCTGCGCCACGCCGGGCAGGCGGGTCAGGTATTGCCGGTGGATGCGGGCGAAATCCTCGGTATCCTCGGCCACGACCTTGAGGATGTAATCCGCCGTGCCCGCCATCAGGTGGCATTCCAGCACGTCGGGCACCCGGCCAACCGCGGTCTCGAACGCCTCCAGCACGTCATCGGCCTGGGCCTGCAGCCGGATCTCGACGAAGACGGTGGAGGCCACGCCGATCCGCCGCGCATCGAGCAGCGCCACGTAGCCCGAGATCACGCCCTCGCTTTCCAGCCGCTGCACGCGACGGTGGCAGGCCGAGGCCGAGAGGTTCACCGCCTCGGACAGATCCGCGTTCGACATCCGGCCGCGCCGTTGCAGCACCCGCAGGATACGGCGGTCGGTCTCGTCGAGGGTGGGCGAAGAATTCTGCGGCATCGGGGGGTCCTGTCGAATTTTCTTCGATCTTCTGCCGCAGAATGCGCCGCGTGTCACGCGGATCTGGCGGCGCGGCGCGGATCGGTCTAGGCTCGGCCGCGTCGGGGAAAGGTCGGGGGACAGGGCATGATCGTGGCGGAATCCGTGGGCTTCGCGGGCACACACACGATTTGCGGCATCCTGGAGCATTTGCCGGATTTCGAGGTCATGCACGGATCGCAGACCTGGGGCGTGACCGGGCCCGAGGGGCTGACCGGCCCCGGCCGCCAGTCGCCCGAGGATTTCGCCGCCGGCATGGTCCGGGCGGCGCAGGCGGGGGCGCGGCCGGTGGCGGTGCATTGCCTGTTCCCGCCCGCCGCCTTCAAGCCCGCCTGCGACCGGCACGGCATCCGCTATTCGCTGCTGGTGCGGGACCCGGCGCGGCAGATCGACAGCTGCTATGCCTGGGCGCTGGGCAAGGTGCTGTCCGGCGACCAGTCGGGCTTTGTCGCGGCGATGCAGCTGGGCCTGCCGGCGCTGAACGGGCTGGGGGTGCGGGCCACGCTGTCCAACACGCTGTTCACCTACGCGGCGATCCACGTGGCGCGCTACACGATGCTGGTCCATGCCACCGGCGCGCCGGTGCTGCGGATGGAGGAGCTGCTGGAGGACGAGGCGCAGTTCCGCGCCGCCTTCGACGTGCCCGGGGAGGTGCCCCTGGGCCATTTCGCGGAGGAGCGCGTCCATCTCTGGTCGCATCGCAAGTCCAACCCGGTGGAGCTGGTGGCCGAGCCCGACCGCGCCGCCATTCTGGAGCGTCTGCGCATCGACGTGGAGGGTCGGCCCTGGTCGGTGGCGGGCATTGCGGAGACGCTGGGCTACGCCCGCTGATCCCCCGCCGAGCGCGGATTTCTTCGAATATCGCCGCAAATCTCGGGTCAGTCTTGCGTGACCACCCGGTTCCGTGGGCGAATCAACATGCCTCTTGCAGGGGTATCGTGCCATCCAGTTTCCATCGGAAAGGGAGGATTTCGTGATGAAGATCGGTTGCCCGAAGGAGATCAAGCCGCAGGAATTTCGTGTCGGCCTCACGCCCAATGCCGCGCGTGAGGCCGTGAGCCACGGACATGAGGTGATGATCGAACGCGGCGCCGGCCTTGGCGCCGGTTTCGAGGATGCGGCCTACGAGGCGGCGGGCGCGGCCATGGCCGACAGCGCCGCGGAGGTGTTCGCCGCGGCGGAGATGATCGTGAAGGTCAAGGAGCCGCAGGCGGTCGAGCGCGCCATGCTGCGCGAGGGGCAGGTGCTGTTCACCTATCTCCACCTCGCCCCGGACCCGGAGCAGACGAAGGACCTGCTGGCCTCCGGCGCCACCTGCATCGCCTACGAGACGGTGACCGACGAGCGTGGCGGCCTGCCGCTGCTGGCGCCGATGTCGGAGGTGGCGGGCCGGCTGGCGCCGCAGGTCGGGGCCTGGACCCTGCAGAAGGCCAATGGCGGCCGCGGCGTGCTGATGGGCGGCGTGCCCGGCGTGGGACCGGCCAGCGTGGTTGTGATCGGCGGCGGCGTGGTGGGCACCCATGCGGCCCGGATCGCCGCCGGGATGGGCGCGGATGTCACCGTGCTGGACCGCTCGCTGCCGCGGCTGCGCTACCTCGACGACGTGTTCGGCGGGGTCTTCAAGACCTCCTATGCCAGCGCCGGCAATACCGCAGACCTGGTGGCCGAGGCCGACATGGTGGTGGGCGCGGTGCTGATCCCCGGCGCGGCGGCGCCCAAGCTGGTCACCCGCGCGCAGCTGTCCACCATGAAGCCCGGCGCGGCGATCGTCGACGTGGCGATCGACCAGGGCGGCTGTTTCGAGACCTCCAAGGCCACCACCCACGAGAATCCGATCTACGAGGTGGACGGGATCATGCATTACTGCGTGGCCAACATGCCGGGCGCGGTGGCGCGGACCTCGACCATCGCGCTGGGCAACGCGACCATGCCCTTCATGCTGGCCATCGCGGACAAGGGCTGGCGGCAGGCCTGCCAGGACGATCCGCACCTGCTGAACGGGCTGAACGTCCATGCGGGCAAGCTCACCTATTACGCGGTGGGACGTGCGCTGGGCATCGACGTCGTGTCGCCGCAACTGGTGGTGAAGGGCTGAAATCGAGACGGTGGCGGGCGCGGAGTGACGCGCCCGCCCCGCTCAGATCCGCAGGAGCGGCTGCAGGAGCCGGGGCAGCAGCCCGCGGAACCGCAGCTTGCCGTCCGCCACGGCCAAGCAGATGCAATCCTCGCCGATATCCGCGACCGGGGTGTGTTCCAGCGCTTCGGTCGCGATCTCCACGTCGCCGGGTCCGAACCGGGCCCCGCCGTCGAGGAAGGCGCCGCGCAGCACCAGCGTCAGCTCGGTGCCGTGGTGGCCGTGATCGGGCATCGCGGTGCCGGCGGGAATGAGAAGCAGCCGCGCGCTGGCCTCGCGAGAGGTGGGCAGGATCGCCTGTTTCACCCCCATCCCGACGGGACGCCAGCGCACATCCGCCAGCGACCCGCCGATATAGGCGGCGAGGGGCGCGGGCAGGTCCGAGGCGCCAGTCCCTTCGCGGGCTTCGGCGGCGGCCGGGTCGGACGACGCCGCCGTGGCGGGGGCGCTGCGGATGCGGTCCAGCGTGGCGGCGAGGCTGCCCTCGTCCATCGCTGCCGGATCGTCCTCCGCGGCGCCATGTTCCAGCAGGGCGCCGCCCAGCACGTCGTAGCCCTCCACCTCGGCGCGGCAATCGTCGCACATGGAAAGATGCGTCGCCACGGCGAGGTTGAAGGCCTCGGGGAGGGTGCCGGCCGAATAGGCCATCAGCAATCCCTGGGTCAGGTGATGATCGGGTCGGGTCATGTCCATGTCACGTCATCGCGTGGCGCAAGCGGTCCAGCGCCAGTCGTATCCTCGATTTGATGGTGCCCAGCGGCAGGCCGGTCTCGGCGGCGATCTCGGTATGGGTGAGCTCGCCGTAATAGGCCTTTTCCACCAGCACGCGCTGTTTCTCGGGCAGGGCGGCCAGCGCCGCGCCCAGTCGGTCTGTTTCTTCCTGGAGGCTCAGCGCCTCGTCCTGCGGGGTCTCCGCTTCCGGGCCCCAGGGCAGATCCTCGGGCTCGGGCCGTTTCTGGCGGCGCAGCATGTCGATGCGGCGGTTCCGGGCGATGGTGTAGACCCAGGTCGCCACGCTGGCCCGCGTCGGATCGAACAGATGCGCCTTGCGCCAGAGCGTCGCCATGACCTCCTGCGCGCATTCCTCCGCCATCGACGGGTCGGCGCCGGAGCGGATGAGGAAGCCTTTCACCCGCGGCGCGAAATGGCCGAAGAGCGCGCGAAAGGCCGCCTCGTCCCCGTGATCGCGAATGCGCATCACCTCGGCCACCCATTCGTCCCGCGGCTTTGATCTTTCCATCGTCACCCGAACGACGCCCACTTCTGCCGGACCACCCTTGTCAGGCACAGGTCTAGCATGCCGGTCCGCCCGGGGCGAGGGCGGCGGGCGGCGGGTCGTCCTGGCCTGAAGGGCAACGCTCTGCATATCCGTTCTACGGGGGCCGGACGGGGGCGGATCACTGCCCGGTGAGAAAATTTTCCGACCGCCCGAGTCATCCGGTCCGGCCCTTCGCGCGTAGGACCTAGCGAAGTTGCAGGAGACAGCGACAGATGCCTTTTGAAAATGCCCCGGGCAAAGATCGCAAGATCGCCGTGATCGGCGGCGGAATCTCCGGGATGGGCGCGGCGCGGATGCTGGCCGACGGCATGGCCGGCCCCGCCCGCGTCACCCTGATCGAGGCCGAGCCGCGGCTGGGCGGCCATGCCCGCACGGTGATGGCCGGGCGCCATGGCGACACGCCGGTCGACACGGGCTTCATCGTGTTCAACCGCGTTAACTATCCCCACCTAGTGGAGCTGTTCGAGGGGCTGGGCGTGCCGGTGGCGCCGTCCAACATGAGCTTCGGCGCCTCATTCGGGGACGGGCGGCTGGAATACGGGCTGAGCGGGATGGCCGCGCTTTTCGCGCAGCGGCGCAACCTGTTCGATCCGCGCTTCCTCGGCATGGTGCGCGATATCCTGCGGTTCAACGCGCGGGCGCTCGAGGCGTCGCGCGAACCCGGCCTCACCATCGGCGGGCTGCTGCGCCGGCTGGGCACCGGGACCTGGTTCCGCGAACATTACCTGCTGCCCTTCTCGGGGGCGATCTGGTCGACACCCAAGGCGCGGATCCTCGACTTTCCCGCCGAGGCGATGCTGCGCTTCTTCGACAATCACGCGCTGCTGGACCGCAAGGGGCAGCACCAGTGGTACACGGTGCGCGGCGGCTCGGTCGAATATGTCCGCCGGCTGGAGGCCGCGCTGCGCCGCCAGGGCGTGACCATCCGCACCGGGACCCCGGTCCAGTCGGTGCGGCGCGGGCCGGCGGGGGCACAGGTGAAACTGCCCGGCGCCCCGTGGGAGCATTTCGACCAGGTGATCTTTGCCACCCATTCCGACGATACCCTGCGCCTGCTGGCCGACCCGGCCGAGGATGAGCGCGCCGCGCTCTCCGCGATCCGCTACCAGCCAAATGACGTGCTGCTGCATTCGGACCCGCGCGTCATGCCGCGCCGCCGCGCCTGCTGGTCGAGCTGGGTGCATACGGAGCCGCCGGGCCCCTCCTCCGACCGGATCGAGATGTCCTACTGGATGAACTCGCTCCAGCCGATCCCGGCCGACGATCCGCATTTCGTGACGCTCAACACCACGCGGGACATCCCGGACGAGAAGATCCATGATCGGGTGACGCTGCGCCATCCGGTCTACGATACCGCCGCCTTCGAGGCGCAGCGCCGGGTGGCTGGGTTCAACGGGGCGCGGAACACCTGGTTCTGCGGCGCCTGGATGCGCAACGGGTTCCACGAGGACGGGCTGGCCAGCGCGGTGGAGGTGGTCCAGCGCCTGGCGGAGACCCGGAGCGCCGGCGCGGCCTCGCTGGCCGCCGCCCTTCCGGGCAAGGAGGTCGCATGAGAGCGGTCGAGCATGTCGCGGGCCATACCTGGCACGGCCGCAAGGGCGCGGTGCGCCACGGATTCCGCTACGGGGTGGATTACCTGCTGCTGGATGCCGAGGCGGAAGCGCCCCCGGCGCCGCGCCTGTTCTCGCGCAACGGGCGAGGGCTCATGTCGCTGCGCGACCGCGACCATGGCGGGACGCCGGGCGAGGGGCATGGCAGCCGGTGGGTTCGCGAGGTGCTGGACCGGCGGGGGATCGGGCTGAGCGGTAAGGTCCTGCTGCTGGCGCAGCCGCGGATGCTGGGACATGCCTTCAACCCGGTCAGCTTCTGGCTGTGCCATGACGAGGCGGAGCGGCTCTGCCTCGTCATCGCCGAGGTGACGAATACCTATGGCGACCGGCATTCCTATCTCGTCCACCATGACGATCTGCGCCCGATCCGCCCCGAGGACGAGCTGGAGGCGCGCAAGCTGCTGCATGTCTCGCCCTTCCAGCCGGTGGAGGGCGGCTATCGCTTCCGCTTCGACATCGGGGAGGACCGGATCGGCATCTGGATCGACTACCTGCGGGCCGAGGGCGGGCTGACCGCCACCCTGACCGGGACGCGCCGGCCGCTCACCAACGGCTCGATCCTGCGGGCCTGCCTGCGCCGGCCGCTGGGGACGCGTCGGGTGCTGGCGCTGATCCACTGGCAGGCGCTGCGCCTGTGGTGGAAGGGCGCCCGGTTCCGTCCGCGCCCGGAGGCCCCCGAACAGGAGGTATCGTGATGCCCCGCGACTTCACCGGCAAGCGCTACTGGGTCATCGGCGCCAGCGAGGGGCTGGGCCGCGCCGTGGCCCGCGAGCTGAGCGCGGCGGGCGCGCATCTCGTGATCTCCGCCCGGGGCCGCGAGGGGCTGGAGGCGCTGGCGCGGGAGCTGCCCGGCCCGGCGCAGGTCCTGCCCTGCGACGTGACCGATGCCGGGGCGATGGAGGAGGCGGCCGAGGAGGCCGGGGACCTCGACGGCGTGGCCTTCTTCGCCGGGGTCTACTGGCCGATGGCGGCCACCGAGTGGGATGCGGGCCAGGCCAACACCATGGCCGACGTGAACTTCACCGGCGCGGTGCGGACCATGGGGGCGGTGGTGCCCCGGATGGTCGCGCGGGGCGGCGGGCATATCCTGCTGACCGGGTCGCTGTCGGGCTTCCGCGGCCTGCCCGGGGCCATCGGCTATGCCGCGTCCAAGGCCGGGGTGATGGTGTTGGCGCAGAGCATGGCCATCGACCTGCGCTCGGCCGGGGTGGAGGTGCAGCTGGCCAATCCGGGCTTCATCCGGACCCGGCTGACCGACAAGAACGATTTCCGCATGCCCTTCCTCATGGAGCCCGAGGCGGCGGGGCGCATCGTCTTCCGGCACATGCAGGGGCACCGCTTCGCGCGCTCCTTCCCGCGCGGGTTCTCGATGGTGTTCCGGGCGGGGCGGTTCCTGCCCGACCGGCTGTGGATGCGGCTGTTCGGCTGAGGGCGGATCCGCGCCGCGCCGCGGCTCTTTGCCGAGGATCAAGCAGGGGCCGCCGGCGGCATGCTATCCTGCCCGCGACTCGGCGGACAGGAGGATGGAATGACCGACCCGACACCCAACATTTCCCGCAGGCGCGTGGCGCAGGTGGTGCTCATGGGGCGCGAACTGGACCGCGCGGAGGCGGAGCTGCGGGCCTTTCTCGACCGGCTGCCCGAGGACGAACTGGCGGAGCTGGTGGCGATCATGTGGATCGGCCGCGGCGCCTTCGAACCCGAGGACTGGGCCGAGGCGCTGGACACCGCCGAGGCGGAGGCGACCACCCCCACCGCCGACTACCTGCTGGGCTCGCCGCATATGAGCGACAACCTCGAGGCCGGGATGGAGGCGCTGGGCGTCTCGCTCTCGGACGAGGAGGATGACCTGATGCGGGGGGTGTGAGCGCGGGGTGGGTCAAAACTTTTGAAGCAAAAGTTTTGCAAGACTTTTAGTTTAAAAGTCTTTTGCCTCCGGCGGGGATATTTGTGGTCAGAAGAAGCGGGCGCCTCCGGCCGGGCGCGCTGATCCCGCCGGAGGTCCCTTGCGTCGGGTGTACTAGTGGATGCGCACGCCCTGGCGGCGGAGTTCGGCCTGCACCGCGGTGATGTCCACAGCCTCGAGTGTTGTGCCGTGTTTCACCGACAGCGCGGCGGCCACGCCCGCGCCCTGGCCGGTGACCGCGCAGCAGGACATGTTTCGGGTCGCCGCATGTGCCACCTTGCTGCCGCCGATGGCCCGGCCCGCCACCAGCAGGTTGCGGATGCGTTTCGGCAGCATCGACCGGTAGGGGATCTGCATGTAGCGCCCGGTCGTGGGCAGGATCAGGATGCCGTAGCCGTCGATGAATTCCGGGTAGATGCCGATCGTGTCCTCGTGACGGCCCTGTTCGCGCGTATCGGTGTCGGTCATGTCGTAGACCGCCTCGATCTTGCGGGTGTCGCGGATGCCGATGCTCATGCCGAAATTGCGCAGCCGCGCCTTGTCGCAGCCGGGCACGTAGGCGCGCAGGGCGTCGATGGCGCGCATGGCCTGGCGGCGGCCCTCCATTTCCCCCTCGGTCATGCTGTCGGGGTTGGTGCCGTCGCAACCGGCGAGGCCGATGAGGTTCATGTAGGTCAGCTCGCCCGTGTCATGGGCCGCGCCCCAGGTGCCGGCGATGGTGTTGATCGTCTTCGGGATCAGCCCGTCCCTGACCGCCTGCTCGAAGGGCTTGCCGAGATAGGGGGAGAACATCTTGTCCTCCTTGCCCGAAGTCTCGATCTCCCATTCGCCGGTGGACCAGTCGCCGTAGGTCTGGGGATCGGCCTTGACCCCCTCCATGAAGGCACGCTTGTCGACACCGGCGAGGTGGAACATGACCGAGGCCGCCTGCATCTCTTCCACCGGGGTCTTGCGGGTGGGGGCGCCGGCGCGGTGGGCCACGTCGGCATCGCCGGTGGCGTCGATCACCCGTTTCGCCAGGATCGCCTCGCGCCCCGCTTTCGATTCGGTGATGATGCCGCGGATCTCGTCGCCCTCCATGATCGGCGCGGCGAACTGGCGGTGCAGCATGGGGCGGACGCCCGCGTCTTCCACCAGCGCGTCGGCCACCAGCTTGAAGCCCTCGGAATCGAGCTCGTAGCTCAGCGACTGGCTTTCGGGGACGGCGGCGCCCATCTCCTTGGCGCGCTCCTCGAATTCGCGGCCGATGCCGTCGGCCTCCACCGTGGCCTCGTGGCGGTACCAGGCAAAGCCCTCCACCCCCACGACGGTGATGTTGCCGCCCATGCAGCCGAAGCGTTCGACGAGGCAGACCTCGACGCCGGCGCGGGCGGCGGCCAGCGCGGCGGCCAGGCCCCCGGGGCCCGCGCCCACCACCAGCACGTCGGTTTCGCGGATCACGTCGATTTGGCGGGCGGGTTCCTCGATCTGTTTCATGTGGGTCCCTTTGACAGAGGCGGCCCCGCACCTGTCAGCGGGTGCGGGGCCGGATGGGTTTGCTGGCGATGTGCGGTCCGGCGATCCGGGCGCGGGGTCATTTCAGATGATCGACCAGTTGCAGGTGCTGGGCAAGGCGGTCCACCTCGGCCAGGAAGCGGTCGACGAGCTTGGGATCGTGCGGCGCGGGCGAGACGCCGGCGCCGATCTCGCGGGTGATGACCGCCTCGACGGCCAGCGAGACGGGGATCGACACCAGCCGGGCCATGGCGGTGCCGTCCTCGTCGCCCCAGGCGTCCATCACGTAGGTCTCGTGAAAGACCGGCGCGCCGTCCTTTTCCGCCAGCAGCGAGACGCAGAGCACCACGCGGTCGGCCTCGCCCTCGGCATAGGCGTTGTCCTTCCAGAACTGGTCGGACATTTCCTTGAGCCGCGCCTCGCCCTCGGGGCCCTCCAGCGTCTCGATCTCGCGGAAGACCGGCGTCCAGGCCTCGGTCCAGCCGTCGAGCCGCAGGGTGCCGCGGACGAAGGTCCTGACCTGCCAGGCCTCGCCAAAGCCGTAATCCGCCATGAAGGGCACGGAATCGCGGTTCGGGTAGACTTCGAAGGTTTCCGGCTGCGGCAGCGGCGCGTCGTAGCTGGAGATCGCGTCCCACGGGCGGTTCACTCGCAGCTCCTCGAAATCGCGGATGGAGCGGGAGGGCGAGCGCAGCGCCTTCAGCACGCCCAGCGGGGACCAGGAGAACTTGTAGCGGAAGGGGTTCGGCTCCTTCGGGATGCCGCCGCAATAGGAGGTGAAGGAGATCGCGTTCGCGGGGTCGTAGGCGTCGGAGGCGCGGTAATCGGCGACGATCTTGTGGGCCATCAGGTGATCGATGCCCGGGTCGAGGCCGACCTCGTTGACGAGGCTCACGCCCGCCGCCTTCGCCTTGTCGTCGAGCGCGCGCATCTCCGGCGCGATGTAGCTGGAGGAGACGAAATGCGCGCCGGCGTCGATCGCGGCCTCGGCCAGCGGCACGTGCCAGTCGCCGGGCAGCATGGAGACGACGACGTCGCCCGCTTTCAGCTCGGCCTTGAGGGCGTCCATGTCGAAGGCCCGGATGTCCGAGGTCAGGTCGCCCACGGCCTCGCGGGCCTTGTCGGTGGTCCGGTTCCAGACGGTGACCGGATGCTCGGCCTCGATCAGCCGCCGCAGGCCGGGGATGGCCGAAAGGCCGGTGCCGCACCAATGGATCGTCATGTCAAACCTCCTTCACATGCTGGTCGAAATGACCCTTCGCGCGGGCCCAGACGCCGGCGTCCAGCCTGTCCAAGGTCAGCAGCGAGGGCAAGAGCTGCGCGGCGTAATCTTCCGAGCTTTCGCGCGGCAGGAGCGAGGGCAGGTTGTCGATCGCCATGACGTCGAGCGGCGGCGCGTCGTGCACCCTGAGCGCCGGCGCCTGCCAGGAGGTGGCGCGGTCGTAGACCGGGATCGGGTTGTAGTCGCTGTCCGGGTCGCAGGCGACGTCGCCGATGGCGGTGAGCCTCCGCGGCTCGCTCAGCGCGGATTCGGGGACGAAGACGGGGGTGCCGGGGCGCGCGAAGATGCAGTTGAGAAAGACCTCGTGGTCGAGGATCTCGGGGAAGGGGCCGCCGTGGGTCGTCTCCGCCATGTCCCAGCGGGTGACGGCCACGCCCAGCAGCTCGCAGAGATCCGCGGCGCCGGTGCCGACCCGGCCGAGCGCGCCGATGACGATGGCGGCGGGCAGGTCGCGCCCGGTGCCGTCCAGCTGCGTGCCGAGCGCATCGACCAGCGCGTCCTTGTCCGGGTAGGCCGAGACCGGGCCGCAGATCCCCCCGGATTGCTGCGCCGCCCAGGCCATCAGCGTCACCGCCGCGCCGGCGAAGCCCGCCCAGTAGCCGAACGCGGCGACGCGGCGGCCGTCCTCGTCGGTCAGGTATTCGAGATCGTAGAGCGTGCCGCCACCCTCGCGGAAGCGCCGCAGCAGCGCCTTGCCGGAATGCTGGCCCTTGTAGGCATGGCCGAACATGATGTGGCGATGGGGCAGGGGGGTGCCGTCCTCGGGCAGTTCCTTGAGCCCGAAGATGATGGCGTCGCGCGGGGCGTCGGGCCAGGAGCCTTCGGCGGCGATCTCGGCCCCGGCCTCGCGGTAGCCGTCGATCAGGATGGCGCGGGTGCGGCTGTCCTCCACCGTCAGGCGGAAGCCGCGGTCGATCAAGGCGCGGGCGCCTTCGGGCGTCAGGCCGACGCGGTCTTCGTTCGGGCGCTGTTCGGCGCGGACCCAGATATGCGTCATCGGCGGCTCCTTCACTCGGTCACAGGTGGGTCTGGGCGAATTGCCGGTCGGGCGTTTCCAGATGCGGGATGGCGTTGAACTGGGTCATCAGCAGCGCCTCGCCCAGAGGCTGGAAGCGGTGGACCGAGGTGTTCATCACGGCAAGGCAGGCATGGGCCATGGCGGGCAGGCCCAGGTCCATCGTCACCTTGAGGCACATGGCGATCAGCCCGGCCGAGGTCACGACCAGCGCGCGCCCCTCGCCGGCCGCGATCTCCATCAGCGCCTCGGTGGTGCGGGCGCGGAAGGCGTCGAAGCTTTCGGGCGCGCCCTCCAGCCGGTTCTCGGACCAGGCGGTGAACATGCGAGGCATATGGACGGCGAATTCCTCGCGGTTCAGCGGGACGGCCACGCCGTGCTGCGCCTCGAAGATCTGCGCGAGGTCGAAATAGGACAGCTCGTTGAGCCGCGGATCCTCGATCACCTCGGCATGGTCGGCGGCGCCCATGGACTGCGCGGTTTCGCGGTGCCGCCGCAGCGTGCCGCAATAGACCCGGGCAAAGCGTTCGCCCGAACCGTCGAAATGCGCCCCCAGCCAGGCGGCCTGCCGGTGGCCCAGCTCGCTCAGCCGGTCATAGCTGGTCTCGTCGCGGGCCGCGGAATTGGCCTGGCCGTGGCGGATCAGCGTGACATGGGACATCGGGGTTCTTCCTTCGCAGTCGCGCGTCACTGCTAGTCGAGCGGCGCCGCCGGGGGAAGGGCGCGAGGCGGGGCAGGGCATCTTTTTCGTGCCGTCGGGCCATAGCGCGGGAACGAGAAGGCGCTCTGCACGATCCCGCCGGCAGGGGCCGCCATGCGGAACGGGCCGCCCCGGGCAGGCGTTTCAGAAGGGAACGAAGCAAAGGAGTCATCGTGATGAAACGCCTGATTGCCGCGAGCGCCCTGATCCTCGCCGCGCTTCCCGCCGCCGCGCAGGTGGAGGAGGAAAGCGGCACTGTCGAAAGCCGCGACGCGACCTTCATGACCTCCGCCGAAGGCATCGACGTGGTCAACGAGGCCGGAGACGTCATCGGCGAGATCGAGGAGGTGCTGATCGACAACGAGGGCAAGCCCGCCGGCTTCCACGTCGAGATCGGCGGCTTTCTCGGTGTCGCGGAAAAGGACGTGCGCATGCCCATCGGCGCCCTGACCTGGGACGGCTCGCACTACGTCTCCACGATGACCGAAGAGCAGCTGGAGAACCTGTCGGAATTCGACGAGTGACCTGACAGGCCGGTGACGGACTGGCGGGACCTTCGGGTCCCGCCTTGCATTCAGGGCGGGCGGTTGCCGGGACCGGCCCCCCGCCGAGGGCAACAGCAGCACAGGAAGGAGAACATCATGGCCAGGTTCGACGGCAAGACGGTGATCGTGACCGGGGCGAAATCGGGCATGGGGGCCGCCACTGCGCGCCGCTTCCTGTCCGAGGGCGCCAACGTGGTCTTTGCCAATCGCAGCGAGATCGGCGAGCTGGAAGAGGGGCTGCCTCAGGAGCGGATACTCAAGCTACAGGTGGACGTCTCGGACCGCGAACAGGTGAACCGCATGGTCGCCGACACGGTGGACCATTTCGGCGGGCTCGACGTGCTGGTGAACAACGCGGGCACCGTCGAGACCGGTGAGATCGAGGAGATCGCCGACGAGGACTGGCGCCAGGTCTTCGCCACCGACGTGGACGCGCTGTTCTACGCCGCGCGCGCCACGATCCCGCACCTGGAGAAGAGCGGCGGCTGCATCGTCAACACCGTCTCAGTCTCGGGGCTGCGCGCCGATTGGGGGATGAGCCCCTACAACGCTGCCAAGGGTGCCGCCGCCCTGCTGACCCAGGCGCAGGCGCTGGATTTCGGCAAGCGCGGCGTGCGGGTCAACGGCGTCTGCCCGACTGCCACCCGCACCAACATGGCGCAGGGCGTGATGGAGGACGACGCGCTGCTGGCCAAGTTCAAGGAGCGGATCCCGCTGGGCCGCCCCGGCGAGCCGGAGGATATCGCCGCGGCCATCGCCTTTCTCGCCAGCGACGATGCCGCCTTCATCACCGGGGTGAACCTGCCGGTCGATGGCGGGCTGACCGCAAGCAACGGCCAGCCGCCGCAATAGCCCGGCTCAGATCACCGCCAGAAGCCGCAGCGCCAGGACGAGGCTGGACAGCGCCGCGACCGCGAAGGCCAGCGTCCGCAGCACCGGGATGCCGAGGCAGTAGATCACGTAATGCGCGATCAGCCCGCAGAAGAAGAGCACCGCAAGCGTGCCGGGCAGCGCATCCCCGGGCAGGCGCTGCATCGCGATCAGCGACAGCGGCGCGAAGGCGACGAAGGCCTCCACGCCCACCGTATGGGCCCGCATGGCGCGCTGCGCCCAGGCGGATTGCGGTTTGGCGTTCGGATCGTAATTGGCCATCGCCCCCATCAGGCCCCGCACCGCCATGCGGTCGAGGATGTAGGGCAGCCAGGCGATTGCCAGCCAGAGAGCGGACAGAATGGTGAAGGTTTCCAAGGTCGTCATGATCAATGTCCCCGTGCGATTATCCGACGATCCTAGCAAAAATCGCGTCGAATCGCTGCCGGTTTCGCATTGGCGGGGTCAGGACCATTCCACGTCGCCGAGGAAGATGTAGCCGGCGCCGTAGATCGTCTTGATCAGCTGCGGGTTGCGCGGATCCTCCCGCAGCTTCGACCGCAGGCGCGAGATCCGGACGTCCATCGCCCGGTCGAAGCTTTCGCCGGCCGCGCCGCCCAGGTGCTCCTGCATGTGCGCCCGGGTGATCAGCCGCTTGGGGCAGTCGAGGAACAGCCGCAGGACCTCGCCCTCGGCGTGGGAAAAGGCGACCTCGGCGCCGCTCTCGTCCTCCAGCACGTAGCGGTCGAAATGCGCGGTCCAGCCGCAGAACCGCGCCGTCGTGCCCTGCGATTGCGGCGCGCGGTCCTTGCGCAGCCGGGCGCGGACGCGGGCCACGACCTCGGACGGGTCGAAGGGCTTGATGATGTAGTCGTCGGCGCCCAGTTCCAGCCCGGTGACCCGGTCCTGCACCTGCGCCCGGCCCGAGATGATGATGACCGAGGCGCCCCGCTCCAGCGCCAGGCGGTGGACCAGCGTCAGCCCGTCCCGGTCGGGCAGGCCCAGATCGACCAGGCAGATGTCGGGCGTCGCCTTGCGCAGCGCCGCCTCGAACTCGGTCGCGCGGGCAAAGCCCATGGTGCGGAACCCGGCCTCTTCCAGCGCCCCGGTGAGGATGGCGCGGATCGCCGGCTCGTCGTCCAGAACGGTCACCAGCGGTGCGGTCATTCGGCGGCCTCCGGCCGGGGCGAGGGCCGCAGCCCCGGTTGCAGGAAATCCGCGAGCATCTCGGAGGTGAAGGGCTTGGGCAGCAGGGGCGCGCGCTCTGCCGCCCGGTCGCGCAGCGGGTCCCCCTGCGGCAGCGAGGACATGAGAAAGACCGGCGGCGCTGCCCGGCCGGTCGCGGCCAGCCGGTCGATCAGGTCGAGCCCCGTCGCCTCGCCCTCGAGCTGGATGTCGGACAGGATCAGCGTCAGCTCCGGCAGCCCCTCGGCCAGCGCCAGCGCCTCGGGGACGGAGGCGGCCTCGACCACCGAATGCCCCATCCCGGTCAGCATGTCGCGCAGCCCCTCGCGCAGGTCGGGGCTGTCCTCCACCAGCAGGACGAGGCCCGGCGCGCAATTCTCCACCGCCGGGCGGTAGGGCAGGCGCAGCGTGACCCGCGCGCCCATGTAGCCGTTGGACAGCCGCACCTCGCCGCCGGCCAGCTTGGTCATGTCGTAGACCATCGCCAGCCCCAGCCCGGTGCCGTGATCGCCCTTGGTGGTGAAGAACGGGTCGAAGGCATGGGCCAGCGCCGCCTGCGAAAAGCCCGGCCCGGAATCGGTGACGGTGAATTCCACCCAGGTCTCGCTGACCGTGTGGACCGAGATGACGATCCGCCCCCGGCCACCGCAGGAATCGCGGGCGTTCAGCACCAGGTTCAGCAGGGAATCCTGCAGCATCCCGCGGTCCAGCATCAGCGACTGGTCCGGGGTGCCGTCGCGAATCTCCAGCCGCACGCCTTCCGGCAGCGAGGGCGAGGCAAGCTGCACCAGCCCGTGCAGGAAGGGGGCGATGCGCGTCGGTTCCGGCCGCGGCTCGCGCCGGCCGGTCATGTCCGCGATCTGGTTGAGCAGCGCCCCGCCGCGATGCGCCGCCTGCAGCGTCGCCGAGATCAGGTCGCGAGCCTCGGGTGGCAGGTCCATCTTCTGCAGCCGTGTCTGGGTGCCGAGGATGATGGTCAGCAGGTTGGAGAAATCATGCGCCATGCCGCTGGTCAGCTGCGCCGCGATCTCGCGCCGCCGGGTCTGCTGCAACGCCGCGCGGGCCTGGCTTTCCTCGGTCACGTCCATCGACAGGATGTAGACGCCGCCGATCTCGCCATCCTCGTCCCTGTCGGGCGTGAAGGCCGCGCGGATGCGGCGGGCGCTGAGCGCGTCGGTGAACTCGAACACGCTGGGCTCGCCCTTGAAGGCGCGGTTCAGGTAGGGCTCGATCACCGCGTAGGTCGGCGCGCCCAGCACCTCGGCGATATGCCGGCCCAGCACGTCGGTCGGACGCCCCGGCATGACCTGGCCGAGCTTGCGGTTGGAATAGGAATAGCGCCGGTCCCCGTTCACGTGCGAGATATGCGCCGGCATCATCTCGGTGGTCAGGCGCGTGCGCGCCTCCATCTCGGTGATTTCGCGCTTGGCCTCTTCCAGCGCGGCGACGGTGCTGGCGAGCTTGCGGTTGGTCGCCGCCAGCTCTTCCGCATGGGACAGGACCTTGCCCGATAGCTCTTCCGAGCGGGCGCGCAGCAGTGCCTCCTGCCGCTTAGTCTGGGTGATGTCGGTATAGACCGTGACCCATCCGCCCTGCGGCAGAGGCGCGCCCTCGACGCTGATCATCTGGCCGTTGGCCCGGGCGCGTTCCATGTAATGCGGCTCGAACGCCAGTGCCTGGCGGACGCGGGCGGCGACGAACTCCTCGGGGTCGACATCGCCGTAATCCCCGGTTACCGCCTGGTGGCGGATCGTGTCCTCGAACCGCGCGCCGGGGGTGCACAGCCGGTCGGGCAGGCCGAACATCTCCTGGAAGCGTCGGTTGCACAGCACCAGCCGCAGGTCGCTGTCATATATGGTCAGCGCCTGCTGGATCAGGTTCAACCCGGCAGTCAGGGCGCCGCTGTTGGCGGGTTTTCGGGCCATCGCTCCTCCTGCGGGCAGGCTAGCACCGCGGTCGGGACCCGCCAACATATCCTTCACGTCAGGCGGGAAGAGGGGTTTCGGTCCACAACGGTTGTTCAGACCAGTCCTTCGGGAAACCGGCGGCGGACAGAGACACGCGGGGGGAGTCCGGAAAGGTCGCGACATGCGCGATCAATCTCTCATGCCAAGATGTCCTTGGATTGGCAAAGCTGAGCATGAAACGTGCGATACAGGCGATGGCGTAGAAGCGGGTGGCTCCGCTGCGTGCGTCGATGACGTGATGAAGAGCTTCGGGCGCAAGGCGGCGCTTCAGGGATGGCTGGTTCACCAGAGGCTTGTTCCAGAGGCGGGAATGATGTGCGCACACGTTGCGGACGTATGAGAGTGAGCGAGCCCAAGATGAGATCAGTTGCGGATCCAAGTTGCCATAGCTCGCCCCGATCGCCTTCTTGTCCGCAAAGCTCATTCCAGCGATCAGATGGGAAAGAGGACCGAAATCAAGGAGCTCGACCGCAATCCAGACTGGCATATCGTCACTCGGATACTTCTTACGGAAGTGCTCGGCGAACTGGTCCTTGGAATTGAGAAACCTGTCATCCAGCTTCTGAAGCCACTTGCGATGCCTGGTAGGTCCATTCTTCGTGGTGGCCTTGGAGAAGTTCGCTCCGAGATACTCGGGCTTCCTGTGAGCCTTGGGGTGTTTTCGACCTAGTGTGAGCGCCACCTCAGTTCTCAGAGAGACTTCCAGGCGCTCTAGGGCATCGAGCATGATGAGACGGAGCCGCCCATCGAACAAGTAGAGGTCGGTGACTTCCTTGAAGGTCGTCCCTTCGGAGAAGTCATCCTGAACCTGCCCCGTCGCGGCGCATCGCTTCCTCATGGGATGCCAGTATGCACTTAACCTGTAGTAGCCGATCCGCTGGAGGTACTCGGACGCCTTGGCCTCGTCCTCGATCAACATCCCCCGGGACCGGAGAAGCGACACCTGATCGGGGATAGGAAGGTAGGGTTTCTTATAAAGCAAAAAGGCCGACCCTTGTTGCTGAAACAACAGAGGGGCCGACCGTATTAGAGCCTAAATGGACCACGTTGCACTCGTTTTCAAGACTTATCGCTTCAACTTTAAGTAATGCGCAGGACGCCTGCAAGCAGAGTCGGCCTTCACGTCAGGCGGGAAGAGGGGTTGTTACAATTCGTTAGAATCGGGAAAACTTCGCGCAAGCTTTGCCGGTCACGGTGAAGTCCTCCGGTCCGGAACTGCGCGGGGAGGCGTGGTTTCGGCACAGGCCGGGGACAGAGACCCGGGCACGAACCCGGGCCAGGGAGGAGATAACGGTGGCAGAGACAACCGCCGGCGCGGAAGGGCTTCGGTCCCTTCCCGCGCTTCTGCACCACAACGCGACGCGTTTCGCCAATTCCCCCGCCTACCGGGAGAAGGAATTCGGCATCTGGCAAAGCTGGACCTGGGCCGAGACCGAGGCCGAGATCGAGGCGCTGGCGCTCGGCCTGATGAAGCTGGGCCTGGCGGAGGGCGATTTCGTCGCCATCATCGGCCGCAACCGGCCCTACCTCTACTGGGCGATGGTGGCGGTGCAGATGGCCGGCGCCGTGCCGGTCCCGCTCTACCAGGACGCGGTGGCCGAGGAGATGGCCTATGTGCTGGGCCATTGCGGCGCCCGCTTCGTCATCGCCGGCGACCAGGAGCAGGTGGACAAGGTGATCGAGGTGCAGGACCAGCTGCACCAGTTCGAGCACATGGTCTATCTCGATCCGCGGGGCCTGCGGAAATACGACCATTCGCGGCTGCATCCCTATTCCGACGTCCAGGCCCAGGGCCGCGCCGCCCGCGACGAGCTGATGCCCGAGATGACGCGCCGGCGCGATGCGCTGGATTACGACGACACCTGCATCATGCTCTACACCTCGGGCACGACCGGCCGGCCCAAGGGCGTGGTGCTGTCAAACCGCAACATCATCGAAAGCGCCCGCTCCTCGGCCGAGTTCGACCATCTCGGCCGCGGCGAGGAGGTGCTGGCCTACCTGCCGATGGCCTGGGTGGGCGATTTCATCTTTTCCGTCGGGCAGGGCTACTGGGCGGGGTTCTGCATCAACTGTCCCGAAAGCCCGGACACGATGCTGACCGACCTGCGCGAGATCGGGCCGAGCTATTTCTTCGCGCCGCCGCGCATCTTCGAGACGCTGCTGACCACGGTGATGATCCGGATGGAGGATGCCGGGCGGCTCAAGAAGCGGATGTTCGACTATTTCATGGCCCACGCCCGCAAGGTCGGGCCGGCGATCCTCGACGGCAAGCCGGTCAGCGGCTGGGACCGGTTCAAGTACCGGATCGGGTCGCTGCTGGTCTACGGGCCGCTCAAGAACACGATGGGCTTTTCCAAGATCCGCGTCGGCTATACCGCGGGCGAGGCGATCGGGCCGGAGATCTTCGATTTCTACCGCTCGCTGGGGATCAACCTCAAGCAGCTCTACGGCCAGACCGAGGCCACGGTCTTCATCACCGTGCAGCCCGACGGCGAGGTCCGCGCCGATACGGTGGGCGTGCCGGCCCCGGGGGTGGAGCTGCGCATCGACGAAAGCGGCGAGGTCTTCTACCGCAGCCCGGGCGCCTTCGTGGAATATTACAAGAACCCCGAAAGCACCGCCGACACCAAGGATCCCGAGGGCTGGGTCGCCACCGGCGATGCGGGCTTCATCGAGGAGGATACCGGCCACCTGCGGATCATCGACCGCGCCAAGGACGTGGGCAAGATGGCGGACGGGGCGATGTTCGCGCCCAAATACGTGGAGAACAAGCTCAAGTTCTATCCCAACATCCTGGAGGCCGTGGTCTTCGGCGCCGGGCGCGACCGCTGCTGCGCCTTCATCAACATCGACCTGTCCGCGGTCGGCAGCTGGGCAGAGCGCAACAACATCGCCTATGCCTCCTACCAGGAGCTGGCGGGCCATCCCAAGGTGCTGGACATGATCCAGGGCCACGTGGAGGAGGTGAATCGCTCCATCGCCGAGGACCCGATGCTGTCGGCCTGCCAGGTGCATCGCTTCCTCGTGCTGCACAAGGAGCTGGACGCCGATGACGGCGAGCTGACGCGCACCCGCAAGGTGCGGCGCAAGATCATCGGCGAGAAGTTCGCCGACCTGGTGGAGGCGCTCTACGACGGGTCCGACAGCGTCTACACCGAGACGGAAGTCACCTACGAGGACGGCCGCAAGGGCAAGATCCGCGCGACGCTGGAAATCCGCGACGCGGCGACGGTGTCGCTGCAACGCCGGCCGATGGCCGCGGAATGAGGAGGCGCGCAATGCTGCTCTACATGGAAATCCCCGGACGCAAGTTCCTCCAGATGCAATGTTTCGGGCCTGCCCTCATGGCGGCCGGCGACGGGTGCGGAGGAGAGGCCGATGCTTGACGCGACCGAAGGCTATACCACCGCGGACGGCCGCAAGATCGGCGGCGTGGTGATGGAGATGAAGAACATCACCCTGCGCTTCGGCGGGGTGACGGCGATCCAGGACATCTCCTTCGACATCCGCGAGGGCGAGATCCGGGCCATCATCGGCCCCAACGGCGCCGGCAAGTCGTCGATGCTGAACGTGATCTCGGGCTTCTACGTCCCGCAGGAGGGCGAGGTCTGGTTCCGCGGCGCCCGCCGCCCGCAGATGCGGCCCTACCAGGTGGCGCAGCAGGGCATCGCGCGCACTTTCCAGAACATCGCGCTGTTCGAGGGGATGAGCGTGCTGGACAACGTCATGACCGGCCGGCTGACCGAGATGAAGGCCTCGATCTGGACCCAGGCGCTGTGGAAAGGCCCGGCGGAGCGCGAGGAGGTCGCGAACCGCGAGATTGCCGAGAAGGTCATCGACTTCCTCGAGATCCAGCACATCCGCAAGACCCCGGTCTCGCGTCTGCCCTACGGGCTGAAGAAGCGGGTCGAACTGGCCCGCGCGCTGGCCTCGGAGCCGAAACTGCTGCTGCTGGACGAGCCCATGGCCGGCATGAATGTCGAGGAGAAGGAGGACATGAGCCGTTTCATCCTCGACGTGAACGACGAGTTCGGCACCACCATCGCGCTGATCGAACACGACATGGGCGTGGTCATGGACCTCAGCGACCGCGTCGTGGTGATGGATTACGGCAAGAAGATCGGCGACGGCTCGCCGGACGAGGTGCGCAACAACCAGGCGGTGATCGACGCCTACCTGGGGGTGGCCCATGACTGAGCGGAAACCGTTCCCGGCGCGATGGACCCATCCCCGCGTCATCTCCGTTGACCTTCCAGCAAGCGGAAAGGAGACGGACCATGACCGATTTGGACTGGACCAAGAAAACCCTGGCCGAGGTGCTGGGCGAAGATCGCGGCCTGCCGGACAACGTCGCGATGCGCATCGACATGATCGACAAGGACGACCTGGACTCGCTGGCGCCGGACGAGCGCAAGGCGATGCTGCAGGCGTTCAAGGACGGCGCCCAGATGGCGCGCAACGAACGGCAGCCGGAACTGGGCGAGGGCAACACCCGTCCGGAATATTCCGTGATGGATATCGAGGCGGGGCTGCGCAACGCGCGGTCCGCGCTGGAGGCGGTGCCGGCCGGCAAGCGCTCGCAGACCGCGAACGCGCTGCTGGCGGATTGCGCCTGCGCGCCGGCGGAGCTGCCGCAGACCTGACGGGGCGCCCGACGTGCCGCCCCCTCGAAACCGGGAAGGGGGCGGCACATGCCTGATACGCTGATCTTCGGGATGGAGGTCTTTCTCAACGGCCTCATGGCGGGGGTGCTCTATGCCCTCGTGGCGCTGGGCTTCGTGCTGATCTACAAGGCCAGCGGCATCTTCAATTACAGCCAGGGGGTCCTCGCGCTGTTCGCGGCGCTGACGCTGGTGGGGATCATGGACGGGCAGGTGCCCTTCTCGCACATGATCAACGCCGTCTTCGGCACCGACATCCACCATTTCGGCTGGCAGGTGCCCGCGGTCTTCGCGATCCTGCTCACGATGGTGGTGATGGTGGTGCTGGCCTGGGCGGTGCAGCGGCTGATCTTCCGCCACCTCATCGGGCAGGAACCGATCATCCTGTTCATGGCCACGATCGGGCTGGCCTATTTCCTCGAGGGGCTCGGGGACATCATCTGGGGCTCCGACATCAAAAAGCTGGACGTGGGGCTGCCGCAGGGCATCAACGCCTCGATCGACGAGCTGACCTACCAGTGGTTCGGCTACGGCTTCTTCATCGACAACCTCGACATCTGGGCCACGGCGATCGCGGTGATCCTCGTCGCGGTGCTGGTCGCCTTCTCGCAATACACCAAGCAGGGCCGCGCGATGCGCGCCGTGGCCGACGACCACCAGGCGGCGCTGTCGGTGGGGATCTCGCTCAACTTCATCTGGATCATGGTCTGGTCGGTGGCGGGCTTCGTCGCGCTGGTCGCCGGGATCATGTGGGGCACCAAGTCGGGGGTGCAGTTCTCGCTGTCGCTGATCGCGCTCAAGGCCCTGCCGGTGCTGATGCTGGGCGGCTTCACCTCGATCCCCGGCGCCATCGTCGGCGGGCTGATCATCGGCGTGGGCGAAAAGCTGTTCGAGTTCCTGGTCGGCCCGCTCGTCGGCGGCGCGACGGAGAACTGGTTCGCCTACGTGCTGGCGCTGATCTTCCTCGTGTTCCGCCCGCAGGGCCTGTTCGGGGAGAAGATCATTGAACGGGTCTAGCGCGATGCGGGGCCAGCCCGGCATGGCCGGCCCCCGCCCCCGGGGCGGAGAGCGGGCGCCGAAGCTGCTGGCGATCCTCAACGTGGTGGCCTGGGCGGGATTCTGGGCCTTCGGATACCTCGCGCTGACCGGTGATCCCGCCGCGCCCGGCGAGGTGACGACGGCGGCGCTGCTGGCCGCGCTCGGCGGGGCGGCCGGTCTTTGGGCCTGGCTGAAACTGGCGCGCCGGGGCGCGGAGAACAGGCAAACGGAAAGGGGCGTGACGTGATCTATCGCGAGGCCGGAGAGTTCAAGACCAGCTACGTGGATGACGGGCAGACCTTCCCGATCCGCTTTGACCGGCTGGGCTATTACGTGACGCTGGCGGTGGCCTTCCTGGTCATCCCCTTCATGGTCAACGACTACTGGGTCAACGCCATCTTCCTGCCCTTCCTAATCTACGCCATCGCGGCGATCGGGCTGAACATCCTGGTGGGCTATTGCGGGCAGGTGAGCCTGGGCACCGGGGGTTTCATGGCGGTGGGGGCCTATTCGGTCTACAAGCTGATGACCGCCTTCCCGGACATCAACATCTTCTTCCACGTGATCATCGCCGGGGCGATCACCGCCGCGGTGGGCGTGCTGTTCGGCCTGCCGTCGCTCCGGATCAAGGGGTTCTACCTGGCGGTGGCGACGCTGGCGGCGCAGTTCTTCCTCGTCTGGCTCTTCAACCGGGTGCCGTGGTTCTACAACTACTCCGCCTCGGGCCAGATCTCGGCGCCGGAGCGCACGGTCTTCGGCATCCCCGTCACCGGGGCCGAGACGCAGCCCTGGGCGGTCTACCTGTTCTGCCTCGTCTTCCTCGTCGGCTCGGCGCTGATCGCGCGGAACCTGACCCGCGGCTCGACCGGGCGGCGCTGGATGGCGATCCGCGACATGGACATCGCGGCCGAGATCATCGGGGTGAACCCGCTGACCGCCAAGCTTACCGCCTTTGCCGCCTCGTCCTTCTTCGTGGGGGTCGCGGGCGCGCTGTTCTTCGCGGTCTACCTGGGCGCGGTGGAGGTGGGCGAGGCCTTCGGCATCTCCAAGTCGTTCCTGGTGCTCTTCATGATCATCATCGGCGGCCTGGGCTCGATCTTCGGCAGCTTCGCGGGGGCGGCGTTCCTGGTGCTGCTGCCGGTGGCGCTCAAGGTGGTGGGGGCGGACATGTTCGGCTGGCCCACCGACACGGTGGCGCATCTGCAGCTCGTGATCGTCGGCGCGCTGATCGTCACCTTCCTGGTGCTGGAGCCGCACGGGCTGGCCCAGCTCTGGCGCGTCACGAAAGAGAAACTGAGGCTCTGGCCCTTCCCGCATTGAGGCGGGCCGGCAATCACAAGCGGGGCCGAACCCCGCATCGCGTAATCGGAGGAGTTACCATGGGAGGATATAACCCGATGAGACGGACACTCACGACACTCGTTACCGGCGCCCTGCTGGCGGCCGGACCGGCGATGGCCGATCTGACCATCGTCGACACCAGCTACCGGACGGGACCCTATGCCGCCAACGGCATCCCCTTCTCGGACGGCTACCAGGACTATTTCACGCTGCTGAACGAACGCGATGGCGGCATCGGCGGCGAGAAGATCAACATCATCGAGTGCGAGACGGGCTACAACACCGAGAAGGGTGTCGAATGCTACGAGAGCACCAAGAACGAGGACCCGCTGGTCTATGAACCGCTGTCGACCGGCATCACCTACCAGCTGATCCCCAAGGCCACCGCCGACGAGATCCCGCTGCACACGCTGGGCTACGGCCGGACCTCGGCCAAGAATGGCGAAGTGTTCAAGTGGGTGTTCAACTATCCCGCCAACTACTGGGACGGCGCCTCGGTCGCGATCAAGCACATCCTCGACCAGGAGGGCGGCGACCTGAACGGCAAGAAGATCGCGCTGGTCTACCACAACTCCGCCTATGGCAAGGAGCCGATCCGCACGCTCGAAAAGCTGGGCGAAAAGCATGGCTACGAGCTGATGCTGCTGCCGGTGGATCACCCCGGCCAGGAGCAGAAGTCGCAATGGCTGCAGGTGCGGCGTGAACGTCCCGACTACGTGATCATGTGGGGCTGGGGCGTGATGAACCAGGTGGCGATCCAGGAGGCGGTGAACATCCGCTACCCGATGGACCACTTCATCGGCATCTGGTGGTCCGGCTCCGAGAACGACGTGCTGCCGGCAGGCGAAGGCGCGGATGGCTACAAGGCGCTGACCTTCCACAACCTCGGCGACGACTACCCGCTCTACGACGACCTGCGCAAGTTCGTGGTCGATGGCGGCAAGGCGGCCGGCGCCGGCGATCAGCTGGGCACCGCGCTCTACAACCGCGGCATGTACGCCGCGATGCTGGCGGCCGAGGCGATCAAGACCGCGCAGGAAATGGCCGGCACCTCGGCGATCAACGCCGCGCAGATGCGCGACGGCATGGAGAACCTGAAGATCACCGAAGAGAAGATGGCCGAGCTGGGCCTGCCGAACTTCGGCCCGGAATTCGAGGTCACCTGCTCCAACCACGGCGGCGAAGGCTATGCGGCCGTGGCGCAGTGGGATGCCGCGGCGAAGGAATGGTCGCTGATCACCGACTACATGCAGTCGGACCAGGACGTCATCGCACCGCTGATCGAGGAAGATTCCACGGCCTTCGCCCAGGAATCCGGCATCGAGCCGCATTGCGACTGATCGACCGGGCCCTCACCGGGGCCTGACACAATGGAGGGCGGCGGGACGATCCGCCGCCCCCGACCGGACCCGACCCGGACGGAGAGACCGACCATGCTGGACACCACGAAAGACACCCCGGTTCAGGCCGAGACCCTTCTCGAGGTCAACAATATCGAGGTGATCTACAACCACGTCATCCTTGTCCTGAAGGGCGTCAGCCTGCGGGTGCCCAAGGGCGGCATCACCGCGCTGCTGGGCGGCAACGGGGCCGGCAAGACCACGACGCTCAAGGCGGTGTCGAACCTGCTGCGCTCGGAACGGGGCGAGGTCACCAAGGGCTCCGTCTCCTATCGTGGCGAGCGGGTGCAGGACCTGGACCCGGCGGAGCTGGTCAAGCGCGGCGTGATCCAGGTGATGGAAGGCCGCCACTGCTTCGAGCACCTCACCGTCGAGGAAAACCTGATGACCGGCGCCTATACCCGCTCCGACCGGAGCGAGGTCGCCGCCGATCTCGACATGGTCTACGAATATTTCCCCCGCCTGAAGGAGCGCCGCCGCAGCCAGGCCGGCTATACCTCGGGCGGCGAACAGCAGATGGTCGCCATCGGCCGCGCGCTGATGTCCCGCCCCGAGACGATCCTGCTGGACGAACCCTCCATGGGTCTCGCGCCGCAACTGGTGGAGCAGATCTTCGGCATCGTGAAATCGCTGAACGAGGACCAAGGCTACACCTTCCTCCTGGCCGAGCAGAACACCAACGTGGCGCTCAGGTTCGCGCATTACGGCTATATCCTCGAATCCGGCCGGGTGGTGATGGACGGGCCCGCGAAGGATCTGCGCGAGAACCCGGACGTGAAGGAATTCTACCTCGGCATGTCCGACGAGGGCCGCAAGTCGTTCCGCGACGTGCGCTCCTACCGCCGGCGCAAGCGCTGGCTGTCGTGACCATGCCGGAAACCGCCACCCCTGCCCCGGGGGCACCCCCGGTCCGGAACAAGGGCCGGCCGCCCCTGTTTTCCCCATGCACCCGCATGACGGAGGACGACATGGCACAGAAGGATGTGGCAAACGCACTGATCGACAGCCAGGGCCGGCTGTTCAGCGAACAGGTGGGCGCGAACATCGCGCGCGACGTGCCCCAGCAATGGTTTCACTGGCTGCTGACCGCGCAGCTCTGCTCGGCCCGGATCGCGGCGAACAACGCCTTGCAGGCGGCGGCGGCGCTGCGCGAGACCGGGCTGCACAAGATCGAGGCGCTGCTGGAAAGCCGGCGCGCCGACCGGATCCGGGTGTTGAACAAGCACGGCTATGCCCGGTTCGACAATATCGGCGCCGACCAGGTCCGCGACGCGGCGGAGCTGGTGCAGGAGAAGTATCACGGCGACCTGCGCGAACTGCGCGAGGCTGGCGGCGACGCCAAGGGCATTTCCGCCCGGCTGCAGGAGGTCAAGGGCATCGGCGAGACCGGTGCCGGCATCTTCTGCCGCGAGGCGCAGCTGGCCTGGGACGAGCTGTACCCGCAGGCGGACAAGCTCTGCCTCAAGGCGGCGGAGGAATTCGGCCTGCCGGCGGATGCGAAGAAACTGGCCGATCTGGCGGGATCGCGCGAGCGCTTCGTGCGGCTGCTGGCCGCGCTGGCGCGGGCGCATCTCGACGGGCCATCGGACGAGGTGGAATCCGCGCGCAGGCACTGAGCGGCGCGCGGCGAGTCAAGGAGAGGGGCGGCATGTCGCGCTATTTCGACGAACTGGAAACCCGGACCGCGGACGCGCGGGCAGCGGATATCGCCGCCTCCCTGCCGCTGCAGATCGCCCGTGCCAAGGGCCTGCCGGGCTATGCCGAGACGCTGCGCGACGTCGACCCGGCGCGGATCGACGGGCCCGGGGCGCTGGCCGCGCTTCCGGTGCTGCGCAAGTCCGAGATCGGGCGGCGGCAGGGCGCGGGCGACGCGCTGGGCGGCTTTGCCACGAAACCGGCCAACGGCTTTGCCCACGTCTTCCAGAGCCCCGGCCCGATCTACGAGCCGGGCGGCAGCGACCATGACTGGTTCCGGCTGGGCCGCTTCCTGAACGCGGCCGGCGTGGGGCCGGGGGACATCGTGCAGAACTGCTTTGGCTACCACCTGACGCCCGCGGGCATGATGTTCGAAAGCGGCGCCCGCGCGGTGGGGGCCACCGTCCTGCCCGCCGGCACCGGCCAGACCGAGCTGCAGGTCCGCGCCGCCGTGGATATCGGCACCACCGCCTATGCCGGCACGCCCGATTACCTGAAGGTGATCCTCGACAAGGCCGAGGAGATGGGCGAGCGCCTGTCGATCCGCCGCGCGGCGGTCGGCGGCGGGGCGCTGTTCCCGTCGCTGCGGCAGGATTACGCGGATCGCGGCATCGCCTGCCTGCAATGCTATGCCACCGCCGATCTCGGCAACATCGCCTACGAGAGCGAGGCGATGGAGGGCATGATCCTCGACGAGGGCGTCATCGTGGAGATCGTGACCCCCGGCACCGGCGACCCGGTGGCCCCCGGCGAGGTGGGCGAGGTCGTGGTGACCACGCTGAATCCCGACTACCCGCTGATCCGCTTCGCCACCGGCGACCTGTCGGCGGTGATGCCGGGCGAAAGCCCCTGCGGCCGCACCAACATGCGGATCAGGGGCTGGATGGGCCGGGCCGACCAGACGACCAAAATCAAGGGCATGTTCGTGCGTCCCGAGCAGGTGGCCGCTCTGGTGGCGAAACATGCCGAGATCGCCCGCGCGCGCGTCGTGGCCAGCCGCGAGGGCGAGATGGACGTGATGACCGTGCGGATCGAGGCCGAGGGGGGCGACGCCGGGGCCTATGAACGCTCGGTCGCGGAGGTGCTCAAGCTGAAGGGCAAGGTGGAGGTCGTGGCCCCCGGCGCGCTGCCCCGCGACGGGCTGGTGATCGAGGATCAGCGCAGCTACGACTGACCTCCGGCGGACGGCGGGCGGCGAGGGGCCAAGGCGGGACTTCATGCCTCCGGCGGGAGTTTTCCGGGCAAGATGAAGGAGCCGCGCCGTCCATCGGCCGCGCCCCGGTGCCGGCTGTTTCCGGAACCGGCGCCGCGACCCGGGCGTTTCTCTGGCCACATGACGTGGAGGAGCAGCTCGTTGAAACGGATCATCCTGGCCGCCCTTATGGGCTCCGTCGCCGCTGCACCCGCCTTTGCGCGGGACGTGGCACTCATTCTCGGTAACGGCGATTACGAAGAGCTTGACGACGTGTCCCGCGGCGACCGCGCGGTCGCGGCTGAGCAGGCGCTGCGCGATGCGGGCTTCACCGTGATCGCGGAGGCCGACGCCGCGCGGGTGGAGATGCGCGACGCGCTGGCCCGCTTCCTGTCGGCGAGCGAGGAGCCCGGCAAGCGGCTGGTGGTGCTGAGCGGTGCCTTCGCCCACTCCCGCACCGAAAGCTACCTGCTGCCGGTGGATGCCGAACCCGGGGTGACCCTGCTGGACGCGCAGGACGATGCGCTGGCCCTGTCCACCGTGATGGCGGTGCTGGCCGAGACGCCGGGCCAGGCGCTGCTGCTGCTGGGCGCCGGCGAGGCGAGCGGAGAGCTGGGGCCCTACCTGACCGCCGGGCCCGGCGAGACGCCGGAGATGCAGGGCGTCGGCGTGCTGCGCGGGACGCCCCGGCAGATCGGCAGCTTCGCCCGCCGGGTCCTGCCGGAACCGGGCGCGCAGATCCGCTCCGAGGCGGAGCGCTACGACCTCGCGCCCAGCGGATACCTCCCCCGCGACATGGTGCTGGTCACCGAGGCGTCGGGCGCCGAGCCGGTGATCGAGCGGCCGGACCCCTCCGACGGGGACGAGGCCGAGGCGCAGCTCTGGTCCGAGGCGTCGCGCCGCGACAATATCGACGCCTACGAGACCTATCTGCGGGTCTATCCCGAGGGCCCCCATGCCGCCGAGGCCGCCCAGGCGATCGAGGCGCTGCGCGCCGAGCCCGAGCGCGAGGCCCGGTTGACCGAGGAGGCGCTCGACCTGTCGCGCAATGCCCGGCGCGAGATCCAGCGCGACCTGCAACTGCTGGAATACGACACCCGCGGAATCGACGGCATCTTCGGTCCCGGAACCCGGCAGGCCGTGGCGCGCTGGCAGGCGGCGAACGGCCTGGCCGAGACCTCCTACCTGACCGGCAACCAGATCGCGATGCTGGACGACCAGGCCCAGGCGCGCGCCACCGAGCTCGAGGAAGAGGCGCGGCGCCGCCAGGAGGAACAGGAGCGCCGCGACCGCGCCTACTGGGACGAGACCGGCGCGGCGGGCGACGAGGCCGGGCTGCGCTCCTACCTCGATCGCTATCCCGACGGCGTCTATGCCGAGGTGGCGCAGGAGCGGCTGGACGAGATCGTCGAGCGGCAGCGCCAGCAGGCCGAGGCGCGCGACCGCGAAGCCTGGGTCGAGGCGGAGACTCGGGACAGCGTCGAGGGCTACCGCGACTACCTCGAAGGCTTTCCCGAGGGCGCCTTTGCCGCCACTGCGCAGGAGCGGATCGACCGCATGACCCGCCCGGCAGAAGAGGTGCAGGCCGAGGAGCGCGCACAGCAGCGCGAGGCCGCCCTGGGCATGAACCAGACCACCTGGCGCCTGGTCGAGGACCGGCTGGAGAAGCTGGGGCTGAAACCGGGGCGCGTGGACGGCAATTTCGACCTCAACACCCGGCGGGCGCTGCGGCGCTACCAGTCGGCGCGCAACCTGCAGGTCACCGGCTACATGGACCAGGACACGGTGGTGCGGCTGCTGGCCGACGCGATCCTGCGGTAAGGCGGAGTGGGGCCGGGGCCGGGTAGACACCGGCCCGGCCGCCATGACGACGCCAAGTCACTGCCCGCGAAAAGGAAAAGGCCGCGCCCGGATGCCGGGAGCGGCCTTTCGTCATTCGGCTCGGTCAGGTCTCAGCCCTGGCGGGCTTTGAACCGGCGCTGCGTCTTGTTGATGACGTAGACGCGGCCTTTGCGGCGCACGACACGGCAGTCGCGGTGACGCTGCTTGAGCGAGCGGAGCGAGTTCTTGACCTTCATAGGTCCTTCTCCTCTTTCGCGGCGCGGGCCTGCGCCTTCGCAGTCTGTCCCCAAGTGGGGGACGGTGAACCATTTGTCCCCGAGGGGACGATGAAACCATGGTGGGCGGTACTGGGATCGAACCAGTGACCCCTACGATGTCAACGTAGTGCTCTACCGCTGAGCTAACCGCCCATAGTGTTCTCCGACGTGGTGCCCCAAAAAATGGGGCGCGGGAATCCGCGCCGGGTGGCGTGGTCTATAAAAGGAGTCGAGAGGGGGATCAAGGGCTTTTGGCAGGCCATCTTTCCGGTCTATTCTCTCGCCAGAGCAGGAGTATCGATGTCGCGAGTCGCCTACCACCTCCGCGAACCGGAGCGCCATACCTCAAGCGTGGTCTTCGCTTCGCCCCATAGCGGCCGCGACTATCCCCGCGCCTTCCTGCGCCGCACCCTGCTCGACGAACACTCCATCCGCTCCTCGGAGGACGCCTTCGTCGACAGGCTGTTCGACTGCGCCCCGGATTTCGGCGCGCCGCTGCTCTGCGCCGGGGCGCCGCGCGCCTTCGTCGACCTGAACCGCAGCGCCGACGAGCTGGACCCGGCGGTGATCGAAGGGGTGGCCAAGGCGGCGCACAATCCCCGCGTCGCCTCGGGGCTGGGGGTGGTGCCGCGAGTGGTCGCCAACGGGCGCACCATCTACCGCGGAAAGCTGTCGCTGGCCGAGGCGCATAACCGCATCGCCAATTACTGGCGGCCCTACCACGACAAGCTGCAATCGCTGCTCTACCGCGCGCATCAGCGCTTTGGCGAGGCGATCCTGGTGGATTGCCATTCCATGCCGCACGAGGCGCTGGACAACCTGCACCGCCTTGGCGCCGGCCGGCCGGACATCGTGATCGGCGATCGCTTCGGCGCCTCCGCGGCCGAAGAGGTAGTGGACCGGGTGGAGCAGGCCTTTGCCGCGGCCGGGCTGCGGGTGGTGCGCAATTCGCCCTTTGCCGGGGCCTATGTCACGCAGCATTACGGCCGCCCCTCGCGGAACCAGCACGCGATCCAGATCGAGATCGACCGCGCCATCTACATGAACGAGGCGCTGATCCGGCCGAACGGCAATTTCGACAGTTTCTGCAAGGTGCTGCGCGGCGTGATCTGCGAGATCGCCGAGATCGGGCGCCGGGACATGCCGCTGGCCGCGGAGTAAGCGTAGGCGAACGGCGCTTGCCCGGAGCCCGCCTCACGAGGGGTCGCCTGGCTCGGGCCCGCTGCCCCAGATCTCCGTCAGCAGGCCAAGATGCGCCTCGTAGCGCCGCCAGTCCCGGGAGCTGCCGGTAAAGATCGGCCGGCGCACCTGCGCGTCCGAGGCGGTCCGCACCAGCCGCTTCGACCGGTGAAACTCCAGGCAGGCCGGGTCCCAGTCCAGCCCCGCCGCGGCGACCAGCGCGCGGATCGACCGCTCGGGCGTTTCGGTGAGCCTTTCATAGGCCACCTCGTGGATGCGACCGGGAAAGACCTCGTGCCAGAAATCCATCAGGGAATCGTGCAGCCGGTGATAGGCGACGATGCTGTCCAGCCGCCGGGCATAGCCGAGGGCAGGGCCCGATTCCTCGAAATTGGTGCGGAAGTTGGACCAGCACGTCGCGCGGGGGTCGCGCCGCATGTGTAGCACCCGCGCCTCCGGCAGGGCCAGCAGGATGTGTCCGATCAGGCGGAAATTGAACGGCATCTTGTCGGTGACCACCGCCGCGCCCGGCGCCGCCCGGTCGAGCGCCCCGAGATAGCCGCGCCGGATCTCCATCAGCTGATCGCGCCCGACCGGCCCCTCCCCGATCCGCGCCGCGTTGACCGCCGGGGCCAGCAGGTCGCGTTCGCCAAGCGCCGCGACCTCCGGGTGACTGGCGAGGATCTGCTCGCAGAGCGTGGTGCCAGAGCGCGGCATGCCGGTGATGAAGATCGACCGATGCCGCGCCTCCGCCCCGTCCAGCGGCGGCGGCAGGGGATGGGAAAAGGCGCGGCGCAGCCGGTCGAACTGCACCCGGTCCTGCGCCACGTCGTGATCCGCCTCGGCCTCACGCAGGGCATTGCCCCGGGTGAAATGATCGAACGCATCGGCGGTCCGCCCGATATCCTCGGCGGCCTTGCCCCGGGCGAAATGCAGATGCGCCCGGTCGCGGGGGGCCAATCCCTCGCCCGGCAGCAGCGCGTCGAGCCTGGCCAGGAGCGGGTCGTCGGGGGCGAAGCGATGAAGCTGCGCGAGGTTGGCCCAGGCGGCGCAATGGTCGGGCCGGAGCGACAGGGCGTGCAGGGCCGCCTCGCGCGCCGCGTCGAACCGGCCGGTGTTGCGCAGCAGGACCGCCCGGCGATGCGCGGCCTCCGCATTGTCCGGGTCGATCCGCTGCGCCGCGTCATAGGCTGCCTCGGCCCCGGAGCCGTCACCGGTCGCGATCAGCGCCTCCGCCAGGGCAAGCTGCAGGGAGACATCCTCCGGCGCGCGATCGGCCGCGGCGGCGAAGGCGCGCGCCGCCTCTTCCGGGCGGTCGAGCAGCAGCAGCGCCTGGCCCAGCCCCCGATGCGCGGCGACCATGCCCGGCGCGGTGCGCAGCGCGTCGAGAAAGCAGGTCACCGCGTCGCCCGGCCGTTCCAGCCGCAGCAGCACGCGGCCCAGGGCCTGTGCCGCCGGCGCATGGTCGGGATCGAGCCGGAGCGCCCGGGTGCAGCCCTCCATCGCGGCCACGATGTCATCGCGCGCCAGGCGAATGACGGCGCGGGCATGCTGCACGTCCGGATCCTGCGGCCAGAGGGCAGCCAGCAGATCGGCCTCCGACAGGGCGCGGGGCCAGTCGCGGCGATCGCAGAGCCCCTGCAGCGCCTGCAGCCGGTCCGGTGGCGCCTTGGCCGCTTCCTGCGCCTGCGTCACCTGCCGCAGCCCTCGCCGGGCCCGCCGGTTGCCGGGGTAGCGGTCCAGCACGTCGCGCAGGATCCGCTCGGATTCACCCAGCTGTCCGGCCTCGGTCAGCTTTTCCGCCCGAATGAGCCTTGTCTGCACTGTGTCATCCGCCACGTGATCGTCACCCGAAATCGGCAGCCACCCGAGCGGGCACGTTACCCCGCCCGGATTAACAAGCGGTTGCCGAACAAGGGGTTGGCCGCCTCAGCGCAGCGCGCGCCCCTTGCGGATTGCCTCGTCGCCGAAACGCGCGCGGATCGCGTCGGCGGCCCGCTCCGCCTTGCCGCGCTGCGCCGCCTGGGGGTCCAGCAGGTCGCCGTAGCGCTCCGCCTGGTCCTCGGGGCAGAGCTCGGTGATCCCCACGCCGATCAGCCGGTAGGGCCCGCGCCCCTCCACCTGGTCGAAGAGCGAGCGCGTGGTGCGGTAGATGCGGTCGGCCAGCTGTGTCGCGTCCCGCAGCGCCAGCCGCCGCGAGATCAGCGAAAAATCCGCGCGCTTGAGCTTCAGCACCACGACCCGGCCCGCCAGCCCCTTGGCCTTGGCCCGGCCCGCCACCTTCTCCGACAGGCGCCAGAGATGGCCGTCGAGGATGTCGGCATCGCCCGTATCCTCGAAGAACGTCGTCTCGTTGGAAATGGACTTCATCGGCGCATCGCGCGACACCCGCCGGTGATCCTCGCCCCGGCTCAGATGCCACAGCCGGTCGCCCATCGAGCCGAAACGCGCATGAAGATCCCGCCGGTCCCAGCGGCGCAGGTCGGCAAAGCTGCGGATCCCCGCCCGGTCCAGCGAATCCTGCGTGGCCTGCCCGACGCCCCAGATCATGCGCACCGGCTTGTCGCGCAGGAAATCCTGCGTCTCCGCCGCGCCGATGACGGAAAACCCGTGCGGCTTTTCCAGGTCGGAGGCGATCTTGGCCAGGAACTTGTTATGCGAGAGCCCGATGGAGCCGGTGACCCCCAGCTCGTCCCGCATCCGCTTGACCAGCCGCGCCAGCATCACCGCCGGCGGCTGGCCGTGCAGCCGCTCCGTCCCGCGCATGTCGAGAAAGGCCTCGTCCAGCGACAGCGGCTCGATCGAGGGCGTCATCTCTTCCATCATGGCGCGGATCTGGCGCGAGACCTCGACGTAAAGGCTCATCCGGGGTTTCAGCACCACCGCGTCGGGGCAGAGCTTGAGCGCCTGGAACATCGGCATGGCCGAGCGCACGCCGCGGATCCGCGCGATGTAGCAGGCGGTGGAGACCACGCCCCGCCGCCCGCCGCCGATGATTAGCGGCTTGTCCACGAGGCTCGGGTCCTCGCGCTTTTCCACCGAGGCATAGAAGGCGTCGCAATCCATATGCGCGATGCCCAGCGAAAAGAGCTCCGGATGCGCCACGACACGCGGCGACCGGCAGGCCGGGCAGCGGGATCCGGACTCGAATCGGGTGAGGCAGGAGCGGCAGAGGGCGGGCATGGGGGCAATCTAGCATGAGGCCGTGAGCCGCGGACAGAGGGCGCGGAGGGTGGGCGGCGGTGACTGGGCGCCGCGTCGCGCAGCGTGTAGCCTCCGGCGCATGACCTTCACCGGCGCCAAGCTTGCCCTCTTCATCGGCGCGCAGCTGCTCGTCCTGCGCCGCGACGACCGGGCGGACATCCCCTGGCCGGGCCGCATCGACCTGCCCGGCGGCGGCCGCGAGGGGGCGGAAACCCCCGTGGCCTGCGTGCTGAGGGAAACGCGAGAGGAGGTCGGCCTGTGGCTCCAGCCCTCCGACCTGTCCTGGCGCCGGCGCTTCGGGCGCAACTGGTTCTTTGCGGCGCATCTGCCCGCTCAGCGCGGTCGCGACGTGGTCTTCGGCGACGAGGGGCAGGGCTGGTGGCTCACCTCGCCCCGGGCCTTCATCGTCAGCCCCCAGGCGGTGCCCCACTTCCGGCCCCGCCTCGCAGCCTACCTGCGTCACCGCGCGAGGGTCGCGCCCCCGCGCTGAGTCTCAGGCCGCGTGGCGACCTCCGCCCAGCTGGCTGCGGATCTGGCCCGCGCGCCGGCCGGTCAGCATCTCGATCAGGCTGCCGCGGCTGCGGAAGCGCGACCCGAGCGCATTGGCCTTGCGGGCCTGGGCGCGGGCGTCGCGGATCAGCCCCTCGGCCGCCTCTTCGAAGGACATGTCCAAGGGGGCGGCAAGGCTTGCCGCATAGGTCATGCGACCGTCGGAATTGTGGAAGGTCACCACCGCCTCGAAAGCCTGCGTGGCGGGGTTGTACGTCACGCGGGACAGTTCCGGTCCCGCCTGCTGCCTGGTGCGGAGCATCCTCGATCTCCTTGCTGCTCGGCGTTTGCGGCACAACCCGGACGGTCGCGATCGGGTTCCGTTTCCGTTCCGAACCCGCGTTCACGATGCGCGGAGATCCGCGTGAGTCGGGATGCGGGGCTTGCCGGCGGCCCCTCGCCGACACCCCGCACAGCCGTCGCGGGGGAAGGGCTCAGCCCATCTCCGCCAGCACCGCCCGCGCGGCGGCGGCCGGGTCCGCGGCCTGCCAGATGGGCCGGCCCACGACGATATGATCGGCCCCCTCCGCCATGGCGCCGGCCGGGGTGGCGATCCGCTTCTGATCGCCCGCGTCGCTCCCCGCCGGGCGAATCCCCGGGGTGACGATCAGCCGCCCGGCCGCCTCGGGCAGGGCCCGGATCGCCGCCGCTTCCCGGGCCGAGGCGATGACCCCGTCCGCGCCCGCCTCTAAGGCCCGCGCGGCTCGCTCGGCCACGATCTCGGCCAGGTCGCCCGCCTTCGTCAGCCCGGCATCCAGGTCCTCCCGGTCGAGCGAGGTCAGCACGGTCACCGCGAGGATCTTCGTCCCCGTCCCGGCCGCGCCCTCGCGCGCCGCGCGCACCACGTGGGGATCGCCATGCACTGTCAGGAAATCCAGGTCGAACTGCGCCAGCCCGCGCACCGCCGCCTCCACCGTCGCCCCGATGTCGAAAAGCTTCATGTCGAGGAAGATGCGCTTGCCATGCTCCTGCTTCAGCTCGTTGGCCAGGGCCAGCCCGCCGCCGGTCAGCATGCCCAGCCCGATCTTGTAGAACGACACCGCGTCGCCCAGCCGCTGCGCCAGCTGCAGCCCCTCCACCGCGTTGGGGACATCGAGGGCGACGATCAGGCGGTCATCTGGCATGGCGGGCTCCGGGTGTGTGAGGGGCTTCAGGCTCTGGCCTCCCCATAGGCCGCGCCGCCCCGTTCTGACAAGCCCGGCCGCCCCCCGCGCCCCTGCTTCTTCTGACCATAAATATCCCCGCCGGAGGCGCAGGGGGCCATGCCGGCCGAGCCCCGCGGCAACCCGGCCACGGGCGGAGCCCCGACACCGCCAGGCCCCGCCATGGGCGGCATTTTCCGCCCTCCATGCCTTGAACCGCGCCGCCAGTGATCACAAATTCCAATCGAGGCCTACAGGGTACCGCGCCGCGCAGACGGGCGGATCCACAAGGGGCGCTTGCAAGAGGAGAACGAAGCGATGGACTTGTCGAAGTTCACGGAGCGGTCGCGCGGATTCATCCAGGCCGCGCAGACGATCGCCATGCGGGACGACCACCAGCGGATGGTCCCGGAACACCTGCTCAAGGCGGTGATGGATGACGATCAGGGGCTTGCCAGCAACCTGATCAAGCGCGCCGGCGGCGACCCGGCCCGCGTGGTGGAGGCCAACGAGGCCGCGCTGGCGAAACTTCCCAAGGTGACGGGCGACGCCCAGCCCTTCCTCGACGGCCAGACCGCCAAGGTGCTGGACGAGGCCGAGAAGGTCGCGAAGAAGGCCGGCGACAGCTTCGTCCCGGTGGAGCGGATCCTGATGGCGCTTGCCATGGTGAAATCCGGCGCGAAACAGGCGCTGGAGGCGGGCCATGTCTCGGCCCAGAAGCTCAACGAGGCGATCAACGACATCCGCAAGGGCCGCACCGCCGACAGCGCCAGCGCCGAGGAAGGCTATGACGCGCTGAAGAAATACGCGCGCGACCTGACCGAAGCCGCCGAACAGGGCAAGATCGACCCGATCATCGGCCGCGACGAGGAAATCCGCCGCGCCATGCAGGTGCTGTCGCGCCGGACCAAGAACAACCCGGTCCTGATCGGCGAACCCGGCGTGGGCAAGACCGCCATCGCCGAGGGGCTGGCCCTGCGCATCATCAACGGCGACGTGCCGGAAAGCCTGCGCCACAAGCGGCTGCTTGCGCTCGACATGGGCGCGCTGATCGCCGGCGCCAAGTATCGCGGCGAGTTCGAGGAACGGCTGAAGGCCGTCCTGTCCGAGGTCGAGGCCGCGGCGGGCGAGATCATCCTCTTCATCGACGAGATGCACACGCTGGTCGGCGCGGGCAAGGCGGACGGCGCGATGGACGCCTCCAACCTGCTGAAACCGGCCCTCGCCCGCGGTGAGCTGCACTGCATCGGCGCCACCACGCTCGACGAGTACCGCAAGCACGTGGAAAAGGACGCGGCACTGGCCCGCCGGTTCCAGCCGCTGATGGTGCAGGAGCCCACGGTGGAAGACACGATCTCCATCCTGCGCGGCATCAAGGAGAAGTACGAACTGCACCACGGCGTGCGGATCGCGGACTCTGCACTGGTCGCGGCGGCGCAGCTGTCGAACCGCTACATCACCGACCGGTTCCTGCCTGACAAGGCCATCGACCTGATGGACGAGGCGGCCAGCCGGCTGCGGATGGAGGTGGATTCCAAGCCCGAAGAGCTGGACCAGCTCGACCGCCAGATCCTGCAGATGCAGATCGAGCAGGAAGCGCTCAAGAAAGAGGACGACCAGGCCTCGAAGGACCGGCTGGAAAAGCTGGAAAAGGACTTGGCCGACCTTCAGGAAGAGAGCGCCGAGATGACGGCCAAGTGGCAGGCCGAGCGTGACAAGCTCGCCTCTGCCCGCGACCTGAAGGAACAGCTGGACCGCGCCCGCGCCGATCTCGAGATCGCTAAGCGGAACGGCGACCTGGCGAAGGCCGGGGAGCTGTCCTACGGCGTGATCCCGCAGCTCGAAAAGCAGCTGGCCCAGGCCGAGCAGCAGGAAGAGCAGGGCGAAGTCATGGTCGAGGAGGCCGTGCGCCCCGAGCAGATCGCCGCGGTGGTCGAACGTTGGACCGGCATCCCCACCTCGCGCATGCTGGAAGGCGAGCGCGAGAAGCTGCTGCGCATGGAAGAGGGCCTGCACAAGCGGGTCATCGGCCAGGACCAGGCGGTTCACGCCGTGGCCAATGCCGTGCGCCGGGCGCGCGCGGGTCTGAACGACGAGAACCGGCCGCTGGGCTCGTTCCTCTTCCTCGGGCCCACGGGTGTCGGCAAGACCGAGCTGACCAAGGCGGTGGCCGAGTTCCTGTTTGACGACGACAGCGCGATGGTCCGCATCGACATGTCCGAGTTCATGGAGAAACACGCCGTCGCCCGCCTGATCGGCGCGCCCCCGGGCTATGTCGGCTACGACGAGGGCGGTGTGCTGACCGAGGCGGTGCGGCGCCGGCCCTATCAGGTCGTGCTGTTCGACGAGGTGGAAAAGGCGCACCCGGACGTGTTCAACGTGCTGCTGCAGGTGCTCGACGACGGTGTGCTGACCGATGGCCAGGGCCGGACCGTGGACTTCAAGCAGACGCTGATCGTGCTGACCTCGAACCTCGGGTCGCAGGCCCTGTCGCGGCTGCCCGAGGGCGCCGATAGCGGCGAGGCCCGGCGCGACGTGATGGAGGCGGTGCGGGCGCATTTCCGGCCCGAGTTCCTCAACCGGCTGGACGAGACGATCATCTTCGACCGTCTGCAGCGCGAGGACATGACCGGCATCGTCGACATCCAGCTGGCCCGGTTGGTCAAGCGTCTCGCCGGCCGCAAGATCAAGCTGGAGCTGACCGACGAGGCCCGCAAGTGGCTCGCCGAAGAGGGCTACGACCCGGTCTTCGGGGCGCGGCCGTTGAAACGGGTGATCCAGCGCGCGCTGCAGGACCCGCTGGCCGAGATGCTGCTGGCGGGCGATGTCGGCGATGGCGACACGGTCGCGGTCAGCGCCGGCTCCGACGGGCTGATCATCGGGGACCGGGTGGCCGCCACCAACCGGCCGCGTCCGGACCACGCCGTGGTTCACTGAGTGTGATCGGGTAACGAGTGCGAAAGGGGCGCGCCTGCCGGGCGCGCCCCTTTTTCATCGCGGACCCGGGATCGCCCTGCGCCTGTGGCGCCCGGGCTGCGGTGCGGGCTTTTCGCCCCCCTTGCCGTGGATGAGAGCGGTTCCCGGGTTTATGCGACCCTCATGCTGAACGGTCTGATCCTGCTTGTCGTCGTGCTCGCCGGGGGCGTGCTGCTTTACCCGCGGCTGGCGCGGGCGGTGCTCTGGCGCGCCGCGATCACGCCGCTCGCCTCAATCATCGGCAGCGGCTTCCTGGTGCTGGGGCCGATCCTCGACGCCTCCTACGGGGCGCTCGCCCCGCTGGTCATGGGGGCGCTCTGCCTGGGCGCCTACCTTTTCGGTGCCGCCGTACGGTTCAACATCGCCCGGCTGGACGGTCGCTCGCCCCGCAGCCGCACCGAGGAGGAGCTGGAGCTTGCAGCGTCATGGATGCTGGCCTTCGCCTACATCGTCTCCGTCGCCTATTACCTCAACCTGCTCGGTGCCTTCTCGGTCAGCCTGACCGCGCTCGACGATCCCTACCATGCCAAGCTGGTGACCTCGGCGGTCTTCATCGTGATCCTCATGGTGGGCTGGACCCGGGGCTTTGCCGCCCTCGAACGGCTGGAGCAGGTGACCGTCGGGCTGAAGCTCGCCATCATCGCGGGGCTGCTCTTTGGCCTCGCGTGGTATTTCGGCGCCCGCGCGGCGGAGGGGGCGCTGGTGGTCAACCCGGCGTTGGTCACCGGCTGGCCCGCCCTGACGCTGGGGGCGGGGCTGCTGGTCACCGTGCAGGGGTTCGAGACCTCGCGCTACCTCGGCGAGGACTACGACGCCGCCACGCGGATCCGCTCCATGCGGCTGGCGCAGGGGATCGCGAGCCTGATCTACATGGTCTACATCCTGCTGCTCAGCTACGTCTTCGCCCAGGGCACGCTGAAGCTGAGCGAGACGGCGATCATCGACCTGATGGAGATCGTCGCCCCGATCCTGCCGATCCTGCTGATCTTCGCCGCCATCAGCGCGCAGTTCAGCGCCGCCGTGGCCGATACCGGCGGGTCGGGCGGGCTGCTGGCCGAGCTGACGCGGCGCCGCCTGTCGCCGCGCGGCGGCTACCTGCTTCTGACGGTCGTGGGGCTCGTGCTGACATGGGTCGCGAGCGTCTTCGAGATCATCAGCTACGCCTCCCGTGCCTTTGCGGCCTATTACGCGCTGCAATCCCTGATCGCGGCGCGCGGGGCCTGGGCCACGGGGCAGCGGCGGCGCGGCCTCGCCTTCGCGGTGCTGGGGGTGCTGGGTCTGGCGATCGCCCTGCTCGGCACGGCGGTGGAGGGGTAGGGCGCAGGGGGCCTCACCTTCAGACCTTCACCCCGCACCCGTGGAAGAAGCCGAGGATGTCGTCGGTCAGGAAGCCCTTGCCGGTGGCGAGCTGCATCAGCTCGAAGGCGCAGCCGTTATTGACTTCGACGACCACCGGGCCGTCCTCCGTCAGCGCGATATCGGTGGAGCCGTAGCGGTTCGGCGCGTGGATCAGCGCCACCTTCTCGTTCAGCGCGCGCCGGCTGCCCCAATGGGGCAGATTGGCCCGCAGCAAGGCGGGAGTGGGACCAATTCGCGTTCAATTGTCCCGGCCTCGGCGCGAGCGGCACCTGCGGGAGCCTCCGGCGGGGATATTTATGGTCAGAAGAAACGCGGCTTTTCGGCTCCGGGGCGCCAGGGGCGGGCCGGGCGGGGCAGGCCGCTGGCGGGGAAGCGGGGGGGGGGCGGGCGCGACGCCGGCGCTCGCCCCCCGAGGGTCATCCGACCTTGACGAGCTGCTTGCCGCGGTTGCGGCCCTCGAGCATGCCGAGGAAGGCGTCGGGCGCGTTTTCCAGACCCTCGGCCACGTCCTCCTCGAAGGTCACGCGGCCGTCGCCGACCATCGGGCCCACCTCCTTCAGGAAGGCGCCGTATTCGTCGTAGTGATCTGCGATGATGAAGCCGGAGACCGACATACGCTTGACCAGCAGGCTGCGCATGAAGAGCGGCAGCTTGTCCGGGCCCTCGCCCGCCTTGCCGCCGAGCGCGCCCTGGTTGTAGGCCGAGACCATGCCGCAGAGCGGGATGCGCCCGAAGGTGTTCATCAGCGGCAGCACCGCCTCCTGCACCTTGCCGCCGACATTCTCGAAGTAGATGTCGATCCCGTCCGGCGCCTCGGCGGCGATCGCCTTGCGCAGGCTCGCCGCATCGTCGAAGGCGCGGTGGTCGATACAGGCGTCGAAGCCGAATTTCTCCTGCGCGAGGGCGCATTTCTCCGGCCCGCCGGCAATGCCCACGGCGCGCAGCCCGTAGGCTTTCGCCAGCTGCCCGACCATGGAGCCCACCGGCCCGGTGGCGGCGGCCACGGCCAGCGTCTCGCCCTTGTTGGGGCGGCCGAGCCGGGTGAAGCCGTACCAGCCGGTGAAGCCCGGCATGCCCAGCACGCCGAGCGCGGCGGTCAGCGGCGCCTGGTCCGGGTCGAGCTTGCGCAGCTGGTCGCCGGGCAGGCAGGCATGGGTGGCCCAGCCGGTCATGCCGAAGACCTTGTCGCCGGGGTGGAAATCCGGGTGCTTGGAGGCCACGACCTCGCCCACGCCGCCGCCTTCCATCAGCCCGTCCACGGGCACCGGGGTGGCGTAGCTCTTGGCGTCGTCCATGCGTCCGCGCATGTAGGGGTCGAGCGAGATATGCTCCACCGCGACCAGCACCTCGCCGTCCTGCGGCTCGGGCGCGTCCAGCTCTTCCAGCCGGAAATTGGCGTCGGTGGGCCGGCCGTCGGGCCGGCTTGCGAGAACGATGCGTTTCATCTTGCGGCTCATGTCTGGGTCCTGTTGCCAAGGGTGATGTATCGGAAGACGCTGGTGCCGGTCGCCACGAGGTTGCCCGCGTCGTCGGTCACCCGTCCCTCGGCGAAGAACGTCTTGCGCCCGCCGCCGGTTCGGTAGCCGTCGCAGATCAGGCGGCTGCCTGTCGCCACGGCAAGGTAGTTCACGTTGATCGAAAGCGTGGCGCAGTGGCGCGGCGCCTCGGGGTCGCCGGTATAGCAGCCGGCAAAGCCCATGGCCGTGTCGAGCAGCGTCGCCGCCACGCCGCCCTGCACCACGCCCTGCCGGTTCTCCAGCGCCTCCGCGATGGCGATCTCCATCCGCGCGTGATCGGGCTCCCAGGCGGTCAATTCGTAGCCCAGCAGGCGCTGGAACGGGTAGGGCGCTTCCTTCAGCGCGGGGTCGAGGGGGGCTTGGGTCATGCGCTCTTTGCCGCCCGGAGGCCGCCCTTCGCGAAGTCGGGCACGTGCTCGCCCAGTTTCAGCGCCCGCTCGGGGTTCGACGCATTGCCGTCCAGCGCGCGTTTCTTCACGCCCTGGATGATCGCCGCCATGCGGAAGAAGGAAAAGGCGAGGTAGAAGCCGAAACTCTCGATCCCGGCGATGCCGCGGCGTTTGCAATAGGTCTCGATGAACTCCGCGTCGGTGATCAGCCCCTCTGCCTTGCGGTCGGCGCCGGCCATGCCGCGCCCCTCGGGTCCGGCGGGCATCTGCCATTGCATGATGACGGCGGCGAGGTCGGCATAGGGGTGGCCGATGGTCGACAGCTCCCAGTCCAGCACGGCGACGCATTCGGGCCCGTCGGGCGCGAAGAGCATGTTGTCGATCCGGTAATCGCCGTGGACCAGAGTGCGCTGCCCGTCCTCGGCGGGGATGTTGGCGTCGAGCCAGGCGATCAGCTCTTCCATCTCGGGCAGCGTCCCGGTCTCCGACGCGCGGTACTGCTTGGTCCAGCGACCGATCTGGCGGGCGTAGTAATTGCCCTCCGGCCCGTAATCCGACAGGCCCACCGCGTCGATGTCCACGTCGTGGATGGCGGCCAGGACGCGGCCCATCTCGTCATGCACGGGGCGGCGGTCCTCCACCGCCAGCTCGGGCAGGGTGGGGAGGTTGAAGTTCCGCCCCGCCACCTCGTCCATCACGTAGAAGGCCGAGCCGATGACGTCGTCATCCTCGCAGAGCACGTGCATCTTCGCCACCGGCACCGCGGTGTCCTGCAGCGCCGATTGCACCCGATATTCGCGATCCACCGCGTGGGCGGATTTCAGGAGCACCCCCGGCGGCTTGCGGCGCAGCACGTAGCGGTGGCCCGGCGTCGCCAGCCGGAAGGTGGGGTTCGACTGGCCTTGGGCGAATTTTTCCGCCTCCACGGGGCCTTCGAAGCCGGGCAGATGCTCTTTCAGCCAGGCCTCCACCGCCGGCACGTCGAGCGTCGTGGCGTCTTGCGTCATCCTCTCCTCCCTCAGGAATAGGTCAGCAGCCGCTCCGCGTTGTGGGCGACGATATGCGGGGTCTCGTTGAAGGAATGCAGGTAGAAGGCCCGCGGGGTAAAGACGAAACGCGTCACCGCGCAATTCTTCATCTGCAGTTGCAGCGCCATCTGCTGTTCGGGCGGGGTGCCCAGCGTGGCCGCCACCAGCTGCGAGATCGCCCCGCCGGAGGAGACGGCCAGCAACTGCCGGTGGTCGCCCGCGCACAGCGCCTGCCGCGCCGCCTCCACCCGGCCCGCGAACTCGGCCCAGCGTTCCGGCGGGTTCGCGATCTCGTCGCGCTGCCAGGCGTGGACCGTGTCGCGCAGGGTGCGGAAATGGGTGCGCCGGTCGTCATGCATCCCCTCGGGCGCGCCGCCCTCGGGGAAGCGCGCGTCGAGAAGGGCGCGGAAGTCGAACTCGTTCAGCCCCGGCAGGATCTCTGCGGGGCCGAGCTCGGCCTTCATGCCGCGGGCGATGCCCTCCAGCGTCTCGCGGTGGCGGACCTGTTCGCCGGTCGCCACCCTGTCGGGCCGGATGCCCATGACCGCCAGCGCCGCGCCCAGCTCTTCCGACTGCTCGTGGCCGAGCGGCGACAGCTTGTCGTAATTGGCCGCGCCGAAACTGGCCTGCGCGTGGCGGACGACGATCAGCTCAGCCATTCACGATCTCCGCCATCTCGCGCTTGGCCGCCGCGTATTCCGCCGCCAGCCGGTCGATATAGGCGCCCGCGGGCATCTCTTCGCGGATCGCGCCTATGCCCTGGCCGGAGCCCCAGATCTCCTTCCAGCTTTTCGGCTTCTCGGCGCCGAAATTCATCTTGGAGGGGTCGGAGGACTCGAGGTTGTCGGGATCCATCCCCGCCCGGCTGATCGAGGGCTTCAGGTAGTTGCCGTGCACCCCGGTGAAGAGCGAGGAATAGACGATGTCGTCCGCGGCGCTGTCCACGATCATCTGCTTGTAATCCGGCACCGCGTTGGCCTCGGCCGTGGCGATGAAGGGTGAGCCGATATAGGCGAGGTCCGCGCCGATGGCCTGCGCGGCGAGGATCGAGCGGCCGGTTGAGATGGCGCCGGACAGCAGGATCGGCCCGTCGAACCATTCCCGGATCTCGCCCACCAGCGCGAAGGGCGACAGCGCCCCCGCGTGGCCGCCCGCGCCCGCCGCCACGGCGATCAGCCCGTCGGCGCCTTTCTCGATCGCCTTCTTCGCAAAGCGGTTGTTGATCACGTCGTGCAGCGCGATGCCGCCGCAATCATGCGCCGCCTCGTTCACCTCCACCCGGGCGCCGAGCGAGGTGATCCAGATCGGCACCTTCCAGCGGTGGCAGATCTCCAGGTCCCGTTCCAGCCGTTCATTGGAGCGGTGGACGATCTGGTTGACCGCGAAGGGGGCGGCCGGATTGTCCGGGTTCGCCTGGTTGTGGCGGTCCAGCTCCTCGGTGATGCGCTTGAGCCAGGCCTCGAGCTGGATGTCCTCGCCCTCCTTCTCGCGCGCGTTGAGCGCGGGGAAGGAGCCGACGATCCCCGCCTTGCACTGGGCGATCACCAGATCCGGCCCCGAGACGATGAACATCGGCGAGGCGACGGCCGGGATCCGCAGGTGGGCGAGCTGTTGGGGCAGTTTGCGCATCACAGCACCTCGAACAGGCCGGCCGCGCCCATGCCGCCGCCGACGCACATGGTGCAGACCACGTAACGCGCGCCGCGGCGCTTGCCCTCGATCAGCGCGTGGCCGACCATCCGCGCCCCCGACATGCCGTAGGGGTGCCCGACGGAGATCGCGCCGCCATCCACGTTCAGCAGCTCGTCCGGGATGCCCAGCCGGTCGCGGCAGTAAAGCACCTGCACCGCGAAGGCCTCGTTCAACTCCCACAGGCCGATATCGTCCATCTGCAGCCCGGTCTTTTCCAGCAGCTTCGGCACCGCGAAGACTGGGCCGATGCCCATCTCGTCGGGCTCGCAACCGGCGACGGCCATGCCCACGTAGCGGCCCAGCGGCTGCAGGCCTCGGCGCTCGGCCTCCTTGGCCTCCATCACCACGGCGGCGGAGGCGCCATCGGAAAGCTGCGAGGCATTGCCCGCGGTGATGAAGCCGCCCTCGGGGATCTCCAGCCCGTTCTTGTGCACCGGCTTCAGCCCCGCCAGACCGTCCAGCGTGGTGGAGGGGCGGTTGCCCTCGTCGCGATCCAGCGTGACGGTCCTGTCCGAGACCTCGCCGGTCTCCTTGTCCTGCACCTTCATCACCGATTCGAGCGGCACGATCTCGTCGTCGAAGCGCCCGGCCTCCTGCGCCGCCGCCGTGCGCTGTTGCGATCGCAGCGCGTATTCGTCCTGCTCCTCGCGCGAGATGCCGTAGCGATTGGCCACGACCTCGGCAGTTTCCAGCATCGACATGTAGAGCGCGGGCTTGTGTTCGCGGATCCACGGATCGGCGCGGCGGTGCAGGTTCATCTTGTCGTTCTGCACCAGCGAGATCGACTCGACCCCGCCGCCCACGGCGACCTCCATGCCGTCCTGCACCACCTGCTTGGCCGCGGTGGCGATGGCCATCATGCCGCTGGCGCACTGGCGGTCCAGCGACATGCCCGGCACGGTGACCGGCAGCCCGGCGCGGATCGCCGCCTGACGGCCGATATTGCCGCCCTGCGCCCCCTGCTGGAGCGCGGCGCCGATCACGCAATCCTCGACCTCGGCCCCCTCGAGGCCCGCGCGGCTGACCGCGTGGCTGACGGCATGGCCGATCAGCTCCTGCGGCTGGGTGTCGTTGAAGGCGCCGCGGTAGGCGCGGCCGATGGGCGTGCGGGCGGTGGAGACGATGAGCGCGTCGCGCATGGGTCTGTCCTTTCGCGTCAGGTATCTATGGGGCCGGGGGCGTCACTCTTCCCACGGCAGGGGCAGGCCGCGTTTCTCGGCGGCCATGCGGGCGTATTTGCGGGTCTGGGCAAAGGCGTTTTCCATCTCGGTCTGGCCTTCGGTGTCGCGGATGCGGTCCATCGCGGCCATCACGCCCTCTGGGCTGATCTCGTCGCCCTCCAGCGCGACGCCCTGCGTCTCGTGCAGCCGGGTCTCGGTGAAGACGCCGGCGCCCGCCCCGAGGATCATCCGCGACGGGCTGTCATCCGCGACCAGCGCCAGCAGGCCGGGCGTGATCAGCTCGGGCTTGAGCAGCTCCAGCACCTCGGGCGGCAGCAGGTTCTCGGTCATCCGCGTGGCGGCGGTGGGGGCGAGGGTGTTGATGCGGATGTCGAACTTGGCCCCCTCGGCGGAGAGCGTGTTCATCAGCCCGATCATCCCGGCCTTGGCGGCGGCATAGTTCGACTGGCCGAAATTGCCGTAAAGCCCGGTGCCCGAGGTGGTCAGCACGATGCGCCCGAAGCCGCGTTCGGTCATGTGGCGCCAGACCGCGTGGCAGCAGTTGACGGTGCCCATCAGGTGCACGTCGACCACCTTGCGGAAATCCTCCAGCCCCATCTTGGCAAAGGTCTTGTCCCGCAGGATGCCGGCGTTGCAGACGAGGATGTCGACCCGGCCCCATTCGGCCAGCGCGGCATCCACCATGGCCTGCACCTGTTCGGGGTTGGTCACGTCCGCGCCGTCGGCGATGGCGTGGCCGCCCATGGCACGGATTTCTTCCACCACTGATTTTGCGGCGTCCGAGCTTTGGCCCGAGCCGTCCGTGGCGGCGCCCAGATCGTTGACCACCACCTTGGCGCCCCGCGCCGCCAGCCCGAGCGCGTGAGAGCGGCCCAGCCCGGCGCCCGCGCCGGTGACGATGGCCACGCGGCCGTCGAAACGAATATCCATGTTCACTCCTTCGAATTCAGAAATATTGCCGGCCGATCCAGTCGGCGATCAGCGCGGGCCGGTCCGAGCCCTCGATCTCCACCGTGACCTTCCAGCGGTTGGTGATCTCGCCCGGCTTGCCCTCGCGCCACTCGGCCAGGGCAAAGCGCGCCCGCACCCGCTGGCCGCATTTCACCGGCGAGAGAAAGCGGATCTTGTCGAAGCCGTAGTTGACCCCCATCTTCGCGCCCTCCACGCGGGGCGCCCCGTCGTAGAGCATCGCCGACAGCAGCGACAGCGTCAGGAAGCCATGCGCGATCGTGGTGCCGAAGGGTGTGTCCTTGGCCCGCTCGGGGTCGGTGTGGATGTATTGATGATCCTCGGTCACGTCGGCAAAGGCGTCGATCCGCGCCTGGTCCACCGTGAACCAGCGGGACACGCCCGCCTCCTGTCCGACCAGGTCCGCCATTTCGTCCCGGCTGCGTGTCGTCATGTTCCGTTTCCTTTCAACGCCCCGCGCGGCTGACCCGCCGCACCATATCCACCAGCCGGGGGCCGAGGTCGTCGACCAGCCGCTCCTCGGGCAGCAGGAAGGCGGGGCCGCCGAGGTTGAAGGCCAGCAGCGGCGTGTCGCTGCGCGGCGAGCGGTAGGGGACGGCGATCGAATGCACGTCCGACTTCCATTCCCGCAGGTTGAGGTAAAACCCCCGCTCGGCAATCTGCTGTTCGGCGGCGTCGATGCCCTCGCGGATGCGGGGGTAATCCTCGCCGTAGCGCGCCTCGATCTGCGACAGGATCGGCGCGCGCTGCTCGGGCTCCAGCCCGGCCAGCCAGGCGCGTCCCATGGCCGAGCGCGCCAGCGAGATGCGCGACCCCACGGAAAGCTGCAGCGACACCATGCTGGGCGCCCGCGCGGTGGCCATGTAGGTCATCGCCATGTCGTCGCGCCCGCCGAGCGCCAGCAGCACGCCGTCGCCGCACTGGTCCACCAGCTTCTGCATGTAGACCTGCGCCGTCTCCACGATCTGCATCCCGCCCAGGCAGGCATAGCCCAGCCCCAGCACCGGCACGCCCAGCCGGTAGCGCCCGGTGCTGTCGTCGTAGACCAGGTAGTCCAGCTGCATCAGCGTGTAGGTCAGCCGCGAGATGGTGGAATTGGGCAGGCCCGTCCGCTCCGACAGGTCGCGGTTAGACAGGCCCGCGTGATCGGCCGGGCGAAAGGCGCGCAGCAGGTCCAGCCCGCGGTGCAGCGCGGTGATGAACTGCCGGTCGCCGCGCCGGTCCTCGGGCGGCTCCGCCGTGGCGGTCACGCGTTTCCTCATGCCGTCGCGGCCTCCTCTTCGCGCTGCGCGAGCTCGCGCCACAGCACCTTGCCGGTGCCGGAGCGGGGCAGGGCATCGGTGATCACCACCCGCGCGGGACACTTGTAGGCCGCCATGTGGGCGCGGCACCAGTCCTTGACGCGCTCTTCCGTCAGGTCGGGGGCGCTGCGCGAGGGCACGACATAGGCCGCGACGGTCTCGCCGCGCCGGGGATCGCGCGAGGCGACGATGCAGGCCTCGGCCAGGTCGGGGTTGTCGAGCATCATCGCCTCCACCTCCGCCGGCCAGACCTTGAAGCCCGAGACGTTGATCATCCGTTTCAGCCGGTCGGTCATGTAGAAATAGCCGTCCGCGTCGTAATGCCCGATATCCCCGCTGCGGAAGAAGCGGCGCCCGTCCAGCTCGATGAAGGCCGCCTCCGTGGCTTCGGGATTGTTCCAGTACCCTTGGAAGACCTGCGGCCCGGCCATCACGATCTCGCCGGTCTCATCCGGGCCAAGTTCGCGCCCGTCCTCCAGTGAGATGACGCGGGACTCGACCTCCATCACCGGGATGCCGAGGCATTGCGCGCGCGGCGCGTGGACGGGGTTGATATGGGTGGCCGCCATGGTCTCGGACAGGCCGTAGCCCTCGATGTAGTCGAGCCCGGTCATCTGCTTCAGCCGCCGGGCCACGGCCTCTGGCATGGCCGCGCCGCCGCCGCCGAGGGCGGTGAGGCTGGACAGGTCGTAGCGCTCGAACTCCGGGTCGTTGACCAGGTCGATGACCATGGTGGTGATCGACCGCCAGCGGGTTACCCGGTGCCGCTCGATCAGCCGCGCCGCCGCCTGCCGGTCCCAGCGGGTCAGCGGCACGATGGCGCCGCCCGACAGGAGCGGCCCGTTCATCGAGGACGTCATGCCCGTCACGTGGCAGAGCGGCAGCGCGGCAAGATGCACGTCCGTCTCGCGCGTGGGATTCCACAGCACGCTGCCCACCGCCGTGGCGTTGACCGAGCGGTGGGTATGGGTGCAGCCCTTGGGCCGCCCGGTGGTGCCCGAGCTGTAGGGGATCAGGGCGATGTCCTCCGCCGTGGCCTCGTGCGGCCGGGGCCGGTGCCCCGCGGCCAGCGCGGCGCGCCAGCTGTCCGTCAGCGCATCCTCGGGCTCGGCCAGCCCGGCGACGCTGGGATGCAGGGGCACCTCGTCCGTGGGATCGGCCATGTCGGCATAGCTCGCCACCAGCGCGTGATCCAGTGCGCCGCTTTCGCGCAACGGCCGGAGCGCGGGCCAGAGCTCGGCCCCGCACAGCGCCACGCGGGCGGCGGTATCCTCGGCGATATGGTCCAGCTCCGCGCCGCGGTTCATCGGGTTCACCGGGACGCAGACCGCGTCGGCGCGCATGATGGCGTAATAGCCGAACACGAAATGCGGCGAGTTCTGCATGTAAAGCAGCACCCGGTCGCCGCGCGCCACGCCCGCCACCTGCTGCAGCCAGCCCGCGAGATGTTCGACCTCGGCCAGCAACTCGGCATAGCTGAGCGTCGTGCCGTGGTAGATCAGCGCCGGACGGTCGGGAAAGCGCCGGGCGGCGGCGTCGAGATTGCCGAAGAGCGAGTGCGCTGGCAGGTCCAGCCGGTGCGGCACGCCCGGGGGCCAGACGCGGTGATGCGGTGCGGGCATAGGCTCCTCCTCCTCGTCCCGGCGGTCCCGTGGCCGGGACGAGAGGCACGGTCGCATAAAGGCGGGGGGCGATCAAGGCTGCGGAAAACCCTTCCGCATGTCGGACAAAGGCCGGGCAGGCCCGTCCCGCGCGCGCCCCCGCGGGCGGGCGTGTTGCAAGACGAGGGGCAAGGCTCTATCTGCCAGACAACCTATTTCGAGAAGGCGACGGGCGTTTTGGCAAATCATCTTTACAAGGGCGACCTGCCCGACGATCTGGACCTCGGCCCCGTGGTGGCCATCGATTGCGAAACGATGGGGCTCAACCCCCACCGCGACCGGCTGTGCGTGATCCAGATGTCGGGCGGCGACGGCGATGCGCACATGGTGCAGGTCGCCATCGGCCAGACCGAGGCGCCCAACCTGTGCCGAATGCTGACCGACCCGAACGTGCTCAAGCTGTTCCATTTCGGCCGCTTCGACATCGCCGTGCTCTACCACGCCTTCGGGGCGCTCACCGCGCCGGTCTACTGCACCAAGATCGCCTCGAAGCTGGTGCGCACCTATACCGACCGCCACGGGCTGAAGAACCTGCTGCAGGAGATGCTCGGCGTCGACATTTCCAAGCAGCAGCAGATGAGCGACTGGGGCGCGGCCGAGCTGACCGAGGCGCAGCTCGAATACGCCGCGTCGGACGTGCTTTACCTGCACCGGCTGCGCGAGGAGATGGACAAGCGGCTGGAGCGCGAGGGCCGCACCGACCTTGCGAAAGCCTGTTTCGATTTCCTGCCGACCCGGGCGCGGCTGGACCTTGCCGGCTGGCCCGAGACCGACATCTTCGCGCATACGTGACATGAGTGACGGCGGTTCCCCGCCATTCCAGGAGGGCGCTGACCATGGCGCTGCACGGCAACGCCTATTCCCGCTTCGTGGCATGGATGAAGATCGTCCTGCCGCTGGCGGCGCTGGCCCTGCTCTCCACGCTCTTCCTGCTGTCGCGCACCACCCAGACCGACCCTGATCTGCCGTTCTCGGACGTGGACCTCGAGGACCGGATCAAGGAACAGCGGATCACCGCGCCGCACTATGCCGGCACAACCGCGAACGGCGCCTCGATCAACGTCTCCGCCCGCTCGGCCCGGCCCGATCCCGACGCGCCCGGCCGCGCCTCGGCCGAGGCGGTGGAGGCTTTGTTCCGGCTGGCCGATGGCGGCAAGGTGGAGATGCGCGCCGACGAGGCGATCCTCGACGAGGGCGCGGACGAGGCCGAGCTGCGCGGCGGCGTCCTGGTCCAGAGCTCCACCGGCTACGAGGTGCGGACCGAACGGCTGGTCAGCGGCCTGACCGAGATGCGCGCCGAAAGCGCCGGCGAGGTCACCGGCACCGGGCCGGCCGGCCGCTTCACCGCCGGGCGCATGATCATGACCTCGGACGCCGAAACCGGTGACGTCCAATTGCGTTTCACCAACGGGGTTAAGCTGGTATACGACCCGAAACAGCAAGGATCGTCTGAATGAAGCCCTTTGCCAACGCTCTGTTCGCCGTATTGCTGAGCTTCGCGATCGCGATCCTCGCCGCTCCCCTGCACGCGCAGGGCGCGCAGGTGAATTTCGGTGGGCTCCAGCAGGATACCGACGCCCCGGTGGAGATCACGGCAGAAGAGCTGTCGATCAACCAGTCCGACGGCACCGCGGTCTTCACGGGTGACGTGCTGATCGTGCAGGGCGAGATGCGGCTGCAGGCGGCGAAGGTGCTGGTGGTCTACAAGGAAGGCAGCCAGTCGATTTCCCGGCTCGAGGCCACGGGCGGCGTCACGCTGGTCAGCGGCACCGAGGCCGCCGAGGCCGAGCGCGCCGATTACGACATCGATGCCGGCACTGTTCACATGCAGGGCGATGTCCTGCTGACCCAGGGCCAAAGCGCCCTGTCCTCGCAGGAGATGGTGGTCGACCTCAACGATGGCACCGCCAACATGACCGGCCGGGTCCGCACCGTGTTGCAGGGCAGCGGCGACTGATGCCCCGGCCCGACCTGACCGTGGCGGCGGAGGGCGAATCGGGCCTGCATATCCGCAACCTGCGCAAGAGCTATTCCAAGCGCGTGGTGATCCGCGACGTCTCGGTCGATCTGAACCGCGGCGAGGTGGTGGCGCTGCTCGGGCCCAACGGCTCGGGCAAGACGACGACCTTCTACGCCGTGGCCGGGCTGGTCTATCCCGAGGCCGGCCAGGTGATCATCGACGGCGAGGACGTGACCAGCCTGCCCATGTACCGGCGCGCCAAGCGGGGCATCGGCTACCTGCCGCAGGAAATGTCGATCTTTCGCGGGCTCAGCGTCGAGGACAACATCGCCGCCATCCTCGATATCAGCCAGAAGGACCGCTACAAGCGCCGCGAACGGCTGGAGGAGCTGCTGAGCGACTTCTCCATCGAGCATCTGCGCCGCGCCCCCGCGCTGGCCCTCTCCGGCGGGGAGCGGCGGCGGGTGGAGATCGCGCGCTGTCTTGCCGCCGATCCGAAATACCTGCTGCTCGACGAACCCTTCGCCGGGGTGGACCCGATCTCGGTCGGCGATATCCGGCACCTGGTCGCGGATCTCAAGAAGCGGGGAATCGGGGTCCTGATCACCGACCACAACGTGCGCGAGACGCTGGAGATCGTGGATCGCGCCTACATCCTGCATGACGGCGGCGTCCTGATGTCCGGCACCCCCGACGAGGTCGTGCGGAACGAAAATGTGCGCAGGGTCTACCTGGGCGACAATTTCCGCATTTCCTGACCGGCGGCCCAGGCGGATTCCGCTGTCTTCCCCGTGGCATGGACGCCGCGACCGGACCCGGCGGCGGCGTCGCGGCCCCCGCGTGATGCCGTTCCGGCAACGCAGTTTTCACCGCGCATTTTCCGCTTTGCATTGACAGGTCGGCCCGCGCACCCCTCAAATGGAGCCATGACAATCCTTGGGTCCGCGATGCCTGGCAATTCGTCGCCTGCCCCCGGGTACGGGGGGCTGCCGGCCCGGGATTCGTCCCTATCTCTGTCTTGGAACTGACTTTGCGCGGCGGGGGCGTGTCCGCCCCGGTGCGCGCGGGGTTCACCCGAGGCCGACAACAAGAGGAGTGGCCATGCGCTATCAGATCACCGGAAAACAAATCGACATCGGCGAGGCGCTGCAAACCCATGTTCAGGACGAACTGGGACTGGCGGTCAGCAAGTATGCCGAACGACCGACCGATGCCAATGTGACCTTTTCCAAGTCTGCGCATGAATATGTCTGCGAGGCGACGGTGCACCTTTCGACCGGACTCACCGCCCAGGCCAAGGCCCATGCCAATGAAATCTATGCAGCTTTCGACGCCTGCAACGAGAAGATGGAGAAGCAGCTGAGGCGCTATAAGCGGCGTCTGAAAGACCATCACAAGACCCGGGCGGAGCCTGTTGAAGTCTCCGGGGCTTCCTCGTATATCCTCGCCGCCAACCAGGCCCCGGAAGAATCGGAGCCTGACACGCTTCAGCCCATCATCGTGGCTGAGATGGAAACCAAGATCCCCTCGCTCTCTGTCGGCGAGGCCGTGATGCAGATGGAGCTGGCCGGCGCCCCGGTGCTGGTCTTTCGCAATGAGGGTAAGAAAGGCGTGAACGTCGTGTATCGGCGGGACGACGGCAATATTGGCTGGATCGAACCCCAGGATACCGCCTGACACGCGCCTTCAGAGGAGCCGGGGATAGGGGCGCCCATGAAGCTTGAGACTTTGCTGAAACCGCGCGCCGTCAAGGTGAACGCGACCTGTTCCAGCAAGAAGCGGGTCATGCACGATCTGGCGGACCTCGGGGCGGAGGCCTATGGCTTCGACGCGTCCGATGCGCTGCACGCGCTGCTGGCGCGCGAATCCCTCGGACCCACCGGCGTGGGACAGGGCGTGGCCCTGCCCCATGCCCGGCTGCCGGGCCTCGACGAGGTGGTGGGCGTTTTCCTGTTGCTGGAGAACCCGATCGACTTCGACGCGGTGGACCGCCAGAAGGTGGATATCCTGTTTGCCCTCTTCGCCCCCGAAGAGGCGGGGGTGGAGCATCTCAAGGCGCTGGCGCTGGTGTCGCGCACCCTGCGGGACGGCGGGCTCTGCGCCAAGCTGCGGGCCAATCCCGATCCGGCCAAGCTCTATACCATCCTGACGGAGGCGCAGTCGGCCCAGGCGGCCTGACCCGCCCCCCCCCGTTGCAGAACACGGACGCCTGGTCACGCTCGACCGGGCGTTTTTCGTCTCTCACCGCCGGGCCGCTCTACCCGGCCTGCCAGTCACCGAAGCCGAAGACCATGTAGTCCCGGCCGTAGACATCGCGGGCCAGCGCCTCCAGCTCCGGATCGTGGATCTCGGCCAGGGTAAAGGGCGCGTCGGGCGGGGCCTCCGCCGGCTCCGCGTCCACCGGGGCGCCCACCTGCCGCGCCAGCACCGGCAGCCAGGCGGTCATCTCCTGCTCGCGAATGATCATGTCGGGCAGGGCGAATTCGGTCATGCCCTGCAGCACGGCAAGCTGGCTGGCCCAGTGGGCATCCACCCGCACCCCGGTCTGGCCGGCGAGGTTGGCCTTGAGAAAGGCCAGGAACCCGGCAAAGGCCAGGCGGTGGGCGGCGGCATCATAGCCCGGATCGGGCAGCGCCTCTGGCAGGTCCAGCCCGTGATGGCGGCGCAGCACGCGGCGAATCCGGCCGAAGCCGCCGGGCCCGGTGGACAGGATCCGTTCGCAGAACACGGCGTGGGCGCGGGCCAGGGGATGACGGATCACGGCAAAGCTGCGGTGCCCGGGTGCGCCGCGCATCCACTGGCGCAGGGTCTTCTGTGTAAAGCCCTGCTGCAATTCCTCGACCGCGGCCCCGTCGATCGCGGCAAGCCAGCGCTCCACCTCGCGCTCCGGCCCGCCGCGCACCGGCAGGCACAGCAGCCCCGAGCGCGGCGCGGCGACATAGCCGGGCACCATCGGCCCGCGCCGCGGCTCGAAATTCGGGGTGCGGTTCAGGTTGAAGCGGTCGAGCCGGGCCAGCGCCTGCTCCATCTCCGGGGCGTTCGCGACCTTCTCGGTCACCGGCTCGGGGTTCTGCCGCTTCAGCGACCGGTCGAGTGCCTCCAGCGCACGGCCCGACCCGAGGAACTTCGCCAGCCCGTTCATCACCGCAAGGTCCTGCAGGTCCTCGTAGGCCACGTAGAAGGCCGTCTGCCCGCTGGCCTGCAGCCGGTTCAGCAGCATCACCTGGAAGGCCTGCAGCGCGGCCATATGCGCCTCGAACTCCGCCGCATCGAAGGCTGCCAGCCCTTCCTTGCGCTTCGCCACGTTGGTCAGCTTCCACTGGTTGGTCTGCTGGGCGATCTTGCGCGAGACGTAGCTGTCCAGCGGGTTGCGGGTCAGCACCACCTTGGCGCAGCGCGGATCGTCCAGCGCGATGTCCAGCACCCGGGGATCGTGGTCGTGGAAGAAGCGGAAGCCGCCCACGCCCGGCTCGGCCTTCACCGCCTCGATCAGCCGGGCGGGATCGGCGTCGCGCGCGCCCTGGTCGAGCCCCAGCAGCTCCTCTCGGTTGGGGTAGCCGATGAAATGCGGATTGAACGCCTCGCCATGGCAGGACAGGTCGGGAAAGGCGTTGAGGTTCGCCTCGAGGAAGTTCGACCCGGTGCGCATCTCGGCAAAGACGATGAAGTAGTCGAAGGGCTGGGTCATGCGGTCACTTCACCAGGTAGGGGCGCCGGCCCGCGGGCATCGGCCGGGCCAGCCCGCGATCGGCCGGGAAATCGCCCATGAGATAGGGATGCATCCCCTGGTTCTTGAGGTTCTGCAGGAACTGCCCGAAGCCGTCGAGCTCGGTCAGTTTCGGCGCCTCGGCCAGCCGCCGCAATTGCCGCGAGCCGATCTCGTCGATGATGGCCTGCAGTGGCTCCATCGGGGCCTCGACGAATTCCGCCATGGACCAGATGCGGATCCGTGCCTTCACCCAGGGCGAGCGCAGGATGTCGAGATGCTTGTGCTCCACCTTCTGCAGCAGCGCCGCCTCGCGCCGCAGCTCGGCGAAATTGCGGTTCGACTTGAAGAGCGGCACCGCCCAGGCCCCCGAGACGACGGAGATCTGCGCGTTCGGATCCTTCGCGATCGACCACGAGATCGCCTGGTTGTCGGCCGGGCCGAACTGGAAGATCTGCCGCTCGCCCCTTGTGTTCCAGATCAGGTTCGTCAGAAAGGCGCGCGGGTTCATGTCGCGCAGCCCCGCGCTGTCGGAGAGCGCGCCGTTGATCACCCGCTGTCCGCCCGCGAACTCCGCCCGCTCCGGCGCGTAGAGGTGGCCGTGGACCCGGGCCCCGGTCGCCCGCGCCAGCCAGCTTTCCCAGTCCTCGAACAGCTCCGCGAAGCCCTCGAAGACCGAATACTGGCCCGAGGTCATCCCGTTCTCCCAATCCTCGTTGGGAAAGCGGCTGTGCATGTAGAGACCCGCGCGCCCCTTGGTCCGCCGGTCCACCGCCTTGGCGAAGATGCGGTCGATTTTGCCGGGATTGGGCTCCGTCTGGCGCGCGATACCGGCATTGTCTCCCAGGAACGCCTCGTACAGCCGGTCGGCATGGGGCCAGATCTTGCGCGCCACGAAGCAGTCCGAGCGGCGCAGCAATTGCAGGTGGTCGTCGTAGAAGATGTGCGGTTTGCCCTGGAAGTCAAACTTGGACAGCGTCAGCGAGCGGCTTTCGATATTGGTGGAATAGAGCCGGGCGAGGGTCTGGAAATAGCTTTCGTCGGGGATCCAGACCTGCCGGAAGAAACGGTCATAGGCCGGCCGCTCGGGGTCTTCGAGGATCGCCGACAGGGTCTGCCGGGTCAGGCACCACCACTGGCTGCCCATATGCGGCACGATCCCGTTCGGCATCCGCCGGCGCAGCCCCAGCCGCCGCTGCAGGGCGACATAACGGTCGAAGAGATAGCGGTGCCGCTTCCACGCGAAGGGAAAGCGCAGGGTGAACCGCTCCTCGTCCAGCCCGCCCACGGTCCAGGGCACCTCGTGGGTCGTGGCGCTTTCGATGAAGTCGGTGCGCGGCCGCTCGGCCAGGTAATCCGCCAGCTCCTGCACCGGGCGCAGCGGCAGGCAGGAGCCCGAGGCGAGGTAGACGTGGCGCACGTCGGGAAAGTCGCGCAGCATGACCTCCGCCGCCTCCTGGCTGGCCGAGACGATGCCCCAGGTCCCCCATTCACAGCGGTGCCGGGTGATGAAGCGCAGCTCGGGCAGGTCCGCCAGCGATTTCCGGAAGGCCCGCCAGGTGGCGCGCGGCACCTTTCGGTCGGCGTGAATCACCACCGGGCAGCCGGCGCGCGCCCAGTGCCGGGCCACCTGCTCCGCCCGGCCGAGCGCGGTGTGCACGAGCATCACGATGCCCACGTTGGAGCTCATGCCCAGTTCCCCTTGGACATGAGGCCCAGGATCTCGAGTTGGCGCCAGTTGATGAACTTCTCCGACCACTTGCACCAGAGCTCGGGGTTCTCCTCCAGCGTGGCGGCATAGGCCTTGTACTCGACCGAGCCGGAATAATGCTGCCCGCGCTCCAGCTCTTCCTGCGCCTTGCCGGTGAAGGTCGACAGGAACTTGGTATGCAGCAGCACGCCCGAGGCCTTTTCACCCCCCCATTCGTCGTAGACCAGGTTCAGCCCGCGCGGGAGCAGCATGTGGGTGGACGACACATAGGCATAGCGCCGGTCCCATTTCACCAGCGGGATCTTGTTGAGCGCCGGCGCCCGCTCCGGCTGGTCGGGGAAGAACACCCGCGCCCGCGGCCCGCCCTGGATCCACAGGTTGCCGAAGCGCTTGTTCTTGGTGATCGTGTAATTGCCGCTGTCGAACCACGACGCGATTTCCAGCGGGTCCTGCCCGGCGGCATAGGGCTGATCGTTGAGCCGCCCCTTGGGATACATGTCCAGCAGCATGGCCGAGAAGGACTTGATCGACGACGCGTCCAGCCAGTCGGTCAGCGCGCGCAGCGGTCGGGTGTCGCAGAACGGGTAGAGAAACAGCTCGTCCGGGTCCACGACCAGCGTCCAGTGGCCATGCGCGTGCTGCCATTGCAGCCAGTTCAGCCAGTCGACCCCGAACCGCGCCCGCTTGTAGCTTTGGGTGGTGTGCCAGACCGAAACGTCCGGCTGCTCGGCCAGGTAATCGGCCGAGCCGTCGGTGGAATCGTTATCCACCATGAGGAAGTGATTGACCCCCATATCCCTGTAATACTTCAGGAAATAGGGCAGGCGGACCCGTTCGTTGCGCAGGGTGGAAAAGACGAGGATGTCGCCCGGCCGGATCTGTGCCGTGCGGTCGGCGATGGCCCGCAGCTCCCGCCGCTTGCGAAAGGCGCGGATGCGCCAGCGCTTGCGCTGAAGCCGTAACCTGTAGGATTGCCAGGCGCCCAACCGTCATCCCCTCTGGCCCGGGTTGCGCCCCGGTGGCAGGCCGCCCCTATCACGTCATGCTTAGCACAACATTGAAATGGCTGCTCCAGTCCGGCGGCGTGAAATCCCGTCCCGCCCGGGTCGTGCCTGTCTTGCCTGCGCTCCGGCGTTCCGCCAGGCCTGTTATCGTTCGCCGCCAAAGATACCTGTCCGTGACCTTTGCGTAAATGGGAATGTCGCCAAGCACTTCGCGGCAGATGGGCAGGTCGTTGCAGACCACCGGCACGCCAAGCGCGGCGGCCTCGATCGGCGGCAGGCCGTAGCCTTCGGCCAGGCTGGGAAACAGCAACCCGGCCGAGCCCTGCAGCAGCGCCGCCACCGCCGCATCGCCCAGCCCGGCATGTTCCGTCACCGACCGGCCGATCAGCGGAGAGCTGTCCAGCCGCCGGAACAGCGATTCATTGCGCCAGCCGCGCGTGCCGCAGATCAGCAGCCTGGGCATCCGCTCCGGCGGGGTCGAATGCGACATCTCCTCCCAGAAATCCAGCATCAGGGCGTGGTTCTTGCGCGGCTCGATGGTGCCCAGGATGACGAAATAGGCGCTGTCGGGGGGCAGGCCGGGGGGCAGGCCGGCCGGGTCTGGGGTGACCGGATCGTATCCCAGATGCGCCACGGCGATCCGGGGCGCGCGGTGGCCGGCATGGCGCAGGATGTCGTCGCGGGTGACGGCGGAATTGCACAGCAGCAGGTCGGCATTGCGTAGCGCCCGGCGGAACAGCGAGGCAAAGCGCTCCGGCGTGCCGCGGCGCTGGAATTCCGGCAGGTCGAGCGGGATCGTGTCGTGCAGGAAGATGGCGATGCGCGCGCCCGGCACGGTCCGCACCGCGCTCAGCACCCGCTGGCTGATATTGCTGTGCCCGATATTCAGGTAGGCCGTGCCCTCGGGCAGGTGCTGGCGCAGCATGCGGCCCAGGAAGGTCGGGCGGCACCGGGCCAGCGCCAGCTCCCGCAGCCGCGATTCCGCCGCCTGTCGGTCGCGCTCCTGCCGCAGCGCCAGCCGCGAAAGCGTCCCCGGCTCGCCCCAGTCGTCGCTGCGGATGCGCTCCAGCGCCGCGCAGGCGCCGTCGCGGTCCAGCAGGATGTATCCGAAGGCGCTGCGGGCGAGGGCGAAGAAGGCGACTTCGCTCCGGCACAATTCCCGCAGGTAGGCGAACTCGACCCGGTCCACTCCGGTCAGAACCCGCCCGGCGCGGCTGATCAGCCTGGTTATGTCCAGAAGCCGCGCGGGCGGCGGGTTATTTTGAGTAATGTCCAGTTTGATGCCACCGCCAAGCGTCGCCGATCATGGTCTGCATCTGGGAACGTCCGGGAGTCCAGCCCAGTTCCCTTTCCGCCCGGCTCGATCCCGAGACCAGCTTGGTCGCGTCGCCGGCCCGTCGCGGGCCCTCGGAATGGGGCACCTCCCGGTTGGTCACGGCGCGGCTGGCATCGATCACCTCGCGCACGGAAAAGCCATGCCCGGTGCCCAGGTTGAAGACCCGGCTCGGGCGCCCGTCGCGCAGCCAGTCCAGCCCCAGGACATGCGCATCCACCAGGTCGCAGACATGGACGTAATCGCGGATGCAGGTGCCGTCGGGCGTGTCGTAATCGGTGCCGTGGATGGTCAGCGCGTCCCGCTGGCCCGCCACCGCCTCCAGCATGACGGGGATCAGGTGCGTCTCGGGGCGGTGATGTTCGCCAACCTCCGCCTCCGGGTCGGCGCCCGCCACGTTGAAGTAGCGGAAGATCACGTGCCGCAACCCGTGCGCCGCCTCGAAATCGCGCAGGATGTCCTCGATCGCGCGCTTCGAGGCGCCGTAGGCGTTGAGCGGCTCCTGCGGGGTGTCCTCGTCCAGCACCACGTTGTCATGCTCGCCATAGGTGGCACAGGTGGAGGAAAAGACGAAGTCCATGCAGCCCGCCGCAACCGCCGCCTCGATCAGCGTCAGCGAGCCGGAGACGTTGTTGCGCCAGTAGAGTCCCGGCTGCGACATCGCCTCGCCGACCTGGCTGAGGGCGGCGAAATGCATCACCGCCTTGGGCCGGTGCCTGGCAAAGACCTCGTCCAACCGCGCGCGGTCCAGCAGGTCGCCCTCCTCGGCCGGGCCGAACCTGACTGCGTCGCGCCAGCCGGTGGAGAAATTGTCGAAGGTGACGGGCTCGTGTCCCGCCGCCTTCAGCGCCTTGCAGGCATGCGAGCCGATATAGCCGGCGCCGCCGGTGACGAGAATCGTTGCCACGCGGAACCTCCGGGCCTTACTGGGCGGCCTTCTCCGACGAGATGACCTCGTGCAGGTAGCGGCTCAGGTCGTCCTTCAGGTCGTCCCTCGCCAGCCCGAAGGACACGGTGGCCTGCAGGAAGCCCGCCTTGGACCCGCAATCGAAGCGCTGGCCGCGAAAGCGGAAGCCGTAGACCCCCTCGCCGTCGATCTCCTCGGCGATGGCGTCGGTGAGCTGGATTTCACCGCCCGCGCCCGACCGCTTGTGTTCGAGGTTCTCGAGGATCTTCGGAGTCAGGATGTAGCGCCCGATCACGGCGAGGTTCGAGGGCGCCTCCCCGGCCTTGGGCTTTTCCACCATGTCCTTGACCGACACCATGGAGCCCATGTCCTCGCGCACGTCGAGGATCCCGTAGGACGACGCGCGTTCCTTCGGCACCTCCATCGCGGCGACCATGTTGCCGCCGACCTCTTCATAGGCCTCGATCATCTGTTGCAGGCAGGGCGTCTCCGCCGCGATCACGTCATCGGGCAGGATGACGGCAAAAGGCTCGTCCCCGATCAGCCGGCGCGCGCACCAGACGGCATGCCCCAGGCCAAGCGCCTTGTGCTGGCGGATATAGGCGATGGCGCCGGATTCCATCGTGGTGGATTTCAGCACCTCGAGCAGCTGGTCCTTGCCCTTCGCCTCCAGCTCGGCCTCGAGCTGCGGCGCGCGGTCAAAGTAATCCTCCAGCGCGCCCTTGCCGCGCGAGGTGACAAAGATGAATTCCGTGATGCCGGCCGCGCGGGCCTCGTCGATGGCGTATTGCACCAGCGGGCGGTCCACCAGGGTCATGATCTCCTTCGGAACCGACTTGGTGGCCGGTAGAAACCGCGTGCCCAGCCCGGCCACGGGGAAGATCGCCTTGGTCACCTTGTTCTTCATCGTTTCAGTTCCTTTCCAGCTCATTACCCGCGGTCATCACTACCTTGGGTGCGTATGGTATAGATCAATAGAGAAATAAACATGACTAAACCTGCATTTTCCCAAGGCATCAGTCATTGTCCATCCCCGGCGCGTCGGTTTTCCCTGCCCGGGCTGTCTGCCCCCGGCCCGTGCTGCATTGAGACGCGTTCGACCTCTCGGGCCACGCGGTCGCGGAACCGCCACGGGCGGAACAGCGGATCGTTTCGTTCGCTGCGCCCGAACAGCCCCCCTTTCTGCAGCCAGTACCCCTCCGGCATGAACTGCCTGCGGTGCCACAGGCCGGTGGGCGAGAAGAGGTAGAGGCTGACCCGCCGGCCCGCCGCCGCCGCCTCGGCCGCCCGGGCGCGCAGGCGGCGGCCGGACCAGGCGCGACCGGCCAGCACCAGCGGATCCGCCGGCGGCAGGGACGGGAAGCGGAGGAATCCCTCGGCCGGGGCGGGAATCGGGTCCGGCGGCGCGAGCGTCCGTGCCCTGCCTTCCGCCAGTCCATCCCGCAGTCCCGTCATCAAGCGCCTCACGTCGTCCGGCCCCAGCGGGCCGGTCTGCATGAAAACCAGAAGCCGCCGCTTCTGTTCCCGCACGAAATCCGCCTGGGCGGAGTTCCGCTCCGCCTCGGGGCAGTGACGCCGGAGAACGACCGCCTGGCTGGCCGCGATCTCGCGCAGGTCGCGGGGCACGCGACGGGCCGAGCGGCGGGGGCTTTCGAGATAGCCGTGATGAACCTCGGCCAGCGGCACCAGCGCGGTGGCGTGACCGGCCCGCGCCAGCCGCAGGTTCAGGTCCGTCTCGTCCAGGTAGAAGCGGTAGGCGGGGTCGAAGCCGCCCATCCCGGCCACCACGTCGCGCCGCAGGGCCATATTGGTGCCCTCGGTCTTGATCGCGCGCCCCGGCTCGGGGTGCAGGATCACCGGGTCGGTCCCGTTCAGCGGCAGGTCGTGCGCCACGCCCCGGTGATCCACGCTGCGCGGCCCCCATTGCAGGCTGATCCCGTTCCGGCCGCGGACCCGGCCGCCCGCCGCTGCCACCGAAGGGTCGTCGAAGGGGGCGCAGAGATGATGCAGCCACATCGGCAGCGGCACGGCATCGTCGTCGATGAAGGCCGCGATCTCGCCCGCCGCCACGGCGAGGCCCCGGTTGCGCGCGGCCGAGATGTTGGGCTCGTCGAACGGCACCAGTTTGACCGGTCGCCTCACTGCCCAGTCCCGCGCAGCGGCGATACCCGCCGGATCCGCCACCACCACGATCTCGAAGGCGGGATGGTGGAGCTGCGCGATCCCCGTGAGGCAGAGCCGCAGCGCGCGCGGACGCCCGCGGGAGACGACGATCACGCTGACGCGGCGCGGATCGCTCATCCCCGCCCCCCGGGCCTAGCCCTGCCTGAGCTCGACGCCCGGCGCGTAGGCGATGAAGAAGGGGTTGGCATAGCCCTCCTTGCCGTAGGTCAGCGGGGTCAGGTCGTCGAACCGGACGACCTTGCCGCCGGCCCCGGACAGGACCGCATGGCCCGCCGCGGTGTCCCATTCCATGGTCCGGCCGAGCCGCGGGTAGAGATCCGCCTCCCCGGTCGCCACGAGGCAGAATTTCAGCGACGAGCCCGCGCTCGTCATGTCCTTGACCGAGTAGAGCCCGATGTAATCGTCGGTCGCCTGGTCGCGGTGGGATTTCGACGCCACCACCATCAGCGCGTCGTTGGAGGGCTCCGCCACCTTGATCGGCGTGACCGGGCCCGGCGCGTCCTTGTCCAGCGCGCCGGTCTCTTCCACCGATTGCCCGGCCGCCTGGGTGTAGAACAGCCGGCCCTTGGCCGGGGCATAGACCACGCCGCGGACCGGGACGCCGTCCTCGACCCAGGCGATGTTGACGGTGAAGTCGCCGCGCCGGTGGACGAATTCCTTGGTGCCGTCCAGCGGGTCGACGATCAGGAAGCTGTCGGCGCGCTCGCTGTGGCTGGCCGATTGCTCCTCGGTCACGAGCGTGACGTCCGGAAAGGCCTCCCGCAGGCCGGCGGAGATCAGCGCGTCGGCGGCCTCGTCGGCCTCGGTGACCGGGCTGGCGTCGGATTTCGTCTTCACCTCGAAATCGTCCGAGCCGTAAATCTCCATGATCCGGTCCCCGGCCTCGAGGGCCAGCCGGCGCATGACCTCGGTCAGCTTCGTGTAATCCAAACCGTCCCTCCGATGGGCATTGTTGATTAAATCCTCGCTGCCACTTATGCTTCGCCAGTCGCGGAACGGCAAGAAGTCCGCGCGCCAGATGGCCGGAGACCGCGTCCCGCCGGCGGTCGCAGCGGAGCAGGTAGGCATGTTCGAGGTCCGAAAGCCCAGATCGCGGCTGTCCAGCACGGTGGCGACGCTCGAGCTGATCTACCACGCCAGCGTCCGCCAGATCCGCAAGAGCCATTCCAACGCCTTCATGGCGATCCTGATGAACATGCTCCAGACGATCATCTTCGTCCTGGCCTTCTATTTCATGTTCCAGATCCTCGGCATGCGGTCGGCGCAGATCCGGGGCGATTTCCTGGTCTACATCATGACCGGCGTGTTCCTCTACATGACCCACGTGAAGACGCTGGGCGCGGTGTCGGGGGCCGAGGGCCCGACCTCGCCGATGATGCAGCACGCGCCGATGAACCCGGCCATCGCCATCGCCGCGGCCATGGTCAGCACGCTCTACATCCAGATCCTGTCGGTGGTGGTGATCCTCTTCGTCTACGACGTGGCCTTCACCCCGGTGGAGATCCACGATCCCATCGCCTGCCTCGGAATGATCCTGCTGGCCTGGTTCACCGGCGGCGCGATCGGGTTGGTCCTGCTGGCGATGAAGCCCTGGGCGCCGACCTTCGTCGGCATCTTCTCCACCATCTACCAGCGCGCCAACATGATCGCCTCGGGCAAGATGTTCGTGGCCAACACGCTGCCCGGCTACATGGTGGCGATGTTCGACTGGAACCCGCTGTTCCACATCATCGACCAGTCGCGGGGCCATGCCTTCGTCAATTACTACCCGCACAATTCCAACCTGGAATACCCGATCTGGTTCGGCATCGCGCTGACGATGATCGGGATGATGGGCGAATTCTACACCCGCAAGCACGCCTCGGCGAGCTGGGGGGCAAGGCGATGAGACGGCTGGCCCTTCTCCTGCTCTGCCTGCTGCTGCCGGCTGTCGCGTCGGCTCAGGACCTGCCGGCGCTCTACGCGGTGACCGGCGTGGCAGCCGACGACGTGCTGAACCTGCGCGACGCACCCCGGGCCTCGGGGCAAAAGATCGGCACGCTGGCGCCCGACGCCACGGGGGTGGAGGTCACGGCGATCCGCGACGGCTGGGGCCGGGTCAATGCCGGGCCGCGCGCCGGCTGGGCCTCCATGCGTTACCTGGCCCGCGAGGCGCCGGATGCGGAGGTGCTGACCCGCCGCCTGTCCTGCGCCGGGACGGAGCCGTTCTGGAGCCTCGACATCACCCAAGGCGCGCGCGTCCGGTTCGAGCCCGCGGACGGCCCCGCGCAGGAGGCCGCCGCCGGAACCTTGCGCCCGGCGGAGGGATGGCGCGACGCCTTCGTCCTGCCGCTGGAGGCCGGGGAGGGCGGCCTGAGCGCCGTGATCCTGCACCGCCGCCAATGTTCGGACGGCATGTCGGACCGCGCCTTCGGCCTGTCGGTCGATCTGCTGACCGGCGCCGCCCCGGACCCGTTGCTTCGTACGGGCTGCTGTTCGCTCCGCTAGGGGGACCGTGAGTGCCTTCGCCCGACCAGGGCGCTTGTGGCGCGTTCGGGAGCCTCCGGCGGGAGTTTTCCTGGCAAGATGAGGGAGCCGCGGCGCGTCGGGCCCGGCCGGGGGCGCGGGCGGCGGGGTCAGCGGATCTCCACCTCGACGCGGGCGGCGCGGCCCCGGGCATCCACCACCGCGACGCTGGAAAAGCCCGGGCCGCCGGGGCGGAAGGCCGTCTCGCGTCGGCGCAGGCCGGTCTCGATCACGCGGCCGTCGGCCATCAGCGTGAAGGGCGGCACGCCGTCGCGCAGCTTGACCACCAGGTCGCCCCCGGCGAGGTCCAGCACCGCGCCCTCGGGCGGGAAGGCGAGGCGCGGCGCGTCCGGGGCGGGGGCGAACAGCGCCTCGCGGCCGCGGAAGCGTTGTAGCGGCGCGGGCAGTTCGGCGGTCGGGACGATCAGCGCGCCGGGCGGCGGCGGCGGCAGGGGTGCGGGCGGCGTTCCCAGCCGCTGGAAGGCGCGGAACATGACCGGGGCGGCAAGGTCCCCGCCGAAGGCGCCGGGCACCGGCGTGCCGTCGGGCCGGCCGATCCAGACGCCCACCACGTGGCGCCCGTCATAGCCCATCGCCCAGGCGTCGCGGTGCCCGAAGGAGGTGCCGGTCTTCCACGCCACCGGCCCCTGTGGCGCGCCCGGCGGCGGCACGAGCTGCGCCAGAACGTGGCCCACCTGCCAGGCGGCCTCCGCGCTCAGGACACGGCGGCCCTCTGCCGTGGCGCCCCGTTCGTAGCGCAGATCCACCGCGCGGCCCCCGTGACCCAGCATGGCGTAGAGGTGCATCATGTCCTCCAGCGTCACGCCCAGCCCGCCCAGCCCCACGGCAAGGCCCGGGTGGCGCCCGGGCAGCACCGGCCCGGCCCCGCTGGCGCGCATTGCCGCGAGCAGCCGTTCGGGGCCCAGTTCCGAGAGCAGCAGCACCGCGGGGATGTTGAGCGACTGGCGCAGCGCCTCGGCCACCCGGATCTCGCCCCGGTAATGCCCGTCGAAATTCTGCGGCGCGTAGGGGCCGAAGGCCACGGGCCGGTCGTCGATCAGCGTCTCCGGGTGGGCCAGCCCGCGGTCGAAGGCCAGCCCGTAGATCAGCGGCTTGAGCGTCGAGCCGGGCGAGCGCAGGGCGGCGGTCATGTCGTTGAACCCCTGCCGCGCATCGTCGTAACCCGCCGAGCCGACGCTCGCCAGCACCGCGCCGGTCCGGTGATCCATCGCCATGATCGCGATCGACAGGTGGTCGGAGCGGCCGCGCAGCACCCCGGCGGCAAGCTGTTCGAGGCTGTCCTGCACCTGCGCGTCGAGCGCCAGGTCGAAGCGGGCGCGCAGCGGATCCGCGGCGCGCAGCCGGTCGGCGAGATGCGGCGCGAGGGCGGGGAAGTCGCGGCGGGCCAGCGGCACCGGCTCGGTCAGGGCGGCGGTCCGGGTCTCCCGGTCGATCACCCCCTCCGCCTGCATCCGGGCGAGGACGCGGGCGCGGGCCTGCTCGGCCGCGCGCGGATGGCGGTCGGGGCGGCGCGTCTCGGGCGATTGCGGCAGGGCCACCAGAAGCGCCGACTGCGCGGGGGTCAGGCGGCGGGGCTCCTTGCCGAACCAGGCTAGGCTCGCGGCACGCAGGCCTTCGAGGTTGCCGCCATAGGGCGCGAGACGCAGGTAGAGCGCGAGGATCTGGTCCTTGGACAGCCGCCGCTCCAGCGCCAGCGCCAGCCGGGCCTGCCGCAGCTTGCCCGCCCAGCGGCCGGTCGTGCCGTCCTCCAGCAGCCGCGCCACCTGCATGGTCAGAGTGGAGCCGCCCGAGACCACGCGCCCGTGCCAGGCGGCCTGCCCGGCGGCGCGCGCCACGGCCCACCAATCCACCCCGTGATGCGTGGCGAACCGGCTGTCCTCGTAGGCGACCAGCATCTCGAGGAACCGCTGGTCCACATCCGCGACTCCCGCGTCGAGCCGCCATATCCCGTCCGCCACCGTGTAGGCGCGCAGCAAGGTGCCATCGCGGTCGCGCAGCTCGGTCCCGGTCTCTACCCGCAGGGGCGGCAGGCGCGTCGCGTCGATCCAGGCGTCCAGCCCGTCGCGCGCCGCGCCGAGGCCCCAGAGCGCCAGCGCCAGCAGGAGGAGCGCGCGGGCCTTCACCCCTGCCTCACTCCGCCACGGTCAGCTGGCCGCTCGCCGTGCGGGCGCGGTATTGCGGGCGGTACATGTCCTCCACGATGGCCGCCGGGTGGTGATACGCCCCGGGCGACACCGCGCGCACGATATAGGCAAGCCGGAAGGGATCGGCGGAATTCCAGTCCATCTGCGCGAAGAAGCGGTCGGCGCGGAACTCGGCATGTTCCGCCTCGGCCGGGGTCAGCCAGTCGAGCCCGCGCACGTCGCCCTCTCGCAGCAGGTTGGGGTTGTCGATCTCCAGCCCCGCGGGCAGCGGATCGTCGACGATCAGCCGCGCGCCCACCGGCTCGGCCGGGGTGACGGTCAGCACCACCACCATGCGGTCGCCCTGCCGGATCGGGGCCTGCACCGGCTGTCCCTCCATGGTGTAATACGCCCGGTCGAGCGTGAAGCCGTAGCCGGATTTCTCCACCGCCCCCTCGGGCCTGCCGAAGGTGGTGAGGGTCAGCGGCGTGGCGGCCGTGCCGGTGTTGGCGATGGCCAGCGGCTCGGTCATGTCGTCCTCCAGCACCCGAACCAGCGGGCCCTCGGTGGGCTGGCCGTTGATGCGCAGGGTGGTGTCCGGCCCGGTGCTCATCGCGTGGGCGGCGAGCAGGGACCAGGCCTGCTCCTGCGTCGAGAGCGGATGGCCGGCCGCCGCGACCCGGGCCGCCAGCGCCGGGCGGTCCACGGCCTGCGATCCGGCCTCCGCCGCCAGCGCCAGCACGCCCGCCGTGTCGCGCAGGACCGTGCCGTAATCGGCGCGCCAGAGCGGGCGGTCGGGCGCGTCCTGCGCCCGCAGGCTCGCCACCGCCTTGGCGAACATCGCGTCCGCGCGCCCCTGGTCCCCGTAGGAGGCCAGCGCCGCGCCCAGCTGGGCCTGCGCCAGCGGGGTGGCAAAGGCGTCGCCCTTCACGTCGGCATAGTAGCGCAGGTCGCCCATGGCCGCCGCCCCCTCGCGCGCCAGCACCATCAGCGCATAGGCGATATCCTCGCCCCCCTCGTCGAAATCGGGGGCGTAGTTCACCCGGTTGCGCAAATTGTCCATGGCGCTGCGGAAGGCGGTCTCGGGCATGTCGAAGCCCTGCGCCTTCGCCCGGCTCAGGAAGTCCGAGACATAGGCGTCGAGCCAGAAGTCGCCCGACCCCGGCCGCCACAGGCCGAAGGCGCCGCTGCTGTCCTGCCGGGCGAGCACGCGGTCGATGGATTGCCGGATGCGCTGCGCCACCTGTCCCTCGTGGCCCAGCCCCATCACCTGTGCCACGTTCTCGTAGTAAAGCAGCGGCAGCGCCTGGCTCGTCACCTGCTCGGTGCAGCCATAGGGATAGCGGTCCAGCGCGGCCAGCAGTCCGGGCGCGTCGAACCGGGCGAGCGGCCCGGCCGAGAGCATCGCCTCCCCGGTGCCGGGACGAAGGCCGGCAAAGACGTCGCGGCCGAGGGTGAAGGTATCGCCCGACGCAAGTTCGAACCGCCTTGTGGTGGCGATCTCGGGGTCGTTGGACTGGACGGGCAGGGTGAGGGTCTTTTCCAGCGTCTTTCCGTCCGGCGTGGTGAGCGCCACGGTCACTTCGTACTCCCCTGCTTCGCCCGCGGTGATCGGGACCGACAGCGTCTGCTTGCCCTGCGCCTCCAGCGTCACGCCCGAGGGCACGGCCGAGGCATCCAGCCCCAGCCCCGGCGCGGTGACGTCGAGGCCCATGCGTCCGGCCGGGCCGTCGGCATGGACGAGTTCCAGCAGCATCCGGCTTTGATCCCCGGGCGACAGGAAGCGCGGCAGGCTTGCCGTCACCACCACCGGGTCGCGGACCAACACGTCCCTTTCCGCCTGCCCGACGCCGCGCGGCGACCACGCCACCGCCATCAGCCGCACCGTGCCGTTGAAATCCGGGATGTCGAAACTCACGTCGACCGTCCCGTCCGGGCCGACCTCCAGCGGGCCGGAGAAGAAGGCGACGAGCTCCTCGGTCGGCGGCGGGCTTTCGCGGCGCATGGCGTTGCCCGCATCCCCGCCCGAGCGGACCTCGCCCATGGCGCCGTTCAGCCCGTCGATCAGCCTGCCGTAGACGTCGCGGATCTCCACCCCCAGCCTGCGCTGGCCGAAATAGTAGGCGGAGGGGTCGGGGGCGTCGTAGCCAGTCAGGTTCAGGATGCCCTCGTCCACCGCGGCGACGGTGACAAAGGCCGTCTCGCCCCCGGCCACGCCATCGACCCTCACGCTCGCCTCCAGCGGGCCGCGGGGGTCGGAGGTCGCATCGGTCTCGATGGAGACGGCGAGCTGCTTGTCGCCCGGATCGACCTTGGCATAGGCCAGCCCCAGCGACCGCGCCGGATTGTGGCCCGCCTGCGCGTCCATCGGCCGGATGACCTGCGCGGTGACATAGGCGCCGGCGCCCCAGGCCTCGGTCACCTCGACGGGGATCAGGGTCTCGCCCGCCTCCACCTCGACCGCCCTGCGGGAAATCACCTCGTTCGACAGCACGGTGACCAGCGCGGTCCCGGCATAGCGCGGCACGATGCGCAGCTGCGCGGTGTCGCCGGGACGATAGGCCGGCCGGTCGAGCGACAGCTCCAGCATGTCGGGGGTGGAGCCGCTGCCCGCAGGCGCGTACCACCCCGCGTCGAAGCTGACCGAGGAGGCGGCATAGTCTCCATCCGTGCGCTCCACCACCAGCTCGTATTGCCCCCAGTTCACGTCGCCAGAGACCTCCACCGGCCCGTCGCCCAGCGTGGCATTGCCCGAGGCGACCTGCGTGCGCGATGTCGTCTCTTCCCAGTTCCAGTTGCCGTACATCTGGTACCACTGGTAGCGCGTCTCGACCCGGTTGATGCGCCAGGTCACCTCCATGGGCGCGGCCTCCATGTCCGGGCCGACGCCCACGAGGTCGAAGGCCGCCGCGCCCCCTTCGGGCACCACCCCGTCGAAGAGCGGCTTGATCCCGATCAGCGGGCTTTGCGGGGCGAGGGGGCGCGTGATCTCGCGCTCCACCGGACGGCCGGACCCTTCGGCGAGGGTGACGCGGGCCGTGGCCTCCAGCGGCTGGCTGGTCTCGGGGATCTCGGGCAGGGCAAGCGGCAGGGTGGCGGCGCCTTGCGCATCCGTGCGGGTGCCGCGGTCGAGGCTCTCGGTGCGGGTGTTGAACGGCTCGTCATGGCGGCCGAAGCGGTAGCCGGGCCAGTCCTCCAACCCGTCGCGCGACCGGACGAAGACGCGGCCCTCCACCGGCAGATCCCCCGCGGGCGCGCCGAAAAGGTAGTTCGCCGCGATCTCCAGCGGCGGGCGGCTGCCCGGATCCAGCGGCCCCTCCGGCAGCGACAGGTCGAAGTCGATGCGTTCGGGCAGGAAATCCTCCACCAGCACCTGCGTGGAGGCCAGCGGCGGCGCATCGGGGTCCAGCCGCAGGTCCAGCGTCCATGTCCCGCGCGGCACCGCATTGCCCAGCGGGAAGTCGAAGACATGGCCGCCCGCCTTGCCCTCGGCCGAGACCTTGCGCGCGTATTCCACCCCGTCCGGCCGGGTCAGCACGGCGGTCACCGGCAGCCCCTCGACCGCTTGGGCTTGCGCATCGCGGGCCAGGGCGGTGGCGTGGATCGCCTCGCCCGCGCGATAGGCGCCCCGGTCGGTGGCCAGGAACATGTCCACCTCGCCAGGCGCCTCGCGCCCGGCCACGCCACGGTCCGACAGGTCGAAGGCCGCGTCGGTCAGCGGCAGGAAGGCCATGTCCTCGGGCGCCTCGCCCGCGCCCACCCGCGCCACCACCAGGGACGGTTCCGCCCCGCCGGTGCCACGGCTCAGCCCGGGGGCGAACCGTGCATGACCTTCGGCGTCCGTCTCCGCCGTGCCGAGCACACGGTTGGAGCGCGAGATCAGCTGCAGTTCCACCCCTTCGCGTGCCTGGGCCGAGGCGAGCGAGCGGACGATGACATGCAGCCCGTCGGTTCCCGCCATGGTCGTCAGGCCGAGGTCGGTCAGCACGAACCATTGCGTCGCGCCGGGCTCGTCCTGCGGGTCGGCGCCGGGCACCCGGGCGGTCAGCGCGTAGATCCCCGGCGCCTGCCCCTCCAGAACCTTCCCCATGGGTAAGCGAGTGGTCATGTCGGCGTTCAACTCATTGGCGACATCGCCCTCGCCCTGCCAGACCTGCTCGGCCACGTTCTCGTCAAAGCCCTGCCGTTCCCAGTAGGACAGGGGGCGGGCAAAGTAATCCTCCTGGATGGCACGCAGCAGGTTGCGGTCGCTGATCCGCGACAGCGTCAGCTCCACCCGGTCGGTGTTCACCGTCTCCACTGGCACCCCGGCCTCGGCCGCGCGGGGCAGCACGTAGGTCCGGCCCGGGAAGCGCACGGCCGGCGCGCGGTCGCGCACGTAGAGTGTCAGGGTCACGTCCTTCGACAGCACCTCGCCGCTTTCCGCCGGCAGCCCTTCGCGGAAGGTGGCGCGGATGCGGGCGCCATGCTCCATCCCCGAGATGCAGAGCTGCGATCCCTCGGCCTCCACCGCCAGCGTCTCGGACGGGAGCTGCAGGTAGTCGCCGTAATCCACCCCGGCGCGGACCAGCGGTTCGCTGAACTCGGCGCAGACCCGGGGGCTGGCAAGGTCGCTTTCCACCCGGTGGTCGGTGATGCGGAAGCCGTACTTGCCCACCGCGTCCTCCAGCCGGGCCTGAAGCGCGTCGCGCGGGTCGAGCCTGTCGGCCAGCCGCAGCGCCGGGATCATGTCGCGGCCCCGGCCCAGCATCTCCAGCGCGCGGGCCATGACCTCCAGCGCGTCGGCCTGCCGGGGGGCATCGGCGCTGCGCAGATAGGCGTTGATCGCTGCCGGCAGCGCCCGCTCGCGGAAGGCGCGGGTGGCGTTGCCGTTCTGGTCGCGCACCTCCAGCAGGAGGGTCGCGTAATCCAGCCAGTCGGCCGCAGCATCCCCCTGCGCCGCCGCCGCGCCGGTCCAGTCCAGCGCGGCACGCAGGTCACCCATGCCCCGCCGCTCCGCCGCCGTCCTGCGTAGCGTCGCAAGGTCGTAGGCCCCGCCGGGATGGTCTGCGCCCAGCCCCTGCGCCTGCTGCCGCGCCGTGTCGAGATCGGGCTGGCGGAGGAAATCCAGCTCTTCCGCCCGGGCGCGCCCCCGTTGCAGGGCCGCCGGATCGCTTTGCACCACGACGCCCGACAGCGCGCCGTCATACGGCGTCCGCTCGGTCACGTCGGTCTTGGGGAAACAGGCGTTGGAGCGGCTGTTGAAGGTGAAGGCCCGGCACTGGTCGTTCCCGAGGCAGAGCTGCTGGCAGGCCTCCAGCGTCGTGTCGAAGAAGGGCTGCAGGTCGCCGCCGTAGAAATCCACGTTGCGGCTGACCACCAGCCGTTTTTCCGGGATCGGCCCCCCGCTTTGCTGCGCCAGAACGGGCGCGGCGGGCAGGGCCAGCGCCATCAGCAGGGCGGCGAGGCGGGCGAGGATGGCGGGGGCGGGTGCAGAGGGCATCGAAACCTCCCTGTTTTCAATGCCCCGCGATCCTGCACCCGGTGCCGGCCCAAGGCAACGATTCCCCTGCCCGGGTCGCCGCGCCGGCGCCGCCTGGTCGGAAAATCAGCCCTTGGTCTCGGGGTAGGGCCGGACAAAGACCGGGCTGTCGGGGGTCGAGGCCGCGGCATCGTAGGCATAGCCGCCGCTGTCGAAATCCTTCAGCCCCTCGGGATCGGTCAGCCGATGCTCGATGATGTAGCGCGCCATGGCCCCGCGCGCCCGCTTGGCGAAGAAGCTGACGATCTTCGCCTCGCCGTCGCGCTCTTCCTTGAAGACCGGGGTGACGATCCGGAGTTTCAGCGCACTCTCCGGCACCGCGCCGAAATATTCCTGGCTGGCGCAGTTCACCAGCACCTCCGACCCCACGGCCCTTGCCTGGGCATTCAGCGCCTTGGCAAGATCGTCGCGCCAGTAATCGTAAAGCGATTTGCCCCGCCGCGTCTTGAGTCGGCTGCCCATCTCCAGCCGGTAGGGCTGGATCGCGTCGCGCGGGCGCAGCACGCCGTAGAGGCCCGAGAGGATCCGCAGGTGGTCCTGCGCCCAGTCCATCGCCTCCCCGTCCAGCGATTTCGCGTCGAGCCCCTGGTAGGTGTCGCCGGCAAAGGCCAGCGCGGCGGACCGGGTCTCGTGCGCCTCCGGCTGCTCGGAGAAGTCGCGGAACCGGTCGCGGTTGAGCTTTGCCAGGTCCTCGCTCAGCCCCATGAGCTTGCGCAGGTCCTGAAGCGTCAGGTTGCGCGCGGTCCTGGCCAGCCGGTTGGCGTCCTCGAGAAAGGCGGGCGTGCTGCGCTCCACCCCGCCGGTTTCTTCCCAGTCGAGCTTTTTCGCCGGTGAAATCACGATGAGCATGGGGCGTCTGTCCTGCGTTATTTCGGGCCTGCGTTCCGTTTCTCGGGGGCCGGGTCTACCCCGCCTCCTGCAGGACGTCCAGAAAGGCCGCGCCGAAACGCTCTGCCCGGCGATCGCCGAGGATGCGCGCCATCTCGGTCTCCGATCCGGGGCGGGCGGCGGCGACCTTGGCCAGCAGCGAGGCCGAGCAGGAGAGCGGTTTCTCCACCCCGTCCGGCCCGCGGGCGAGGTCGGCCTGCACCTCGAGCAGGCGGTCGTAGATCGCGCCGGACTCCTTACCGGCCAGCCGCTGGCGGCGGGGATGCATGTCCTCGCCCGCGGCGCCGGTGATCACCTCGAGAAAGGCGCGGCCGTAGCTGTCGAGCTTCTTGGCGCCGACGCCGCCGATCCGCGCCATGGCGTCCAGCGTCTCGGGCCGGGTTTCCGCCATCTCGATCAGGGTGCGGTCGGTGAAGATGATGTAGGCGGGCACACCCTGCGCCTCGGCCAGCGCCCGGCGCTTGGCCTTGAGCGCCGAGAGCAGCGGCGCATCCTCGTCCCGGACCATGGCCTTGACCGCCGGGCGGCGGCGCGCGCTTTGCAGGGAATCCTTGCGCAGCCGGATCTCCGCCTCGCCCCGCAGCAGGGGCCGGGCGGCCTCGGTCATGCGCAGGGCGCCGTGGCGTTCCGGGTCGGGGCGGACAAGGTCGTGGCCCATCATCTGCCGGAACACCGCCTGCCATTGCGGGCGGCTGAGCTCGCGGCCCACGCCGAAGGTCGGCAGCTGGTCGTGGCCGCGCTGGCGCACCTTGTCGGTCTCGTTGCCGGTCAGGATGTCGATCAGGTGGCCGGCGCCGAAATATTCCCCCGTGCGCAGGATCGCCGACAGCGCCTTGCGCACCGGCTGGGTGGCGTCGAATGTCTCGGGCGGGGTGTCGCAGAGGTCGCATTGCCCGCAGGTGACCTCGGCCTCGCCGAAATAGCTGAGCAGCACCTTGCGGCGGCAATCCAGCGCCTCGGCCAGACCCAGCAGCGCGTTGAGCCGCGCATGATCGGCCATCCGCCGCTCCGGCGGGGCCAGTCCCTCGTCGATCTGCGAGCGGCGCAGGCGGATGTCGTCGGGACCGTAAAGCGTCAGGGTCTCCGCCGCCGCCCCGTCGCGGCCGGCGCGGCCGATCTCCTGGTAATAGGCCTCGATCGACTTGGGCAGGTCGGCATGGGCCACCCAGCGGATGTCGGGCTTGTCCACGCCCATGCCGAAGGCGACGGTGGCGACCACGATCAGCCCGTCCTCGGTGGCGAAGCGGCCCTCGACCACCCGCCGGTCCTCGGCCTCCATCCCGCCGTGGTAGAAACAGGCGGAATGCCCGGCCTCGGTCAGCGCGCGGGCCAGGCTTTCGGTTTTGGCGCGGGTGCCGCAATAGACGATGCCGGACTGGCCCTTCCGCGCGCCGGCGAAATCGAGGATCTGCTGGCGCGGCTTGTCCTTGGCGGCAAAGGCCAGGTGGATGTTCGGCCGGTCGAAGCCGCGCAGGAAGCTTTGCGGCGCCTCCCCGTCGAAGAGCTTTTCGACGATCTCGGCCCGCGTCTCGGCATCGGCGGTGGCGGTAAAGGCGGCGAGCGGCACGTCCAGCGCGCGCCGCAGCTCGCCGATGCGCAGGTAGTCGGGGCGGAAGTCATGGCCCCACTGGCTGACGCAATGCGCCTCGTCCACGGCGATCAGGTCCACGCCCGCGCGGCGCAGCAGGTTCATCGCCCCGCCCGAGGCCAGCCGTTCCGGCGCCATGTAAAGCAGTTTGAGCCGCCCGGCATCCAGCGCCTCGAAGACGGCGTCGGTCTCTTCCTGGGTGTTGCCGGAGGTCAGCGCGCCGGCCTCCACCCCCGCCTCGCGCAGGCCGCGCACCTGGTCCCGCATCAGCGCGATCAGCGGCGAGATCACGACGGTCAGCCCGTCGCGCAGCAGGGCGGGCAGCTGGTAGCACAGCGACTTGCCGCCGCCGGTGGGCATGATCGCCAGAACGTTGCGGCCCTCGGCCACCGCCGACACGATCTCTTCCTGGCCCGGTCGGAAGGCGTCGAAGCCGAAGACGTCCCTCAGAATCGTGGCGGCACCGGCCAGGTCGCGTGGCATGGGAAGGTCCTGTCGATTTTTTGTCTGACTGCTCTTGGAGTGACATTCGCATCCCAAGAATCGGTAAACAAGCCCCCGGCCGTGCTATGATGCCGCGCATGGCGCGCCGTGGACGGGTCCGGGCGCGCGCCGGGAGGTAGGCGGATGTACGTGGCCGGCCTTGTGATCCCGGTCCCCGAGGACCGGAAGGAGGCGTATCGTCGCTGGGCGGAACGCGGCGCCGCCCTGTTCCGTGAGCTAGGCTGCCTCGAGATCGTGGAAAGCTGGGAGGACGAGGTGCCCGATGGCCGGTTCACCGATTTCCGCCGCGCGGTGGCGGCCCGGCCGGGAGAGCGCATCGTCTTCGCCTGGCAGGTCTGGCCCGACGAGGCGACGCTGCGCCGGGCCGAGGCGCGGATGCGTGACGATCCCCGCTTCGACCTGCCGGGGGACATCCCCTTCGACCCCGCGCGGCTCATCATGGGCGGCTTTGCCCCGCTTCATGTCAGCGGGCGCGACAGGGACGCCACGCCGGCGGGCTAGCGTAACAGCAGTTCCGGCAGGATGTAGTCGCGCAGCGAGATGACGATGATGAAGGCCACCAGCGGCGCCAGGTCCAGCGGGCCGGTATCGGGCAGGATGCGGCGGATCGGGGTATAGACCGGCTCCAGCAGGCGGTTCAGCCCGTACCAGATCTGCGCGACGAATTGCTGCCGCAGGTTCAGAACCTGGAAGGAGATCAGCCAGCTCATGATGATATGGGCCAGCATGATGAAGAACACCACGTCCAGGATCAGCCTCAGCGGGCCGTAAATCGCCATCATTGTCGCGCAACCTTCCCGTTCAATTTCGTCGCTCAGAGGTAATGGCGCCGACGGACGAGGGCAAGTGCCGCAAGGTCGCGGTTGACCGCGGGGCGCCCGAGGGCAGAGTCCGCGGCCATGTATCCCGTGATCCGCATGGCCAAGGAATTCTGGAAGTTCCGCAAGGCGCCCCCCATCGCCGTGGGCGAGCCGCATGTCTCGCATCACCGCTGCTGGCCGCAGGACATCGACATCTGGATGGAGCTGAACAACGGCCGGACCCTGACGCTCTACGACCTGGGGCGGATGGTGATGGCGCAGCGGCTGGGGCTGATCCGGGTGCTGCGGGACAACGGCTGGGGCATGACCATGGCCGGTGTCTCGGTGCGCTATCGCCGGCGCATCCGCACCTTCGAGCGGTTCGAGATGCACAGCCGCGTGGCCTGCTGGGATCACCGCTTCATCTATCTCGACCAGTCGATGTGGCGGATGGACGGGGATTGCGCGGGGCAGGCTCTTTATCGGACCGCGGTCACCGGGCCGGGCGGGATCGTCGACCCGGCGGAGGTCGCCCGCGCGCTGGGCGTCGAAGGGGCCGCGCCGCCGGTGCCGGGCTGGATCGCCGCCTGGATCGAGGCCGACGCGCAGCGCCCCTGGC